>CAZRJC010000001.1:0-334318 GCA_964600385.1 uncultured Muribaculaceae bacterium
ATCTTGATTCCCCGAGTCTGAATGCAGTTCGTATTAAAAATGCAAGCAACCAAAGTAAAAAGGCAAGGAATAATGACCCAAATAAAGGAAAATAACAGAACTGTGTCAAAAAAGTCCCGAACAGGGCAAGAAATCCACCCGGCTGATCCATAAATACACTGAACTGTTCCAGGTCCCATACAAAAAGTGAATACTGCTCCATGTGAAAAAGGAGGCCTCCCTTAAATACAAGCAGTAAAAAGAAGCATACAAATACGAAGATAATGTCTATTATCAAGTATTTATGTGCTTTCATGTGATGATTATTATTGATATTGTGAATGGTTTCGTGGAGACAAAATTACCAAAACATATCAATCGGAAGCTAAAACAGTAAAATAAATTTCCCTTACCTATAACCTGATAACCTTTGTCCGGTTTTTTCTTCATCTGGAAAAAACACCTATATTTGTGGCCCGAAAGATCATTTTCGGTAAGAAGCGGGTATGGCGTAATTGGTAGCCGCGTCAGACTTAGGATCTGGTGCCGTAAGGCGTGGGGGTTCGAGTCCCTTTACCCGCACCAGAAAAGGGTGACTAAATCATTAGTCGCCCTTTTCGTATGTAAAGGGACGAGAACCCCCGGTTCGAGCCGACGCCGAGCCGAGCGCAATAACGGACTTGTCCGGTCTTTGCCGAGGCGAGAAGGAGGAGGACCATATTGCGCAGCAATTGGTCAATCCCTTTACCCGCACCAAAAAAGAGAGGTTTTGCCTCTCTTTTTTTATATGTGAAAGGGACGAGAACCCGTTATTATTCTCGTCATAATTTGATTAGAATATTTCATTTATTCGAATCATTGTTATAACTTTGTACAAATAAGCAACGTAGAATATGGCACCGCATTATATATGGCAATGCCCGCAGTGGCCGCACTTTTCCTGGAACTCGGACAAATTCCTGTCTCTGCTTTCTGATGTCAGAAATCTTGAAGGAAGAATCTGTGGTTTGATGGAAAGTATTGGGTTTGAGCTGCAGAACAGCACTTCATTGGATGTAATGACAGAAGATGTGCTCAGGTCTTCCGAAATTGAGGGAGTGATACTCAACGCTAACAAAGTCCGTTCTTCAGTGGCCAGGCATCTTGGAATTCCGACCGAAGGATTGCCTGAACCCGACCATTACACAGAGGGAGTTGTCCGTATAATGATAGATGCGGTTCGCTCCAACTGGCTTCCGCTTACACACGAACGACTCTTCAATTGGCATGCTGCCTTGTTTCCGACAGGACGAAACGGCATTTTTCCAATCACTGTTGCTGCCTATCGGGTGGGTGACGAGCCCATGCAGGTAGTATCGGGAGCATTTGGAAAAGAAAAAATTCACTTTGAAGCGCCGGCTTCATCATTTGTTCCCGTTATGATGGAAGAATTCCTTCGCTGGATTGAAACAGACCATTCTACTGACTCAGTTTTAAAAGCGGGCATTGCACACCTCTGGTTCGTGGCCATACACCCGTTTGATGACGGCAACGGTCGCCTGGCCAGGACTATCACCGACATGCTACTCTCCAGAGCGGACAGAATGCCCCATAGGTTTTATAGTATGTCCGCCGAGATACTTAAAGAAAGGAAAGCGTATTATGACGTTTTGGAGAAGACCTCCAACGGCAGCACTGATATTACTTCCTGGCTGGAGTGGTTCCTTGAAACCATGAAGAAAGCACTTGTTCATTCGGAATCTACAGTACAGCGCGTAGTAAAAAAATCTTCTTTCTGGAACAGATGTCGTGAAATCCCCATGAATGAACGTCAGGTAAAAATGGTTAATAAACTTTGGGACGGATTTGACGGTAATCTGAATTCATCCAAATGGGCAAAGATGACAAAGACCTCTCAGGCTACTGCTTTGAGGGATATCACTGACCTCATGGAAAAAGGCATTCTTGTCAAGTCCAGTCACGGAGGACGCAGCGCGCATTATCTGCTGGCTGACGATTCAGCCAGATAACATAACCCAAAGGGAAGAGAACCCCGGTTCGAGCCGACGTCGGGAAAGAAAAAATAACTATTAACTAACTCTTATCTGCAATTCTATGAAAAAATACTTTTTTGCGCTTATCACGACACTGTTACTATCCCCTGTTTTTGGGTATTCACAAGAACTATCAGACGGTGGTTTTCAGTGGGGTATTGAAGGTAGGTGGGATGGTTTTTTTATTAACAATATAAAGTTGGCAGACATATCACTTGGGTGGAGAATAGACCGCAAGGAATATCTTGGTCTGCGAATAGGAGCAGGTACTGGAAGTAGTTATCTTGATGCTGTCCCAGCACACGAAAAATTCACCGCATTTCCCCTGATGGCAGATTATACCCATTATTTTCCCATTGGGAAATCCAGGAAGCATTCAATAATACTCGGTGCCGAAGCAGGCCCCGTATTCAGACATTATTCAAAAATGGTTGAAGATCGCGAGTTTGTATCGACGAACAAATGGGGAAGAAAAACATTTCTTGGAGGCATAAAGTTCGGGCTTGATTTTGCATTGGGTAAACCTCATATCTATGCCAACCTTCACGTCAACTATGTCGGCGTCGGTTGTGGTTTCGGTTTCACTTTTTAACCTAAAAAGTTATTCTGATATGAATATTGCCTCCACGACGGGGCAATATCAAGACTAAATTGACGAATCTTTATATTGACAAGGACGCCTATTTCTGAGCGTCCTTTTTTTGCCGACGACGAGCCGAGCGCAATGACGGGCTTGTCCGGTCTTTGCCGAAGCGAGAAGGAGAAGAAAATCTAAAAACAAAAGCCTATGAGTGATGGCACTGTACACTCACCCCGTTTGCGGATTTACCGGGAAATTCCAATCAGGTCCACCTGGTCGAATATGAGAATACGGTCATCATATGTTCCATAAGAATTTCACAGTTTACTTGGCTAACCACATGTGAAATTCAAAACCTCAGGGATAAGATTTGTGTCATCCTATCCCATCAGAACGTGCTTACATTTCCTATCCTTTGATCTGAATATATCTACTTTTGATTACACCCATACTGCTGGATGGGTGTTTGAAATAGGATATTAAAGAGGAGCTAGATATAGCGGATTTATTTTTAAGGGATAATATAAAATGACTAATTTTGCTATTATATCAGTATGTTATGGAAAAAGAAAGAACAGTATTCGATAGAAAATCATTAAAGAGTGTTACCGGGAAAACTGCCAATTTAAATGAACTAGCAAAAGATTGTGTTGCATTTGCCAATGCAAAAGGAGGAGAGTTATATATTGGTATCGAAGATAAAGAAGATTTGCCTCCTAAAAATCAGACCATAAAAGAGCATCTTCCAGAAAATGTCATCAAAAGAATTAACGAACTCACTATCAATGTTTATGTTCAAAGTCAGATTATTACCGCTGAGAATGGAGGGCAGTTCTTTATTCTTTCTATTTCTCGTTCGGCAGCCGCAGTCGCTTCCACTACCAAAGGCCAATATTATTATCGAGATGGAGACACAAGTAGACCGATTATGCCAGATGAACTTATCCGGCTTATTGCTGATAAATCTGCTTATTGTTGGGAAACTAAAGTGGTTCACAAAATTCCCTATAAGAAATGCGACAGCGATAAACTCACACAATTTATAGCTGATATTAATAAATCCAACCGAGTTTCTCCCTTTGTGAAAAATATGCCTGAAGAAGAGTTACTGTCTCATTATGTAATGATAGACGAACATGGTTTTCTTACCAACCTCGGCATACTATGGATAGGAAAAAAAGAACAACGTGCCAGACTGATATTCAGCCCTACAGTCCAATACATTAAATATGACCAAGCCGACACAAAAGTAAAAAAGATTGTTTGGGATGATTATAGCCTTAATCCCAAAGAGTTAGTAGAATCTATTTGGGATAAGATTCCGGATTGGAAAGAGGCCAATGAAGTTTCAGAGGGATTATGGAGAAAAGAGATCCCAGCTTATGATGAAAAAGTAGTTAGAGAGGTGCTCTGTAATTCGATAGTACATCGGTCCTACACTACAAGAGGAGATATTTTCATCAATATCTATCTTGACAGAATGGAAGTTAAAAATCCTGGAACCTTTCCAATTGGAGTAACAGTTAATAATATTTTACAGAAAAGTGTTCAAAGAAATGAACATCTTGCTAAAGTTTTTTATGACTTGCATTTAATGGAAAAAGAAGGTTCTGGATATGACCTTATCTATGAAACTCTTCTATCTGCTGGCAAGGACACCCCTAAACCTTTTGAAGGGGACGATTTTGTTCAGGTTACCATATATCGCAATATAATCAATAAAGAAGCTGCCCGTCTAATAGAGTATCTCAGGGACAATTATCCCAAGATTGCACAGAAAGGGTACATTGCGTTAGGATTAATACTGAAAGCAAAAACCATAAAAAATTCAGATTTAGCTATTCAATTACAGCTCCCTGAAGATGAAAGAGTTCGCAGCTATGTCCAACCTCTTTTAGATGATGGAATTATTTCATCAAGAGGAAGAGGAAGAGGTACCAAATACACGATTAATCCGGGAATCATTACATCAGCGAAGTCAAACATCCCTACTACTCTCAAAACCATAGAACCATACCGATTAAAGGAACTAATCAAGGAAGATTTAAAATATCATCCCAACAGTTCAGCTGAAGAAATATGCAAAAGACTTCCAGATGCAGATTTAGAAGATTTAATTAAACTTGTAAGGAAGATGGCAGAAAACAATGAAATAGTCAAGGTGGGTGGTCGCAAATACAGAAAATACAGACTTCCTTAATCTTTTTCTTTTTTCTATTAACAAAAATGAAGAAAGAAATGCCCTAAAAGAATAAAAAAATCGCCTATAACACTAATTATCAAATATTTCTTTTCTTTTTTTAATAGAAGATATAGTAATAAAGTGAAAAGAAAAGAAACAAACAGAAACAAACAGAAACAAACAGAAACAAACAGAAAAGAAAAATGCATTACATAGGAACAATTGCACCGCTTTTTTACTGGACTTTTAGTATATGAGCCATCTGGTGGGTGATGAACGTTACCACGACCGGCTAACTTACGATTTGAAGGGGGTACGATTAAAGCCAGTAATCCAAAGATGCAGAATATGCTTCGGATGATTGGCTATGGAGAGAATCTCGGCTCAGGTTTCCCAAAAATCATTTCTGTATGGAAACAGGTTGGATGGGAGGAACCGCTGCTGGAGAACAGGCTAGATTTGGATGAGGTCAGACTGACACTTTATGTACCGGTTGAGAGAGTTAGTGATGGTGTCTAGAAAGTGGACCCAAAAATGAGCCCAAAAAGGGGTCAAACTCAAATTATTGAACAAGTATTATCACAGATTAAGGTTAATTCAGCTATCACACTAGAACAGTTGATGGAATTGACAGGAAAGTCAAGAAGTTCTATCAAGCGATATATTGAACATTTGAAGCAAGAGAATAAAATTAAACGAATCGGCGGGAATAAAGGCGGGCACTGGGAAATCGCAGAGTAACCTGTTGTCATACCACATATTAATTATCCCGGTCCTCGTCCTGCAGCTTCCTCCAGACATTGGGCGCCGTCCCCATTATCTTTTTAAATACACGGTTGAAATAGGGAATATCGTTGAATCCCGCCCTGAATGCGGTCTCGGCAACAGACAATCTGTCATCACGAAGTAACCGGCAGGCGTGTTCTATCCGATAATTGTTTAGATAAGCTACGAAGGTAGTCCCGAAAGTCTGACGGAAATACCTGCAGAACGATGCCCGGCACATGCCAAGATGCAATGCCATGTCTTCAATGGAAATGGATTTTGAACTATTGCAGATGACATAGGTTCGTATGTCTTCCATGCGTTGCCGGTCCCGGGACAATTCAGGGCGGGCTCCAACAGCATCGGCATGGTCGATTGCAGTGCTGAGTTTCACCAGAAGTCGCAATATGAGAGACGGTCTCTGCTCCTCGGACAGACTGCTCATTTGCTCCAACAGGTCAACAATCCCGGCTTTACTCTTGCTGTTGATAACCAGAGCATCGGTCAGGGATTGGATTTTTTCCAGGTGCGGAGCTATTGAATTAAAGACTTTCGAACAATTGTCAAGAAATTCAGAAGAGAATATAAGAGTAATGTTGGATATGCGGCCCCGGTCATCCACCTCGTCCTGCCCGAAAATCCATTGGTGACTTATCTGAGGCGGTACAAGCACGAGATCTCCGCTTTTGAACGTGCGGCCGACACCTCCAATGATCCTCCGCCCGGCGCCGGTAATAACATACGACAATTCCCATGAAGGCTGGGAATGAAGTCCTATCTGTTTCTTCGGGTCGAGATGTACCCTGTCAATCCTGTAATAATCCATTGTTTACCAAATGCAAATATAAGACAATAATTGCAGGCAATAGTGGTATTATAGTACAACCGGATAGACTATCTTTGCCATGCAAAAAATAAAAACATGACGGCGAAAAATACCTACCTGGAATCCAAACCCAGATTCGAAATCCTTGACGGGCTGCGCGGTGTGGCAGCACTGCTGGTTGTCGGGTTCCATCTTTTCGAGACTTATTGCAATGGAAATTCCGATGCACAGATTATCAATCACGGTTACCTTGCGGTTGACTTTTTCTTTGTACTGAGCGGATTTGTAATCGGATACGCCTATGATGACCGCTGGAACAAAATGAGCATCGGCGGTTTCTTTAAAAGGCGCCTCGTTCGTCTTCACCCCATGGTGATCATGGGTGCGCTGTTCGGTTTGCTGCTGTTCTTTTTGCAGGATTGCGGCATGTTTCCGTCAATTGCTCAAACGCCCTGGTGGAAAGCCATTTTAGTTGCTGTCATCGGCATGACACTCTTTCCCGTTGCCGGCGGCGGCTGGTTTGACGTCCGCGGCTGGGGCGAGATGCACCCGATTAACGGTCCGAGTTGGTCGCTTTTCTTCGAATACATCGCCAATATCCTTTATGCGCTTTTTATCAGGAAGCTCCCCCGCTGGGCTCTGACTGTATGCGTGGCTTTGTTCGCCGTACTCACCCTTGACCTCACGCTGAATATCGACCTTTTCGGTATCCTTGCGGGCCGAGGCGGGAACGCCAATACCGTGATCGGAGGCTGGAACGTTTATGACCCGCAGCAGGCATACATCGGCCTAACCAGACTCCTCTTCCCGTTCTTCTGCGGGCTTCTCCTTTCCCGCTTTCATGCCCACATAAAAGTAAAAGGCGGCTTCTGGTGGTGCTCCCTTCTGGTTGCGGCCATCCTCGTCATACCCTACATTCCCGGCGGAATCAAAGGAACTCCGGGAAGCCTGAACGGATGGTATAACGCACTCTCCATACTGGTGCTGTTTCCACTGATCGTAGCCATGGGTGCCGGCAGCACAATAACCGGAAAGATCGGCCCAAAGGTCTGCAAATTTTTTGGCGACATCTCGTTCCCGCTTTACATCACTCACTATCCCCTGATGTACTGTCAGATGGCATGGGCCCAGCATCATCCCCTGTACGACCGTGACGGTGAGATGACAGGCTCTCCGGGTGAGCACGTGATGGTTTCCGTTGGGTTGTTTATTCTCGCAGTGGGATTTGCCTACGCCTGCCTGAAGCTTTATGACGAGCCCGTACGGAAATGGCTTACAGAGCATTGGCTCAAACGGAAGTCTTAACATGAAATATTAACATTATCTTTGCAGCATGGCTTGGGCAGTACTGATATTATCGGGTTTGATGGAAGGCGTATGGGCCACCGCGCTCGGAAGGGTTGACGGATTTCATAAGATTGGTCCGCTTGCCGTGTTCATAATTGGTTTGCTATTAAGCATGACTGGTCTGGCGTATGCAATGAAATCCATTTCTGTTGGTACGGCCTATGCCGTATGGACGGGCATCGGCGCCGTGACGACGGTTGTTGTCGGGATAATTACCGGGACCGAGTCGGTATCCCTCATCAAGATCATCCTTCTGATAGTTCTCGTTTCATGCATCGTGGGATTGAAAATCATCAGCAAAACATAACCACATTATGAAACTACCTGACTACAACAACCGCATATCCTCTCCCCGCATCACCCGGCTCCAACCCGGAGAAATCTTCGTCTTTGGCAGCAACCTGTCCGGAGCTCATGGCGGAGGCGCCGCCCGACTTGCGATGCAGCAATTTGGAGCGGTATGGGGGCAGGGCGCTGGGCTGCAGGGAGTTGGCACAGGCACGCAGGAACAGAGCACAGGCAGGCAGGAACAGAGCACAGGCAGGCAGGGACAGTCATATGCCATTCCCACCATGCATGGCGGGCCCGAGGCAATCAAACCGTATGTGGATGACTTTATTCAATTCGCCAGGCAGCACCCCGATCTGACCTTCCTGGTCACGGAAATCGGCTGCGGCATAGCCGGCTTCACACCCGATGAGATGGCTCCGCTGTTCGCCGGGGCCATAGACGTTAAAAACATCCACCTCCCCGAAAGATTCTGGCTGGTACTGGATGCAGCTGGGCGGTAATGCTCCATATAAGTTAAGAACGCATCAAGATATTTAGTGCGGGAAACACCTCCCAGTTGCTGACGCAACCGGGTCCTTCCCTCCGCGGGCGCGAGGTTTCCCTCTACTAAATATCTTGATGCGTTCTTTTCTGTGTTGGAGCAAACCCGGTCTGCTTGCCATCCCCCAATTTGGAATAAACAACCTCCCGGTTGCTTTCGCAACCGGGTTCTTCCTTCCTCAGGCGGGAGGTTTCCTTTACCTGAATAGCTTGTGGAGTTCTTTGTGGGTGGAACGTTGATCTGGCAGTAAAATGGCAAGCTCCTTTCTTCCTTCGTGGCAGCAACTAAAGAACGGTGCTGCGGAGCAGCGCCTCATGTAAGGGGCCGACTAAACAGCGATTTTTAGTCAGCTTCTTTATTTTTGGCAGTACTCGTGTCTGAAGTAATCATGAACAGTCTATATCAAGTTACAAATTATGAACCAATAACCATATAGGAAATAACAATATTACAAGCGAAACAACAAAAAGTTCCCGGATTGCTGTGTAGTAAAAAATCGACACTTCTGTTTGTGATACTGACGGTTTTACATTGTTTACTAATGAAATGATTGCCATTTTTGGTAATACAAATATTACGTCATGGTAGATGTCCATCTGGGGCATATTATGTCCCTGGCAGAGTTTGCCTCACGAATACACCGATCCAGAACAACCGTAAATGACACATACTTCAGAGGAAAAGTATTAAGGCTCTGAATTTTGATTTTCTGTCTGAAATATATCTCTCTAAAGAAACTGCGGCTTCTTCCAATAAATGCTTTATAACAATTGGGGTTGATCCGTCTGAGGTGCCGGCAAAAATAAAAGAGTTTACTCCGGAGGCCATTCTGCTACTGGAAAAATAAACCGGATAGCAGTAATACTTTTAACTATTCCCAACATGGTTACAAAAAAAAAGAGCCCAGACGCTATTGAGGGCAAAACGCGTCAAAAAAACTACACCGCACCAGAAATCACCATTTCAGAGTTTACTCTGGAAAAAGGATTTGCTGCTTCTTCCGATTCAGTCACCGAAGACTGGACACCTTCTGAGTGGTAAGTATAAATGTAAAAAAATGAAAAAATGAAAATTAATTACATCTCAAGGCTTGCCATTCTACTGTTAATCGTTACTGGTGCCTGTACCGTGCAGGAGAATCCCAGCTCGGATCCGACATCATCTCAGGCTATTTCAGTTGTTGCAGATGCTCAGGAACCAGGAACAAAAACCACATTGTCCAGCCTGGCAACCCAATGGGTAGCCAATACAGACAAAATCGGAATCTTTTCACCCCAGGCCAAAGCTACAGCGGATGGAACTCCGGAAGCCAATCCGGCCAAAAACCTTGCCTTTACGGCACAAACTGCGGCCAAGAGCTCAAAATTTACCGGCTCAATGTATCGGGGATGCGAATCCGATCATACTTTTTACGCGTATTATCCTTATAATTCAGGATATACAGGAGATCAGACGGCTGTGCCCATTTCCCTTCCCTCAGCACAAACCCAGTCCGAGGCCTGGAACACTGAGCATATTGGTGCTTTAGATTTTATGGTGGCGAATCCACTTACGGTTGCTTATAACAGAGCAGTGAACCTGACCTTTTTACATGTGTTCTCGATGATCGAATTCCAGATCATAGGCAGCGGTACGTTGTCCGAGGTGCGCCTTAGCGGAGCAAATCCCCTGGCTTTTTCAGGCACCATTAACCTGGCACAAACCCCCGGAACAAATGCCTATTCTATCACACAGAACAGCACCACAAATTACGTATCTGTCAGCTTGGGAATCCCGCAAGTGCTTAGATCCTTTTCTGCTGTTAGCGTTTACATGATGGTGCTCCCGGGAACGCAGAGTGAAAACATAGAGATTGCTCTGAAAATTGACGGGAACTGGAATATAATATCAAAGACTCCGCCAACAGGAGGTTTTGCTCGAGGGAAAAAATACGTGGTTTCGTTAAACTCTGATAGTGAAGAATGGATTGGCACATTTACGGATAGCCGGGATGGTAATACTTATCATTATAAAACTATTGGCACTCAGGTCTGGATGACAGAAAACCTGAAGTATTTGCCCAGTGTTGTGGGCCCGGGAACCAGCTCAACCTCAACAGCATATTATTATGTTTACGGTTATGACAGTACAGACATAGCTACAGCCAAATCAACAAGCAATTACAGCACCTACGGTGTATTGTATAACTGGTCTGCCGCTATGACAGCCTGTCCCTCTGGCTGGTGTCTGCCCAGTGATACGGAATGGACATTTCTGACTGAAAATCTTGGAGGGGAAAGTGTAGCCGGGGAAAAAATGAAAGAAACAGGAACAAGCCATTGGAACAGCCCAAATGCAGGAGCCACCAACGAAAGTGGTTTTAGTGGTCTTCCGGGTGGTTTCCGTCACGACAGTGGAACATTCGCCAGCATTGGAGACGTCGGTCTCTGGTGGAGTACAACCAAATACCAATATAGTTATGTCTGGCGCCGATTCTTGCATTATAACTCCAGCCGCATCTACAGGGAAAACAACGGTATGGACTTCGGCCTTTCTATTCGTTGTCTAAAGATTTAATTTAATAAGAAAACGTAATGAAAGTATGATAAAAAAGTACTGCACATAAAGGTGTATGAAGCCCTTTTCGTGTAGTAGCTTATAAGTTGCTTTCCGTCGCCCTTATGTCCTGCCAATCTGGGATTACGCTTTTACCCATAAATAATGTGTTTAACTGGAAGGAACGCAGCTATAAAGGCTTCAGGAAAAAGGCCTCAGCATAAAATGCCCCAGTATACTATCGTTCACCGCCTTTTAATACTACCAGACGGTAAATTTAGCAGCAATGCTGATAAATGACTGGACAATTGCTTCTCAAAAGACACAGAGAAAGTTTCCAAATCGCTTCCGGGAGCATTCGAGAATCAACTTTTTTCAGGGAAAGCCACTGGCAAACCCGGAGTGCCGCGCAAGAGGAATACAGAGATTTTCAAATACTTGTTATTCAGGTGTTTATTTTTCGCAAAATGAACCTTGCGCGGTAATCCGGGAGTACCTGCGCAAAATACGTGCTTTGTCTCAAAAAATCCGGGAATCCCTCAAAAACCGTGAAAGCTTCCGAAAGCCTGCCAGTTTCCAATCCTAACAACGGAAGAACATCACAAGATATTTAGAAAAAGGGAAACCTCGCGCCCGCGGAGGGAAGGACCCATTGGCACAGCCAATGGGAGGCGTTTCCCTTTCTAAATATCTTGTGACCGTTCTTCACCGTGTTAGAAAGAAGGCTCAGCTGGCTCGGTTTGCCCTGACTCGGCGGACTCGGGAGTGGCGGGCTCAACCTCGGCCTGCCCGATCTCTGCGGCCTCAACCTCGGTTTCCGGACTTCCGGGCATCTTGCCTTTGGAAAATAACGACCCAACCATCATTACAAGGGCCGAGATAATAACAACCTGAACCACAAGCGATTTATTCACCAGTGTCGAGGATTGCTCCATAGGAATGGAAAGAAAAAGCAGGATGGTGATAAGCCCCCTGGGAGCAATAAACCACAACCATTGGGCGGGAAGTCTGAAGATTTTGAGGAGCAGGAAGCGTAACAGAAATATGCCGGCGGCAATCAGAAGGGCCCACATTATTGTGTGTGAATTCAGCAATTCGGAGGTCTCCAGCAGAAAGCCAAAGAGAAGGAAAAACGAGGCGCGTACCAGGAAAGTGAACTCGGTGACCAGCTCATGGAAGCGCCGTACTTCGGCACACAGCGCATCGGGTTGCAATCGTCTTATTAGTCTGTGGCGTCTGAGAACGCTAATGTTGCTCAGGAAGAGTCCGAAAAGGATAATGAACAGCAAAGCGGGCAAATGCCAGATCTCGGTCACGGCATAGATGAGAATGATCATTAGAATAATGGGGACAAACTTCACATGGTGCTTTATTTTGCTCAGAAGGAAGATCAGCCCGGCGGTAGCCGCCACAGTAACAAGCAGGATAAGCAGGAATCCCCATAGAGAAAGGAACACAGATCCGGCATCGATTACCTTGTTGAAAACAATGAAGTTGAACAGGACTACACCCAGGATATCGGAGAAGCTGCTCTCGTAGGTCACAAATTCACGGTTGGCAGCACCCAGATTCCTGGAACTGGGAATAGCAATGGCACTGCTGATAACGGCAAAAGGAACAGCATTGGCCAAAGCATCCTTGAATGAAACAATCCCGTCTATCCGGTAGATTATCCAGCCCAGGAGACCGCTGATAATGACAATGGGCAGCAGGGCCATAAAAAAGGATTTACCCACCAGCGGAAGCTTGGACCTGTTGAGCTCCAGTTCCATGGCTCCATCCAGCACTATGAGTATCAGCCCCATGGTGCCGAGAACAGGCAATAAAGGCATGAGGTTGGGGATCTGCAGGTCAAGCAATATCGTTCCCTGTCTTACTCCCCAGCCCAATAACAGTAACAGAATAACCGAGGGTATTTTAGTTCTTGCAGCGCTTATGTCAAAAATGTAGGCGAAAAGCAAAAGTACACAAAGGGTGATAATAAGCTGAACGGTCATTGTTTAGTATTCTTATCTGTCATGACAAATATAATATATTATACCCATTTTTAGGTATTTCAGGAATCATAACTGCACGGTATCTTTGCATCATAAAAATAATAGCATGGGACACCATCACGATCACGATCATAATCACAGCCATGCAGTCGCGTCGGTCAATAAGGCCTTCATAGCCGGGATTCTTTTGAACGCAGTATTTGTGGCAGCCGAGTTTGCTGCCGGTTTGATTTCGGGCTCCATGGGCCTGCTCTCGGATGCCGGGCATAACCTGAGTGATATCGCAAGTCTTATCCTGGCCATGCTGGCTTTTCGCCTGGCAAAGATTCCGCCCACAGCAAAATATACTTACGGATACAAAAAAAGTACAGTCCTGGTATCTCTGCTGAACGCCGTGATACTGCTGGTAGCCGTAGGCCTTATTATCGCGGAAAGTATTCATAAACTGCGCGATCCGCAGCCGGTACAGGGCAGTCTCATTATTTGGGTGGCCGGTATAGGTGTGGTTATTAACGCTATTACGGCCTGGCTCTTTATTAAAGACAAGGAAAAAGACCTGAACATAAAGGGCGCTTACCTGCACATGGCCGCAGATGCCCTGGTTTCTGCAGGAGTAGTGGTATCGGGGATCATCATCATGATCACGGGCTGGTGGATCATTGACCCGCTTATCGGGCTTGTAGTTGCGGCCGTAATCATTTATTCCACCTGGGGCCTGCTTCGTAGCAGCCTGCGTCTTTCTCTTGACGGAGTCCCTTCCAATGTGGATTATAACGAAGTAACACGGACCATTATGTCTGAAAAAGACGTAAAAAGCGTTCATCATATGCATATATGGGCCATCAGCACAACAGAAACAGCCATGACGGCTCATGTTGTAATCTCCCAAACGGGCAGCATGAGCGACATTAAAGAGCAGCTCAAACATGCTCTCGGCACGTTGGGAATTGGCCATGTCACGCTGGAATTTGAAACCGACGGGGAGGAATGTGGTGACAAAAACAACAGTTGTGCCGAGTATTCAGAAATATGAAAGTCAATATATTAATTCCATTTTTACTCTCTCTTTTTGCCGGGCTGGCCACTGTGGCAGGTTTCGCCATCACTTTTATTGCCAGACGTACCAACAAGAAACTGCTGGCCTATTCCCTGGGGTTATCGGCCGGAGTCATGATCTATGTATCCTTTGTTGAACTTTTTGCTGAATCCCGGGAGCTGTTGTCTTCCAATCTGGGTCAGACCCCCGGTCTATTGTCTGCCGTTTTGTGTTTTTTCGGCGGAATTGCCATTATAGCTCTGATAGACCGCCTTGTGCCTTCATTCGGAAATCCGCACGAGGCCCGTTCGCTTGAAAGCAGGAATGCAGGACCCACCAGACGGAGCAAACTCATGAAGATGGGTGCCATGACGGCACTGGCCATTGGAATACACAATTTCCCCGAGGGAATTGCCACGTTCATGGCCGCCGTAGAAAACCATTCTCTGGGTATAGCCATTGCCGGAGCCGTTGCCATCCACAACATACCCGAGGGCATTGCCGTCTCCATCCCAATTTTCTATGCAACCGGGAACCGGAAAAAAGCCTTTCTTTTTACGTTACTTTCCGGACTTGCCGAGCCGCTGGGCGCCCTGCTGGCCTTCCTTATCCTCATGCCCTTCCTTTCCCCTGTGGTGATGGGCTGTGTGTTTGGTATCGTCTCGGGCATCATGGTTTACATTTCGCTCGATGAACTGTTACCGGCTGCCCGTGAATGGGGCGAGCACCACGTTGCCATGTACGGCCTGATTTCAGGAATGGCCATTATGGCGGTGAGCCTCATATTATTCGGATAATTGTTTAATTTTACATTTAAGTAATCCACATCATGTACAGACTGGGCAAATACAGACGCACAGATAAAATGAGCGACCTGATATGCGACAACTATTCCATGTTGCTTGTCATGAGCCGGTTCGGGATTCCTGTCGGGTTCGGAGATCTGTCCATAGAAGAGGTGTGTTCCAAGAACCACGTCGATGTCAGAACATTCCTGGCCGTTGTAAACCTGCTTATAAGCGGAGAAAAGGATGCCGGGGATAACGATCCCGAAGTGCTTTCCATCCCGTCGCTGACGGACTACCTGAAAAGCTCCCACAGTTATTTCCTTGATTTCAAACTTCCCTCAATAAGAAACAGCCTCCTGGACGTACTGAGCTCCGCGGACAAACAGGTGACCGATGCCATCATAGGTTTCTTTGACGATTACGTGGAGCAGGTCCGCAAACACATGGAGTACGAAGAAATCACTGTTTTCCCTTATATTAACTCACTGCTGGCAGGCAAAAAGGATCCCTCCTACCAGATAAAAGCTTTTTGTGTCCAACACGATCAGGTAGAGGCCAGGCTTTCCGAACTGAAGAACATCATCATTAAATACTACCCTTCCGGCAATACCAATGAATGGAACGGAGTTTTGTTCGATCTGTTTTCCTGTTCAGGTGATCTTGCCTCGCACAACTACATAGAAGACAACCTTTTGGTCCCGGTCATATCCCAACTTGAACACAAACTGCGCAGAAAATGAACAAGAAGGTCCACATTGCACTGGCCGAATCTTCGGTAATCATTCGCTGCGGTTTGATCCACTTGCTCAAACAGATTGAGGAACTGGACATCTATATTTCCGAGATTCCGGATATCTCCCGGATGGAATTATTGCTCTGCCGGTACAAACCGGATGTACTTATTATCAACCCTGCCTGGCACAACACAGTCCGTGAAATGAAACAGACTGCAGAGTTCACCCGGATCCGCTGTGTGGCGCTGCTTAGCGCTCTGGCCGAGCCCTCGGTCCTTGAACCGTTTGACGAGGTTATTTCGGTCTATGACTCCGCACAGGAGATCACAATGAAGATCGTAAAATTGTGCGATGCGGAAAAAACGGCCGAAAACCGGCAGGAACTCAGTTCCCGCGAAAAAGAGATCATTGTGGAAGTTGTTAAAGGGCTCACCAACAAACAAATTGCCGAAAAACTCTTCTTGTCTGCGCATACGGTGATAACCCACCGACGCAACATTGCCAACAAACTGCAGATCCATTCTCCCGCCGGGCTCACCATCTACGCCATCCTCAACAAGCTGGTCCGCCTGGAAGATATCCACGAGTGAGAGGGTCCTCACTCAATTTCTATCCACTGCATCATTTTTTCATCGAGAGCGGCCATCACTTCGCCTATGCGGACCGAGGCTTTTGTCAGTTCTCCGGCCGGAAGGGTGCAGGCAGACAACTGTTCTTCCAGTACTTTCTTTTCCTGTTCCAGCGCTTCGATGTCTTTTTCGAGCTCTTCTTTGCGTTTTTGATCTTTGTAGGAAAGTTTTGCAGGCTTGACACTATCCCGGACCTGGACGGTTTTGGTTTTCTGCGGCCTGGGTTCCGGTTCAGCAAGCGATTTCATGTATTCCCGGTATTCGCTGCATTTCCCGGAATAATCCTTTATAACGCCGTCTCCGGTGAATACGAAAAGATGGTCCACCAGTTTGTCCATAAAATAACGATCATGCGACACTATAAGCAGGCAGCCGGCAAAATCCTGCAGGTAATCTTCCAGCACATTCAGAGTCATTATGTCAAGATCGTTCGTGGGCTCGTCAAGCACAAGGAAATTGGGATTCCTCATGAGGATGGTGAGCAGGTACAGCCTGCGTTTTTCTCCCCCGCTCAGACGCTCCACTTTCACGTAATGCATGGACGGCGGAAAAAGGAAATAATTCAGGAAGGTATTCACCGGAACCTGTTTCCCGTCAGCAAGGGTCACCACCTCGGCAATGTCGTGTACAATGTCAAAAACGGTATCCTGCGGATTAAAACTCATTCCCTCCTGCCTGTAGTAGCCAAAACGTACGGTTTCCCCCTGCTCTATCCCGCCGCTGACGGGAGCCAGTTCCCCCATGAGCAGATTCAGGAACGTACTTTTTCCCACCCCGTTCTCTCCCACAATACCCACTTTCTCGTACCTGGAAAAATGGTAAGTAAAATCCCTGAGCAGGCAACGTTCCCCGTAATTATAAAAAAGGTTGTGGCAATTAATGATCTTGGTACCCAGACGGGACGCTTTTACATTAATGTTTACCTTCTTGTCATCGACAGGCGCCTGGCTTCTTTCTTTTAATTCATGAAACGCATCTACACGGTACCTGGCTTTCCCGGTACGTGCACACGGCGTGCTGCGGATCCATTCCAATTCTTTACGGAAAAGATTCCGGGCCCTGTCGGCACTGGCCAGCATATTGGCAATCCGCTCTTCCCTTTTTTCCAGAAATATCTGATAATTACCTTTATACACATACAGTTCGCCCTTGTCCAGTTCATATACGGTATTGCATACGCGGTCGAGAAAATAGCGGTCGTGCGTGACCATGAAAAGAGTAGACCGTGATTTTTTCAGAAAGTCTTCCAGGAACTCAATGATTTCCATATCCAGGTGGTTGGTGGGCTCGTCCAGGATAAGAAAATCGGCGTCCTGCAACAGCAACCCGGCAATGGCCGCTCTTTTAACCTCGCCTCCCGACAGATGACCCATCTTTTGCTCCGGATCGTTTAGTTTGAGCGATGTAAGCATTTTCTTAATGCGCTGCTCGATATTCCAGCCGTCCAGACGGTCCATTTCCAGAACGGCTTTCCCGAGCCGTTTTTTGTCACCCGATTCAGATGCGGTCCGATATTCGGTGAGCGCCTCAAATACAGGCCGGTTGCGGGTAATGAGCTCTTCCATGAGCGTTTTTTGGGGATCGAAAACGGGGTCCTGTTCCAGGAAAGCTATGGATATGTCTTTGAGAAACAGCACCGATCCACCGCTGTCCGGAGCGTCTTTTCCTGCGAGGATATTCAGAAGCGTGGATTTGCCGCTCCCATTGGGTGCAATGAGGGCGATTTTGTCTCCCTCGTTAATATTGAAACTGATCTGATTGAACAGTATATGATCTCCGTAGGATTTGGAGATGTTCCCTACCTGTAAATAACTTGCCATCTTAATGGAGGTCTATCGCGCGGACAAAAGTAATTATTATTATCTTTATATGATTAACCGCATTGCAATGAAATCAAAATCGACTGTTCGCAATAATATCTTCCGCGGTCTTGCCGGAATCATTATTGGTCTTTTTCTTTTAATAAATCCTCAGAACGGGCTTAATACGATTGTCAGCATACTGGCCGTTATTATTCTCACAGGAGGTCTTTTCTCTTTATACACCGGGCTGAGACCGAACAACACCGGAACCAGGCGTCTTTTATTGATGTCGGGGTCCATACTTATTGTCCTTGGCATACTCATGCTGGTACTTCCGTCCGTTTTTTCCGCCATGGGCATGATCCTTATTGCCTTATTGCTGATTCTTACCTCAACACTGCAAATCGCCGGAGTTTTCCAGTTCAGAAAAGTGTACGGCAAATCCCTGCCCTGGTACAGTTACGCCAATCCGCTGCTGGTTCTTGTTCTGGCCATTGTGATTATTGTGAATCCTTTCAAATCTGCTGTCACGCTAACTGTGTTCACCGGGATTTTCTGCCTGGTCTACGCGGTTACCGAGACTGTTCAGGCTATTGTAGAATACCGGATCATTAAGAAATCGGAACAAAATCTGTGATAATTGTTATTGCCATGAACGCTTTCAAGGGAAGTCTCACCTCCCTGGAGGCCGGTATGGCGGTACGCAGGGGGATTGAAGAAGCACTGCCCCGGATCCACAAGACAGAGGTCTACCCGGTAGCCGACGGCGGAGACGGAACCGTAGCTGCCCTGACAAACGAAAATACGGGCGGGATCCTGCATCGGGCCGAGGTGCCGGGACCGTTACTGGAACCGGTAATCGCATCGTATGGCACCCTGGGCAAAATTGCTGTCATTGAAACGGCAGCGGCAGCGGGCCTTTCACTGATTCCCGTGAAGGACCGTAATCCAATGAACACAACCACATTTGGTGTAGGCAGCCTCATTCGTCATGCCATTGCCGGAGGGTACCGCCAATTCATTATAGGACTGGGTGGAAGCGCCACTACCGATGCGGGACTTGGCATGCTTACCGCGCTGGGCTACGTTTTTTCCGGACGGGACGGTTCTCCGGCCGGCATTACGGGAAAAGACCTGATAAACGTCACTTCTGTCTGTACCCGGCAGGTGGAACCCCTTCTTTCCGAATGCACGTTCCGGGTGGCATGCGATGTGAGCAACCCGCTGTATGGACCTCTGGGTGCCGCCCATGTCTTTGGACCACAAAAAGGTGCCTCGGAAGAGGAAGTCCTGTATTTGGACCGGGGACTCCGCCATTTTGCGCGTATTGCCTCGGCTTACACTGGCTCCTCAAACAAGGCCGATGCGGCACAGATTCCCGGGGCAGGGGCTGCCGGAGGCCTGGGTTACGCTTTCCTTCATTTCCTGAATGGGAGCCTCGAATCGGGGGTAACCCTGATCATGGAGGCCCTGAACCTGGAAGAGGCCGTCAGCCGGGCCGATCTGATCATTACGGGAGAAGGCAAAATCGATAATCAGACGTTCATGGGCAAGGCGCCTGCGGGCATTGCGCGTCTTGCAAAGAAGCATCACAAGAAGATAATTGCCTTTTGCGGAACCGCCGATGACATTCCGGCTGCTCAGATGGCAGCCTGTTTTGACAGTTGTCGCGTAATCACTCCCCCGGACATGACAACCGACATGGCCATGAAGCACGGTGCCGTGTTATTGCAGAAAGCCGTAAGGGATTTTTTCCTCAGCCCGGATATCAGTCTGTAATGCTGTCAACAGGATTTTCGTTGGCTGCAGACCAATTCCGCAGTGTAACCGTTATCACGGTGACAGCCGCAATGAGCACGAATGCAACCAAAAATATCCACCAATGCACAGGCGTTCTGTAAGCAAAATTTGAAAGCCATTGTGTAACGGCGTAATATGATATGGGGACGGCCAATGCACAACACACAATCATGATTTTGATATAGGCCCGGTTAAACATTCTGATAATCTCTGTCACTTCTGCGCCGAATATCTTGCGAACGCCGATTTCTTTTCTGCGATACTGCGTTTCAAACATGACCAGACCGAAAATGCCGGTAATGGATATGATTATGGCCAGGAATCCGAACAACGTGATAATGCGGTTCATATTGGATTCTTTTGCATAAAGGACCTCCAGCATGTTATCGTAATAACTGATTTCAAAAGGATACGCATTATCCACCTGCCTGAGAACCCCGTTGATAAACGCCGTAGCTTGTTTCCTGTCTGTCCCCGGAACAAGTTTAATATAGGCAACGGGCAAGCCGTCCGAATAAGGATCGCCTACGACAAATGCCAGATTGTTCTTTGATTTTCGGAGCGAGAAAAGGTTGATATCCCCGAACACGGCAGCAACATCCGACCCCCTTCCGTAACTGACGGATTCTCCTGCATGAATACCTTCATTCAGAGAGGTAGTCTGATTGAACAGGAGAATTCCGGCTTTTCCGTTCTCTTCGTTCTCTGTCGGATACCGCCCTTCCAACAGCGGGATATCCATCACCTGAAGAAAGTTCCAGGAAACCGATACGGAACTGAAGCTGAAACTACCGTCTTTGTACCCGGCACCCTCACTCCTGTATACATCGCTGGTTCCGATTACAGTCATGGCAAAAGCCACATCCTGAACCATGGCTTCGGCTTTTAAACTGTTTATGAGAAAGTCTTTTTTCTCCAAATGGCTCTTGCTCAATTCAACAACGGCAATGTCGCGTGTATTGAAGCCAAGATTGAATTTTCTCAGGAATTTATTCTGCTGCTGCATGCACATGGCAGCAATAATCAGGCAAAAAGACACAATATACTGGAATCCGATCAGGACCGTGCGCAGCTTGCGGCCTTTGGGTGAAAGCCCGAAAGAGCCTTTTAACACCAGAGCCGGAGGAAATGAGGTAATATAAAAAGCAGGCCATAATCCGGCCACAATGCCTGTGACCAGTGCAATACCTGCTGTAATAAATATGACTGTCAGATTGTAATCTATACGTATATCGGCCGAGATAAAGGTAAGCCAATGCATTTCATTTGCCAGGAAGACCAGGCCCAGAGCAATGAAAAAGGCAAACATGCATAAAACTACCGCCTCTATCAGGTAATTCAGCCGTAACGAAAGGGATGAACTGCCTAAAATCTTTTTTGTATTAACGCTTTTTATCCTTACGGGAACCATTGCCGTGGCGAAATTGGTGAAGTTTATGGCGGCAATGACAATCACCAGTATGGCAATGATAAACAACACGGTCACTGTTTCCTTGCTACCGGAATCTCTGAAATATATGTCCGAAAGAAGAGAAAGACCGGCAGTCACTTTACCCTGCTGTCCTCTCATCTTTGCCACATCATATACTTCGTTGAAGTGATCACACACCTCCTGTGCAGCATCGGGCGAGTCGAGTTTCACATAACAAATGAAATTGCTTGCTCCGAAATTATTGAGCTGGAATGCCGGGTCAATTGACACATATATAATATTCGTCAGAAGCGTGTTCTCGGGGAGATCTTCATAAACGGCACCTATCGTAAATATCGATTTCCCCCGGCTTTTTCCCCATATGCCCTCTTCGCAGGAAATGATCTCCCCAACAGGGTCAGGCCGGCCAAAATACTTTTCAGCAATACTTGCCGGAATCATTACCTGATCTGGTAATTCCAGACAGTGCGGATTACCGGCTTTGATTTTGAACCCGAATACATCGGATATCTGCGGATAAGCCTGAGCTATCTCGGAACGGAATCCTGTTTTTGCATTGTTTTCTTCTACGGTAAAGTACGTTTCACCAAGAAAAGCAGGGAGAACAAGCGTCCCGTGGCTGATTCGCGGGCTGGAAGAAATAAAGGCATCTGCCAGTCCCCGGGGGACTATGCTTTGAGTCCTATTCCCATCTTCCAGCAGAAATTCCAGCCTGAATATCCTGTCCGACTGCGGGTGAAATTTATCATAATTCAGTTCATAGCTCACTTTCATCATAAGGATTAGGAAAGCGGCAAAGGAGGCTCCCAGGCCTAGCACATTCAGCAGGCCCGATATCCCTCTGGATCCTTTCCAATGCAGTATTCTAAACATGATTATTCGTTTCGCAGACAATTCACCGGATTTTCATTGGCTGCACGCCAGTTCTGGAAGGTAACCGTCAGCAGGGTGATAAGGCACACACCCAGGAAGGCGCAGACAAATACCCACCAGTACATGGGGGTTTTATAGGCGAACCCTGCCAGCCATCTGTTAATCAGATAATAGGAAATAGGTATTGCAAGAATGCAACAGATAAATAAAAGCTTGATATACGTCCGATTGAATGATATCAGAATATCCTGTATTGTTGCCCCGAATACCCTCCGGACACCAATCTCCTTCCGTTTATGTCCGCTCTCGAATACAACCAGGCCAAACACGCCAACTAACGATATAAGAATGGCAATAATGCTAAACAGAGTGATAAGCGAGGACAGGTTTCTTTCTTTAACATAAGCAGTCTGGATGTATTCATCGAAATACCTTACATCCTGTTTGTATGAATCAAATTTTCCTATCGTTTTCTGAATATGTTCGATAGCACCCCTAACGTCTGTTCCTGCCGCAATGCGGATATAGGCATTGGGTTGCCTGGCTCCCCAGTTTCTGGTTCCCCAGACAAAAAAGCACATGGGTTCCACCTCATTGCGAAATGTAGAAAACTTAAAATCCTCAATAAATCCAATTACTTCTCCGTCCATTCCTAAAGTGGCACCCAACTCCAGGCCAAACATTTTTTTGGCCGTCTGATTGAAAATAAAGACACCTTGTTCCGGCAATTGATCCGCCTCGGTAAAATCCCTGCCTTCCATCACTTCAATACCGATGGTTTTCAGGAAGCCCGGCAGGACGGGTATACATTTGAAATTGATATCAGCTTCCTTATATTCACGGCCCCATCCCATGTAATCGTCAAGAATGGACAATTCCATATCCGAGAAACCGACCTCTTCTATGCCACCAAAAGACTTAAGTTCATTCACAAAAGCATCCCTGGAGTTCAGCACCCTGGGAGTGCAGGTGGTAACTATCAACTGGTCTTTGTCGTAGCCTAACGGAGAGCGCATCATATAACGGTTCTGCAGGTATATGAATGAAGCCCCGATAACAAGTGCAATAGAAGCTACAAATTGAAAACCGAGCAATATACTTCTCATTTTCTTTCCTTTGGGAGAAAGCCCGAAAGAACCTTTAAGCACCATGGCCGGATTGAACGAAGTCATATAAAAGGCAGGATAAAGGCCGGCAAGTATCCCGGCAACGATACTCAGCGCTCCGGTGGATATTACCAGATTCAAATTTTCTTTAATGGAGATTCCGGAAGAAATGATCGTTTCGAGAAAAGTGCCCTTACTTAAAAAAACTATTATCAGGGACACGGCAAAAGACAGCAACGACATACTCACCGCTTCTGCAATGAGAGCTGCACGAAGAGATCTGTTAGAACTGCCCAGTACTTTTTGCGTATTTATGCTTTTGATGCGCATGGGGGCAAGGGCCGTGCTGAAATTAGTAAAATTGATACCTGCAATAAGAATGATCACAAAAGCAATGGCAATAAGCAGCCATGTTGTGCCTCTTGAGCCATGTTCTCCGGTATCGTAGGTGACATCATTTGTATAATACAGGTCCGGGAGCGGTGTTAACCGGGCCGCTCCGCGGCTGTACGCTTCCAGCATGGCTTCTCTGGTGGGGAACCCCATACTTTCATGATCCATATAGTCCATGAAATTCTCCAGGATCTTCCCGGCAGAAGATGGCTCGTCAAGAAGGTAATATATATGATAATTCCAGTTACCTGTATTCTGGATATTCTCATCGTCAGATATTTTATAATATATGGCATTGGACAATACATCATTTTTGGGGAAATCGCGATAGACACCGCCTATCGTACAGTTTCCGCCCTCAAAAAAAAGTTGTTCACCTATGGGCGATGTCCCGGGAAAATACGTTTTTGCCAGGGATTCAGGAATCAGGATTTTATCGGGTTCAAGTATGGACTGCGCTGTTCCGTCAAGTATTTCAAAATCGAAAACTTCAGTAAATTCTGCAGAGACTTTTACCGCATTTTGATAAAAATCAGTTTCTCCCATACTATTTTTCACGGTAAAACACCGTTTGCCTTCCCAGGGATTCATTAAGCCCAACTTCAACACATGCGGCGAATTCTTGGCAATCATCTCTGCCAACGGTCTGCTGATGACAGCCTGAAACGTTTTTCCGTCATGTGCAATTTCAAGTCGCACGATCCGGTCTCCGTTACTGTGCGAAGCATTGTAGTTCTTTTCGTATCCCACCTGCATCATGATAAACATGAAAGCGGCAAAAGCCACGCTCAGACCTAAAAGATTAAGTGCTGCCGCCATTTTGAACCGGCGGAGCACACTCAGAAAATTCCTTAATATTGTTTTCATACGTTAATATATTCGACTTGTGTTATTTAGCAGTGTATTCAGCGGGATCTGTAATGGCTGCTTTTCTGCTTACTCCGTATACCGTCACAAAAGCAATCGTTGTTGCCAGCAATCCGGCCAGGATAAATATCCATGGTCCCAGTGTGATGCGCAGAGGATAGTCGGACAGCCATCTGCTCATGGCATACCATATAACCGGAACAGATATGATAAAGGCAATCAAAACCATACGCAGGAAACTGACCACCAGACGTATTACTATCTCTTTAACCGTAGAGCCGAATACTTTTCTCATGGCAATTTCAAGAGCCCTCTGACGTACAAAATAAGTAGCCATGGCAAGCAGTCCTAAAGCCGACAATACAATTGCGATGATAGTAAAAAATATAAGAATGGTAGAGGTTTTCTCCTGTTGTTCATAGGCTTTCCGGATCTGATCGTTTATGAATTCGCCTGAGAAAATATCACCTCCGCTTATCCGGAGAAACACATCCCCTACCTGTTTCATCACCCGGACCGGATCTCCGTTTACTTTAATCAAAAAAGACCAGGGTACAGATTCTCTGAAATTATTATAGACCACGGTGGCCGGTCCTATCTTCTCCGTTACATTGCCATATTGGAAATCTTTCAGGATTCCTGCAATCAGGATATCGGTTCCTCTTATAGAAACGTGCGTTGCCTCTTGTTTCAAATCCATTTTCCGCATGGCCGATTCATTGAACCAATTACCCTGTCCTGCGGTATGGTTGTCCCGTATGACCTCAAAACCCATCATGTCAAAATATGTTGAATCTCCCTCGAAAACCTGGAAACTTATATTCCTGTCTTCATACTGTACGGTATTGTTATTGCCTCTGTCCAGCGGATAGCCCCTGCAGAAAGCAACTTTCTCCACACCGGGGAGCGTCATGAGTTCATTTCTGAAAGTCTCTGACAAGGTTATGTCAAAGTCCATGTTATCAACAACAATAATATTATCTGTATTATAACCCAGCCGGGCCTTCATCATATAATGCACCTGTGCAGTCATAGTAATGGAACAGGCTATAAGGACAATGGTTATAACGTTCTGGACAGTGATAAAAACCTTACCGAAAAACATTTTGGACTTACGTTTGAAAGACCCCCTTACCACCTCTATGGGTTCATAACCGGAAATGATTCGCGCCGGAATTACACCCGCAACGGCTCCCAGAACAAATATTCCCAGTATACTGAATAGAATATCCGCCGGTGTCAAATCTTTAAGCACGGATAGTTCTTTCCCGAGCAGCCGTCCGGCATAGTCGTCTGCTCCCAGAGCCATGACCAGTGCCAGAATAAAGGCTATTGTACAAATAATGAGTGATTCATATATAAGCTTGCCAAAAAGAGCCCTGCGGGATGATCCGAGCAGACGCCTTGTAGACATTTCCCTTGCCCGGAATCCGGCCTGGGCCACTGTCAGGTTTATATAGTTTATGAGAGCAAAAAGCAAAATCAGAACTCCAACCGATATCAGAATTATTACCAGCGTGGAATCGCCCTGGTGGAATCCATTTATGGGCACATCAGAAAAATAGACATCCCTGAGGGGAGTCAGTAACACCTGTTGCCAGACTTCACGTTCGTATATCCAGTAAAACGTCTTGAAGTATTCCTTCATTTCGGGAATTCTGGCTGTAATATCGGCATTTTCTCTTGCCAGAATAAACATTACAGCCGTTCCTGCATTACCCAGGTTATTATCAATAATAGAAGGGTTATAGTGAGCCATCTGTTCCATTCTCAGAATTATATCGTAATTCAAGAAAATGGAATTGGTTATATCTTCCAGCACTCCGGCAACAGTGACAACAAAGCCTTCAAGTTCAACAGTCTTTCCGACAGGATCTTCAGGTCCGAACATCCTGTTGGCGAAACTTTCACTAATAATCACATTATCGAGAGAACCCAGTGCCGTATTTCTGTCACCCGAGATAAGCCGGAAATCAAAAAAATCAAAAAAAGTAGAATCTGCAAAACCCAGCGAAACAGATGTTTTTTCGCCAAGAATCCTGGCAGGGTATCCGTCTCCGAAGCCAGTATATACACAGATCTTTTCAATCTCGGGGTACCGGCCGGTCAGTTTGTCAGCCAGTTTTGCGGCACATCCATAAACTGTTTCGCTTCCCAGGACATAAATTCTGTCTGCCTTTGTCTGATATGAATCGGTAGATAATTCACCTGCTGTGTATTCAGCGATAAGAATAACAAACACCAGAGAAATGGAGAGCCCCAGAAGGCAAATTATAGAATAGGCCTTATTTCGCTTCCAATAAAACAAGGTAGATCTGATACCTGACATATAACATATGAATTGCTGTTATTTATTAAACCACTAACGTGCCAAAATAAATAAGGCGCTGTAATACAGCGCCTTGCATACAAATATCTTTTACCGATTTGTCTAAAAAATAGACATACGTGTAAAAATGTTATACAGGTTACCTGACTATAAGTCTTCTGCCGATACGTAAAGTTGTTTTTGAAGAAATACCGTTCAGTTGGCAGATCTTTTTTACGGTTGTTCCGTATTTCATGGCCAGGCCTCCCAGGGTATCTCCGGAACGGATGGTGTGCAGCATTCTTTGCGATGCGGCAACAGATTCAGAATCGTCCTGTCCATAATGCGAGTAAATGCTAAAGTAATGCTTCTTTAAAACAAAGACGGAATCACGAAGAGCTCCCGTTTCAAAATCGATGAGACGTTCCGGGTCAAATGCCTTTCCCATGTATCTGGTCTCAAAATGCAAATGAGGTCCGGTACTGCGGCCGGTGCTTCCGCCCAGGCCAATCACCTCGCCTGCCTTGACAAGTTCCCCGGTTTCTACCAAATGCTTTGACAGATGGCCGTAATAAGTTTCCAGACCGTTGGCATGCCGTACTACAAGCATATTCCCGTATCCTCCTGAATTTCTGGAAAATTCAACAATACGCACTACTCCGTCAAAAGCTGCCCGTACCGAATCGCCCCTGGCAAGTGGAAGGTCGGTTCCCTTATGTTCTCTCGTCCTGCGGAAAGCGAAACGTGAACGTACTGTCCCTAGAAGCGGACAACAGTAGCCGTGCAATGAATCGGCAAGACACAGATCAACTTCTTCCGGTAATTCAGAAAGCGGGATATCTTTAAAGGCATGGATACTCTCGGTATTCCACCCTTCATAAAAATCATCATCATCTATTACCGGCCGCCCCAGATCCCAGTATTCCCAGGTAAAATCCCGGAATAGAATGATTTTAGTGAATTTGTCCTCTGTGTCGAGGGTATCTACTGCAGTGCGCATTTCTAATCCGCGAACCGGTCCGGACGGACCTCCTTTTGTGGCCTCCGGGTCTGCTTCCTGAGCATAAGAAAAACAAGTAGCTGATAAACAGGCTGCAATTAAAAGAATATTTTTCAAAACGTATAGGAAATTTGATGTTGTCTGGAGCAAATATAATGATTTTCGCTTGCAAAACTTTTCATTTATATTTGTGATAATGAAAAAATATTGGATACCCCTTCTTTTACTGCTGTTTATTGCAGCCGATATTTTTTTGGGATCCGTTAAACTTCCTTTCCACCAGATCTGGTCGTCTGTCTGGGGTGGAGAAGTACCCGATTACGTTGACAAGATCGTATGGAATTTCAGATTCCCCAAAATGGTCACTGCATTACTTTCGGGTATGGCCCTGGCTGTCTGCGGAGTACAGATGCAGACTCTTTTCCGGAATCCCCTGGCAGATCCATACATCCTGGGCATAAGTTCCGGAGCCGGACTGGGAGTGGCTCTTTTTACCATGGGTTTCTCTGCCCTGGGTCTCAATAATCTGTTACCCGAGGCAATTGCCAATCTGGGCATGGCATCGGCTGCCTGGATAGGAGCCCTGATCATGACCTTTATCATCATGGCCGCCTCTCAGCGGCTGAAAAGCAATATGTCGCTGCTTATCCTGGGTATCATGGCCGGTTCTGCCGGTTCTGCCCTGATTGGTCTTTTGCAGTACCTTTCGAACGCTCCTGCTCTCAAAATGTATGTATTGTGGACAATGGGCAGTTTTGGCAATGTCACCGGCAGCAAGCTTCTCATCATGACAGTGCTTTGCCTGGCCGGATTCACGATCTCTGTTTACAACATTAAAGATCTGAATGTCCTGCTCATGGGAGAACAATATGCATACAGCCTGGGTATAAAGCTGAATCGCGTCAGGAACCGTATCTTCATTGCCACCGCACTCCTGGCCGGTAGCGTCACAGCCTTCTGCGGGCCCATTGGTTTTATTGGCATTGCCGTTCCGCACCTGGCCAGAATGATCTTCCGCAACGCCAACCACAGGGTTCTCATACCGGCCTCGGGACTTATCGGCGCCTTGCTTATGCTGGTTGCAGATATCCTTTCACAGATGCCGGGTTCGCAGAATGTTCTGCCAATCAACACTGTGGCGGCTCTTTTAGGCATACCTGTTATCATATACGTTATTTTTCAGAACAAAGCACTTCAGGAATGAGCAGATACCTTGACATAAAAGATCTTTCCATAGGTTACCGCAAACAGGGACCGGTCTTTTCAGGTATAAGCATCCGGGCCGGTTCGGGATCTCTGATAGGATTACTTGGGCCCAACGGGATAGGAAAATCCACCCTGCTCCGCACCCTGGCCGGTTTGCAGCCCTCTCTCAACGGAACCGTCCAATGGAGCGAGACACTTCCGGACGGATTGAGAACCTGTGCCTTTGTCCCGTCCCAATCACCCCGTGCCGCCCATTTTTCGGTTGAAGACACCATCGGCACAGGACGATACCGCTATACAAACTGGCTGGGAATTGAAGATGAAGCAGGAAAACAGACCGTTTCCCGTGCCATGGAACTTGCCGGGATCTCGCATTTGGCAGGACGTTACAGCGCAGACCTGTCCGACGGTGAATTCCAGCGCGTTGCAATAGCCAGAGCTCTTGTGCAGGACACTCCCCTGATCATTCTGGATGAACCCACGGCTTTCCTGGATATTGCCAACAAACGCTCAACAGGCAGACTGCTGCGACAACTTGCCGGTGAAGAAGACAAATGCATTATCTTTTCCACACACGATCTTAACCTTGCCATGGAATACTGCCACCAGCTCTGGATAATGACCCGCTCCGGAGCATTTCTTACCGGAGACCCCCGGACCCTTGCAGAAAAAGGAGCGCTCGAAATATTATACCGGGAATAATAAAACTTTTTAACATGAAAACAGGCATTATAGATCTGATTACCAAAAACCGCTCCTACAGGAGATTTTTTCAGGACGTAGAAGTTCCTTACGACGCATTGGAATCCATGATAGAAGCTGCCAGGCTCAGTCCTTCGGGAGCCAACCGCCAGCCGTTGAAATACATTATCTGTCAGGATGGGAAGGGCAAGACAGGCCGTGAAATATTCGACTGCCTTGTTTGGGCCGCCTATCTGAAAGACTGGGACGGCCCTGTGGAAGGCGAGAGACCGGCCGCCTACATTGTTATGTTGCACGACAAGAATGTCCGCCCGACTGTTTTCTGCGATCAGGGAATTGCTCTGCAAAGCATTCTTCTGCAGGCCGTTTCGCTGGGTTACGGAGGCTGCATATTTGCTTCAATCAACAGACCGAGGCTTTCTAAGTTCCTGGATCTTCCCGAAAATCTGGAAATCCTTCACGTCGTGGCACTGGGACAGCCTAAAGAAACCGTAGTCATAGATAAAACAAACCCCGACCTCACGGCCGGGGAAAACATCAAATATTGGAGAGACGCGGATGGTGTACATCATGTACCCAAACGCTCATTGTCTGAGCTGATTATTAAATAGCTACTTCTTTGTATCCATCAGCATGCGGATAGCGTTTGCAAGCCTGCGGACGCCTTCTTCTGCACGTTCCTCGTTCATATAGGAGAAATTTATGCGGAGGGTGTTTTTGCCCGACCCGTCGCAATGGAAAGCTTCACCAATTACAAAAGCCACATCTTCCTTAACGGCGAGTTTGAAAAGATCGGTAGCATCATATCCCTGGGGCAGTGTTACAAACAGGAAAAGACCTCCGTCGGGATTGGTCCAGGTAACACCTTCCGGCATATATTTCTCGAATGCGGCTATCATACTGTTCCTCTTGGCACAATAATTTACCTTAATCCGCTCTACATTTTTATCAAAATAGCCTTTCTCAATGAACTTGGCAGCAATGAACTGATTGAACACGGGGGCACACAGGTCAACCGATTGTTTTACAATCTCGAGCCTGTCTATTATGGGTTTGGGAGCCATTATCCATCCCAGTCTGAACCCGGGCACAAACGTTTTGGAAAAAGTACCCAGTAACATTGTCCGACCCTCTTTATCCAGAGAATAGATCATTGGCATGGGTTCTCCGTCAAAACGGATTTCACGGTAAGGGCTGTCCTCAACAATCAGCAGATTGAATTTCTTAGCCACTTCAATAACATTCATGCGCTGCTCAATATCCATGGTAACACCCGAAGGATTCTGGAAATCGGGAATTGCATAAATGAATTTGGGCTTTTTCCCGGCAGCTGTAAGTGCACCCACTACGGAACGCAATTCTTCGTCTTTGGGAACTCCCACCGGATTGGCCTGATGTGCATAAAATGCCTGAAGCGCACCCAGGTAGGAAGGCAGTCCGCAAACTATGGTATCGCCTGGGTTAATGAACAAAGCGGTGATCATATCTATAGCCTGCTGGGACGAGGTGGTGATTATAAAGTTTTCATAGGTAACGTCCATTCCCTCAGCTATGTAACGTTCAGCAAGAATCTCGCGCAGTTTCCTGAGACCGAGTGTTTCACCGTACTGTAAGGCCTGTATGGCGTTTTCATCTAAAACTTCCTGAACAACTTCTTTCAGTTCATCTACGGGAAAAGCGGTGATATCGGGAAATCCGCCGCCAAACGAAATGATTTCCGGGCGTGTAGCCATTTTTAGAAGGTCCCTGATTGCGGATCTTCTCATATTTTTGGCATTATCTGAAATAATGGAACTTAAGTAATCTTCTAGCATGGCATTTTTGTTTTTACGGGGCAAAACTAACGAAGTAAAATTAAAATTGCAAAAATTATTATAATTATGTAGTAAAATTCTTTATTCTTATTTAAATCATAAGCACAACAAAGCTCACACAGAATTGTATTATATTTGTAGGATTAAAAGGATTATATGGCAAATTTAAGAATAACAAAGGAATTCCGGTTCGAAGGAGCTCACGCGTTGCTGGATTATGACGGGAAATGCCGTCATATACACGGACATTCCTACAGGCTTTTGATTACAGTGGAAGGAGAGCCTTCTTTGCGGGAAGGAGACCCCAAAATAGGAATGATAATGGATTTCGGAGACCTGAAAAATATTGTTGAAGCCCATATACTCAAACATTTTGATCATGCGCTGCTATTAAGACGCAATGCACCTCTTGCCGAAGAAATATCCGGAGCTTACCACAATGTACTACTGTTGGATTTTCAGCCAACCTGCGAACAACTGACGCTTCATTTTGCCGGTATTTTGAAGAAAATCATCACTTTGCCCAACAGCCTTTACAGTGTCCGCTTGTATGAAACTCCCACATCCTGGTGCGAATGGACAAAGTGAAGCGGATATTCATGATAGACGGGCATGCCTTGGTATTCCGGGGATATTTTGCCTTTATCAACAGGCCCATGGTCAATTCCAAAGGGGTCAATACTTCAGCCATATACGGTTTTTGCAAGTCACTTTTCGAGCTCATACTTAAAGAACGTCCCACTCACCTTTTTGTAGCCTTTGATCCGGGGGGAAAGAATTTCCGTCACGAAATGTATCCGCAGTACAAGGCCAACAGGCCCGAGACACCCCAGGTGATAAAAGAATCGATTCCGGTCATCAAAACCATGCTGGAAGCATGCGGGGTACCTATTGTTATAAAAGAAAAGGTAGAAGCCGATGACGTCATAGGCACACTGTCAAAAAGAGCTGAACAGGAAGGTTTTGAAGTGGTTATGGTCACCCCCGACAAAGATTACGGACAACTGGTCTCCCCCAATATAAAAATTTACAAGCCCAACGGGCAGGGAGAGGGCTGGGAGATTCTTGGTGTTAAACAGATTTGCGACAAATACGGTATTCACACTCCGGAACAGGTTATTGATATCCTTGCCATCTGGGGCGATGCAGTGGACAACGTCCCCGGCGTTAAAGGCGTTGGCGAGGTGGGAGCACGGAAGTTAATCGGTCAGTACGGCACGGTAGAGAACGTACTGGAACATTTAGCCGAGCTATCGCCCAAGTTGAGGGAACGCTTTACCGAATCCAAAGATATGGTCATGCTCTCCAAAGACCTGGTTACCATCCGCACGCACCTCGATCTCGACTGGAACGAAGAGTCCTACAAGGTAAGCACCCCTGGACTCAATCCGCTAAAAGAACTGTTCAGGGAATACGAATTCAACTCCCTGATGAGGCTGCTTCCCCGCATGGAAGAACTTTTCTGTTGTCCGGGAGAAGCCGGAGATATAAATCCGGCACCGCTCCGCCCCGATTTCCTGAATCAGCGACCCGAGGCTCCACGGCGGATAAGCGATGTGGTTGAACAGGCAAGAACGGCCGGAATGTTCTCCATGGCCGGAACACCGGAACAGCTGATTATCTGCACCGGCTCCAAACTGTACATTACCAGTGCGCAAAACATTAAACCCATTCTTGAAAACCCGGCCATTGCCAAATGCGGTTTCGGGCTCAAGGATCTTTTTTTGCAGCTAAGAAAGGAAGACATCATTCCAGCCGGTGTTCTTTGGGATCCTTCACTCATGCATTATTTGCTGAATCCTGAACAAAGTCACAGGCCCGAAGACCTTTCTGTCCGTTATCTCGATTATTCCCCGGCTCCCGTGGAAGTAAAGGAAAAATCGTTATTTGACGACCAGAGTGTTACGGACGACAGCCATATTTCTGCCCTGACAGAAGAAGCCCGGATTGCCTGGCTTCTTCAGGAACCGCTTGCCCGGTTGCTGAAGCAGGAGAATATGGAGGACCTGTACCTGAAAATTGAAATGCCTCTTATTGAAGTGCTGGCTCAGATGGAATACGAGGGAATCCGTGTGGATACGGGTATGCTCCTTTCTTACGGCGACCAGCTGAGACAGGAAGCTGCCCGGATAGAATCCCAAATAAGGGAGTATGCACAGGACCCTTCACTGAACGTTTCTTCACCCAAACAACTGGGTATTGTTTTGTTCGAGAAATTACAGATTGACGACAGGGTTAAAAAAGGTAAAAAACAATATTCCACAGACGAAGAAACATTGAACGCACTGAGCGATCGCCACCCAGTAGTGCCGCTTATTCTGGAATACCGGTCGCTTAAAAAGCTGCTTTCATCTTATATTGAAAGTATTCCGTTACTGATTGACCAACGCACCGGACGTATTCATACCACATTCAATCAGACTGTTACAGCAACCGGCCGGTTGAGTTCTCAGAAACCTAACCTGCAGAACATTCCCATACGTGAAGAAAGAGGAAGAGAGCTGAGAAAGGCCTTTATTCCCCGGGATGAGGACTACCTGCTGCTTTCGGCAGATTATTCACAGATTGAGCTCAGGATAATGGCCCACATGAGCGGTGACGAAGACTTTATTGCGGCCTTCAACCAGGGGAAGGACATTCATGCATCCACAGCTGCCAAAGTATTCCACTGTGCAGTGGAAGAGGTAACTCCCGAACAAAGGAGACGCGCCAAGGTCGCTAATTTTGGGATCATTTACGGCATATCATCCTTCGGGCTGGCCGGCCGTCTGCAGATTCCCAGAAATGAGGCCAGACAACTGATTGAAGATTATTTTATACATTATCCGAAAGTAAAGGCATATCTGGATAATACGATTACTTTTGCCAAAGAAAAAGGATATGTACAAACCCTGTTTAACCGTAAGCGTTATGCTCCCGATATACATGCATCCAACTCGCTCATACGGGGGCTGGCTGAACGAAATGCCATAAACGCCCCCATCCAGGGCACTGCGGCTGATATCATTAAAATAGCCATGGTAAATATCCACAGGGAAATGAAGGAACGCGGGCTCAGGAGCCGCATGTTGCTTCAGGTCCATGACGAATTGGTTTTTGACGTACATATTTCCGAAAAAGAAGAAATGCAGCGACTGGTAACCGGGTTTATGGAAAATGCCGCCCGGTTAAGCGTACCCCTGTCTGTTAGTGCAGGATTTGGATTAAACTGGCTGGAAGCCCATTAAATGTTAAGTGATTATGAACTGGCTGGATTTATTTGAAGAACCCCTCCTATGCCTGGTTTGCCTGGTATTGTTTTTTATTATCACAACCGGATTCCTGGTACTGTATTCATTCCCGGGTCCCGGAAGAAAAAAACGTTCAGGAACTGACACCGTCCCCTCACAGGGCGTTTCAGTCATTGTGTGTGCCAGAAACGAATACGACCGCCTGAAACTGCTGCTACCGGCCCTTCTCGAACAGGATTATCCCGAGTTTGAAATCATTGTTGTCAATAAACATTCCGAGGACGATACCGAGATCCTGCTGGCCTCGCTGGAGCATTTCCATAGTAATTTGAAGATCAGAACACTGAACGCAGACGCCAAATACGGGCAGGACAACATGATGGCCATTGGCGTAGGCATACGTGCCGCTGCACAGCCCTGTATCGTTTTTTTCCGCCCCGATGCCATGCCTTCCGGGCCGCAATGGTTATCATCGCTTATGGCATGTTATAGTGCCAAAAACAAGCAGGTAATCATGGGCCATACATTCTTCGCGCGGACCAACCGGTTTATCCGCTACGAGATGTTGGATCAGGAGCTCAATTACATGGCCATGTCAAGGGTTCGCCTGGCATACGCCTCCAACGGCTTCAATACGGTATTCCCCAAAAGCCTTTTTTTCTCCGAGAACGGATTCGACTCGCGTACTACCGGCCATCATATCTTTGAGCAATCCGTTACGGGTCATATCATAAAGCACAAAAATACCAGGCCCTGTACCGACAACCGTTCGGTGATCACCCTCACACGCACCCTCACCCACAATGAATGGCATCTGCTGCGTATACAGTCATTGCGCACTCATCAATTGACCCGGGGCTGGCCCTATTGTTTCCTGACACTGGAAAAAACATTGACAGCCGCTTTCTACGTCATCCTTTTCTATACGCTGTATGCTCTGTTCCGCGATGGCCAAACGCTTTCAGACGTTTATTCTGCCGGTTTGCTGGGAACCCTGCTCCTCCTCAGATGGATCGTACTATGGATCTTTTACGCACGGTTCCACAAAATATGGCAGGAGAACAACCTTACCGTAACCGCTCCTTTATGGGATATGATCGCTCCTTTGTTCCACTGGTATTTTTTAATCTGCCTCTTTATTAAATCTTTAAAAGACAGGTAAATATGTCTCAGTCATTAGACAATCTGGACGACAGGGCTCTGGTTCAGCTGGCCCTGGAAAACAAACAGGAAGCATACACCCGTTTGCTTGTAAGGCACAAAGACCGTGTTCAGGCGTTTATAAACAAACTGATCGTTAACAGGCCCGAATCGGAAGATCTGGTACTGATGAGTTTTGACAAAGCTTTCAGGAATCTGCGGCATTATAACCCAAAATTTGCATTCTCAACCTGGCTTTACAGTATTGTACAGAACCTCTGCATAGATTACTACAGGAAAAACAAACAGTACTATGTTTCTCTTGAAGAAGCGTCCGAAACCGTGGATATCAATCCCGAGGATGTATTGATAGCCGAACAACAGCGGCAGGCGCTGGAATCGCTGATTGCACAACTCAAACCGGAGTTCAGGGAAGTAATCTGGCTTCGTTACATGCAGCATTATGCCTACGAAGAAATAGCCGCACAGTTGCAAATCCCTTTAGGTACAGTCAAGACAAGACTTCACCGGGCCAAGGCGATGCTCTCGGAAATCATGTCTCAGGAAGGAAATCAGGAATAAAAGATGGACGCAACGCTTATTTTCCGGTATTTCCCCTCTCTGAGCGACTCTCAGAAAGCACAGTTTGCCGCCCTTCAGCCTCTTTATTCTAGCTGGAACAGTGCCATAAATGTTATCAGCAGAAAAGACATTGAACATCTTTATCTGCGTCATGTTCTCCACTCTTTGTCCCTGGCCCTTATGCCGGACCACCCTTTCATCGCCGGAGCGAAAGTCCTCGATGCAGGAACGGGCGGCGGATTTCCAGGTATTCCGCTGGCGATTCTTTTTCCCGAAACCCATTTTACCCTGTGCGATTCCATTGCAAAAAAAATCAAGGTGGTCACTGCCGTTTGTGGCGAACTCGGTCTGGCCAACGTCATGCCGGTAACGGCAAGAGCCGAGACGCTTCCCGTGGGCTTTGACGCAGTGGTTTCCAGAGCAGTCACCCGGCTGGGCGAATTCATTCCGTTGATTAGCAACAAGTTAACTCCCCGGGGCACCATCCTTTGCCTTAAGGGAGGAGATCTGACGGAAGAGATCCGGGAAGCTTCCAGGGTGTGCCGGATACCTGAAACCCGGTTCAAACTGACGGAACTTTCCGGACTGTTTCAAAATATTGGAGATGATTTCTTTGAAACGAAAAAAATTTGTGAAATCAAACAAACTTCGTACCTTTGCGCTCCCCAATCCAGAAGCAATTAATGTAGATATTAAGATATGAAAAGGACCTTTCAACCATCTCAGCGCAAACGCCGTAACAAACACGGTTTCCGCGAGCGCATGTCCACCCCCAACGGACGTCGGGTTTTAGCTGCCCGCCGCAGACGCGGACGCAAAAAATTAACCGTTTCTGACGAAGATCGTTTCTAAAACGTGTCAGGCAGGAAAACCATAAAGAATCCGATCCTCAGAACTTTACTGCGGATTTTTGTGACTTTGAGTGTGCTTTTTATAGGCACACTTGTTTTCTTGTACCTGTTCACCCGCCACAACCAGGATTACCTGCTACCCGACTTTTCGGGATTGTCTGTTGAGGAAGCGGAAGAAATGGCCCGTCCCATGAGATTGAACCTCGAGGTTACCGACTCGCTTTACATGCCTGAGCTGCCCAAAGGGGCGATATTCAGACAATTCCCTCACGCCGGACAACATGTTAAAAAGAACCGCCGGGTGGAACTGACTGTAAATTCAGTTATTCCCAGGCAGGTTGCCATGCCCTCCCTAGTGGGTTTTTCACTCCGTCAGGCAAAAGCCGAACTGGCATCCCACGGTCTTACGCTCGGGCATCTTTCCTATATCCCCGACATGGCCACCAACAATGTGCTTGCCCAAAAACATGAAGGCAGACCAATTCCTGCCGGAACTCCTATTGAGATTCTCTCTCCCATAGATCTGGAGCTCGGTCTGGCCCCGGGGCACGAGCTGGCCTATATCCCCATGTTGAAAGGGAAAAGCCTGGAAGCAGCAAAAGATATAATAAGCGATCATTCCCTGAACACCGGAACAATTTATTACGACAGTTCCGTACTTACGGCAGCCGATACGCTGGCAGCCCGTGTCTACAAACACAATCCTCCCTTCTCATCCTCCCCGCAATGGCCGCTGGGCACTACGGTTCACCTGTATCTGACAATTGATCCGTCCCTGCTTGTGTCCGAAGAACTTCCCATTGAAGAAGAAAATGCAGGCGATGAGTGAAGATCAGGAACTGTTCGAACATTTCCATCTGACAGTCGATAAAGGACAGGCTCTTCTGAGGGTCGACAAATTTCTTGTGTCCAAAATGGAATCGACTTCGCGCAACAGGATTCAGCTTGCGGCAGATTCCGGATATGTTTTTGTTAACGACCGGCCGGTCAAGAGCAACTACAGGGTAAAACCGCTGGATGAGGTCCGGATAATGCTCCCGTTTGAGCGCCGTGAATTCAGTATAATTGCAGAAGATATTCCGCTGGACATTGTATGTGAAGATGACGATATTCTTATTGTGAACAAACCCGCCGGACTTACGGTTCACCCGGGACACGGAAATTATACGGGAACCCTTATTAACGCACTTGCGTGGTATTTTGGTGTCAGGGGTGTTCTGGAGACGGAAGACAACCGTATGGGCGTACTGGTCCATCGCATAGACAAAGACACCTCGGGACTTCTTGTAATTGCCAAGTCCGATGAAGCCCAGTTCAGACTCTCAAAACAATTTTTTGACCACACCGTAAGCCGTAAATATGTGGCCCTTGTATGGGGCGATATGGAACAGGACGAGGGGACCATTGAAGGTAACATTGGGCGGCATCCGGGTGACAGATTGCGATTTAAGGTTTTCCCGGACGGCAAGAGCGGCAAGCCCGCAATCACGCACTATAAGGTTCTGGAACGCTTCGGATATGTAACCCTTGTTGAATGCCGCCTGGAAACGGGCCGGACCCATCAGATCAGGGTCCATATGGAACATATCGGACATCCATTGTTCAACGATCCCCGGTACGGAGGCGACAGGATCCGTTGCGGCACCCAATTCACAAAATACAAACAATTCATAGACAACTGTTTTGCACTGCTTCCGGGCCAGGCATTACACGCCAGAACCCTTGGGTTTGTCCACCCTCACACGCGTGAAGAAGTGTTCTTTGAAGTTCAGCCTCCCGCCGGATTCCGGGAACTGACAGACAAATGGCGCCGGTACTCTATTTCCGCACAACCCTTTGAGGATTCTTAGCAACAAAATCTTTCCACGTCTTCGGGCCCGGAAGGGCCACCGGTATCTGCAGCTGATTGGCATGACATACAGCTACGGCCAATGCATCGGTAGCATCCCACGAAGCGGGTTCCTGGGTGAAATGGAGCATCCCTTTAAGCATGGCGGCAACTTGTTCCTTTGACGCCGATCCCTTGCCGGTAATGGCCAGCTTGATTTTTCTCGGAGCGTATTCGCACACGGGAACATTCCTGGACAGGGCAGCCGCCATGGCTACACCCTGGGCACGTCCCAGTTTGAGCATCGATTGTACATTTTTGCTGTAAAAAGGAGACTCAATAGCCATTGCATCGGGTTTATACGTATCAAGCAACTCGAACATATGCTCCAGAATGTGTGACATTTTCCGGTACGGGTCCTTGATCTTCTGCATGTTCACGATACCAAGGGCCAGCGTATCAATACCCTGAGGCCCAATATGAATAACCCCGTAACCCATTATATTGGTTCCGGGGTCTATTCCCAATATGATGCTTTCCTTTAACAAATCTCTATTGTATCTTGGTAAAGTGCAAATACTTATGCAACACCTCGGGCATCACAATGCCATCGGGTGTCTGGTTGTTTTCAAGTAAGGCGGCCACAATGCGGGGCAGGGCCAGAGAACTGCCGTTAAGTGTATGGACCAGTTGGGGTTTCCCGTCCTCGTCACGGAAACGTGCTTTCAGACGGTTGGACTGGAAGGTTTCAAAGTTCGATACTGAACTTACTTCAAGCCAGCGTCCCTGAGCAGCGGAATACACTTCAAAATCGTACGTCATGGCCGAGGTGAAACTAATATCTCCTCCGCACAATCTGATAATCCGGTAAGGCAACTGCAGCGACTGTACCAACCCCTCCACGTGCTTAACCATCTGGTCGAGTGTGTCATAAGATTCGGAAGGATGGGTAAGCTGCACAATCTCGACTTTATCGAACTGGTGCAACCGGTTCAAACCGCGTACGTCTTTCCCGTAGGAGCCCGCTTCTCGCCTGAAACAGGGCGTATACGCAGTCAGTTTGACAGGCAGTTCGGAACGGTTGATGATTACGTCGCGGTAAATATTGGTTACGGGTACTTCGGCCGTGGGAATCATGTAGTAATTATCGAGCCCGGCGTGATACATTTGTTCGCCTTTATCGGGGAGTTGTCCGGTACCGTATCCGGAGTCTTCATTAACCATGATGGGCGGCATGATTTCTTTATAACCTGCTGCGGCATTCCGGTCAAGGAAAAAATTGATAAGAGCAAACTGCAGTCTGGCTCCCTGGCCTTTATAAACCGGAAAACCGGCTCCGGTAAGCTTTACGCCCAGGTCAAAATCAATGATATCGTATTTTTTTGCCAATTCCCAGTGCGGCAAAGCGTCCTGGGGCAACACGGGAATCTGACCGCCTTCGCGGATCAGCACATTATCTTCTGCACTTTTACCTCTTGCCACCAATTGATGCGGCAGATTAGGCAGCAGAACAAGCATATCGTTCAGTTCCTTCTCCAGCTTTTCCTGCTCCAGAAGTAATTCTTTGACCTGTTCCCGACTTTCAGATGCCTTAATCTTCATCTGTTCAGCTTCCTGGCGATTCCCCTTCTGCATGAGCATTCCTATGGCAGCTGCTGTCTTTTTTTGTTCGGCTGACAAGGCATCGGCCTGTGTCTGGGCTGACCTGCGACGGGTATCTATATCCAATATTTTATATACGGTTTCTCTGGCGTCGACATTCTTTACTGAAAGGCGCTCAATGACAAATTCGGGTTCTTCCCTGAGTAATTTAAGCGTTAACATACTTTTTTATGATTTGATCTCCATAATGGATTCAGAAACATTAATAATAAAATCCCCCACCCGTTCGCTCTCTCCAATAATATCCATGAAATATACTCCCTGAAGATAGGAATAAGCGTTGTTCCCCAGATTCAGGAGGTTGCCTTCACGCAAGTTGTCGCGGCATTCGTTAATGGCATGCTCGGCATCGTAAGCGTTGGCAATATCGTGCAGGCGTGTGTATCCGGCATTCAGGTTTTCTATCATGACGTCGAAGGCCCTGTCTATCAATGCCAGCATGCTCAGCACGTTCTTTGTCATCTGTTCGTCAAAATGGATGTTGTTGATTTTCTTGCGCTGGAGTATCCTTCCTATGTTATAACCCGAATCGCCCATGCTTTCCAGTTCTCCAATGATTTTGTACATGGCCTGAATACGGTCCCCCGATTCCGCACTTATTTCTTCCTCCCCTATTTTGTTAAGGTACTCGGCTATTTCAAACTCTATACGGTCGGCTACCTGCTCATAATATTCCAGTTTCTTGAACAGGTTGTCGAATTCGTCTGTTTCGGATTTAATGACCGCCTCTTTGGCAAATTCATATTGTCTCTTCATGATCCGGGCAAAATGGACAACCTCCTGCTTGGCCTGATCGAGAGATAATTCTGCTGTACTTAACAGACCGCCCTGGATAAATTTCAGACGGTACTTCTCCTCCTCCTTTGGAGCCTTGATCACTATAGTAACCAGTTTGCACAACAGAGGAGTGAACCCAACAAGAACTAACGTATTGGTCACGTTGAACAAGGTGTGGAGCAAGGAAACAGCATACAACACCGAGGTGGAAGCCGTAGAAGGGTCAGCGGCCTGAGATATTGGAATAAACGGATCGTCAGCTCCCAATCCGATAACAATATTTGAAACAAGCTTTAAAAAGGGGCGAAAAACAATTAAAACCCAAATTACACCAAACAAATTAAAAAATGTATGAGCCAGTGCCGCCCTCTTTGCCGATGTGTTGCCCACCGCCGCAGCCAGATTGGCCGTAATGGTAGTTCCTATATTTTCACCCAGTACCATGGCACAGCCAATTTCAAACGGGATCCATCCCAGGTTGAGCATTACAAGTGTCAGGGCCATGGTCGCACTGGAAGACTGCAGTATTATGGTCATAATCGCTCCAATTCCCACAAAAATCAGCACGGACCACATACCCCAGTTAGTCCAGGACTGCAGAAAATTAAGTGCTTCGGGATTTGAGCTGAGATCGGGCACCGACTCTTTCATAAAAGTCAGGCCAAGGAACAGCAGGGCAAATCCGATGACCATCTCGCCAATGTTTTTTCTTTTCTGCTTCTTTGCCATTGTCAAAACAAAGCCCAGCCCAATAAGCGGAATGGCAATTATGGCAATATCTGCTTTGAAGCCAAGCAACGAAATAAGCCATGCGGTGACAGTAGTTCCGATATTTGCCCCCATGATTACCCCGACGGCCTGCAACAGTGTCAATAATCCGGCATTCACAAAACTTACGACCATAACGGTGGTGGCACTGGAAGACTGGATGACAGCCGTAACAAAAAGACCGGTGAGAATACGTTTCAGAGGATTTGAAGTCATTGACGCCAGGAAACTTCTGAGACCGTCTCCCGCAACTTTCTGTAAGGATTCGCTCATAAGCGTCATCCCGTACAGAAACAGCCCCAATGAACCAAGCAAAGTTAGAATTTGTAATACTGTGTCCATACGTTCACTTTTATCCTGCAAAGATGCATTGTTTTTTTGTACTTTTGTTTACACAAGAACCGCAATTATGAACATCAGACATAGCATATTGTTAGTAACGGCGTTATTTGCCGGAGCTTCGCTTTTTTCTCAAACAAGAGATTTCAAAGTCATTGCCTTTTACAGTGAATCAGTCGATCCCGAACATGTAGAATTTGCACACACCGCGGTGGATTTTTTTGCCGGACTTTCCTCCTGGAACAGTTTTGCATTTGAATCCACCACCGATATGCACCTTATGAACTACGCCAGATTACAAGAATACGACGTAGTCATGATGTTCAACGACCTTACGTTTACCCCGGCTCAGCAAGATGCATTTCAAAAATATATGGAAAACGGAGGGGGCTGGTACGGGATGCACATAGCCGCGCTGGTCAGGGGCAGTAAATGGGACTGGTTCACACAATTCATGGGTGGCTGCACCCTGTCACGCTACAGCTGGCCACCGCTACCCGCCAAATTATCGGTGGATGATCCGCTACACCCCGTTTGCAAAGGTTTGCCCGGACAATTTGTGTCGCCCGTGAATGAATGGTACCAGTGGGAACCCGCCCCGGGAAATAATCCGCAGGTGGACGTTCTGGTGAGCCTGGCCCCTGACGAATTCCCTCATGGCATTAAAAACGAGATCAAAGATGGAGACGTGCCTGTTGTATGGACAAATACCGGGTACCGGATGATTTATCTGAATATGGGACACGGAAAAGACATTTTTTCTGATGCCTCACAAAACCATTTATTTGTAAATGCGCTCCAATGGCTTGTAAGAAAAGAAGTTCCCGTTGAGGAAAGAGTGTCGGTGGCCTATGTGACCTCATGGGAACCCGGAATTCCCGATCCCTCGCTGCTCACCCATATCAACTATGCTTTCGGACATGTAAACGAGACATTCAACGGAGTTGTGGTGGACAACCCGGAACGTTTACAAAGTATCGTAGAACTGAAGTCCCTGAAACCCGGACTGAAAGTTTCCGTGTCCATAGGCGGATGGGGCAGCGGAAGATTCAGCGAAATGGCTGCCGCTCCGGAAAACAGACAGGCATTTGCAGCTGACTGCCGCAGGATTGTGAATGAGTTCCGGCTGGACGGCATAGATATCGATTGGGAATATCCCACCAACCACGGACCCGGAATTTCTGCAGCTCCTGAAGATACGAGAAACTTCACACTGTTGATGAAAGACATACGCCAGGCCATCGGGCCCGACAAGCTGCTTACACTGGCCTCGGCCGCCAGCGGAAAGTTTATAGATTTCAAATCACTGGTCAGTGTAGTTGATTTTGTAAATATCATGACCTACGATATAGCGGTTCCCCCGTTCCATCATTCGGGGCTGTACCCGTCTTCCATGACCGGACCATTATCCTGTTACGAGGCGGTACTTGCTCATATCCGGGCCGGGTTTCCAAGGAACAAGCTGGTACTGGGAATACCTTTCTACGGCAAACCCGGAAAGGATTTTCCAAAAGGGGCCAATGACTACGGGAAACTGATCCAGCTCACCGACTACGAACAGAAATGGGATGACATTGCCAAAGCGCCTTACCTTACAGGCCCGGGAGGAGAAGTCGTTTGTACCTATGACGATACGCGCTCCATCGGGTACAAGTGCCTTTTCATTATCAAATACGGACTAAAAGGCGCCATGTTCTGGGATTACAACGGCGATGACCAGCAGGGCAGTCTCAGGAAAGCTATATATGACGGAATTTTATTACCTTAGCAGGCCAAAAACTTATAATGGAATTTATCCGTCACACATCCGATCCCAATTTTTCATGTTCTGCAGAAGTATCCACATTCCGGCCGGAATGCGGCGGTGAGACAGAATATCATTTTATTCTTAAACCCAAATCCGGCGGTACGTTTGAGCAACAGCTCACTCAACTTCATTCCTGCCTCAGGCAAATGCTGCACCAACCGGAATTTGTAAACGCCCGGCCCGAATTCATACGTTATTTTCTGAGCGATCCCATGACTCAGAGGCAACAGATCCATTCTCAGCAGGAGTTCAGGCCCGCTTGTCCGGTCTCCGTCATAGGGCAATCTCCGGCTGACGGCACTCATGTGGCTCTCTGGGTATATCTGCGCGAGAGGAAACCGGCTCCGGAACGCCGCGACAACGACTATCTTTTTTTCTGGACCACAGAAAAATACTGTACAGCCGGCAATGTCACGCAACAGACCCAGAAATTGCTCATGGACTATGAACAATGGCTCAAGGCCAACGGCTGTTCCATGATGGGTAACTGCATACGAACCTGGTTTTATGTGAAAGACATAGACAATAACTATACGGCCTTTGCGAAAGCCAGGACTGAATATTTTGCCCGCATAGGCATGACGGATAAGACCCACTACATTGCCAGCACCGGAATTGAAGGGACCAATGCATCTGCAGGCTCTTTTGTAACCATGGATGCCCTGGCCATTGCAGGTATAAAACCCGCTCAGATAAAATATCTTCACGGGCTCTCGCATCTGAGTCCCACACACATTTACGGCGTTACTTTCGAACGGGGTACGGCCGTATCTTTTCCCGACAGGAAACATGTCTACATATCGGGGACGGCCAGCATAGACAACCATGGCAATGTCCTTTTCCTGAACGATGTCAAGTTTCAGACCCTAAGGATGCTGGAGAACGTTGAGGTTCTTCTTGCCGAGGCAGGGGCCGGTCTGGCCGATGTCGCACAGATAATCGTTTACCTTCGTAACAGAGAAGATTACCCGGTGGTACGGGAAATACTGTCTGAAAAGCTGCCTCCTGCACCTGTTGTCTATACAATGGGTAAAGTCTGCCGGCCATCCTGGCTTATTGAAATGGAATGCATTGCGATCATTCCTTCTAACTAACCGGTAAATAAAAAAAGCCGTCCCGAAAGGAACGGCTTTTTTGTGGATTCTTGCGGATTCTATAGTGATAACTAAGCTTCAGCTACAGTCACAGGCTGAATAGAAACGTACGATTTATTATTTGCTTTTTTGCGAAATACTACAACGCCGTCTTTTAAGGCATATAAAGTATGATCTTTTCCAATGCCTACGTTTTCACCGGGGTTATGAACCGTTCCGCGTTGACGGACCAGAATGTTCCCTGCTTTAGCTGCCTGACCCCCGAATAATTTTACTCCTAAACGTTTACTTTGTGATTCGCGGCCGTTCTTTGAACTACCGACACCCTTTTTATGAGCCATAATCTTACTTTTTAGAAATTATGAAATAGAGTCAATTTGAATTTGTGTGAGACATTGGCGATGTCCGTTACACTTCTGGTAGCCTTTTCTGCGTTTTTTCTTGAAAACCAGAACTTTTTCACCTTTCAGGTGTTTCAATACCGTGGCGCTTACACTGGCTCCATCAACATAAGGAGCACCAACCACTACAGTTCCGTCATTGTCTTTCAACAACACTTTTTCAAACTGGATACTGGCTCCTTCTTCGGCCTGAAGACGGTGTACAAACACCTTCCGGCCCTGTTCAACCTTGAATTGCTGTCCTGCAATATCTACAATTGCGTACATATAAAATGTTTATTTGGTTTCAACTGCAAGCGGATGTGCTTTTAAACATCTCTTTATCAAAAGCTTGTCAGTCATCAATATAGTTTCTCCGAAATTCGGACTGCAAAGGTAAAAAAGTTTCCCGGAAATGCAAAGAAAAAGTATCTTTGTCTGTTAGTACAAGCCTGTTATGAATTCACCTTTTGTATTTTCAAAACCCCTTCAGCCGGGAGAAGTACTTGGCCGTACATCGGGGATTAACTGGTTGTCCTCCAACTTATTAAAAGGACAGAACTCTGTTATTTGGGACCATCCGGGGACAGGTAAAACATCATTCATTAATAAGGCCCTCATGCAGATGCAAAAAGGGGACAGTCATTTCATCCTGTGCAGGGTACCCTGTTTCAACATAAGAAGCCTCGGCGCCTTGCATGCGACCATGTCCAATGTCTTATTCAGGGCGTTAGCCGGCACACTGGGAGAATGGGAACAACTGGTTTCGGCGCTTCTCCCCGTTATCCGTCCCGAAATTGCGCTTCAACGGCAAGGTGATAATGAATTCACCCTGTCCTTTGGTGAGCGCATTCCTGCCCACCAGATGGAAGAGCTGGCCGGACTTCCGCAAAGGGCAGCCGAACATGCCGGACGGCCCGTGCTGTTTGTGATGGAATCATTCCACACATTCATAACCACAGCCACAGGACTTACCTCCACCGGACTCACCCAGCTTGCCAAATGCTGGAAACAACAGTCAAATGTCACTTTTCTTCTCTGCGGGACAGGCAGTATACAACCCTCCATGCCATCTGTTTTCAACGATCTTTTTGTTGTGAACAGGCCTTTTCACGGATTTGCCGAACACATTCCGCTCGAACCGATTGAAGAAAAAGAATTCACCGACTATATCATAAAAAATTTTTCAAAAGCCGGACGGGTTATCTCCAGGGATTTTGCGGAAATGATCTGCCGCAAGATGGAAGGTCATCCATACTATGTTCAGCAGTTTGCAGACCTTTGCTATTCAAACACAAAGGGATACATGATTGATTCCATGTATTACAGCGGTTATGAGGAACTGTTGGACATTCACCAGGGTCACTTTGAGGTCTTGTGCAGTGACCTTTCTGTTCCGCAGATCCAGTTTCTCAGGGCTCTTACAGACCAGGTGGAACAGTTCAGTTCCCTGAGCATACTCAGGAAATACGGGCTTAACTCTTCTGCCAATGTGCACCGGGTAAGGGAAGCTCTTGAAAAAAAATCCATCATAGAAACCGTCCGCAGGAAACCAAAGTTCATAGACCCGTTATTCAGGCTCTGGTTCCAGGAAAGGTTCTGTAAAACATACTGGATCCAATGAAACAACTTGTTGTACTGACAGGTGCCGGGATGAGCGCAGAGAGCGGGATAAGGACGTTCCGGGACCATGACGGTCTGTGGGAAAATTACCCTGTTCAGGAAGTAGCCTCTATTGAAGGATGGTACAGAAATCCTGAACTGATGCTCCATTTTTACAACGAAAGACGCATTCAGCTAAGGGATGCTTCTCCCAACGAGGGGCACAAGGCACTGGCCCGCCTGGAAAAGATATTTAACGTTCAGATCATTACCCAGAATATCGATAACCTGCACGAAAGGGCCGGCAGCAGTCGTGTACTGCATCTTCACGGAGAACTGACAAAAGCACGGAGCGAGAAGAATGATGACCTTATTGTTGATATCGGCTACAATCCCATCCTGCCCGGCGAAAGGGCATCTGACGGTGCGCGGCTGAGACCGCATATTGTCTGGTTTGGAGAAGCAGTGCCCAATATAGGGCCGGCTGCTCAAATGGTGGAAAAGGCAGATATACTGCTTGTCATAGGTACATCACTTGTAGTTTATCCGGCCGCGGGACTCCTTAACTACGCAAGACCGGGTATTCCCGTATACCTGATAGATCCCCACCCGGCCATCACATCCAATAACAAAATCAATATTATTGCCCAAAAAGCCGTAGCCGGTCTGGCACGCTTTGAAGAAATCATTGCCAAATCAAATAAGGAATGAAACACAACCACCCTTTAGCGCATATTCTACCCAAAGACAGAAGCCATACTGACTATCTGAACCGGCTCGCCTGGGGCACCGATGCGGGCTTTTACCGGATGATACCTCAACTGGTTCTTTTCCCGGAAACGGAAGAAGAAGTGATGCGCATCATGAAGAAAGCTTCCGAAAAGCATGTTGCCGTTACATTCAGAGCGGCCGGCACCAGCCTTTCCGGGCAAAGCATATCGGACAGCGTATTGCTGGTTGCTGCCAAAAAATGGGAAGGATACAGGATTTCGGATAATGGCCATACCATTTTCCTCCAACCGGGTATTGTCGGAGAACAGGTAAACCGGATTCTACGGCCTTATGGAAGAAAATTCGCCCCCGATCCCGCCTCGGTTACCTCGGCCATGACAGGTGGTATCATAGCCAATAATTCTTCGGGGATGAACTGCGGCACCCACGCAAACAGCCACGAAGTCCTGAAATCGGCACGTATCATCCTTGCAGACGGCACACTGCTCGACACATCGGACAAGAACAGCCGGGATGCTTTTCGCCGGACCCATCCCGATTTTCTGCTCACGATCATGCGGCTCAGGGACAAGGTCCTGGCACAGCCGGAACTGACGGAGCGTATCAGGTATAAATACAGTATAAAAAATGTCACCGGTCTTAACCTGTTGCCGCTTATCCGTTTTGAAGATCCTTTTGACATAATTGCCCACCTGATGGTAGGCTCTGAAGGAACCCTGGCGTTCCTGGCCGGCGTTACCATGAGCACCGCGCCAGTCTTTGCACACAGAGCCAGTGCCATGATGTATTTCCGCTCGGTTGAGGAAGCCTGCCGGGTGGTTCAGGTTCTGAAGACACTGCCCGTTATCGGGGTGGAACTGTTGGACAGGAAAGCACTCCGATCCGTTGAAAGCCGGAAAGGGATTCCCGAAGTCATAAAGAGTTTTCCCGACGGCATTACGGCACTGCTTGTGGAAACAGCTGCCAATACGAAGGAAGAACTAACTGCCAACATAGAGACCGTATTGGCTGGCATCAGGGACTTTTCGCCCTGGCTGCCCATATCGTTCACCGATAAAGAATCTGAGTATTCGGTATTCTGGAATATCCGCGCCGGGATATTCCCGTCCATAGGAGCCATGCGGCCTGCAGGAAGCACCTGCATCATAGAAGATGTGGCCTTTCATCTGAAAGACCTGCCCGGGGCCACGGCGGCACTGCAAAAGGTGCTGGAAAAACACGGGTATGCCGATGCTGCCATTTACGGACACGCCCTGGAAGGCAACTTCCATTTCATTCTGAACCAGTCCTTCGATACGCCTGAAGAGGTGGCCCGGTACGAAGCGCTCATGAACGATGTGATAACCCTGGTGGTGGATACCTACGACGGTTCGCTGAAGGCCGAGCACGGTACCGGTCGTAACATGGCTCCCTTTGTCAGAAAAGAATGGGGAGAAAGCGCCTTTCAGTTGATGAAACAAATCAAGGCGTTGTTTGATCCCAAAAACATACTGAACCCGGGCGTTATTTTCAACGACGATCCCAAATGCCACATCAAAGGCTTTAAACCGCTCCCGATTCTGCATCCGGTTGTGGATAAATGCATAGAGTGCGGTTTTTGCGAACCTAACTGCCTCACGGCGGGCATAACGCTCAGCTCAAGACAACGCATAATTGTCCAGCGTGAAATATCGAGATTGAAAAAAACGGGGGAATCGCCGGACCTGCTCAAAGCGCTCGAAAAAGACTATTTTTATCCCGGCCGCGCCACCTGTGCCGGCGACGGATTATGTTCCATATCGTGTCCCATGGAAATCAACACGGGACACCTTACCCACTATCTGCGGGAACAGGCGCATCCCAAAGGCTCACGGGACTGGTATGCCGGGAAACTCTCGGCAGATCATTTCCAGGGCTTGAAAAAAATCATGCGTGCCATTCTGTGGGCAGCCCATGTTGCACACACTGTTATAGGGACCCCGGTAATGTATGCTGCATGCCGTCTGGCTCACAAAATGGGATTTCCGCTCTGGACCCCTTCCATGCCCAAACCGCATACGGTTAAGATCAAAGAATCCGTTCCGGGGACCGACAGGAAAGTGGTCTATTTTCCTTCCTGCATAAATCAAAGCATGGGTGTTGCCAAAGGAGCTCCGGACAATACCCCGCTTACAGAAAAGATGACAAGCTTGCTGCAAAAAGCCGGTTACGAAGTCATTTACCCCCACAACATGGACAAACTCTGTTGCGGAACCATATGGGAAAGCAAAGGGATGCCCGATATTGCCGATGCCAAGACTGCCGAACTGAACGGAGCCCTCTGGGTGGCAAGCCGGGGCGGAAAATACCCCGTGTTATGCGACCAGAGTCCCTGTCTGTACCGGATGAGGGAAAAGATAACCGGTATGAAGTTATACGAGCCCGTTGAATTCATTGAAGAATTCCTGGTTCCCCGGCTCGATTTTCATCCAATTTCACAGCCGGTGGCTCTTCATATCACCTGTACCACCAGGAAAATGCACCTCGACGATAAAATGCGCCTGTTGGCCGAACGTTGTTCCACTAACGTTTTCATTCCCGAAGAAGTGGGGTGCTGCGGATTTGCAGGAGATAAAGGCTTTACACGGCCCGAGATCAACGCCTATGCGTTGCGCAAACTGAAACCGCAACTCGAGGCCTCCAATATCACTATCGGTTATTCCAACAGCAGGACCTGCGAGATCGGACTGGCCACGCACGGCGGCATTCCCTATATGTCCATCGCCTACCTTGTAGATGCCTGCACCACACCAAAATGAAAACACATTTATTATTGGTTCTTTCAATATTGGTCCTGTTTTGCGGATGCCGGACCCGGTCCGGAACGTGCTTTGCCGTGATTGCAGATACGCACATTTCCAGCGGCAACCCCAAGTCCGCGGCGGAGTTAATGGACGTTATCCGGGACCTTAACTCACAGGACAGTATAGACTTTGTAATCCTCGCCGGCGATATCACTGAATTCGGATCGGACCGGGAGATTTACCTGGCTCAGAGCCTGCTGGATTCACTAAAAAAACCGTGGTATATTCTATCCGGCAACCACGATTCCAAATGGTCCGAAAGCGGATGCAACACCTTCCTGGAAACTTTCAAATACGAGCAATTCTCCTTTATCCATAAAGGGATACTTTACATTGGAACCAACTCGGGACCCAACATGCGTATGGCACCGGCTCTTGTTCCGCGCGAAAGCATTGTCTGGCTTGACAGTCTGCTCGGAACGGTCAAAAAAGACATGCCGGTAGTTTTCATCAACCACTACCCGCTTACAGAAGACATGAGCAACTACTACCTGGTTACCAGATTGCTCAAAACCCGGAACATTCAGTTGACCCTTTGCGGACATTATCATACCAATGAAGCTTTTGCGGCCGATGGCATACCATCTGTCAAATGCCGCTCTTCCCAGTCGAGGGGATATGACGGGCCGGGCTATAACCTGGTTACTGTAAAAAAAGGCAGTGTTACTTTCAGTGAACGGATTGCGCTAAATCCGGTAACCGGTTCATACACCAAACCGGCGTGGCATTCATTGACTTTCACCGATGGGCCTTCCTACAGGACAGATACCGTTTATCCGTCGCCCGGTGACCGGGACACGGTGACGCCCCCACAGGTAGAGATTCTTTGGTCAATTCAGGATGACAGCGACATAGGATCTGCCGCCGTGGCCGACACTGTTTCGGGTACTGTGGTATTTGCCAACACAAAAGGAGTGGTGAAAGCCGTCCGTCTGGACAATGGAGAACTTGTCTGGAGCACTCCTTCCGGCGGAAAAATATTTTCTACCCCCGAAATAGCCATGGACAGGGTGTTTATCGGATCTACGGACCGGAACGTTTATTGTCTTGACCTGAACGACGGCCATGTCATCTGGAAATACGCCACGGAAAAATCCATAGTAGCCTCCCCGGCTGTTCTGGACAGTCTGGTTTATATCGGAGGCTCCGACGGCACTTTCCGCGCCCTGAATGCAATTGACGGCAGCCTGATCTGGGAATACAGGGAAATCAAAGGATTTATTGAATCTAAACCATTTGCCGATAGTTTTCAGGTGGTTACGGGATCGTGGGGAAACGAGCTCTATTCTTTCCACCCGCGTACCGGGGCTTTGCAGTGGATATGGAACAACAGTAAACGGGGCCGCATGTATTCGCCGGCCGCCACATGGCCCGTGAAGGCTAACGGGAAGCTCTTCTTTACCACTCCGGAACGAAAATGTTATGCTTTGGACGCCCAAACCGGAAAAACAATTTGGGAAACCGAGGGGGGACGGGAAAGCATTGGACTGTCCCGGGACGGACAGCAGGTCTATGTGAAAACCATGTTCGATTCCCTGTTCGCCTATCATACCGGCACGCTCAAACCGCAATCCAAATGGCGTGTAGCCGGAGGTTACGGTTACGAAATAGGACCATCTCCCGTAACGGCACAGGATGAACTGCTTTTCGTACCTACGGCACAGGGCTATATTTTTGCCTACGACCGCAATAACGGAACAACTATTTGGAAATTAAAATGTTCGGACGGGCTGGTCAATTACGTCCAACCCATTGGACGTTCCAGGTTAGTCTCTTCCACTCTCGACGGCAGGGTGTACCTTATTTCGTACAAAACCGGCGGGCCTCAATAAACATTGAAATCCAGGGAGACACTTTGTCATCCTTTCTTTCGGCAGGATAGTACGCCCAATTCCAGGGATATATGCAACGTTCCGGATGCGGCATCATGGCCAGGTGGCGTCCGCAGGGACTGCATACCGCAGCCACACCGTCGGGTGAACCGTTAGGATTGGCCGGGTAGACATTGTAACTGTATCTTGCAGCAACAGGATAGTTGTCCAAAGGTTTCGGGAAAACGAACTTACCCTCTCCGTGAGCCACCCAGACACCCAGTCTGGAACCTTTAAGCGCTTTGAGCAGTATGGACGGACTTTCCTCAATATCCATGGTGACAAATCCGCATTCGAATTTATGTGATTCGTTATGGTCCATGACGGGAGACATGCCGGGATCGTCCGGAGTCACCAGCCCCAGTTCGCACATGAGCTGACATCCGTTGCAGACACCCAGGCTAAGCGTGTCTTTCCGTGCATAGAAACGGTCAATGGCCTCTTTTGCTTTGGGATTGTAAAGGAAAGCCCCGGCCCAGCCCTTTGCCGAACCCAGGGTATCGGCATTGGAAAAACCTCCGACAAAAACAATAAACTGAATATCGTCCAGTGTTTCGCGACCCGAAATCAGATCGGTGGTGTGTACATCGCGTACTTCAAAACCGGCCAGATGAAGCATCCATGCCATTTCCCTGTCACATTGCGATCCCTTTTCCCTGATGATTGCCGCACGTGGCAGCGGTCCATCGGCAAGAGCCTTGTCGCGCAGTTCCATGGTTCCGTTGAACCACGCCGGGAAGTGGTATTGCAAGGGGATATGGTTGAAATTGGCATATCTTTCCAGGGCTTTTTCCGCTCCGCTCTGACGCATGTCCATCAGATAGGAAGGTTTATACCACAACGACCTGAGGGCATCCAGGTCAAAACGGACAGAATCACTTACTATTAGTTGGCGTTCCCCGCAGGGCTCTCCCAAAATAAGCGCATCTACCCCGCTCACGTGGAATTTTTCCAGGATCGCATCTGCCTGTCCGGCCGGAACCTGAAGGACCACTGCGGGAGACTCGGAGAACAGGGCGGCGGTCATGTCACCGTCTGCCAGTGTTTTCACAGCCTCTTTGTTCAGGCGCACCCCACCGCGGACGTTCGCGAAACACATCTCGGCAAGACATGTCAAAAGACCTCCGGCAGACACATCGTGTCCCGCCAGAATATGGCCCTGAACAAGTAATTGCTGCACCGCTTCAAAAGCACGTGCGAAACAGTTGGGATCCGTCACATCGGGACAGGTATCGCCCAATTGTTCCAGGCATTGGGCCAGGGCCGAGCCGCCCAGGGAACGTTTTCCAAAACCGGAACCGGAAAAATCCACAAAAATCAGGACCGACGGGCGGTTTGTATCCAGAACGGGACGCGCGGCAATCCTTACGTCATTTACGGGAGCTATCGTGGAAATGATAACCGTACCGGGTGACAGGACCGTCACGCCTCCGGGATATTTCTGAGTCATGGAAAGTGAATCCTTCCCCGTGGGAATATTGATTCCCAGGGCACAGGCAAAATCACTGGCTGCCTTGACGGCTGCATAGAGTCTTGCATCCTCTCCTTCATTCCTGCAGGGCCACATCCAGTTGGCGCTCAGCGAAACACTTTTAAGCCCGCCGTTGAGACCTGCAAATACGAGATTGGTCAGCGCCTCGGCAATGGATAAACGGCTTCCCGCTGCTGCATCTATAAGTCCTGCAACCGGAGCATGGCCAATAGAGGTGGCCATCCCGCGGAATCCCTCCTTGCCGGGAAGATAACTTAACGCTGTCATTCCAAAATCATTCAGGGGAAGCTGCAGTTCGCCGGCGCATTGCTGGTTGGCAATGAGTCCCGATACAGAACGGTCCACCTTGTTGGTAAGCCAGTCTTTGCAGGCCACCGATTCAAGTTGCATGACCGCTGCTGCATACTTTTGCAGGGATTCCTCATCGGTTTTGTATTCTACTGTTTTGTACTGAGTTTTTACGGTACGGTCTTCCATGATCGTTACCGGGACAGAACCGAACATGTCTTCCAGAGCCAGATCCATGGGTTTGTCCTCTGTACGCGAGTCCTCAAAAACGAACCGTTTGTCGTCTGTTATCTCGCCAATCACATAAAGCGGAGCACGTTCCCTGCCTGCTGTTTCCTCAAGAACGGGAAGATCTTCCTGCCTGATGACAAGCCCCATGCGTTCCTGGGATTCATTGCCTATGATTTCTTTATAGCTCAGCGTAGGATCTCCCACCGGCAATGCAGCGATATCCACCTTCCCGCCGGTTGCCTCAACCAGCTCGGAAAGGCAGTTCAGGTGACCGCCGGCCCCGTGGTCATGAATGGAAACTATGGGATTATGGTCGCTTTCCGCCATGCCCCGGATGGCATTGTAAACTCTCTTTTGCATTTCGGGGTTGGCACGCTGTACAGCATTCAGTTCTATGGCATTGCCATACTCTCCCGTTGCTACGGAAGAAACGGCACCGCCTCCCATGCCTATGCGGTAATTGTCGCCGCCCATGAGTACAATCTTGTCCCCTGGTTTGGGCACATCTTTTACAGCGTCCTCTTTTCTGGCATATCCTACACCGCCCGCCATCATGATTACTTTATCGAATCCGTAGGTGCGGCCGGCCTCGCTGTGTTCAAAACAGAGTAAGGACCCGCATATAAGCGGTTGTCCGAACTTGTTCCCGAAATCGCTGGCCCCGTTCGAAGCCTTGGTAAGGACATCTTCGGGAGTATGATAAAGCCACTTCCGGCCCTTCCCGCTATGTATGCCGCTTTCCATCCTGGGATAGGAAGTCATGTAGACTGCCGTACCTGCCAGGGGGAAAGAAGCTTTACCTCCGGCTATCCGGTCCCTTATTTCACCCCCGCTCCCGGTGGCAGCCCCGTTGAACGGTTCCACGGTGGTAGGGAAATTATGTGTTTCGGCCTTCAGGCTGATGACCGTATCATGCGTTTTAGTTACAAAGAAGCCCGGTTTATCCGGTCTTTCGGGATAAAAATACACGATGTCGCCCGGACCCTGGATAAAGGCACAATTATCTTTATAGGCCGAGACTATGAGATTGGGGTTCTCTTTGGATGTTTTCTTGATAAGGGCAAACAGTGTGGACGGTTGTTCAACTCCGTCAATAATAAAGGTGCCGTTGAATATTTTATGACGGCAATGCTCCGAGTTAACCTGTGAAAAGCCAAAAACCTCGGAGTCGGTGAGCGGACGGCCGATTTTTTGGGATAAGGAAACCAGATATGCGATCTCCTGCCGGCTGAGAGCCAGGCCCTCCTGCCGGTTGTATTCTTCCAGGTCGGTAATATGCCTGACGGGCTCGGGCATCCTGTCTGTCCGGAACACTTCGTCTCCCAATTCGTGATACAGTGCCTGCAGCATGGAATCGTACGTCGCGCCGGAACCGGCGACAGGGAAAAACTCCTCTATTCTCACGATTCCCGTAATATTCATATTCAGACATATCTCCACCGCCACTGTACTCCACGGGGTAATCATTTCACGCCTCGGGCCAACAAACCAGCCTTTAAGAAAAGGGTCGCCGTTCCCGATGGGACAGGCCCCTTTGAACAACCAGCAAAGCGCATCCTGCTCAGCTTCCGTAAATTTTCTCTCTGTCTGCAGGGCTAAAACTTTGGATTGAGCATCCTTAAAAAACAACATCATAATCAGTCTTATTTTTCTAGCATGTGAACGTACAAATAGATCTGGGCAGCTTTGTTCAATGTATCCACAGCATCGAAGACTTCCAGGATATTGGTCCCGGTTGCCAGGACTCCGTGTCGCTCCCATAGCATGAAACGGTGGTTCTTAAGATCCTTTATACTTGCCCTGGCCAGCTCCATGGACCCGGGCTGCTCATAGGGAACCCACGCCAAACCCCGGGGTACGCACATCTGTACTTCCGAATGCATTTGATATAGCGTGTTTGTAAGCGTTTCTGTGTTTTGCAGTTTCTTGATGTGAGACAACGCGATCAATTCAGTGGGATGTGTATGGAACACAGTTCTCCTGCCGGCCGAAACAGATAATCCGTGAGAAATGGCTTCTTGCGCAAAAACCTGATGCATTAGTAAATGCGAAGGCAATTCGATAGTCGGAGGCAGATCGCGTTCGGCTATGATATCTATACTTTTGCCACCGGCAGCCACCCTGGTGATCATACCCTGATCCAGGGGATTTTTTGCCACATCACGCATACGCGAACCGGCACTGGTAACATAATAGAATTGGCCTTCCAGTTCCGGGACCGTGTGATATAGCGGGATTTTTACAATGGCAGGAAGATTCCGGTTTTCATCTCCAATATGATCCGTAATGTTAACTGAAATGTTCCCTGCATTTCTTTCTGCCCAACCTTTTTTCCACATGAACTCTGCAACACGGGCAATGTCGTTGATTTGCATTTGCAGAGGGCCGTTGAACTTTAAAATCATTTTGCGTTCTTGTCAATTAGTAAACATATTCGCATAACCACCAGATCCAATGTGCGATGGCTATATGTCTCAAACGGAATCTTGTTACCCACAAGGATATCAATAATCTTTTCGTCCAGAGCAAGCGACTGCTCCAGGTCGTGCACACGTCCCTCCTGTTCAAAATAGGATGCTCTCTGAATGAACAGGTTGAAATTATTGAATCGTAAAAAATTTTCAATAATTTCTTTCCGGAACGTAGAAGAAACCTCCTTCCCGTATACCAGACTGTTCAATAAGGTAGCATCGGTAACAACTGCATCCACCTTACCAATCAGTCTCTCTACCCTGTGTGTCTGCACTTCAAAAATATGACGCTGGTTGGTTTCACTTCCGTCCAGCAAATCGTATTTCTCATCCCACACAAGTTCCTTGGCATATTCAGATACGTATTCGGTTACAAGCCTTTGTTTTTTCAATTTGCTCGCAATCTCCCAGGCACAAGTGGTTTTTCCGGCCGCAGGACCTCCAAACAGATTGATAATAAGCGTATTTTTGGGTGACATATCTAAATTTTTCCTGCAAGCTACAAAGGTACTACTTTTTTATAAATGAATACGGAAGTTGATCCTTTCTAAAGGTACGATTTTTTACCGGTCTGTCGGTCATGATAAAAGTAAGTTCTCCCCCGTCCATTATCTGCCGGTGAGTGATATACGCTTTGTTCAACAGGGTTCCGTTCAGCCGCACTTCTTTCACATAAATATGACTGTCTGTCAGTTGCGGTGCATTCACGGTAAAAGTATTACCGTTCTCGAGCCGGACGGATATCTTTTTGAAGTAAGGAACTCCCAGCACGTATTCATCGGTACCGGGACAAACGGGATAAAACCCGAGGGCGGTAAAGATATACCAGGCAGACATCTGTCCGCAGTCATCGTTTCCGCACAAACCGTCCGGGGCGTTACGGTACATGGTGTCCATGATTTGCTTCAGCTGTTTCTGTCCTTTCCATGGGCTGTTCCACGCATACAGGTAAGGCACGTGATGTGAAGGCTCATTCCCGTGAACATAATTTCCAATGATACCGTCGCGTGTGATGTCTTCGGTTTTCTCAAAGTAGGAGTCGGGAAGGTTCATGGTAAAGAGCGAATCGAGCCGCTGTTCAAAACGTTTGTCACCCCCCGTCTTTCTGATTAAATCTTCCACATTGTGAGGAACATAAAAAGAATAATTCCAGCTGTTTCCCTCAATGAATCCCTGCCCGTGCGTATCGAGTTCATCGAAAGGCGTTATCCATTCCAGGTTCTCCTTCCGCGGCCTTACAAATCCGGTTTCGGGATGGAAAAGCCACTGGTACGAAACCGCCCGTTCCCTGAACTCCTGAAGTTTCGGGACATCGGCCGCACGGTCCGCTAAAGTAAAGATACACCAGTCGTCATAGGCGTACTCGAGCGTAACCGAAGCGGAAGAACCGGAAGAACCGGCCGGTACAAAGCCGTATTTTTTGTAACCTGCCATTCCTTCGTAATTGGGATTGGAAGCGGTACGGGCCATGGCATCGAGCAGCCGGGGCAGCAGCGATTGGGGCAGAAGTCCTTTGACATAGGCATCTGCCAGTACCGAGACGGAATGGTACCCAATCATGCACCAATTTTCATTTCCCTGCAAAGACCATACAGGCAGCATTTTATGAACGCTCTGGTCGTAATGGGCCAGCATGGATGCTACAAACTGGCGGCTTCGTTCCGGTTTTATAAGGTTCATGAGCGGATGCAGCGCCCTGAAAGTGTCCCACACGGAAAAAACAGTATAATTCACATGGTCTTCCGAATAATGGATATTATGGTCTATGCCCCGGTAACGCCCGTCCACATCCTGATAAACAGACGGATTGATCATTGTGTGATACAATGCGGTATAGAAACTGGTCCGTCTGTCTTCCAGCACCTTGTTGCCCGATGCCGATTCTATGGTCACCACCGAAAGTTCCTTGTTCCATTTCTCCTGCGCCTGCCATAATACGGACTCAAAACTCTTGCCTCCCATCTCGGTTCGTAGGTTATTCAAAGCTCCCAGTGCATCCACGGCAGACAAAGCCACCTGGACCTCGAGCACTCCGTCGTCTGCGTACGCACGGTCACCCTTTACCAGGTCGAATTCAAAGTAGGCGGTCAGCCCCTGACCTCCCATTTCGGGAAAATTCTCTTTCTGATTGAACTTTCTCCAGAATCCGTTATATGTTTTCTCATTGTTGATGCGACATCCGTAATTCTTGACCGGACGGGAAAATTTGATGGCAAAATAGGTGTAATTGGTACGTGCCCATCCTTGTGTTATCCGGTATCCCGTCAGTGTGTATTCGTCTTCCACCCGGATCTGAGACCATAACACCTTTCCCTGGTAGTTGTAAATCCCGTGATTCAGGTCCACGATAACCCGCCCCCCGGCAGGCACCCCACCTTCGGGGGTAGTATAGGTATACCGGTGCATGCCTCCCCTTTCGGTGGCCGTCAGCCGGACTTCCACATTGTAGTCATCCAGAAAGACCTTGTAATATCCGGGAGAAGCCTCTTCCCTCTGATGGGAGAACCGGGACCGGTATCCGCTGTCGGGGTTGTCTGCCGTGCCGGGGTTCAGTTTCAATTCTCCCGTAACGGGCATAAGCAGGATATCACCCAGATCTGAATGTCCGGTGCCGTTGAGATGTGTATGGCTGAAACCCACAATGGTTTTGTCATCGTACTGATAACCTGAACAATACTCATAAGCGCGGGATTGGTACTTTCCATCTATGTTATGCGGAACGGTATCTGTATCGGGGCTCAGCTGAACGGCGCCAAAAGGCACGCAAGCACCCGGAAAAGTATGTCCCATGCGTTGCGTCCCGATAAACGGATTTACATATCTGGCAGGGTCCTGGGCTGTCATGAGTATGGGTACAAAAAAGAATAATGTAATAAATAATCTGCGCATATCGGATTAGACTTCAATGAGGGTATATTCACGGGAGCCCACCCCCATTTTTTGGGCATGTTCCAGTCCAAACAATCCGTCTGTACGGGGATGGACCAGAGAGAACTTATCCTCACCGGTCCTGGGTTGGGTGCCGTCCGGGTTGACCACGCTTCCGGCCATTGCAGGAGCGGCTTTCACAAGATCATAGCAGGCCTGGTCCAGGGCCACGGGATCAAAAGAGGCCAGCATTCCAAGGTCCGGGACAACAGGTATGTCGTTCATGCCCCAGCAATCGCAATGAGGTGAGACCGAGGTGATGAAACTGATGTGAAAATGGGGTTTCCCTTTGAGCACGGCAAGCGTATATTCAGAAATTTTTGCAACAAGACCTTGGGCGGTAGAAGGAGCGCCCGAGGTGGCCGCATCGTACTGGCAAACGGCAATACACTGGCCACAACCCACGCAGAGAGCGTAATCAATCACCGCTATATTGTCAGCAGCTACCTTTATTGCTCCGTGCCGGCAATTGCGTTCGCACTGAACGCAACCCGTGCAGTTTTCCCTGTTGATAACCGGTTGTGAATCTGAATGCAGATGCAGCTTGCCGCCCACGCTGGCAGATCCCATGCCTATATTCTTGAGAGTACCTCCGAACTGAGCCATCTCGTGCCCCTTGAAATGCGACATGGTAACAATGACATCGGCCCGGGCAATGGCAGAACCTATATAGGCCTCTTTGCAATACTCACCCTCGGGAAGGGGTATGGTGACCTCGTCGGTGCCCTTGAGACCATCGGCAATAATAACCGGGGCTCCCGGGACGCTTACGGGGTTGAAACCATTCAGGAACGCCGTTTTCAGGTGGTCTACGGCATTGGAGCGGGATCCGCTGTAAAGAGTATTGGAGTCTGTAAGAAATGGTTTGGCGCCCATGTGCCGGAGTAGGTCAACCAGTCTGGCGGCATAATTATGACGCAGGAAAGCCATGTTTCCCAATTCTCCAAAATGTATTTTTACTGCTGTAAAAAGATCCTTACAGGGCAATTTTTCAATACCGGCGGCCTTAACAAGCAACTCCATTTTTTTAGGGAGACTTTTGCCGGGACTTGACCTGAGGTTCGTGTAATATACTTCACTCATTGCTGCATGTTTTAAGCGCCTAAGATAGGAACATTTTATGTATCTTTATCGTAGAATTATCAACACAACCTACCATGAAAACAGTAGCTGAGCGCAATACGCTTTTCGAAGCAGATATTGTAAAAGGCAATCTGGAAAATGCCGGATTCCACCCCGTTGTTTTTGACAACAGCATGAACTCTTTTTATCCATTTACCGCCACCCAGGGTCCATCCATGGTAGACATCCGCGTTCCGGACGAGGAATACGAAGACGCCAGGGAATGGCTCGAAAAAGACCTTTCTTCCACCTTATGAAAGAGTCGCGCCGCCAGTTCATCAGAAAAAGTGCCCTGATAGGAGCCGGGGCTGTCCTGGCACCGCACCTGCTTCGTTCCGCTGCAGGCGTCTCACGCGGGCAAAGTTCTCCGGGACTTCCCGCAGGCATACCTCCGGTAAACGGATTTCAAAGTCGCCGGCCCGCGCCTGCCGACCGCCGGTTTGTATCGGAAGCGGTAGAGCGGTTCATTGACGATACCGCCCGCAGGATTAAAGATCCCAAACTGGCCTGGCAATTCAGGAACTGCTATCCCTGTACACTCGATACCACGGTGTTTCACACCACTGAAAAGGTATTCCGGACACTTATGTGATAACGGGAGACATTGACGCCATGTGGCTGAGGGATTCTTCGGCCCAGGTTTTCCCATACCTGCAACTGGCAGCCGGGGACGAACCGCTGCAACAAATGCTCCGCGGTCTTATTGCCCGGCAAAGCCGCTGCATTATCAAGGATCCTTATGCCAACGCATTCAATAAGGAGGATAACGGACGTGGGCACCAGGACGACATGACCCGAATGGGCCCGGGTATCTGGGAACGGAAATGGGAAATAGATTCGCTGTGCTATCCGGTCCGTCTGGACTATCATTACTGGAAAACAACCGGAGATTCCGGAGTTTTCACCCCGGAATGGGACCAGGCCATGCGTACGGTTTACCGTACTTTCCGGGAACAGCAGCGTCCCGGCGGGAACCGCGACTCGGCTTACCGGTTCCAGCGCACCTCGCCCGTTGCCTGCGAGACAGTCATGCTGGGGGGATACGGGAGTCCCATAAAGCCTTGCGGGCTTATCTGCTCGTCGTTCAGACCTTCGGACGATGCCACTATCCTGCCGTTCCTCATTCCTTCCAATATGTTTGCCGTAGTGAGTCTCCGGCAGATGGCTGAAATTTACGACAGGCACTTTAACGGAGGCAGCGGATTCAGTGAGATGTGCCGCACTCTGGCCGCAGAAGTGGATGAAGCTATTGGCAAACACGGTGTGGTGAATCATCCCGTGGCCGGTCGTATATATACTTACGAAACAGATGGTTACGGCAATCACTACTGCATGGACGATGCCAACGTGCCCAGTCTGCTGAGCATTCCCTACCTGGGATATTGTAAACCGGACGACCCGCTGTATCTGAATACCCGCCGTTTCATCTGGAGCCTAGACAACCCTTACTATTTTGAAGGGAAGGTCATTGCCGGAATCGGCGGGCCTCACCAGGGACAGGACAACGTCTGGCCCATGAGTCTGATCATGTACGCGCTGACCTCGGACGAAAAGAAAGAGATTGACCGGTGCATTGCCATGGTCTCGGCGACCGATGCGGGAACGGGCTTTGTACACGAAACCGTGCATAAAGACGATCAGACGCGATATACACGCGACTGGTTTGCCTGGGCCAATACGTTATTCGGAGAGCTTGTCGCCAGACACGTTTAGGCTATTTTGCAGCAGCTTCTGTTTTCTGCCCGTAAAAGTCCTGCAATACATAAAATGCCTGTTTTTTTATGCCCCGTTCCGAAATCAGTCCCTTGCGGTTGAAAAAATCCTGAATGCCGTCCAACTGCCGGCGCGGTGAACGGAAATCCATGAGGATCCAGGGAGAAGTGCCTGCAAATCCTTCTGTACGTTCAAACATTTCCAGCGTATTACGGTAGATTTCCGCCTGGTATTCCTCGGTCCACCGCTGTTGTGGATCGCCGTGCAGGCCTTGCAGGGCACCGCCTCCGAACTCACTCACAAAGAAAGGTTTATCGTAAGGAATATCCCATTGGCGCGTTTGGCAGTCCCGGGGTGTTCCACCGTACCATCCCAGGTAATGGTTAAAACTGATAATGTCCACGTAACGGCTCATGTTGTCCTCGACCCTGGACACATTGTCTTTTGTTCCGGATACTTCCATGGCCATGCTCACCAGTCGTGTGGAATCTTTTTCCCTGACCTGAAGGGCCAGTTTGCCCAGGAATTCATCGCGTGCGGCACTGTGGGGCGTTTCGTTGGCCACAGACCAGATTACAATGGCACAGCGGTTTTTGTCGCGGTCCATCATGTCGCGCAACTGGGCGGAAGCATTGGCAAACGAATTGGGATTATCAAACTGGACGGTCCAATATACGGGAATTTCCGACCATACCATCAGTCCCATTTCCTCGGCGGCGCGTACCATGTGTTCATTGTGAGGATAATGGGCCAGTCGCACAAAATTGCACCCCAGTTCTTTTGCCCACCCCAGCAGCACTTTGGACTCGTCGCGGCCGGATACCCTTCCCTGCCGGAAAGGCGCCTCTTCATGGATACTGATTCCCCGGAGGAAGGTCTCCTTCCCGTTCAAAAGTATTTTCCTGCCTTTTGTCTCTATCTGCCTGAAGCCAATGCGGTCGCAAAGCGTTTCTCCGGCGGCAGATACCTTAACCTCGTATTGATAAGGATCTTCCGATGTCCATAGCCGTGGTTTTCCTTTCAGAAGAAATCCGGCTCGACCCTGTTTGTCGGTTACCATGGCATGCGTTATCTTCAGTCCGGGAACCTCCATCTGCACCTTCACCCCTTCACGGGGCTCATTCAGTTGAACATATCCTTCAATGGCATCGTACGATCCTTTGGGCAACCGCACCAGGTAATCGTCAATAAACACATCGGGCGTCCGGACCAGCATCACATCGCGGGTGATGCCGCCGTAGTTCCACCAGTCGAAATTCAGGGTGGGAACCCCCTCGGGCTTGCGCTCGTTATTGACCCTGACAATCACAAAATTATTTCCTTCCCTGAGCAGGGAGGTTATATCGAAAGAGAACGGGGTGAAACCGCCCTCGTGCGACCCGGCCAGCTTACCGTTCACGTAAACGTTGCATTCGTAGTTGACGGCGCCAAAATACAGATGCACCCTGGTACCCGGCTTGTTTTCACAGGTAAAATCCTTCTTGAACCAGACGGTTCCCTCATAGAAAAACAACTTCTCGTCCTGCGTGTTCCAGTCACCGGGAATGCTCATGGTGGCCGCCTTGTCAAAATCGTATTCCACAAGGTCCCCCATGTTCACCGCTTTTGCGTTCAGGAAAAAGCCGTTTTTCATCGGCTGGCGGCGGTAATCGTAATAACCGTTATCCAGCGGGTCTACAATGTAATTCCATAAACCATTCAGGGTCATTGTTTCCCTGGCATAAACATTCTGAAGAACCGGCTGCGCCCGGAGTGATAAACCCAGGCATAGTGCAGCGAGGAATACAACGTATTTTTTCATGGGATGTTATTTAGATTGAATGATTTTTCCGGCTTCATCTACCAGACACAGTACGTCGAGGCTTTTCCGGTGCGTATTGACCGGCGATTCTCCGCTTCCGGCCTCTATGGTATCAATGAATTCTTTCAGCTCGTAATACATATCGTCTTCCATGACGGGAACGGAAAGGTCTTCCGTTGTGCCGTCCCCCAGTTCCAGCGAAGGCCGGCTCATTGTGGACAATTTGCCAATGAGTATGCGGCCCTTTTCCCCCTGGATCTCCGAAGGCAGAAAAGAATCGGATATTTTAGAGAACATGACCACTGCTTCCATTCCGGGGTATGTAAGAACCAGTGTTCCCTGTCCGTCCACCCCTGTTGAGAGCAAAGTCCCCGAGGCCTGCAGGCTTTGAGGCATTCCAAAAAGGTGTACCAGCGGGGCCAGACCGTATACCCCAAGATCCCTGAGCGAGCCGTTTCCCAATCCGGCCCGGAAAGCGTTGCATACTTCTCCCGCCTTAAAGCGGTCGTACCGTGAAGAATACTGGCAGAACTGCGCAAAATAGCGCCGCACGGTTCCAATCCGGGGCAAGGCATTCCTAACCTGTGCAAAATTGGGCATGAGTGTGGTTTTCATGGCTTCCATCAATACCACCCCGTTGGCGCGGGCCGCACGTACCATGGCTTCACCTTCTGCAAGTGACGGGGCCAGCGGCTTTTCGCACAACACGTGCTTTCCGTGTTCCATCATCATAATGGCCTGAGGGGCATGAAACGCATTGGGCGAGGCAATGTATACGGCGTCAATTTGGGGACAGTCAGCCAGAGTCTGAAGTGAAGTGAATGTGGTACCGACACCGTACCGGGCAGCAAATTCGGCTGCGCGTTCGGGCGTTCGCGAATAGACGGCCTGCAGAACAAAACGCCTGTCATGTGAAGCTCCCCTGAGAAAGGAATCCACTATTACACCGGAACCGATGGTAGCAAAACGGATCATGAAATTTTTTTCTAATTTCAAAGTCAAAAATACTCAAAAAACACGAACTTTCCCGGACTAAGTTTTTCTATCTTTACCTGCCAATGAAAATCCTGCATACATCTGACTGGCATCTGGGCAAACGGCTGGACGATTTTTCCCGGATGGAGGAGCAACGGACGGTCATGTCCGAGATCTGCGAAATAGCCACGCGGGAACAGGTCAATGCCGTTGTAGTGGCCGGCGATCTGTTCGATACGTTCAACCCGCCCACAGAGGCCGTGGAATTGCTTTACAGCACGCTCAAACGGCTAACCGACAACGGTAAGAGACCGGTGATTGCCATTGCCGGCAACCACGATTCTCCAGAAAGGATAGAAGCACCCGATCCGCTGGCGCGGGAATGCGGAATTGTCTTTGCAGGCTGTCCCGATTCGCAGGTTCCTCTTTTTGAACTGGAAACAGGATTAAAAGTGTTGCGCAGCGAGCCCGGATTTCTGGAACTTGCCCTACCGGGAACCGAAGTTCCTCTACGAATATTGCTGACTCCGTATGCCAATGAAGCCCGCCTTAAAACCTGCCTGGAAACCTGCCAGAAAAAGGACGAACAGGAAACGGACGAGCCGCAAACCGAACAGGACCGCGAAGCAAATTTGCGGGATCTGCTTGAGCAGAAGTGGCAGAACCTGGCCGAAAAATATTGCGACAACAACGGAGTCAATCTGATGGTATCGCACCTTTTCATGAACTGCAAAGGAGAAGCCCTGCCGGAAGAACCCGAAGACGAGAAGCCCATCCTGCACATCGGAGGAGCCCAGGTGATCTATACAGAAAACATTCCCCGGGTAATCCAGTACGCTGCCCTGGGACACCTGCACCGGATGCAGCCGGTTGATAACCGTCCCTGCCCGGTATATTACAGCGGCAGCCCTTTGTCTTACAGTTTTTCCGAAGCCGACCAGCAAAAATACGTATTGATTGCAGAAGCCGGGCCGGGCTCTCCGGCCACCGTGCGTCACGTAAAACTCACCGGAGGCAAGAAACTGCTTCGTAAACGGGCCGAGGGGGTGGAAGAAGCGCTGCAATGGCTTTCCGGGAACACAGATGCGCTAGTGGAATTGACACTTGCCACGGATACCTACCTGACGGCCACCGACCGGCGCAGATTACAATCGGCCCATAAGGGCATCGTATGGCTTATCCCGGAAATCAAAGGAATCTCCGATCTGACCGGCGAAAGTCAAAACACCATAGATCCCACACGAAGCCTGGAAGACCTGTTCAGGGATTACTTCAGACATGAAAAGGGACAGGATCCGAATGATGAAATCATGAAATTGTTCACGGAAATGCTGGCCGGGGAGGATGAAATATGATACCCGTACAATTGACCATCCAGGGGCTTTATTCCTACCAGGAACGCCAGACCATTGATTTTACCCGGCTGACCGCCGCCCGTCTGTTCGGTATTTTCGGGCCCGTAGGCAGTGGTAAATCCTCCATTCTTGAAGCCATAACGTTTGCTCTTTACGGACGGACCGACCGGTTAAATCTTTCAGGAGACAACCGGAACTATAACATGATGAACCTCAAATCGAACGAGCTGCTCATAGATTTCGTTTTTGAGACAGGTCCGGAACAGACCGCCTACAGGGCAATTGTACGAGGAAAACGCAACGCCCGCCGGTACGAAGACGTGAAGACGCTCGACAGGACGGCCTACCGGAAGCTGGAAGGGGAATGGATTCCCATGGACCCTGCCGCTCTGGAACAGGTCATAGGGTTAAGCTACGACAATTTCAAGCGGACCATAATCATCCCTCAGGGTCAGTTCCAGGAATTTCTCCAACTAGGAGACAAGGACAGGACCCAAATGATGAAGGACCTGTTCAATCTGGGAAAGTATGAATTTTTCTACAAGGTCTCGTCGCTCGAAGGAAAAAACACGGCTGAATTCCAACGGGTCGAAGGCCGTCTGATGCAACTGGGAACAGTAGAACCGGAAAAGAAAGCCGAGTATGAAAACTTCCTGATGCAGGCAAAACAGGCAGTAAAAGAACTGTCCGGACAAATCTCGGATTTGCGGAAGGCCGAGGAAGAATTCCGGCAGATCAGCAATCTGTCCGCCAGATTAACCGGGGCCGGAAAGACACTGGCATCGCTCAGGGAACAGGAACCGGCCTACAAGGCTCGTGCGGAAAGGCTTGATAAGTACGAAATCTGTGTTAATCAATTCAAGCCGTTGATCGATTCCATTAAAAATCTGGAAGGAAAGCAGTCCGAGCGCGCTGAGACCATCCGGAAGGATGAGCAGGCACTGGAACAGGAAATGAATGCCATTGGCGAGCTGTCCGAATGGATACAGGAACACAAAGCCGGGTATGAAAACCGCACAGAGCAAAGAAAAAAAGCAGAAGAACTGGGCCGTTTAGTCACGATAAAAAAGTTGGAGCATACCCTGGCAGAAGAGACTGAACGGTTTAAGAAAGGCACTGGCATCCTGGAAAGTACAGAACAGGAATTAACAGACCGGCAAAACATTGTGGGACAATTGGAAACAGACATTAAAGCGTTACGTGACCGGTTGCCCGATATGGATCTATTATCTGAAATCAAGGCATGGCATGTACAGAACAAGGGCATAGAAAAGCAGATTAACGACGCCCGGAACGATCTTGTACAATGTGACGAGGAGGCCAAACAGCTCACAGAACAAATACAAATACAGGGAACAGAAACCATCCGGCAGGAACAGGAGAAACTCCGGAACAAAAGGGAACAGCTTCTCATTAATGCCGGACTGGCACAACACGCCCTCCGGCTGGAGGAAGGCACCCCCTGCCCCTTGTGCGGAGCGCTCCACCATCCGGCTCCCTTCACAAGCACCGATCTGGAAGAAGAGCTCAAACAGATCCGGGTCTCTGAGGACCGCCTGAATGAATTTGCCATTAAATCAGAGAAGCTGGAACATCGCAGGAACATACTGCTCGGCCAGCTTGACAGGTACCTGCAGACTGGTGCGGATCACCAGAACCGTTTTATATGGGAATCATACCGCCGGGAAGAGGACCTGACCAAAGCATTCGAAGAAGCAAAACGCCTGCAGCTGAGTGCCTCGGAAAAAGAAAAAGCCTGGGGTAAAGCAAAGGAATCACTGACCAAAACAGAAAAAGACAAAAACCGTTACCAGCAGGAGCTCCAACGAATTGATAAGGACAAAACCAGACACGAGACAGAAAGGGATACGCTTCTGGCTCAGTTGCAACATATCCGGCCCGGAGATTATGAAAAGACAGACGCTTTGGCTATTGAGAACGAAAAAGACCGGATTCTTGAGGAAACAGACAGACTGGAAAAAGCCTTTACTGAAAAATCCGAACAACTCGCTGCACGAGCACAAAAGCAGGGCAACCTGGACGGAAGCCTCGAAGCCAGACACAGGGAACAGGCGCAGGAGGCCCTTGAACTGGGTAGGGAAAAACATAAATTGTCTTTAAAGATTCCGGAATGGTTGTTCCGGTCGCAAGAAGAAATAGAAGATATATTAAAGGAACCGGTCGATCTAGTAACCGAAAAGGCTCAACAGGTCCAATTCCGGGAAGCCTTGACCGGAAGCCGTCAGCAGGTGGAGCAACTGACAAAAGAACTGGGTGACCGGGAATACAATTCGGAAGCACACCGGAAAATACAAACTCAGGTTAGTGATCTTAGCGAACTTATGGCTCAAAAAAACCAGGAAGTCGGGACGATCCAAAAGAACCTCGAAGAACTGGTGCAAAAGCTCAAAGACCGCGATGAGCTTGATAAAGAACGGGAAAAACTCGGCCTGCGTGCCGATAATATCAAGATCCTCAAAGGGTTGTTCAAGGCAAGCGGTTTTGTGAATTATATTTCGACCATCTACCTTCAGAATCTTTGCCGGGCAGCCAACGAACGTTTTTCACGGCTAACGCGGCAGAAACTCAGGCTGGAACTTACCGACGGCAATAACTTTGAAGTTAGGGATTTCATGAACGGCGGAAAAACCCGGAGCGTGAAGACCCTCTCGGGCGGGCAGACCTTCCAGGCGGCGCTCTCTCTGGCACTGGCTCTGGCCGACAATATACAGCAGATCACAGCATCCAACCAGAATTTCTTTTTTCTGGACGAGGGATTCGGGTCGCTCGACAAGGAATCGCTGGCTGTTGTATTCGATACGCTTAAATCGCTGCGCCGGGAAAACCGTATGGTCGGAATCATTTCACACGTCGAGGAAATGCAGCAGGAAATTGAGGTTCACCTGCGTATTGAGCATCACGAAGAACGCGGCAGTATGATCCGTCCAAGCTGGACTACCTAGTTTTTAAATACTTATCTATATCTTCCGCCACAGAAATCCCCCCGGCAATGGCTCTGAGTACAAGACCGGGCCCCGTACGGGCATCACCGCATACAAAGAGTTTATTACTTTCCGGTCCGGTATCCAGCCCCAGTTTTTTTACCAGAGCATCCAATGGCTCGGGCAAGAAACCCATGCACAAAAGCACCATGTCTGCTCTCAGCAGTTGTGACCTTTTCCCACTCACGTTCATTACCTGTTTTCCGGAACCGCTACGGCTCCAGGTGACATCTATGACTTTGGCAGCAATAACACGACCATCCTTGCCCAGGAAGCCCTTTGTTGCCAGCGACCAGCGTCTCTCACAACCTTCCAGGTGAGAACTTGAGGTCCTCAGCACGTTGGGCCAGTATGGCCATGGATTGTCCTCCGTTCGTTCCGAAGGAGGTTCCGGCATGATTTCTATCTGCGTCACACTGAATGCTTTTTGACGTATGGCAGTACCAACACAATCCGCTCCGGTGTCCCCCCCTCCAATAATCAGAACATGTTTGCCTTTTGCTGTCAGGCGTTGATCTTCCGGAATTTTAATTCCGTGAATCACTTTATTTTGCTGCATCAGAAAATCAAACGCATAATGGATCCCCGTTAAATTCCTGCCCGGAACATCCAGATCACGGGGGATGGTAGCTCCGGTGGCCAGACAGATGGCATCGTAATAATCATATATCTCGGCACCGTCAATATCTCGCCCCACTTTGTTATTTACCCTGAAACAGATTCCCTCGGCTTCCATTATCTCCAGACGACGGTCAATAATGTTCTTTTGCAGTTTGAAATCCGGGATTCCATAACGCAACAATCCGCCTGCAGCATCCCTGGCTTCATATACAGTCACTTTATGTCCCATCCGGTTCAACCGGTCTGCGGCAGCCAGTCCGGCCGGTCCGGATCCAATGATTGCGACCCGTTTACCGGTTCTGACAAACGGTCCGCCCGGTTTAACATAACCATTCTCAAACGCCAGTTCAATGACTGCACATTCATTTTCCCTGACTGTCACCGGTTCGTTATTGATATTGAGCACACAGGATTTCTCACATAATGCCGGACAGACACGACCGGTGAACTCCGGGAAAGGATTGGTCACTGTCAACAATTCATAGGCCTCTCTGTAATTCCCCTTACATAAAGCATCCTGCCATTCCGGATTCTTGTTGCCCAATACACAGGCCCAGTGACAGAATGGGACTCCGCAATCCATGCAACGCGAGGCCTGCGCCCTTCTGTCTTCCTCATTAAGTCTCTGTTCCACTTCTCCAAAATCTCCGATACGTTCCTGCACCGGCCGATATCCGCCCGGCTTCCGGGGGATTTCAATAAAACCTGAATTATTCATGACGACGTTCTTCTTCTGTTGTCCGAAGTATGGATTCCAACCGGCGAAGTTTCTCCTCTTCGAGTATTTTCTTATATTCAAAAGGTACAACCTTTACGAAACGAGGAAGGAATTCCTCCCAGTTTGTCAGGATTCTGGTAGCCATGCCGCTACGCGTATAGAGTAAATGTCCGTTAATCATCTCCTGCAACTCGGCCACATCGGACTTGTCTTCAACGGGAGATAGTTCTACCATGCCTTTATTACAGTAGTAATCAAAGTTCCCCTCCAGATCGAGGACATAGGCAATTCCTCCACTCATGCCTGCCGCAAAATTTCTACCTGTTTTCCCCAGAACCACAATCCTTCCCCCGGTCATGTACTCACAGCAATGATCGCCGACACCTTCAATTACTGCTCCCGCTCCCGAGTTCCTCACAGCAAAACGTTCTCCTGCAACGCCCTGTATGAAAGCCATCCCGGAAGTCGCCCCATACAAGGCAGTGTTGCCGGTAATGATATTATCCTCGGGCCGGAAATTCGTTCCGGCAGGAGGAATCAATATTATCTTGCCTCCCGAGAGCCCTTTTCCCAGGTAATCATTGGAACATCCCTCAAGACGCAATGTTATGCCCCTGGCCAGAAAAGCCCCGAAGCTCTGACCTGCAGCCCCGTGAAAAATACAATTAATTGTGTCTTCGGGCAGGCCGTTCTGACCATACCGCTCCGATATCTCCGAAGAAAGCATTGTACCCACCGCCCTGTTCGTGTTCGTTACTTCTTTTTCAATCCAGACCTTCTGCCCGCTTTTAATGGCTGCATTGGCTTCTTTTATCAATTGCCTGTCCAGATGATCATCCATTCTTTTTGTATTCGCGTATTGATTTCTTACGGGGAACAGGTCCGCCTCTGACGGTCTGTAAAGGATCCTTGAGAAATCTATTGTTTCGGATTTCCAGTTCCGTATCTCCGGAGAAGGTTCGAGAAGACCCGGATGACCCACAATATCTTCCAGTTTTGTGTAACCCATGAAAGCCAGTATTTCACGCACCTCAGAGGCTATGAACCTGAAAAAGTTTATGATGTATTCGGAACGTCCTACAAACCGCCTGCGCATGGCTTCGTCCTGAGTGGCAATCCCCATGGGACAAGTATTAAGATGGCATTTACGCATCATTACACAGCCCAGCACAATCAGCACAGAGGTGCTGAACCCGAATTCCTCGGCTCCCAGACAGGCCATCGTGACCACATCGAGACCGGTTTTCAGCTGCCCGTCGCATTGAAGGACCACACGCCTTCGCAGGTCATTCATGACCAGTGTTTGTTGCGCTTCGGCTATCCCCAGTTCTACAGGAACTCCCGCATGTTTTATGGAACTGGCGGGTGAGGCTCCGGTACCACCTTCATAGCCCGAAATGGTAATTATATCGGCATACGTCTTGGCAACGCCGGCAGCAATGGTTCCCACTCCGTTCTCAGAAACAAGTTTCACCGAAACTCTGGCACGCTGATTAGCACTTTTCAGATCATATATCAGTTGCGAAAGATCCTCAATTGAGTATATGTCGTGATGGGGAGGCGGTGAAATAAGCGTAATCCCGGGAGTCGAATTCCTTGTCTTTGCGATTATCCGGTCCACTTTATATCCCGGCAGCTGTCCGCCTTCGCCCGGTTTAGCCCCCTGTGCCATTTTAATCTGAATCTCTCCGGCATTCACCAGATAATGGCTGGTAACGCCAAAACGGCCCGAGGCCACCTGTTTTATTTTACTGTTCAGGGACGTACCGTACCGGGCAGGATCTTCACCTCCTTCACCCGTATTGCTTCTTCCGCCTATTGTATTCATGGCTAGAGCAATAGCCTCATGCGCCTCCTTACTTATTGACCCATAGGACATGGCCCCTGTGACAAAGCGCTTCATAATACTTTCAACGGGTTCCACTTCATTTATGTCCAAAGGATTACGGTCGCTTTTCAGTTTTAGTGAGCCCCTGAGAAACAAATCCTTATTATCAGCCTCTACCCGGGAGCTGTATTCCCTGTATTTATTATAATCGTTTGTACGGGTAGCCCATTGCAATAATGCAATACTTTCCGGATTCCAGGCATGATATTCTCCGTCGCGTCTGTATTGGTACGTTCCGGCAAATCCGGCCGTAGAATCGGGTTTCTCATTTCCAAAAGCTTTATCATGGAAAATAAGAATCTCCTGCGTCAATTCCGCAAAACCAATACCGCCAATACGGGAAACAGTTCCCTTGAAACATTTGTCTATAAGTTCCGGCCCAATACCCAATGCTTCGAATACCTGCGCGCCGTGGTAAGAGCGCAAGGTCGATATGCCCATCTTGGAAATTACTTTCAGCAGCCCTTTCTCGACCGACTTAATATAATTCTTTTTTGCCTCGGCGTAAGTAACTCCCAGTGTACCTTTTTTCACCAATTCATCGAGAACGGCAAAGGCCATGTAAGGCGAGACCACACTTGCTCCGTAGCCGAACAACAGGGCGAAATGCATGACCTCGCGTGCCTCGGCGGTTTCCACAATAATCCCAACCTGCATCCTTTTCTTTTTTTCAATAAGATGATGATGAACAGCCGATGTCACCAGCAAAGAAGGTAGCGGAGCCATATCTTTGGTAATGCAGCGGTCTGTCAGGATTATGAAATTTTTCCCTTCGTCCACTGCCTTTTCCGCTTTCTCAAGTATGGAATCCAGTGCCTGTCTCAGGCCCGTTTCACCTTTACTGGCGGGAAAGACCATCTGTATGGTTTCATGGATAAAGTAATCGTCTTTCAGGTCTTTTATCTTGCCCAGATCTGTATTGGTCATAATAGGATGACGGAACTTAATAAGCCGGCAGAGATCGGCGCTTTCTTCCAGTAGATTCTTCTTGAGCGCGCCAATATAATTGGTCATGGACATCACAAGTTCTTCTCTGATGGGATCAATCGGAGGATTTGTCACCTGGGCAAAAAGTTGTTTGAAATAATTGAACAATCGTTGCGGCTTATTGCTTAATACGGCAGGAGGTGTATCGTTGCCCATAGAAGAAGTGGGCTCAATACCATCTCGTGCCATACCTTTAATAATATAATCCAGATCTTCTTTTGTATAGCCAAACTCAGCAATATATCTGTCATAATCATTCCCCAGCGAAGGAGACACCTCGTTTTTAGGTTTTATTTCATCCAGAGAAAGCCGGTTATCTTTCAGCCAGTTTTCATAGGGATTCCGGTGTGTAAGCTGGCTCTTGACTTCCTGATCGGGGATAATAATGCCGAGTTTGGTGTCCACCAACAATATTTTACCCGGACGCAAACGCCCCATTTCCTTTATCTCTCCGGGAGAAAAAGTCTGTACGCCTACCTCGGAACCCATAACAATAAGATCGTTATGAGTCAGTAAATACCTCGATGGACGCAGCCCGTTACGGTCCAGTGTTCCCCCTATATACCTGCCGTCCGAAAAAAGGATGGAAGCCGGGCCGTCCCAGGGTTCCATCATGGTTGAGTGGTACTCATAAAAAGCTTTCAGGCTGGGCGGAATCGGATTTTTATCATTAAAAGATTCGGGGATCATCATGCACAATGCGTGCTGCATTGATCTGCCCGCCTGAAAAAGAAATTCCAGCACATTGTCAAAAGAGGCCGAATCGCTTTTTCCCGGTTCAATTATCGGTAATATTTTGTGTAAATCGTCTCCCAGCACCTCCGAACGGATAAGCGATTCCCTGGCATGCATCCAAAGACGGTTACCCTTTACCGTATTAAATTCTCCGTTATGAGCAATATAACGGAAAGGTTGTGCCAGGTCCCAGGTCGGGAACGTATTGGTACTGAACCTTGAATGTACCATGGCTATGGCGCTTTTCATGGCGGGTTCGTTAAGATCCCTGTAATACAACGATAATTGCACGGGAGTCATCATTCCCTTGTACACTATGGTTTTTGTTGAAAGGCTGGGAAAATAAAAGGCATCCTTTTCTTTGATATCCGATTCGCGGATTGCTTTTTCTGCCTGTTTCCGGACAATGAACAACTTTCTCTCAAGCGTATCCTGTTCCCGTCCTACCAGCGAACGGACAAAAACCTGCTTTACGGCCGGTTCCACTCTCCTGGCAATCTCGCCAACTGCTTTAGAATCTACGGGGACCTCTCTTAGAAAGAACATCTCCAGTTGTTCACGGCCACAGTAATCTTTGAAAACGGAGAGACAGGCTTCCGCACTCAGTTTTTCCTTTGGCAGGAAAAGCAATCCCGTACCATACTGTCCCCTGTCGGGAATTCCTATCCCCATTGCAGAGAAGAAATCATGTGGCACCTGAATCTGTATTCCGGCCCCATCTCCTGTTTTGGCATCGGCCCCCGTGGCCCCGCGGTGATCCATGTTTGCAAGCACTTCCAACCCCCTACGGACAATATCATGCGAAGGGATTCCTTTAATATGTGCCACAAACCCGATTCCGCAACTGTCGTGTTCATTTTCAGGACTGTAAAGGCCCTGTTCAGGCGGAAATGCTACTGTTTTATTCATATTGAAAGGTTTATATATTATTTTTAAACCAACAATCGATTTTCTTGTGATAAATTGTAATATCCCAGAAGTTTTTTACAATAAAAAAACCGATTATTTAAGGTCTAAATTAATATAATATATTGTATATAAGACTATTTTAAACCAACCTATTAAAAGCTTACATATTGTATAAAAATTAATAATAAATAATAACTTAATTAGTTTATATATGCATTTTTTATAAATGAACGAATCAAAAAAACGTTTTTAGCTATAAAAATTAATTACAATGGACAGAAAAAGCTTTATATTTTGTATAAATAACAAATTTAAATTACACATTTTAACATCTTATATCATTCATTATATGATATTTATATTTTTTAGTATAATTGCACCTTGAAAAAAAACTATCTATGAAAAGAAAAGGAAACTGGCTTTTATTCCTGGGGCTGCTCATTGCAGCCGCTTTGCTTGGAATTATTTTCCCCGGATCCACCGGACCGGCAGATCCCGATCCCGCTATTAATCCGGGAGACGTAGCCTGGATGTTAACCGCCTCGGCTTTGGTATTAATTATGACGCCCGGTCTGGGCTTTTTCTACGGAGGGATGATTCATCCCCGCCACATCCTGTCCACAATACTACAAAGCTTCGCCGCCATGGGGATTGTCAGCGTACTGTGGGTGGTTGTAGGATTCAGTCTCGCATTCGGAGATTCTGTGGGCGGAATTATTGGTAATCCGGCTACGTATTTTATGTTTCACGGGGTAAACGGACATACCCATCCCGATTTGTCCCCGACCATTCCCTTGGCACTCTTTGCCATGTTTCAGCTAAAATTCGCCATTATCACTCCTGCTCTTATTACCGGATCGTTTGCGGGAAGAGTACGTTTCAGAGCCTACATGCTGTTCATATGCCTTTTTATACTTTTTATTTATGCGCCGCTTGCCCACATGACCTGGCATCCGGACGGTATTCTCAGGAAATGGGGTGTTCTTGATTTTGCCGGCGGTACGGTTGTGCATATGTCGGCCGGATTTGCCGCCCTGGCCGGTGCAAAATTCCTGGGCAAACGGAAAGATTACGGTAGTCCCATACAGCCTGCGAATATATCTTTTGTATTGCTCGGCGCCGGATTGCTCTGGTTCGGCTGGTTCGGGTTCAACGCCGGTTCGGCCCTTGCTGCCAATGCAACGGCCGCCCTGGCACTGATGAATACCAATACGGCATCGGCCGCCGCAATGTTAGCCTACATATTTTTTGATGCGCAAATGGGGAGGAAGCCGTCTTCTATAGGGGCTTCGGTAGGACTTGTCGTAGGCCTGGTTGCCATCACTCCGGCAGCCGGATATGTAAATGTAGGGGCCAGTATATTCATTGGCGTACTGGCAGCCATAGTCAGCAATATGGTCATACATTTGTTCACAGATAAAGTCGGCCTGGACGACACCCTTGCCGTGTTTCCCGCTCACGGCGTAGGAGGCGTCATGGGCATGATCTTAACAGGCATATTCGCTAAAGATACAGGACTTATTTATGGTCAGACAACAACCTTTACCCATCATCTGATTGCGCTTGCCGGTATATCGGCTTTCACGCTGGGAGGAGCATTCGCCATATATTGGCTGACAAATAAGATAGTCGGACTTCGGGTATCCGATATTTCTGAGAAAATAGGTCTCGATCTCAGCCAGCACGATGAGTCCTATGCATTCAAGTACGAAGAACCGAAAACAGCTAAAGACGTCAAAAAGGAGCTGGGCCTGACACAATAAATGTGCCCGCCTCTGTTTTAATAACCTGCCATCCGTCTTTCAGGGTCAGTGTATAATCAGCTTCGACAATAGTGCCGGTCGTACCGGAAACCGGCCCCGGTACGGCATAACAGGACCAGTCATGTGCTCTCAGAAGCCCGTTGCTTACCTCCAGCATGCCCCATTCACCCGACACCCGGCCCGTTTTATATATCAAACCTTTATCTTCCATGTTAATAAGGCGTTCCTGCGGATTGAAGACCAGACTGAGTCCGTTATTGGGAAAGACAAGAAGATCTCCTTTTGAGAATTTCTCTTTCATGGCCTCGGTCTCAAGCATTTCTTTTTTGAACACTTCCCTTGTGTCCGAAACAAAAGCATCGGCGTTGTATTTTTCAATAATGCCGGTAACGACCTCACGCAAAGCCAGGGTGTCGGCCGGACAGGTCAGGCCTGCGATTTCCGCAGCAATCCCGGGCAGGAATTTTCCGGAACGGACTTGTTCAATCCATCCGCTTGCCAGTCTGTCAAGAGTAAAACCGTATGCCGGCCCCGTTATATAGGCAAACGAATTGGCCAGGGCTGTTTTGTTCGCATATATTTCCAGATCGTGGACCAGTTGATTTCTTATGGCAAGGTCATTCATTCCGCACAGCTTGTACCCGGTATATTCGGCCATTCCTTCGTGCCGTTCAAATTCATTTTCGTTGTTATTCGGGAATAGGGCCTGCCTGTATCGCCTAAGGGTCAAAGCGTCTTTTGTATATGATTTTACATCGTGAAGATCAGTGGCCTGCAGAGCCTTGCTTAAAGCCATGAACTCAAGCCTCATTAATATGTTACCGTCTTCCAGGTCAAGGTGGGTATTCTGTGTCATGGTTGACATAATGCCGGCGGACTGTTGTATTGCGTGCCAGCTTTCATGCACCAGCAATCTGTTTCGCGAATTATCATCATCCGGCGAAAGAGCATTCCACATGGTCATTGTCCAGCGCTCTCCGTCCCAATCCGTTGCTGTATTGGCAATTCCCATATTATCGGGCAACCTGCCAATAAACACGCCTTCTTTTTCAACTAACGTATTGCTTTTATTCTGCCGGTTTGTAATGATAACGCGATCTGCAGGGCTGACGAGCATGACCGGCCCGTTAAGTTTCACACCCCACAACTGTCCGTTATCTGCGCTGCAAATGGAATCGAGTTGTCTGAAATATTCCTTTGCCTGCAGGAGCGGATTCGTTTCCTGCGCCTTCACCGTCACGGTCAGAAAGGCCAGCAATACAAAAGAAAAGAATGAGATAAAATATTGTTTCATGTTTATGATTTTATTCTGGCATAACGTACCTCGTCATACAGGACCCCTTTTTTGGTAATGGCTTTTTTGAAAACTGCCTCTTTTTCAAAACCACACTTTTCAAGTACACGCCCTGATGCTTTGTTGTATTCGAAAATCCCTGTAAAGATCCTTACCACACCTAAAATATCGAAACCGTAGGCGGTAATCAGAGTCACGGCAGTCGTCATGATTCCTTTGTTCCAAAAAGGCTCCCCAATAAAATACCCTATCTCGGCACTGTTCCTGTATACATCGCCACAGGGCATCAGCGAAATATTACCAACATATTCCCCTTTATATTCGATGGCAAAAATGGATTTGGGATCACGTCCCCTGGCCATGGCCACAAATGCCCGTGCATCCTCTACGGTATAGGGACTGGGAAAAGCATCTCTCAGGTTGTTACTTACTTTTTGGTTATTAGCATATTCCGCAAGTTTGGGAATATCTGTTTCCTCCAACTCCCGGAGGATAACATCTCCATGCCGTGCTATGATCATAATAATACAAATGTAGGGAAATAATGATTTTCTGTTTTGCTGCACAGGATATTCTTATATTTGCCCCATGCAATTGTGAGCATGAACAACCAATACATCGGCGTACGGAACGCACACACGAACAACCTCAAGCACCTGGACATAGACATACCCAAACACAAACTGGTGGTTTTCACCGGCATCTCCGGTTCGGGCAAGTCTTCTTTACTTTTCGACACCATTTATACCGAGGCACAACGTCAGCTGATTGAGACATTCAGCACTTTTGCCCGCACCCGCATGCCCAAACTTTCCCGTCCCGATGTGGATGAGATCCTGAACCTTTCCACATCCATTGTAATCGATCAGAAAAGGATGGGCAATAACCTGAGAAGCACTGTGGGAACGGCTACCGAGATCAACACATACCTTCGCCTGCTTTATTCGAGGATAGGCACCCCGTTCACCGGACCTTCATTTTTCTTCTCTTTTAACCATCCTCAGGGAATGTGTCCCCACTGCCACGGACTGGGCAAGATTGCCCGGATAGACACCGACCTGTTTCTCGACAGGGAAAAAAGCATTCGCGAAGGCGCCATCCTGCATCCGTTCTACCGGATTGGGTCTTACTTCTGGAACGAGTTGATACAGATAGACGTAGTGGATGTGGATAAAAAAATCAAAGATTTCACGGAAGAAGAACTGCATCTGCTGCTCTATTCAGAACCTTTCCCCATAAAGAAAACACCCAGGAAGCTGACCTACACCAAGTTTTTTGAAGGCATAGCCCGGAAATTGGAACATTCGGTCGCCGGGAAAGCCGAGGATGAAACCCCCGAGGAAGAAAAAAACGCTTACGCCCGTTTTTTTGTATATACGGTATGTGACCAGTGCCAGGGTTCCCGCATAAATGAACGGGCCCGTTCGGTAACCGTAAACGGACTTACCATAGACAAGGTATGCAGCATGGAGTTGACCGATGTCCGCGACTTCCTGAAAATAATAGATGATCCGGTATCGCGGCCCATACTCAGGAAAGCATTATTTGTCCTTGAACAACTCATAGAAATAGGCGTGGGCTATCTGACTCTCGAGCGCCCCGTATCCACCCTCTCCGGAGGGGAGTCCCAACGGGTGAAGATGTCGCGCCAGATGGACTGCAATCTTACCGATATGCTCTATATCCTTGACGAACCATCCATTGGGCTGCATCCGCGCGATACGAAAAATCTGCTTAAGATACTTTTCCGTCTTAAAGAAAAAGGGAACAGCGTGTACGTCGTGGAACACGATCCCGATATCATCAGGGCGGCCGAATGGATTGTGGATATTGGCCCCGGAGCCGGTAAAGAAGGAGGAACCGTAGTGTATAACGGGGCACCCGAGGGACTGGAACAAACGTCCGGAGCCACTGCCGAATACCTGTACCGGAAACCGGAACCATATTATAAAAGAAAGACAGCGGCGGATTTTTACGAAATAACCAATGCGGACATCAACAATCTGAAAAACATTTCTGTACGCATCCCCAAAGGAGTTCTTACATGTATTACCGGAGTGGCCGGCAGCGGAAAAAGCAGCCTGATTCACGGTTGCTTTGTAAAACAGCATCCGGAATCTGTTGTGATTGACCAGTCTTCTCCGGGTAAAACATCCAGGGGAAACGCGGCTACCTACCTGCGCGTATTCGAAGCCATCCGTAAGGAATTTGCAGCGGCCACCGGAGCGGACGCCTCTCTGTTCAGCTTCAATTCAAAGGGAGCCTGCCCCAAATGCAACGGACAGGGTGTGCTGACTTACGAATTGCATTTCCTGGACTCGGTAAAGACACCTTGCGATGAATGCGAGGGCAAACGTTACCGCCCCGATGTACTTGAGCTGAAATACCGTGACAGGAACATCGCCGATGTCCTGGACATGACCGCCCGACAGGCCTATGAATTCTTCACAACGGACAACATCCGGAAAAAGCTCAAACTGCTTATCGATACGGGCCTCGGGTATCTGAAACTGGGCCAGTCGCTAAGCACACTCTCCGGCGGTGAATCACAGCGGCTCAAAATAGCTGCCGAACTGACCAAAAGCAGCCATATTTACATTATGGACGAACCTACCACAGGGCTGCACATGTCGGACATCGATACTTTTTACCGGATTGTTAAATCGCTGGTAGATAAAAAGAATACCGTGATCATTATCGAGCACAATATGGATATTATCCGAAAAGCAGACTGGGTAATAGATCTGGGTCCCGAGGGCGGAAAGAACGGAGGAGAACTGCTGTTCTGCGGGACGCCGGAAGATCTGGTGAAATGCGAACGGTCGTTTACAGGTAAACACCTTATTCTGTGAGTTGTACTGGATTCGAACCAGTGACCCCTACCCTGTCAAGGTAGTGCTCTAAACCAGCTGAGCTAACAACTCGGATAAACGCGAAATTAGCAAAAAAAACGATGTCTCAAACACGACGTCTGTAGATGAGCCAGCCCAGCCAAAGAGCAAGTGAAATAAAAACCATGAGATAAGGCTCTAATGAACAGGGAGTTCTGACAAGCGCCATTAGCCAGTAAGAAGGAAAGATTTTGGCCATTGCCGAAAGCCAGGACAATCCAAAAAGATCGGCAAAAGCAAATAAATTAAGAAGGTTCAGGCCTTTGGCCAGAGTAAGACCTTTTACCTTATCATCGGCTTTGTTAAATAACAGAAGACCAATTACGGCAGAATACAAAGCCAGTGCTACAGTGAGAAACACAAGCGCCGGGAATGGCAATCGGCTAACAGATAAAACATAATAGGCCATCAGGCTGTAAACGGTGGTGAGACAGCCACTGAACAAAAGACGGTTCACGAGGTATCCCTGCCCAAGCGGAGTGACGGAGAGCAGCTCGGCAATGCGTCCGTCTTTCTCGTCCAACATCATAAAGCCCGTAACAATACCGGACATTCCCGCGACCATTAGCAGTACGAATACCAACATATAGTCCGTGTATTGATATAAATCAAGGCCCGTCTCCGTTACGATAAGGGGTACCAACCATACGACAATAGCCTTAAACACAACTAGCAGCAGCAGAGGTGCCACACACATCAGGCGCATGATGGGATCACGCACAATTTGAATGATATCATTCTTCCACAGATACAACGTTCTCATAAATATCAGGCATATATCATTTTTCGTTCAAATACTCTCACGGCCTGTCTGAACAGGATGTAATTCACTCCGGATAAATAAAGACACAATATCACGACTTCCATGACCGGAAGAGGCTCATAGGCTCCAAAAAGCAATCGTAGAGCCGCCACGCTTGGAATTACGGAAGCCCATCTTGCGCAAGGATCGTACAGTATAGAAAGGCAGGGAAGAACCAGCAGTATCATATAAGGAATCATTTTAATAAAATATTGGTTAACCGTCCGGCAGCCCGCACAAATAACAATACCGCATAAAGTAAAAAACACAGAGGCAAAGAATATGGACAATAGCAAAATATACCAATTGAACCGAACCCCGGGACCCAATCCGGCAATAGCAGCGCCCGAAAGCATTGAAATGCAGGTTAGAGTAAATATTTTAGAAATCAGGTATTCAGTCGTCCTCAAAGGAGAAACAAAAACCGCATGAAGGACTCCCTGTGTTTTTTCCAGCATGAGTATTCCCCCTATAAAAAACAAACCAAGCGCAGCCGGATCCGAGAAAATCACAACGGGAGCTGCAACCGGAACCCATGTATCCGGCAATAAAGATAATACTACAAGATACATTCCCGTTAGTATGACATATACCAAAAAGAAGCCTTGTTTCCATTGAAAGGCCAGATCGGCCCGGACGGCAGCAATCAGTCGCATATGAGTTGTTTTCCTGTAAGTTTGATAAAAATATCCTCCAGTGAAGCTTCCGCACTGTGCATAGTGCGAATATTTCCTTCCTTAAGTAAGTCCAGAAATTCGTTATTTTCCCCCAAATTATCCAAATCGTATTCCTTTGATGAATGGTCCCCCTGACCGTTGGTTTCCACCATCAGGCGTCTTTTCCCGTAGCGAACCATGAGTTCGCCGGGGGACCCGCATAGAATAATCTCGCCGTCAACAATAAAAGCAACCCGGTCACAAAGCTGCTCTGCAACGGTCATATTATGTGTAGTCAGAAAAACGGTTTTCCCCAACGCCTTTTGTTTTTTAATTATCTCTTTGATAACGTGTGCATTAACAGGATCCAACCCGGATGTAGGTTCATCAAAAAAAAGTAAACGTGGATCATGAATCAAGGCGCGAATAAAATTCAGGCGCATCTTCATTCCTTTTGAATAATTTTCCACACGCTCGCCGGCATGGGGCAGTAAACCCACCCTGTCGAGCCATTGATTTATTGTATTGGGTTTGTTACGATAATAACTGCCTATCAGACGAAGGTTCTCCGTTGCAGTTAGCTTCAGGTAAAGGTTTGGAAAGTCAAAGGCAACGCCTATCTGTTCATAAAAATCGTTACCCCAGGCAGAACGTTGTTTTCCCATAACATTTATACTGCCGGAATAATTCCTGAGTAGCCCTATTAACAAGCGCTGCGTTGTGGTTTTTCCGGCTCCGCTGGGACCGAGAAATCCGAATATTTCACCTTCTGAAACCGAGAAGCTCATATCCTTTACGGCATTTTTTCCCTTGCCGGAATAGGAAAAACATAATTTTTCTACGTCAATCATATTGTTTTTTTTCGTTGATCAATCCCATCATCCCGGAGAAATAAAAGAACACATAATCTGCCAACAATCTGTTTCTCCGTGCGGTATTTTCCAGCTCTGCCTTCACGACAGCCAGAAGACCGTCAAGAAACTGATTTGCCAACAGATCCAGTAATTCATTCTGAATACAGACGCCCGAATCATCCATATGGTTTTTTAAATGCTCTTTTGCTAATCGTTCCATCCTTTCTCTCGCTTCATCAAACCGCGTACCTTCACTGCCTTCTATAAGAATCACGAATCTTCTGCTGAAATCGGGAATTACTCTGGAGATGACATCTGAAAGACGTCCTTCATAACTCCCCTTGTACTCATGATGTTCATGTTCCGTCATCATGGAAAGAAACCGCCGGTATTCCAAACCTACGACCTTTTCATATAAAGCCTCTTTATTCTGAAAATAGTTATAAAAATTGCCTATACTGACTCCGGTCTTTGTGAGAATACGTCTTACAGAAGCATTCCTAAAGCCGTATTTATAAAATTCTTCTTCTGCCGTTCTGATCAGAGCATCCTCAATCGCCTGTTTTTTGATCTGCATAAAATAACACCCGTTCTTTATTGATGCAAATATATATATTTTCTCAATAATGCAATACTAAGCAATACTAAAGTGATTCATAGCCTGCCTGCTCTTTATCCATGGCATTGGCTTTTCTTTCCAGCTGCCTGAGATCGAGCCTGACCGGTCCGCTAACAAACTCGGGGCAATTATAGGAATAGATCAGACGGTCATAAAATTGCTGCGGATTTCGTTGTGGAAGCATGAACGGCTTGCCCGTGATTCCGTTTGCAGCTACATGGGCAAAATAAGGATGTACAAAAAGTCCGTCCCGCCTGCGGCTGGCAAAAACAACCCAGCGGGAACTTGAACTCCAGCTGTGATAGCTTTCCACATCGTTGCTGTTGATTTCCTGCGGGATATGCCAATCCATGGTTTCCATGTCGAGCAGGGCCAGATCGGCTTCACGGTGATTAATGGGAAATGTCCCGTAATCCATGATAGAAAACATGATGTACCTGCCGTCATATGACGGAACCGGCATGGCTATGCTTTTATCCATCGCCACTGCGTCTATCACGGTCTCTATTTCCGTGCCAAAAGTTCCATCCACAGGATTAAACGAAACGCGGCATAAATTGTATTTCAGTTTTTTATAATCCTCCGGCATGTTCATGGCAGGAGCAGAGCAGAAATACAGCATGCGGCCGTCTGCGGAAAACACCGGATAGGTCTCGTGGTCCTCTGTTGTCAACAAGCCGGTATCAATCACCTGGTTGCGCTGTACATCGTAGACCACTATGTCCGCCACCCGGTCAAACACCTCAACCCGGTCTTCGCGGGTAACATGGAAAGACTGAAAAGTGCGGTTTATGGAAAAAACTATATACCTCCCGGAAGGGTGCCAGTAGGGATACGAAAAAGTCCCTGCCGTGTAATCTGTTTTGGTCTCGAGATACCTGAGTATCCCGTTTTGTTGCAGTACGGTTCCTCCCTTCTCGCCCCTGACATGAAGGACAAAAGAATCAGGACTGGTCTGCCTGAATGAATGACAGTTCACACAGGTCTGGGGAATGAGCGTATTCTCATATAACGGTTTCCTTCTGAAAGAAGAAAGTTCACGTTCGTAGATGCCCATTTTGCTGTACACTTCATACCCCGGGGCAATATGTCTGAATACGATCCCGTAATCTATGGAATCACTGCTTACATAAACCGGAAAAGGCTTGTAAACGAACCATTTCCCATTTTGACGGGCAGAAACCGTTATAACCAGACTGTCCCCTGAATTGGCCGCCAGCAGCGCGGACCATTTCTTTATCGGGAAACGGACCGTCCTGTCTCCCGAAGGACAAAGCAATGAATCGCCGTTGGCTCCGGCAACGACTGCCGTAACCTTGTCTGTACCGGGCCCGGTAACATCAAAATTCAAAGGAGCTATATTAACCGGAACAGTCACCCCGATATAATCCGGGAATACAGCGGGATACTCCCCGGAAACCGTGCTGTTCTCCGGAGAGGGATTACAGGCAATAGCCAGAAGCAAAACAACAAATCCTGTAAAACATCTTCTCATGGCCTGGGACTTTTTGTGAAAAAGACATAATACCAATACGTTGCACCGTATTCCTTTCTGAGGAGCCTGGCCGGATCTGACGAAGACGACGCATATTGCGCATAGGAGGCTGCAAATTTCCCAATCCGTGTTTGAATCTCTTCCGATATGTTCCACGGAACGTCCTCAAAATTCTCGTGATTCTGCACCCAGTATAAAGCAAGGGCCTGCTGGTACAGCACGGGGATTGCCTCACCCAAAGCGGCTGACTTCCAGGAAGCTGAACCCCTGTCGAATGCAGAGGCAAAAGCCTCGGGATCCCTTGCCAGTAACATGTATGAAAACAAATAATCCCGGGCCATCAGGTTCTGACTGTTTTGCCGGTACAGAATATCGAGCATAGAATTCATTCCTTCCGGACTGAAAAGCATTTCATCCCGGTATCTGAACTGTCTGGTCCGGCCCCAAACGGGATGTGAATCTATCTGTTCCTCGTTGTCCAGAAAAGTCTGAGCCTCCCGGGCCCATTTTGCATAAAACAAGGTTTGTCTGAGGAATTTCAGATAAAGGCCGGCTACCCGGTAATGCCCGTTTATAATATTGGTCTCGGCCAGACGCTTGTAGCACCGGGCGCTTTTTTGAAAATCGGGAATGGCTTCCATGGCATCGAACGTATACCTTTGCGCCGAGTTGATCATTCCCAGGTGGAAAAACACTTCCGAGGTAATGAGCGGCGTAACGAAATCTCTCCGGTATGGAGGAAACAGGTCTTCAACTCCTGTCTGGGGATAGCGGAAGAGCTCCTCGCCCATTTTCCCGGTCTTTGCCAGCGCCAGATTAACGGCCGACAGCTCCAAATCCGAAGCAGGCGCTTTGTTTTCCGCCAGTTCCAGTATCACCTGCCAGTTTTCTGTCCGCACATGATAATCATAGGCAAAAGCCCTTTCTTTTTCAAAATCCGCGAACCAGTACAATCCGGCTAAAACAGCTGTACAGGAAAGGGTCGCGCCCAGAACGGATACTAACAGGCGGGCTTTTTTATCCTTTCCACCGGGAAATACAAGGTATGTCAAAAGTACGGCAACAGGCACAGCCCATGCAATATACTGAAAGTAAAACGGATAATAATAATACCTGTAATAGTCAATACCCAGGGTAAGTTTTGACAGGGGATATTGTACCAAACTGCTTGTCAGCAACGGATAGGCAAAAGCCAGAACAAAAGCCGCCAGTAGATGCAGCAACAGGTTGACCTTTCTGCTCTTTCTCCCGTCCAGGGTACATTTGATGATAATCAGCAGGATGACATAAAGAATGGAAACACCTCCCACAATCCAGTACAGGAAAGGAAGCGTGAGAAAATAACAGAGCGTACGCCGTTGCGCTGTGCCGTTGACGGGATACAGCATGACAGCAGTAAGCGTAATCAGGAGCGAGACAACGGCCGCTATCATATAATTCTCATTCAGTAATAGAATCCAGAGTGATACAGGCAACATGTAAGATAACGGGATCCATGCCGGTTTCTTATCCAGTGAAAGAAGGATTTTCTGAAAAACCTGCTGGACGGCAACCAGGAGAAAAGCAATGACAGCGGCTCCGGCCCATGAATAATAAAAGAATTGCGTTAAAAACCGGGCAAGCCAGGTCGCAATGCCTCCGGGATGTGCTGCCAGATCCAGAAAATAGTCAAAAGAAAACAGGAACAGTTGATACTGTTCATGAAAATGAATATGGAACGGATAGCACAAAACAAAAAACAAAAACACGGCTATCCCCAAAATCACCGGACTAATTCTGCGCATGAAACAAAGTTATTATTAATTTTGTTGACAGACAGAATCCTTGTTATGAAAAAATACATTCTTATCCTTTCTTTTCTTCTTGCAGCAGGCCTTTGGCAAAACAGTTCAGCCTGCACCGTTATCATTGCCGGTAAAAAAGCCACTGCAGATGGCAGCGTACTAAACTCACACACAGACTGCGGACCCGATAACCGCATACGAATCATCACCGGACGCACCTTCCCCAAAGGAAGCCTTGCTCCCGTATATTGGGGCCTGCTTGACAACACCCGCCCCATTGACGATTATGGGGAAATCCTGGGATATATTCCGCAGGCAGAAAAAACCTACACGTATTTTCATTCGGCCTATTCGCAAATGAATGAACACCAGTTGTGCATCGGAGAGAGCACTACAAATCAGAGACCCGAACTCCAGCTCACCAAAGGAGAAGGCGATCAGATAATGACCATAGAACAGGCCCAGGCATTTGCCCTGCAACGTTGCAAAACGGCCCGTGAAGCACTCGAATTCATTACCGGTCTTATGGAAACATACGGTTTCCTGCCTTCATGCGGCCAGGATCCCGAAACTATCACCCTTGCCGATCCCAATGAAGTCTGGGTACTTGAATTTTTTGCCGTAGGAAAGGGCTGGAAAAAAGACAGTGGAAAATTAGGCTGTATCTGGGCCGCCCGGAGACTGCCCGACGATCACGTAGCCATTATTTCCAACTGGAGCGTAATTGAAGAAATTGACCTGTCCAGACCGGATGAATATAAAGCCTCTGCTAACTATATGAGCGTGGCAGTCGAGAACGGCTGGTACGACCCAAACGGCACCATGCCGTTTATCTGGAGCAATGCCTACGCCGGCATTACCCCGCGCGAAGCCCATACGCACCGGCAATGGCTATTCAATGCGCTCTATAACCCGGGTTTGCCTGAACTGCCCCAACGCTGGACAACCAATCCCTACCAGAACCTTAACCAGTACGGTCAGACTGTGGAACCCATCGGCATGTATCCTTTCTCCTTCAAACCCAATAAACTCTTTACCATAAAGGACATCATGGAATTCCAGCGGAGCACGTTTACCGGTACCATATATGATAAGGAAAACGACGCGGTATGGTATGTCATCGGGCCGGAAGGAACCCTCGAAAAAAGCAAGCTGGCCACACCTTTCCCTAACGCAGAACTTCAGAAACTGCTCAAGACGAACAGGAGGCGGCTTGTCTCGCGTGTAGACGGAGAATATGGATTCTGTGCACAGCTGCGCAGCTGGCTTCCCAACGGAATAGGCGGCATCTACTGGGTATTCGTTGACAACGCCTATACATCGCCCTATATTCCTTTCTTTACGGGCATGACAAAAACACCCGACGTGTACATGGAGTACAATCCCAAGGAATATTCGGACACATCGGTTCGCTGGACCGTCGACGTCATTGATAATTTACTGAACATGTGCTATCAGGAGGCTAAAAAAGACCTGGTGGCATTCAGGGCCCCCATGGAAGCAGATTTTTTCAGACAGAACGAGGCTGTTGAACAGGAGTACCTTAAACTGTACCGGAAACAACCGGAAAAGGCAGCCTCCCTGCTGGATGACCATGCAGCCCAATGTGCCGGCCGGATCATGACAACATACCGGGATCTCAGAAACACTCTTTTTGTAAAATACACGAACAATAAACTCAGATAATCAATAATAAAATGAGCCTTGACAGAAGAAATTTTCTGAAAGCAGCAGGCGGGCTTGCTGCATTGACCATTGTCCCACGCCGGGTTCTCGGCGGAAACGGATTTATCGCACCCAGTGACCAGCTCACGAAAGGGATTATTGGCGTGGGATCTATGGGCCGTGGACATTACAATTACGCGGGAGCACGTCTTGTTGCCGTATGCGATGTGGATAAACTCCACCTTGAGGCTGCCGTGAAAGCGGCCCCCGATAAGGTGAAGTCATACGAAAACTTCATGGACCTTATCACCGATCCGAATGTAGATGTGGTACATATTGCCACTCCGCCCCACTGGCATGGTATCATGGCAGCGGAAGCGGCTCGGGCCGGTAAAGACATCTGGTGTGAAAAGCCCATGACACGTACTATTGGCGAAGGAAAAAAAGTAATGGAAGCCGTCAGGAGAAACGGCCGGATATTCCGCCTGAATACTTGGTTCCGCTTTACCGATACTTTTTATGGTCTGGGTACTACCGTGGAACCGCTCAAGAAACTCGTCCAAAGCGGAATGCTGGGCTGGCCTTTGAAAGTAACCATTTCCAAACATACCGGATTTGACTGGAAATTTTACTGGACCGGAAAAGAGAACCTGATTCCCGAGCCCGTTCCTGCCCATCTGAATTACGACATGTGGCTCGGGCCGGCCCCGTACAAACCCTATAACCCGCACCGGGTACACCAGACTTTCCGCGGATACTGGGATTACGACGGAGGCGGTCTGTGCGACATGGGACAGCATTACATGGATCCTGTTCAGTACTTCCTGGGCAAGGACAATGAAAGCCCTGTCAAGGTCGAGATTGACGCTCCGCAACAGCATCACGACGCCGTGGGAACCTGGCGGAGCATAACCTACACCTATGCGGACGGTTGCCAGATTGTCCTGTGGGGCGATGATTTCGGAGATCCCAAAACGCCATACATAGCAGGTCCCAAGGGAAACGTGTACCACGGATTCGTGTGTGACATTCCCGACTGGCAGCTTAAACTGGCCGATCTGCCCGATCCTGCGCCTCAGAACACAGACTTCATTGAATGTATCCGGACCCGCCAGCCGTTCGCGTTAAACGAAACGAACGGGTTCCGCAGTTGTACACTGGTGAATATGGGAGCAGTTGCTCTCCGGCTTAACCATACACTGCATTTTGACTCAGATAAGCTCGAATTCATTAACGATCCGGCGGCCAACCGTCTTATGGATCAACCCATGCGCGGACCGTGGAAAATTTAAGATTGACAGTATGAAACGAATTATATGTACATGTATTACCGGATTGGCCCTTCTCCTGTCCTTATCCCTTAACGGACAGGACGCCGGCAGAACCGCCGCCACCAAGATAGGCGATGCCCTGAATCAATTACCGGCGCAGAATGAAGCTCTTTTTGCCCGCCTAATGGAAGACCTGATCTCTACCGGAGAGGAAGGCATTCTCCTGCTGGCAGACAAGATGAAACCGGCCGGAGAAACACATCCCTCCGTGGAATATGCGCTGGATGGCATAGTCCAGTATGTTACCCGTCCAGACACCAAAGATGAAATACGGGAAATGGTTGCCCGTGCCTGTGAAGCGGCTGTTGAACGCGTGCCGGACACCTATAACAAAGCGTTCTTCATACGCGAATTGCAGTTTCTGGGAAGGCCCTCGAGCCTCGGGGCCCTGGCTCAGTATGTTTTCTCTGAGGAACTGTCCGTTCCTGCTATCGAGGCGATTACCGCCATCGGGGGAACAGATGCCGTAAAGATCCTGCTGAGCGCTCCACAATCCGAACAAAGCATCTCGGCGCTGGGACGTCTGGGATCTCCGCTTGCGGAAAAAGCGTTGGCGCAAACGGCCCTGTCTGAAAGTCAGAACCTGAGACCAATCGCCTATCATGCACTGGCTCAATGCGGTACAATGGCATCCATACAGGTAATGAAGGAAGGCCCGGTTGAAGATTATATTACGTTCCTGCGTAATAACATACAGATCGGCAACGAAAAACAGATTGCCAAAGCAGCCCGCAATATTTTGAAAAGCAGCGGTGATTCCCAGATCCGCTGCGATGCGCTGGGCTTGTTGCTTCGCGTCCGGAGCGAGATGGAAATCAAAACCATCCTGGCTGCCCTCGATGATCCCGACAGGGCATACCGCAGGAGAGCACTGGAAGAAGCATCCCGTTTTGTTTCGCCGCTGGTGAATACGCCCATCATCAAAAAAATGGCAAGGCTGGACAACCAGGCACTGGCCGATGTGCTTTTCTGGCTGGGTGAACAGCGCGATCCGGCCATTCTCCCTTATATCTGGACGTATCTGGACCATCCCGATGCAGAAGTTGCCCGGATTTCCGCCCAGGCAATGGTTTTGACAGGAGGTGAGGAGGTGAACCTGAAACTGGCTTCACAGATGACAGGCACAGATCCTGCCAGGATCAGGATAGCCAGACAGGCCTTACTTTCCTGTAAGGGAGATGTGGCCGGAACCCTTGTCTCGGTATTTCCCAAGGCATCGGCACAGGGCAAGGCAGCCATTCTTGAACTGCTTGCCGCCCGGAAATCAATAACCAACGAAGCCCTTGTCCTCGATCACATACAGGATAACGATCCCACGGTACGCAACGCCGCCCTTCTGGCACTTGCCGGCACGGCCAGCCCCCGGAACCGTGCGCTTTATTTCAACCTGCTGGAAAACGCACCTGAAGCAGACATCCCGGCCATGCAACAGGCCGTTCTGGCTTCCCTTTACGGCCTCGGACCGGAAGACAGGTGCTCCGTAATTACGGCACAACTTCAAAAAGCGGCCCCGGCGGTACAACAACGGTATTACGGACTTCTGGCGCAAACCGGGACATACCCGGCTGTAGAGTTTCTTGCCGGGAGATACCTGGCGATGAAAGATTTTGCCTCGTATACGGCTCTTGTCAACCAATGGAATGCTCCCGGAGAACAAAAGCTGCTGTACCTGAGAAAAGCCCTCGATCTGGCCAAAGATCCGCAAACCACAGCCGCATTGCTCAAAGAGATTGGTGCCACCAACACATTCCTCGGAATAATGGTTTCCGGACCTTATATGTCATCGCCTGAAAGCGAGGTGGCTCTGGCTGCCGCATTGAGCGTATACCAACTGGCCATCCGGAACAAACAGTTTTACGGTCCCCGGGTAAGCGCCTATATGGAGCAGGCCATTCCTGTTCTGGAAAAAGCCGGATATCCCGACAGTGTCTACGATATCCAGAATATCCGCAAATACCTGAATGAGGTTAGCCCCAAAGACGGATTCACCACAATGTTCAACGGAAAAGATCTTGAAGGCTGGAAAGGCCTTGTGGGCAATCCCGTTTCACGAAGCAAGATGAAACCCCGCGATCTGGAAAAAGCACAGAAAGAAGCCGATAAGCTGGCCTTCAGCCAATGGGTAGTCGAGGACGGCAAACTGGTTTTCCTGGGCAAGGGGGACAATCTATGCTCAGAAAAGGACTATGGCGATTTTGAAATGTATGTAGACTGGCTCCTGTATCCCGAGGGACCCGAGGCAGATGCAGGTATTTACCTCCGGGGAGCACCGCAGGTGCAGATCTGGGATACCTCCCGGGTGAACGTAGGCGCACAGGTTGGGTCCGGAGGGCTTTACAACAATCAGAAAAACAAGTCTGTTCCTCTGGTTGTGGCCGATAACCGGCTTGGTGAATGGAACAGTTTCTTCATCCGCATGACAGGAGAAAGGGTTACCGTTTACCTGAACGGCCAACTTGTGGTCGATAACGTAATCATGGAGAACTATTGGGACAGAGGTCTGCCCATTTTTCCCTCAGGTGCCATAGAACTTCAGGCACACGGGAGCAAGGTGGCCTATCGCGACCTGTACGTTCGTGAACTGGAACGGCCCGAACCCTTCAAATTGTCTGCACAGGAAGAAGTCGAAGGTTTCGAGGTCCTCTTTGACGGGACCACCCTGCACAAATGGACCGGAAACACCACAGACTATGTGACGGAAAACGGAACTATAGCCGTCCATCCTTCCGACCAGGGTTTTGGAGACCTATATACGGTAAAAGAATACTCCGATTTTGTTTTTCGCTTTGAATTCAAGCTCACACCCGGTGCCAACAACGGAGTGGGCATCCGTACCCCGGGAGAAGGCGATGCCGCCTACGTGGGCATGGAGATCCAGATACTGGACCATTTCAATGAAATCTACCAGCCCTGGCTGCTCGATTACCAATACCACGGATCTGTTTATGGAGTGATCCCCGCCAAAAACAGGAACGCCCTCAAACCCGTCGGGGAGTGGAACCAGGAGGAGATATATATTAAAGGCAACCATATCCGGGTAACGGTCAACGACATTGTTGTTACCGAGGGGGATATTTCAAACGGACCCATTGATAAACGCGAACACCCGGGTCTGATGAACAAATCCGGGAAGATCGGGTTTTTGGGTCACGGATCGGAACTGTGGCTCCGTAATATCCGGATAAAAGAATTGTAAAGCTTATTTTCTGGTCAGCGAATATTCTCCGTTAAGAGACTGACCGTCAAAAAGAAGGTCGCCATCGTAATAGATGATCAGTTTGGTATCTGACAGTGAACGGATCTCAACTACATCGCTTACGGTGGCGCTTCCTACTACAACCCTGATGAATATATAATTACCATCGAGAGTATAGGAGGGAGTATAAGCAGGTGAAGACTCTGGAGCCGTATAACCCATGGTTCCGTCTGTCTTGAAAGTCACCGTGTACTGGGTATTAGCGTCATATGCCCACGTTCCCAGAAGGTCTTCTTTGGTATATTTATCTTTTTCACACGAAGCAGTTGTTAATAATAAAAGGGAAACTGCCAATACCCCTGTAAAAATTCTGGAAATCATATTGATATATTAAAATTTAAAAGTTGCTATTACAGGATAATGATCGGATACGTATGGAACACCAAAATTCTCGGTGACCGTATGGTAAACAAGCGCCTTGGCTCCTTTATAAAAAATATGGTCTATTGGTTTGCCCTGGGATTTGCCCCATCCGTTAAAGGTTGTCAGGCTGTCTGTAAGAGGAGCCTCGGCCCGGGCCTGCAGGAAATTTTCTTTTACAGGTTCAAAGAGTTCATCATCAATTGAAGCATTGAAATCACCTGTAACAAACACACCAGGAACATCGCCGGCAATTTCACCGATCTTCGAAATCAGCAAACGGGCCGACTCTTTACGGGCGATCTTTCCAATATGGTCAAAATGTGTATTGAACACAAAAAACTCTTTACCTGATTCACGGCCCCTGAGATGCACCCAGGTCACTATGCGCATGCAGGCGGCATCCCAGCCAAACGAAGGTTCACCGGGTGTTTCACTCAACCAGAAGGTTCCATCGGCCAACGCCTCGTATTTATCTTTAAGATACAATACAGCAGAGTATTCACCCCGGGCCGCTCCGTCCTCCCGTGCCACACCAACCTTTGCGTATTCCGGAAGCTGTTCAAGCAGGTAAACAACCTGTTCGTTAACAGATTCCTGCAACCCTACAACATCCGGCGCCAGGGTCCGGATCATCTCCGGTGAGGCATGCTTGCGCAGATTCCAGTTGTTTTCACCGTCATCCACAAGGGAAAGACGAATATTGTATGACATTACCTTTATCTCCTGTTGTTCTGAACAGGAACTGTACAGAACGGCAATAAACACAAACAGCAAGATTCCCGGAAACAGGATTTTTTTCTTCATGGCGGGTCCTTATTATCTATTAATTGGTACCTCCGTACATATTGGCATCCGAAGCAGCCGCTCCGTTTACGGTTCCGGTATGGGTACAGGTGCTGTCAACAGTCCCCGAATGAAAGAATCCGCAGAAACCGCCAACATAACAGTATTTATTTGTATCACTTTCGCTCTGGGTAACGTATCCCATCACAGCGCCTGCATTGGAGCAACCTGTCAGTTTGCCTGCACCGCTTGTATTTTCCGATGTCGTATAACCGCATACACCGCCAACAAATTTATAGGTTCCCGTCTTACAAACACGCGTGACAGATCCTGTATTGGCACAGGAGGTGATATTCCCTTTTTTATTATAGGCACAAATTCCACCAATGGCAAAGAAACTGTCACTGGCTTCAGAAGCGGTGCCTGCTATAGCCCCGGAATTGTTGCTTTCTGTTATTGCGCCTCCATGATTGGCTGCCACTACACCGCCTACATAAGTAGATCCGGTAATATCGCCGGTATTAGTGCAGCTTTGTACTGTCCCCCCTCCCGTGTTCGAGCCTGCAATCCCTGCCGCATTACTTGTTCCTGCAACAGTACCGCTGTTTGAACAATCATATATCCTTTCCGAACTGGCAGATGCAAATCTGGCTACCACACCGGCTGCGGAGAAGCCTGAAACGGGACCTTCATTATCACACCCGGACACTCCGGTTTCAGAAACTGCGACAATGCCGCCGCTTACAGTAACATCCTCAATAGTAACATCTTCGAAGCCGGACACTTTACTCTCGTCTCCGTTTGTTTCTTTCATTGGCGTCTGAATGGCACCGGTATTCTTGCATTCCGAGACGCTTCCCATGGAATATCCGGCAATACCGCCGGCATAAAGAACCGACTTTACTGTAGCACCATTCTCTGCATCTGTAATGGAACTGCTGGATGCCGTAACCGATCCGCAAATTCCTCCGGCTATTCCGCCGGTGGCCTCAACGGTCCAGCCCGGCTCATTCACACAGTTTCCCGAAATATCGGCCCCCGATGTCATCCGGCCGCAGATTCCTCCTACCCCGGTATAACCGGTAACATTGGCATTGTTTGTTGAACTTTTAATGTAAATGCCCGACCCCGAAGCAAAACCACAAACGCCACCCACAGCCGAAACTCCCGAAACGGTACCTGTATTGGAACAATTGCTGATCTCAAAGAATGGCCCGTTTACATAGCCCATCTGGCCGCATATTCCGCCAACGGTAAGAGGTCCTTTCACCTCTCCGGAATTGGAACAGTCCGTTACATCTGAATCGTCGGAATAACCGGCGATCCCTCCTATCCAGCCCGATGATTTTTCCTCGGTCCCCGATGAAATCACGGATCCCTGGTTTGTGCAGTTGCTTATATAGCAAGATTTATACTGTCTTCCGCAAATCCCTCCCATCTCTGATTCCGCGGATATATTTCCGGAATTAATACCATTCTGGATATATGAATATGACAATGAAGATCCACACAGGCCCCCGACCGAAGAGGTCCCGGAGATCTGCGCGGAATTGTTGCATTGGGTTATATAGGCATGATCATATAATTCACCGCAAATGCCACCCACATTTTTTGTGCCCTGTACGCGGCCGTAATTATCTGATTTGGTAATACCGCAGCTCAAAAGAATTTGTCCGCATAATCCGCCGGTCAGTGTAGTTCCTTTGATTACAGCTGTTGAAGTATTCTGACAGGAGGTGATAAAACTTCCGGTACTTTTTCCGGCAATGCCTCCCGTAGAAGAAGTGCCGGTTATTTTTCCCGAGTTAATGCATCCCGTCAGAGTTGTGGGATTGTCATCAGAAGCACTCATTATAAGATTTCCGGCTATTCCTCCTGCAAATGCACTATTGGAATCGGTGATTTCCAGGGTCCCGTTGAAATGGCAATTTTCGATTGTACCGCCCGTTAAAGTACCGCAAACTCCTCCCGTACTCAGGGTGTAACTGCCGGATGATCCTTTCATTTTAATTAAACAACCCGAATCAAGAATAAGGTTTTTGACAGATGCATCAATCACACATCCGAACAAACCGGCAGATTTGGACCCGGTACTGGTCAATCTTAGATTCTTAAGAGTATGGTTATTTCCGTTAAAAGTACCTTTGATACTGCTGTTTGCAGTTGTAAATAACGTCACATTACTCTGAAACCCTATGGGGGTCCAGTTGGAAACAGACGACATGTCAATGTCTGCAAGCAAATGAACCACACTGTCCTGGTCCATCCATTTATCCAGCTCCCTGAAATAATTCACGTCGTCACGGAAAGCAATAAGGTCTTCCAGGACCGAAATGCCCAGGGGCCTCTGTGTCACGCTGATCACCGCAGAAGAATCGGTAATGGTCTTGAACAATAACTCGGCGGTCCTGCTATTGTTTTGTTTTGAAGTATCGGCAACAAAATGAACTGTAAAAGAACCGGCAACACCGGAAGTTTCCGTAGCCAGCATAGTGCACCAGTCAGCGGTTGAACTCACAAAACGCCACTCATTGGTAGAGGTAATATCAAAAGAATAGGTTCCGCCCGAACAGGGAATTTCCATGGCAGCAACCGAAAAGGCAATGGTGTCGGCATCGGGATCAGGATCAACAGGCCCCTCCCCGGTACCTGCCTGTTCCACACGGAGAGTCGCTCTTACGTTGGCATCGGATTTGGATACTATGGAAATCTCCTGAACTCTTTGCTCAACCTCCGTGTTTTCTGTAAAAGAGAACCGGAGATAAACCGTAGTAACGGACGTATTGACCGATGTAAGGCTGGATGTCGCCCAGTCCGAGGGAATGGAAACGTTCCAACCCGAGTTGGAGGAAACGGCAACAGAGAATGTACCTCCCTCCTTACCGATTTGTAAGGTTTCGGGATTGCACTTGATGTAATATACTGTTTCTTCTTTCTTACAGGAGGCAAATAAAATAAGAAGTATAAAAACGGGGATGATCCCGGCAAATATTCTCTTCATAGGGTTTGATCCTTATTGTATTCGCAAAGATGCGCAAAAGAACATAAATGTTGCGCATAGATGCAAAAAAAACGTATTTTCGCATTTATGAAAACGGCAGGACGTATCATTCTGTGGATTACATGCATTATCCTTTTTTTGCTGACTGCTGTTTCAATAATTGTGCCTGTTATCCTGTCTCCGAAACGTCTCACACCCATTATTAACGAATATGCAGGACGGATTCCCGGTGTTGATATCCGGATTTCCCGGGCATCGGTAAGTCTTTTCAGGCATTTTCCACGTGCCACTGTAGTACTCGATTCCGGAGAAGTTATCGTACCCTCGTTCCGTGACATATATCCCGGGGCCGATTCTTTATTTGTTTTCGACAGACTCGAGGCTTCTCTTCTCCCGATTCCCCTGATGAAAGGATCGGTGAGCATTTCGTACCTTATACTTTCCCATGCCTCACTGAATCTTTTCAAATCTGTCGATTCCCTGAGAAATTGGGACCTGTTCAATTCCAGTTCCGACGACACATCGTCAATCGATTTCTGGCTGGATATCAAAAAATTACACATTAAAGACAGCTCCAAGTTCACTTTCCACAATGCAGCCGACACAGTATATTATAACACCCATATCAATGATATGATGCTGACTGCCAGGCTTTTCAGCACACTTTTTGACACCCGTCTGGAAACCACCTCAAATACGCTTGTTGTTGGACAAACATCGTTTTTCAACGATATCCCCTTCAACGCCCAGGGACGCACCGGTTATGGCATGGAACCGCAAAAAGGGAATGTCTCTCTCGATTTTGAAGAATACCTTTTTGATGAATGTCATACGGTCTTGGGAAACGTGCCAATATTCATAGACGGCTTTATGGGACTGAGGGATGACAGCCTGGACCTGAGGGGCCGTTTCCGGATCGATTCCTGCAACATGAGGGACCTGCTGAATGTGATACCTGCCGACCTGGTTCCTCAGAAAACGGATTTGGTGGGAGATATGCCCATAAAACTGGATATTGCTTTAAAAGGAGCTTATTATTACGGACAGGGAAATATTCCTGCTTTTTCAGTAGAATTGGCTGCCGGGCCCGGCCCAATAGCGTATTTGCCACAGAAAAATCTCAGTTTCAGGGGATTCAATGCCGATATGAGCATATCGTACGATATCGGAAAGAGTAATTACGGAAATGTCGCCATACGGGATCTGTATGTCGAAAGCCCTGTCGTTACGGCCCGCATCAAAGGAACCGTCATGTCTCTCATCAAAGATCCGGCCCTTGATCTTTCAGTGTCGGGATCAGTGGTTCTCGACCACCTGCCGTTTGAGGCCACCGGCGACCTCGAAATGGATGTGCAGGCCCGCTGCAAACTCAGCCACCTTAACCTTAAGGGTATTGGGAACACTTCGCTGACAGGTTACCTGTCAACGCAGGGATTAACTGTAAACAGACCTGCCGACAGTATTTTCTGCATGGCAGGACCAACCCAGATCAACCTGGGAATTGAACCCGGAGAGAAACTCTATGCCACAATGGTTTCCGAGACTCTTAATGTATCGTACAAACAGTTGTTCTCTGCCCGGCTTTCAGAAACACAGGTCAGTGCAGAGAGTGTCCCGGGAATGTTTACAAAGGATACATCAAGGATACAACCGATTTCCGGTCAGCTTGTCAGCCGCAGTCTTATCCTAAGCCTGCCCGATTCGGTAAGCCTTCGGATGGGCATGTGCGATGCTTCATTTTCACTGAACCCCCAGGAAAAGGAACCTTCCAGACCCGTTATTGACCTGAATCTGGGCACACGGAGCATTTCGGGACGTTACGGAGTACATCGCGCAAGAATAAGCCAGGCCGATATCAACCTCGTCCTGACAAAAAACATTAGCAGCCGCACCCGCACCTCATCTGCAAGGACTCCGGGGACCAGGCCACAACGGGATGAATTTTCAAGTGCCGATATTGACTTTGACCTTGACCGCGATACGCGCCGCCTTATCCGCCAATGGAACGTGGTAGGATACCTGAAAGCATCTCGTCTGAGCGTAAGAACACCCTTTTATCCTTTGAGAACGAGCCTGCAGGATGTCAACCTGCAATTCGGGCCGGACCGGATTGATATACTGAACACCAGTGTTTCTTCGGGACATTCTGACCTGCTCCTTAACGGCTACCTTACCAATCTGAGGAGAGTCCTTGCAGGCAGAGGCAAACTGGGAATGTTCCTTGACCTTCAGAGCGATACCCTCGATTGCAATGAGATCATAAAGGCCGTCAATGCAGGGCGTGCGGCTTCGCTTAAAGACAGCCTGCTTTTCTCAGAATCGGAGGCAGTCATGGATTCCCTGCTTACCCGTCAGATGGAAATGCACGATAGCGACGACCAGCTGATTATTGTTCCGGGCAATGTCAATCTTCAGATTGTTCTGGCCGTATCGAACGCCTATTTCAGAAACCTCAGCATGACCAATCTGCACGGAATGTTACGCGCCGCAGACAGGACACTCCAAATAGACCAGCTCAAGGGAATATCCAACGCAGGAAACATCACCGTTAACGCTTTATACACCACTCCCGATAAACACAACATCAGGGTGGGGCTCGACATGGAGCTGGAAGACATGCGCCTTGAGGAAGTGGTTAAATTGCTGCCGCCCATGGATACGCTTTTCCCAATGCTCAAATCCTTTGAAGGACTGGCTAATGTGCAGGTAGCCGCCACCTCGGCCCTTGACACGAATATGAATTTCGTTCTCTCCGACCTGAAGGCGGCCTGCCGTCTTCGCGGGAAAGATCTGGTACTGCTGGACGGTGAGACATTCACCGAAATATCACAGAAACTATTGTTCCGGAAGAAAGCGCGTAATAAGATTGACAGGATTTCAGTTGATATCACCGTGGAAGATTCGCGCATAGATATCTATCCCTTTATCATGGAAATGGACCGTTACAAAGCAGCCGTGAGCGGGACCCACAATTTGGACATGAATTTTAATTACCATATATCGGTACTCCGTTCCCCCATACCTTTCCGTCTGGGCGTAGATGTTACCGGTACCCTGGATGATTACCATATCAAAGTAGGCAAGTGCCTCTATACGAACGAGAATATTCCCAGTTTTTCATATAAAATAGACAGTGTCCGTCTGAATCTTCGCGATATCATTACCGGACATTTTACCGAATTCAACTTTGAATGACATGTACACCATTGCACTAATCCCCGCACGCTATAATTCTTCCCGCTTTCCCGGAAAGCTAATGCAGATGCTTGAAGATAAAACAGTTATACTCAGCACATACCAGGCTGCCGTCAATACGGGCCTCTTTCGTCAGGTAGTAGTCGTGACCGACAGCCCCGAAATCTACAACGAGATTGTCTCGCACGGCGGTTCTGCCAGAATGAGCCTGAAAGAACATTCCTGCGGCAGCGACAGGATTGCCGAGGCAGCCGCCTTTTACCCAGAGGCAGGGCTCATCGTTAACGTTCAGGGGGACGAGCCTTTTATATCGGCCGAACCGCTTGCCGCCCTCATAAATGCCTTCGAAGGCCCGGAAGGCGAAAACACAGACCTTGCCTCGCTTATGTGTCCCATACGGGATAAAGACCTGATAAACAATCCCAATGTAGTAAAAGTGGTAACGAACCGCGACGGATACGCCCTGCTTTTTTCACGTGCGCCCATTCCATTCATAAGAGATCAGGAAAAAGTGGACGTCACTTACTACAGGCACATAGGAGTCTACGCGTTCAGACGTCCGGCACTGCTCCGGTTTGCGTCGTTGCCGGCTGGCCCGCTGGAAAAGGCAGAGAAGCTGGAAAACCTGCGTTTTCTTGAATACGGCATGAAAATCAAGATGATAGAAGTATCCCATTTTGGTATCGGGATTGACGTCCCCGAAGAACTCGAGATGGCCCGGACCATAAAAAAACAAGAAAAAAAATGAAGAAATCCTGCTTCCTTTTACTCTCTGCCCTTATTCTTTTAAATGCCTGCCAGGGCACTGAAGACTGGATCAAGGACCCGGTCTCCCTTGTAAATCCGCTCATGGGCACTGCCTCGTCGTACGAATTTTCAGCCGGTAACACGTATCCTGCCATAGGCGTTCCGTGGGGAATGCACACCTGGACGCCCCAGACAGGCCGGAACGGCGACGGATGGACCTATACCTACAATGCTCACAAACTGGTGGGTTTCAAACAAACCCATCAGCCGAGTCCCTGGATAAACGACTACGGATGTTTTTCCCTTTTCCCGGTTTCAGGAGAACGCCCGGGTTATACAGAAGATGAACGGGCCAGCTGGTTTTCGCATAAAGCCGAAAAAGCCACACCGTATGAATACAGCGTCTACCTGGCAGAGTATGATATTGAGGCTTCATTTTCGCCTACTTCCAGAGCCTGCATCTTCAGATTCAGGTATCCGGCCGGGGCTCCGGCAAGCCTTATAGTAGATGTCATGGACAGGAACCGGCCAATCGGGAAAGGTCATATTGTGGTTGATACCGTTAGCGGAAATATCACCGGCTATTCGGTTCACGAGCATGGCGGGACACCGGATAATTTTAAGAATTACTTTATTATCAGTCCCGACTGCAATATTAAAGACTATGAATTGACTGGTGACGGCAAGTGCCGGATTACTTTTCTTTTACCGGAAAACAAACCTTACCGGACTGTGGAAATCCGGGTGGCCTCCTCGTTCATCAGCCCCGCCCAGGCCGCTCTTAACCTGTCCGGAGAACTGGACGGCAAAGATTACGAAACTGTTTGCCGGGAAGGCAAAAAAGCCTGGAATAAAGTGCTTTCGCGCATAGAGATTGCAGGCGGCACCAGGCGCCAGCAGGAAACATTCTATTCCTGCCTTTACCGTTCCCTGTTGTTTCCCAGGGGTCTGTACGAATATGACAGTCTGGGCACCCGGATGCATTATAGTCCTTACAACGGGCAGATTGCCCAAGGGTATATGTTTACCGACACAGGGTTCTGGGATACGTTCCGCTGCCTTTTCCCATTGCTGAACCTGCTCTATCCCTCGGAAAACCTCAAGATGCAGGAAGGGCTGGTAAATGCCTGGCTGGAAAGCGGATTTTTACCCGAATGGGCCAGTCCGGGCCACAGAGGATGCATGGTAGGGAACAACTCGGCCTCGGTGGTGACAGACGGTTACCTGAAACGATTGAACTGGCTGGAGGACAGTCTTGGATACAGGCCGGAATGGCCACGTGATAAAGAACTTATTGGTTATCCGATTGATGAATTATACAAGGCGCTGCTCAAAGCTTCGGAACAGGTACACCCCACGGTGTCTTCCACAGGAAGGTTGGGCCATGAATATTATAATTCAATGGGATATATCCCTTACGACGTTGGAATTGACGAGTCTGTGGCCCGTACACTTGAATACGCATACAACGACTGGTGCAACGCCAGGTTGGCAGAGAGCCTTGGAGCCCCACAGGATCAGATAGACACTTTTTCAAAGAGAGCGGGCAACTACCGCAATGTATTCGACAAGGAAAGCCTGTTGATGAGAGGCAGGAATCTGGACGGATCTTTCCAGACGCCCTATAATCCGTATAAATGGGGAGACGCCTTCACCGAAGGAAACGCCTGGCATTATACGTGGAGTGTATTCCACGACATGGGAGGCCTGATAGACCTTATGGGAGGAAAAGAAACCTTTACCCGCATGCTCGACTCCGTTTTTGTTGTCCCTCCCGTCTTTGATTGCAGTTACTACGGAGGAGTCATTCATGAGATAAGGGAAATGCAGGTAATGAACATGGGAAATTATGCCCACGGAAATCAGCCGGCACAACATATGATCTATCTGTACAACCTTACTGACAAACCCCGGAGAACGGGAGAACTGGCTCATTGGGTAATGGATCGTTTCTACAGTCCTGCTCCGGACGGATACTGCGGCGACGAGGATAATGGACAGACCTCGGCCTGGTATGTTTTTTCAGCCATGGGTTTCTATCCCGTATGCCCCGGAAGCGACCGGTACGAGCCCGGACTGCCGCTTTTCGACAAGATCAGACTGCATCTGGAAAACGGCAGAACGGTTGATATAACACCCAATGAGGAATCGTATCCCCAGCTGAAAATAAACGGACGTGTACCTGACAGTATAACGCACCGGGCGCTCATTATGAGGTAATCGAAACCCGGCGCACTTCCTCTACACCCAGAACGGCCTCGAGCCGCGCAATGATATTGCTCAGCTCACGGGCAGAACGAACCTGCAAGTGCAGTTTGCACTCAAACAGCGAATCTTTTGTGGTCACAGACATGTTATTGATGTTCAGGCCCCATTCCTCAGAAACGATCTGAGATATCTCGAATGTGATTCCTTTCCTGTCTACACCAAAAATATGGATTCCTGCCGGATAATAGGTGGTATCATCCGGTTCAAGATCTACATTCACAATGGTTTCTCCGTGTTCGGTAGAAAGCATGATGGCCCTTTCGCAGTTACGTGTATGGACGAAAATCCGTCCGCTACCGTCCTGTACCTCAAATCCCAGTAATTCGTCACCGGGTAAGGGCGAGCAACATTTGGCGAGCCTGTAGCGCGTGGGCTTTGTAGAAATATTCTGTTTGCGGAGGGCATTCCTGATACATGATTTTGCCTTATAGGTAATGACGGCCTCCAGCCAGTCTTTCTGGGGCATCATGTTGGGGTCCGTCCCTATTTCCACCCTATCGCCCCGTTTGAGGACCGTCTTGATGGAACACAGCATGCCGTTCACCCGGGCGAACTGTGCATGATCTCCTATTTCCGAGTGAATCACGTAGGCAAAATCCAAAGCCGAGGAATTGGACGGCAGCAGGATTTGTTGTCCTTTGGGTGTGAAAACCCGTATATCATCATTATAGAGATTGGCTTTTACCCCTTCCAGGAAGAATCCGTCCTTATTGTTGAATCCGTCGTGATAAACCATGTCCTTGAGCGTGCCCCTGAATTCTTCTACCCAGGCGTCCACTCCGCCAATACCTACATGTTTGTGCCTTTTCACAATACATCCGTGTATGGCCGCTTCTTCCATCCGCTCGCTCTTGATATGCACATCTGCCCACGAACCGTGTTCGGTCATGAACATACAGTGAAGAGCCTCGTAGCCGTTGGCCTTGGGATTGTCCACGTAGTTGTGCAGACTGCCCACCTTCTCGGTATAAATATCTGTCAGCAGAGAATATATCTGAAGGCACTGGTTTTTTTCAGAGGCATTGCACAATGAACCGGATCCGGACTTGAAAACAATATTGAACACATAAATACTCTCCAGCCTGTTGAACGGGACCTGTTTCTGTTTCATGTGCCTCCAGATAGAATAGACACTTCTGATATCCTGGGTTATCACGGCATCTATTTCGTTATTTTTCAGCATTTCTTCAATCGGGGCAACAAAACGGGCTCTAATCCCCCTGGTGTCTTCTGCATATTTATCCAGAATCCGCTGTATCTTGTTGAATTCCTCGGGAGAACGGAATTTAAAGCTGAGATTCTCCAACTCGGTCTTCACCTTGTAAAGTCCCAAACGATTTGCCAACGGGGCAAAGAAGAAATCAGTCTCTCCGGTTATCTTCATCTGCTTGTGCAGGGGCATACTGCCCAGCGTACGCATGTTGTGAAGCCTGTCTGCCAGTTTTATAAGCAGGGCCCGGATATCGTACTGTATAGTCATCAGCATTTTCCGGATATTGTCCACCTGCATGGAAAGTTCATACTGTTCTTTCTTTTCCTTGGTAAGACCCTGTACCAGGAATGCTATATCATCGCCAAAAAGTTCTCTGATCTCTTCCAGGGGGTGAGGAGTGTCCTCAACCACATCGTGCAATAAAGAAGCAATTATCGGATTCGTGCCCAGTCCTATTTCTTCGTTCACAATACGGGCAACTGCTATCGGGTGTAAAATATAAGGCTCCCCCGCCTGTCTTGTTTGTTTGTCATGTGCTTTGTACGCGTATTCGTACGCCGTTTTAATCCGTTCCAGATCTTCGGGCAAACGGCCAACAGCTGCATTCTTAAGGAAAGCATCCCTCTGCTCAGTAACCATCTGAGTATATTGCGCCTCTGTCTTTTTTCCTAATTTGATAATTTCCATAAAACAAATGTAATATATTTTAGGTATATTTGTCTATAAATGCTTTTGATATGACACATCAAATACCACCATTATCATTCTCTGCCAATGATTTGGCTCCGGCCATAAGTGCTGTGACAATCGGCTTTCATTTTGGTAAGCACCACCAGACCTACCTGACAAATCTTAATAATTTGGTTCAGGGTTCTCCTTATGCTGAGTCTGCTCTTGAGACCATTATTGCAAAGGCACCGGCCGGACCATTGTTCAACAATGCCGCGCAGGTTTTCAATCATACTTTCTACTTCGCACAATTCAAAGCTGAGGAAACTGCCAGGAAAAAACCCGAAGAGGCGCTCCTGCGTGCCATCGACAAAGACTTTGGTTCTTTCGAAAAATTTGTTGAAGCTTTCAGCAGTGCTGCCGTTTCTTTGTTCGGATCGGGATGGGTTTGGCTTGTGCGTGAAACCTCGGGCCAGCTTGCCATCACCCAGGAATCAAACGCAGGCTGTCCGCTGGCAAAGAAGCAGAAACCCCTACTTACCTGCGACGTCTGGGAGCATGCTTATTATCTTGATTATCAAAACAGGCGTGCAGATTACGTCAAGGCATTCTGGAGTATTCTGGACTGGAAAGTGATAGAAAAGCGCTTCAATGAATAATGAACAAACTATCCAGGTATGTGGTTATAGGTATTGCAGCTGCAATTGCCTGCTTTCTGTGTTGGTACTTCAGCAACATAGTGGCCTATATACTGATTGCCGCGGTTCTTTCTATTGTAGGTAAACCTCTTGTCTGTTTTTTCAGGAAACTGCATATAGGAAAATACAAAACACCTTCCTGGATAGCTGCTCTTTTAACTTTACTGTGCCTGGTCCTTGTTTTCTCGGCCATTCTTCTGTTTTTGGTGCCTGTAGCCGCAGATCTGTTAGGCGCCATTTACAGTATCGATCTGGCACAATTATCTGTAAAACTGGAAAGTCCCATTGAGGACCTAAACTTTTTTCTCAAGCATCTGTTCCCCGGATTTTCCCGGGAAATCACTCTTGAAAGTCTTCTTTCAGGTATTGTGTCCTCATTAATTGATATAAAAAAGTTCGAATTGTTTCTGACCTCGGTAGCCGGGTACACCATTGATTTCTTCATAGGCTTCTTTGTGGTCCTTTTCATCCTGTTCTTTTTCTTAAAAGAGCAGGATATGTTCACCAATATGGTGGCGAGCCTGTTTTCCGATAAACAGGAGCGAAGTGCCCGGAGAGCCCTGAAAGAGTCAAATAACCTGCTGATGCGCTACTTTATTGGGATTATGCTGGAAATAAGCGCTGTAACCATTATGTTGACTTCGGGGCTTTTTTTAATCTGCAGGGTGTCGTTCAGGTTATCCCTCATGCTTGCCTTCATATCCGGTATCATGTACGTTATCCCGTACATAGGACCTCTTTGCGGCCTGCTTGGTGCTCTGCTGGCAGGATTTCTGGGATACCATATCAGCGGGACGTCGCCTTATTCTGTGGAACTTTTTCTGGCACTGATAGTTCTTGTGTACGTCGTGACTTTTCTAATAGATTATTTTGCCTTTCAGCCCAATATTTATTCCAAAAGCGTTAAAGCACACCCTCTGGAAATCTTTATTATCATTCTGGCAGGAGGTAGCATTGGAGGGCTCACGGGTATGCTCATTGCTATTCCTTCCTACACGGTCATACGTGTTTTTGCCAGTGAATTTCTGTATAACTTCAAGATAGTACGCAAACTGACCGTCCAGTTCCGGAACCGTGAAAGGAACAGTCGGAAGAAAATCAACTAATGAGACCATTTGTCCTTCCCATTGCCATTTTGCTTGGATTCCTGTTCCACAGCACCCTTGTATCGCTTAATTACCTTACACCTTACCTGATTTTTATCATTTTGTTCCTGACGTTATGTGATATGGACATACGCCGGATAAAAATAAGCGGGCTCCATATCTGGCTACTTCTTTTTCAGCTGATCACAGGTATAGGATGCTATTTTCTGTTTCTCCCTTTGAGTGATATCCTTGCCCAGGGAGCCATGATGGGGATGCTTGCCCCTGTTGCCGTTTCTGCTACTGTAGTGGCCGTGATACTGGGAGCAGACATGGCCACCATGGTAACATACACGATTCTCTATAACGTATTCCTTGCATTTTTTGCCCCATTCTGTTTTTCCCTTATAGGATATCATGCAGAGCTCTCTTTCTGGAGCTCCTGCTGGATTATTATCCGTAAGGTAGTGCCGCTTATTATTTTGCCTCTTGTATCGGCTGTACTGTGCCGGCGATTTCTGCCCCGTATCACTGCCAGAATAGTAAGACACAAAATGATCTCGTTTTATCTATGGGCAGCAGCACTCACTTTTGTGATAGGACAGACTATCGACTTCATCATGTTGCAGGATCGCTCAAAAACCCCGATCATTATTGCGATGGCAGCCATAGCTCTGGTCCAGTGTGTTATTCAGTTCGCTTTCGGAAGATGGATAGGCAAAAAATACAACGATACCATTGCGGGCGGTCAGGCAATAGGCCAGAAAAACGGTGTATTGGCAGCATGGATGACGCAAATGTACCTTAATCCGCTGGCTTCTGTAGTGCCGGCATCATATGTACTGTGGCAGAATCTTTGGAACAGCTGGCAGTTATGGCATCTCAAATCCCGGGGTCCTGCAAAAAGGACAAACCTACGGCAAAATGAAGAAGGGAACCATTCCAGTTAACGGCAATTTCATTTGAAGCATAGGCTTCAAGAATGTCTGCATAGGATTCATCGGGTAAAAGAGACGGATACTCACACTTGTCTTGCCGTGCCGGATTGGGTCCACCTACAAGAAAACCCTTAAGCGGTCCCGGGACATCGTCCGTTGCTGCCAGTCTGTGATGGGGATTAACGGGACTTTTCGATCCCATGCCGGTTACGTAGCAGTATCCCGTAGGGTTCCTGCCCAGAAGATAGTCCATATTCCTGTGGGCCGCTGCCCTGTAGGTGTCATTGCCTGTAAGTCGGTATGCGTAGAGTAAGGCGATACCCTGCCCGCAACAATTTTCAGACAGACAGCCCCAGTAAAAATCCCTTTCCCTGTTGCCATAGCCACTGGCAAAAGCAGACCCCGATGCAGCGGCGGCAATACTGTCACAGAAAGAAAGCAACTCTTCTTTCATACCTGGTAAGGCCTTATCATGCGTAAACATGGCAAAAGATCCCAGGGACGCTACCCTGCCCCAGACAGGCACTTTGAAGTAGTCCGGTCTGCATTCCATTAATTTATCATAATAAACAGCCTCACCGGTAGTCAGATATAATTCGCATGCAGCCCAGAACCATTCATCTTCTGCAGAAAAATCGCCGTAGGCACCGGTATTAACCTCGGGTTTATACTTGCCGTTCAATGCAAACTGATTATACAGCGCATTGGGATTATTCAAAGACCAATTGTACGCTTTTCTCGAAGCGTCCAGCATTTCGGACGCCAGACGGGTGTATTCGCCACCCATCGTCCGGTAAATTCTGGATGCCTGAGCCATGGAAGCGGCAAAATCAAGCGAAGCGGTTACCGATTTCTGTACAACATAACGTGTCTGACGGCATTCGGAGGGTTTGACAAAGCCCTCGAAATTTGGCGTTGTCAGCTTGTGATATACCCCGCCATCGTTCGGGTCCTGCATGGTCATGGTCCATTTGAGGTTATAAAGCATCTCATCAAGAATGGCCTTGTTCCCTTTATATCCCGGATATTGTTCGCAGGCGGCCATAACAAGTCCCGTGGTAAAAGCCGAATTAACGATATACTTGTTGTAATCACCCGCATCGTACCATCCTCCGGGAGAAGATATGACCGTACCTTCCGGTCTGGCTTCCGTAGCGGCCGAGGCATGCACCAGCACATGCGTATCGGGATGTCCCGGAGTCGAGCGCTGGAGAATAAATGCGCCGAGGGCAGCGTCTGCCAGAGGGCTTAACACACCCTGTCCGATTACGAAGTGAGGAGACACTTCTTCACCGTTCACGCATAGAACATAGTTTCCCGGTTCCCTTAAGGAGGAAAAATCAAGTATCGTTCTTTGTTTTTCCGAAAACGGAGAATTCCGGATTTCTCCGGCCTGTGAGGAATAAACCTGTTTTCCCGTTTGGGTGTTAACTAACTCGAAGGATCCCGCATACGCACCTTCCATGACAGCCACTTTTTCCTGTAACGGATAATATCCCAATTGATTAACTCTGACAGAATAGTCTTGTGAGCCGGCAAACAATGCCAGCATTAAACATATGAGCGTTATCATAAATTTTGTATCTTTACGTTATTGACAATAAGTTGCAATTTAACTAATTCTTTGTATTATGAAGCATTTTAAAACAGGTATTACCCTTATGCTATGTGCATCTCTTGTATTGACAAGTTGCGGGAACGTAAGCAGAACCGCCATGGGTGTGGGTATAGGTACTGCAGCCGGTGCAGCTGCCGGTGCGGGAATAGGCATTGCTACAGGTAACACGGCTCTTGGAACAGCCATTGGAGCAGTTGTCGGTGGTGTAGCCGGTGGACTTATTGGACGTCATATGGACAAACAGAGACAGGAACTGGAAGAAATCCTTCCCGAAGCTGCTTCTATCGAAACTATAAACGACGGAGAAGCCATTAAGGTAACCCTCGAGTCGGGTATTCTTTTCGCCACTAATTCTACCGCCATAGGAGAACCGGCAAAAACAGCGCTCAGGAATTTCGCCGCCAACCTGAATCAAAATCCCGATACCGATCTTCAGATTGTCGGACATACGGATATCACCGGAACGGTTGAATACAACCAGGGACTCTCCGAAAGGCGCGCCAGGAGTGTCAGGGATTATATGATGCTGCAAAACGTGGACGGTGCCCGCATGACCACTATCGGCAAAGGCATACACGAACCCATAGCCGATAACAACACCGTTGCAGGACGGCTCCAGAACCGCAGGGTGGAAATTTATATTCTCCCAAATGCCAAGATGATTGAAGAGGCACAAAAAGAAGCTGCAGGAGCCAGGTAAAGAAACTGAATGTAACCGATGTTACATTATATTCTCCGGCAAACACTTACGTTTGCCGGAGATTTATTTTTATAACAACGGTTCTATGAAAAGAGATATTGTAGTCATCAATGAAGAACTTTGTAACGGTTGCGGAGCATGTATTCCCAACTGTCATGAAGGGGCCTTGACAATAGTAGACGGAAAAGCAAAACTGATCAGCGATCCCATGTGCGACGGACTGGGGGCATGCCTTGGCCATTGTCCACAGGGTGCCATATCCATTACACAGCGCGATGCGGATCCTTTCGATGAAAAATATTCACCTGAAGGATGTCACTCCGGCGGTTGCCCCGGCTCGGCAGAACAGGTTTTTGCTGTCAGGAAACCCGCTGTTGCCTCTTTGGCGGAAACACCTTCCGGATTAAGTCACTGGCCAATCCAGCTCCATCTGATAAACCCGGCAGGAGAACATTTCAGAGAAAGCGACCTGGTTATTGCCGCTGACTGTACTGCTTTTACCTATGGTAATTTTCACAAGAAATACCTGAAAGGAAAAACCCTGGTCATTGCCTGTCCTAAACTGGACCATGGACTGGATATTTACAAAGAAAAGATCAGGCAACTGATAGACAACGCCAAGGTGAATACCATAACCGTCATGATCATGGAAGTAGCCTGTTGCCGGGGATTGCTTCAGATAGTACGCAATGCAGCTTCCGAAGCATCAAGAAAGGTTCCGGTGAAACTGGTTATAGCCGGCATCAAAGGAGAAATATTGCAGGAAGATATGTAATTTTATACCGGAAATTACATTTTATATGAAACCTTCTGTAGTGATCATGAATTTTACGAAGGTTTACGAATACGAAACCTTCTACAGAGACACATCCTTTATCTGGCTGGACTGTCGTGATATCCCCGGCACTTACTGCTATTGCGACTCCGCTGCACAGGAATGCATCCGGGACCGGATGGCAGATTTGCCCCCTGCAGGGATACATTTCCTCGATTCGGGCAGTTACCATTATATAAGCAAATTCTGGACAGATAAAATCGGGGAGACTTTTTCACTTGTATTGATTGATCACCACACCGATATGCTGCCACCGGCTTTCGGGAATATTCTATCTTGCGGAAGTTGGGTAAATGAAGTCCTTGATTACAATCCAAATATAAAAAACATCATTCTTATTGGTGTTTCTAACCATTTTATTTCTCAGATCAGCCCCGGCCATTTGCCCAGAGTGATTATCCCTGACAGTCTCCAGACTGTTGCCGACCTCAGGACAACCGAACCTGTTTATATTTCCATTGACAAAGATGTTTTGAGTCCGCGAACCGTGAGCATCAATTGGGATCAGGGTAACATGTCGCTTAAGGAGCTTGCGGCATACCTCACCATTATCAAGAAACAACACAAGATAATAGGAGTAGACATATGCGGGGAAAGTGACCATTCCCTGCTTTCTCTCCGAGATATGAAGGCAGTGAAAAGAAACAACCGGGTAAACAGGGAACTGATCAATCTGTTGAGCGATTGAATACAGTATCCTTCACCAAAAGGGCTGCCGCCCTATCGGGCAGGCAGGAGAGCAGATATACCGGTACGGTCTTAAGAATCAGGGAAATCATATGGCACAGATGATCTTCAAAAAAGACATCTTTTAGAAAAGCGGGGGGAAACGAAGGATAGAGAGCTCCAAAAGCTCTGATGGTTGAAAGTTTGTCTAATGAGTTCGATGGATATTGCTTTATGCGGACTATCGCTGCAACAGGATATTTTTCATCAAAGTACTTATTCCCTTTCCCGCTCCACGGAGATCCGTAAACATAAGGAACCGTATCTTCCACACTAAGAACAGGGCTGTCGTCATTCAATATAAAGCTACCGGATATGTGCTGCAGCCACAGCCCGGTTTGAGTGCTTTTTCCCGTGCCGGATTCGCCCAGAAACAACACTGCACGTTCTTCGTATACAATAACCGAAGAATGAACGGGAGCAATATGGCGGGGAATACCAAAAAAAGCCACACACATCCATATGGCAAATTTTATATGATGAGGCCGTACAAGTTGCTGCTGAACATGGCATTGAATATCCGCAGACCCACGCTGCATGATACATTCCAGGATACATTGTCCGCCGGGTTCTTCTATACTGAAAAAATAATTGTCCTCATTCCTTTGGAACCGGCACACCCCTCCGTCTATTTCAAAGGTACGAATCTGAATACTGTCCTCAGGATTACCTGCAATGGGCGAGTTTCCGTTTTCCAGTCTGATAATTATATTAAGATCTGAAATATTGTCTGTCTGTACATTGGAAAATATTCTGAAGCCCGGTAGTAATTTTGAAATAACCTCCGGTTTTTCGGTAATAATACAGACCGTATGCCCTGCAATACAATACGTTAACTTTTCTCCCATTAGCCCAAAGTAATGACTCTGTCGCAAATGCTTAGCAAATTGTCATCATGTGATATGATAACCACCGTAACGTCCTGTTTATAAAAATCGGGATTCATTATGGTGGCGGCGATCTCTTTCTCTGTGTTCTTATCGAGCGACGAGGTAGGTTCATCCAGGAAAAACACATCGGCATCTTTATACAGCGCCCTGGCAATGGCAACCCGCTGTCTCTCACCGCCCGAAAGCAGGCATCCGGCATCACCTATCCGGCTTTGAACACCCAGCGGCAAACTGTCTGCCAATCCTTTAAGCGACGCCCTATCAATGGCCCCGGACAACCTTTTCTCATCTGCCTCCTGCGCCAGTACAATGTTTTGGGCAAGTGTAGCGTCCATTATGAAAATATCCTGCGACACATACCCGGCCCTTTTATGCCAGCGTGCCCTGTTTTGTGGGGAGAGCCTGGTATCGTCTATGAATATTTCACCCGATACAGGATCACAAAGGCCCAGCATCAGATAGACAAGAGTGCTTTTACCAACACCCGAGATGCCTTTAATACCTATTCTTTCACCTTTCCGGATAGTAAAAGACAGATCTTTTATGACCGGGTCCCTGTCTCCATAGCCAAAACTCACGTTTTTAAAGGAGATCGTTTCGTTAAAGGGCAGTGGATCCAATAGAGTCTGATTTTCAGCATTCTTATCCTTTTCCTGCCTGATATTTTGAATATCAGCTTCGTTAATTATGTCCTTGGTATAACGGTTGGTACGTATGACGGCATAATTTGAAATCACAGACTTTGCTGACGGAAGTAATTTTAATGTTGCCAAGGCAAACATTCCCACTTCCACCAGAAGATTCCCTTTTCCATCATTCAGATAAAAACTGACAGCTATCACTCCGGTTATGACAACCATGACACCTATTTCAATCATTCCCGATGCAGCACTCTTTATCCGGTCTGTCCTGATTTTTGAATCAGCAATTGTTTTCAGCCCGTGACCAAACAGGGCATACATCCCCGGGAAGGCGTTATTGACTGCCACCTCGGCATATCCACGGAAAGTTTCCAGGGTTATACGCCCCTGGTTTCGTTTCGCTTCAAAGTCCTCTTTTCCGGCCTTTTGCAGTTTGCCGCCCACCCTCGTCTGATACAGGACAACAAGGGGTACAAAAAGCAGTATTTCTGTTATCGCCACGTATACGTTCACCCAGGCAAGAGCACACAGAATAAGTACAGAGAGCAGAATCTCTCCGGTTATTGTCAGGGCAGGTGACAACACATTGAACACATACGCATAACATACCGCATTGGTATTATGCGAAAGAACGGGCGCCCTGTTTTCTTTTATGTAAAGAAGACCTTTGTCGAAGTAATACTTGAAAAGGAGGCCGGAATACCGGGTATATACTGACAGAAGGGACCTGTTCTTATAGATCCCTATCTTGTACAACAGAAAATTCTTAACCACCGTAAACAACACTACCAAACCGCATACAATTAGCAGGAATGTTCCGTAATCACTCACATTCAGCAGGGTGTAAAAACGGTTAAGGTATTCATTGCCGCGTACTCCCCCCTCCTCCAGTAAAAGTAACAGCAGCGGTACAAACAATGCCAGTCCGGCGAGTTCAAGCAAAGCCCCCGAAATAGTGAGTAAAACCAGGCAAAGTTTTTTCATGGCAGCGTCAGATGCATAACCCGGCATTAACCATAGTTTTGGTCCAGGCACTGGCATCGTCATACGCTTTGTTGCGGTCAATTCCGTAAGTCCTGATAAGGAGTTCCGCTACATCATCAACGCAGAAATCTTTTCCTTCCATGTTTTCCCACAGGTATTCTGCGGTAGTGTTAAAAACAACGACTTTTGTGAGGTCAACCCGGGTGGAGCTGCCGGTCACCAGCATTTTCTCTCCGGCAATGTCCCGTAGTTTATTATTCGGATTCAGTTTCATAATTCACTTTGTGGAATAAAGGTAAACTTATTTTGGTTTTATCACAAATTTAGGCTCTCTCACAAATTTTGTTTTTAAACATATGTTCTTAACTTTGTACGAAATTTTGATTTATATCATTATGCCAAGACCAAAAAAACTGCGCAAGATCAATGGCATACCTCATTTCAAAGGCTTCAAACCCATTGGAGATCTGAACGAAGAGCCGCCTGTATTTTTGAATTTAGAAGAATATGAGGCTATCCGCCTGAGTGATTTTGAGTTTCTGGCTCAGGAAGAAAGTGCAAAGGCAATGAACGTTTCCCGTCCGACTTTTACCCGCATTTATGAAAGCGCCCGCCGCAAGGTGGCACTGGCTTTTGTAAAAGGAAGACCAATAGTTTTTGAAGGAGGAAAGATATATTTTGACAGCAAATGGTTTACCTGTCACCGCTGCGGCTGCTCTTTTAATATTCTGCATAACCAGACGACCGTCATCAGATGCGCCCTGTGCGGTTCGGAAAACATTGAACAACATAAAAATCCATCGTAATGAAAGTAGCCATCACTTCTACGGGAAATACCCCCGGGTCCTTACTTGACAGCCGCTTTGGCCGCTGTGCCTATTTTGTAATATACGACACTCAGAGCAAGTCAACTGAGTATATTCCCAATCCCAATAAAGACAGTCTGGAAGGAGCCGGTCCGGCATCTGTTCAGTTAGTTGCCTCAAAAGGAGTAGAAAAAGTAATTTCCGGAGAATTCGGGGTAAAAGTCAAATCGGTGTTTGACCGCCTTCAGATTCAACTGATCATGATCAAAGATCAGGAAAAAACAATTAAAGAGATATTAGATTTATTATGAAAAGAATTGCCATTCCACTGGAAAACGGCCGTTTGTGTTCACACTTCGGCCATTGCGAACAGTTTGCCATCATTGATGTAGAAAACGAGACTATTACAAGTGAAGAGCTCGTTACTCCCCCGCCCCACGAGCCGGGCCTTTTGCCTGCGTGGCTCGCCCAAAAAAGTGTTACCGACGTCATTGCCGGTGGTATGGGACAACGGGCACTCGACCTGTTTGCCGCCCAGCAGATAAATGTCAATGTAGGCGTACAACCAAAAAGCCCTGCCGATCTTGTTAAAGAATGGATTGACAAAACCCTGAAGACAGGAGCAAACGTTTGTGATCATTAATAGCACAATATGAAAATCGCCATTGCCAGCGGCAAGGGAGGCACCGGAAAAACATTTGTATCCACTAATCTGTTCTTTTCCATCCAACAGGAAAAAATCCCTGTGACACTCATAGATTGTGATGCAGAAGAACCCAACGTGATGGAATTTTTTTCCGGAATACTTACGGAACAACATCCCATTATTCAAAAGATTCCGGTAATACACGAAGAATCTTGTACCTATTGCGACAAATGCCGGGAATATTGTAATTACAATGCCATAATATGTCTTCCTCAGGCAAAGCATATTCAGGTACTCGAAGATCTTTGTCACGATTGCGGAGCCTGCCTGGCCGCCTGTCAATACAATGCCATAACAGAAAAAGATAAAACACTGGGGCATGTCTCTGTTTATCGGCTTCCTTCCGGAACCATTATTGTAGAAGGCCGTTCAGACATCGGAGTATATTCCCCCGTTCCGGTTATAAAAGGAGCCATGAATCACCCCCTTCAGGAAGGGACCATACTCTTTGACGCCCCGCCGGGTATATCATGTCCCTTCATAGCCACTGCAGATACAGCCGATTATATCGTACTCGTCACAGAACCCACACCATTTGGGCTCAACGACCTGAAACTGTCCGTCCAGACATTGGACACACTGCAAAAACCATACGGAGTAATAATCAACAGATCCGGTCTGGGAGATAACAGTATCTATGAATGGCTGGAAGAGAAAGGCATCCCGTTATTGGCAGAAATACCTTTTGACAAAGAAATTGCACGAGTCTATTCCGAAGGCGGGCTAATAGCAGAAAAGGACCCTGCTTTCAGAAACTTCTTTGTTAACCTTTTTAGAAAAATTCAAAACCATGCAGGAAATTGCCATTCTCAGCGGTAAGGGAGGAACGGGTAAGACGAGCCTGGCTGCAGCTTTCGCCACACTGGGAAAAAACCTTGTGGTGGCCGATTGCGATGTAGATGCCGCCAATCTGTATCTTGTACTTCAACCCCGGGACTATATCTGCGAACCGTTTATATCGGGACACAAAGCCCGTATTGACTACAACAGCTGTACCCAGTGCGGACTGTGCATGGAGTATTGCAGGTTTCAGGCGATATCCGTCACAACCGATCCGGCATACCCTAAAGGGAAGATCACCATTTCACATACTGCCTGTGACGGTTGTAAATTATGTGCCAGGATTTGTCCCGCTCAATCCATTTCCATGATTCCCAGCGACAAAAGTCAGTGGTTTGCAGGAAATTTCCGGAACGGGAAAATGATTCATGCCCGTTTGGCCCCCGGAGAAGAGAATTCCGGGAAATTAGTAAGCCTGGTAAGGGAAAAAGCGCGGCAAACAGCTAAAGAAACCGGATGGAAAAGAATAATAATTGACGGGCCTCCCGGTACAGGTTGTTCCGCTATCGCTTCCATGACAGGAACAGATAAAGTGATTGTGGTCACCGAGCCTTCCCGTTCCGGATTCCACGATATGAAAAGGATCCTTGAACTGGTACATCAATTCGGGATCCCTTCCTGTGTAGTCATAAACAAATACACTCTTAACGAAGGCTTCACGCGGATCATTGAAGACTGGTGTCTGGAAAACAACATTCCGGTAGCCGGCAAGATCTCATTCAGTCCTGATATTGTCCATGCCATGGTCAACTGTGCAAGCATTACCGAATGGAAGCCTTCATCAAAAACGGCCTCTGAAATAGAGGCCGTTTACAACAGGATTATTTAATTCGCCAGCTTCTTCTGCATCTCGGGACTCAGGGGAACAATCAGTTCCACATTGTGTGAAATGGGACCAGACCCTGGAAAAGGTTCCATAAGTTGGTAAATTTGCTGGGAAGCCATTGCCAGTGAGCGGGATACGGCTGCAAAGGGATTTTCTTCAATGTCAGGATCCACGTTTGTGGCAAAAATGGACAAAGTCTTATCCTGGTTCAAAACGATATCAAAGAGACGGAACTGCTGAGGAAATTCCCTGAGAGATTTGGTTTCAACGCCCCAGAAACTATTTTCGGGATGAGCAGGATCGTTGGAAGGGAACGCTTTAACGGTATTCAGGTGACGGTGTCCCGATATCCACAGGATGAAATTCGGATAGGTCTTCAACTCCTCGATAAGTGCGCGTTCATACGCCTCGTCAAACCAGCCTACTTCCTCTCCAAAAGCAACGCCAATGGGAACGTGAGCTGCAATGATCATGAGTTTTCCTTCTTTCTGTCCTGCCTGCAGTTGTTTTATGAGCCATTCATAACGCCCGTTCTTCAGTGAACCGTGTCCGTAAATGCGACTGTCATCGGAATCTTCCTGGGTATTATCCAGCACAATCACTTTAAGCGGCAGTCCCATTTTGGGAATATAAGAATAGCACCCTTTGAAACGGTTATCGGGATTGGCCTGTTCAAATCCGTGACCTGCAGGGAAAGAGGTTGAATTGTACATCTCTGCAATATATTCGTCAACCGTTATGGCACGACGGTCCCCATCCGCAGGGATTGTAGGAAATTCTGTCATCTGGGCAACAACGCCCTCACCAATGATCTCGCAGTTTACGGAATTTCCGGCAATAGCGCCGGTAGAAAAGGTTTCTTTATCCATGTCGGTCGGGTCGTCAGACAGGATATTCCCGATATGAAGTATTTGATCTCCAACGAGGACTCTCCGCAAACGATCGGTATAAGGTTTCGAGCCAATAAAGAAATGGTCATGATTACCTACAACGGCATACCATGGAATCGTGGAATCAATTCCAACGGCATCAAAAGGATCCTGGTGGTCGTTGGCCGGTCCGGGAACAGGATCATCATCGGCACCTGAATCGGGATTGACAGTCTTCCCGTCCAAAACATCAATGAACCACCTCAACTCATTGTATTGTCCGTTATTGGCCAAATCACCCAGCATGATGCCAAAATCCAGCGGATGACGTTTATGAATCTTGTTCACTGTATAAACAGCGGCATCGAGCACCTGGGTTGAATACATCATGGCCGGGGAATAAACCGATATGGCATTCAGACTAAGGTATTTGCGGAAGAATATAGCCTGGGCGGGAGATTCTTCGTCGGTAATATGGATGTCGGTAAAAGCGAAGAAACTCAATAAGGATTCCTCATTTTTTGCCAGTGAAGCGTTAAAACCTGCCGGCATCAGGTCAGTCTTCTTTTCAAAGGGAAGGCCTTCTCCGTAATGCCATTTTCCGTATCCTTTACTTTCAAAAGATGACGGGTCGGTAATTTCCGGCACATCACCTCCGGGAAGAGGATCTGCCTGAATTGTTCTTTCAACTGTAGTATAAGCCTTGGGCCAGAGAATATCCAACAAACTGTCGTGCTTGTCACATCCTGTGAGTGCTACGACAAAAAAACCCATAATTATGAATGGGTTGGGGGAAAAATGGTTTTTCATAGTTCAAATTTATTCTGTAAAAGTAACTATTTTCTGTTTTGTCCGTACTTGTCTGCAGCCAAAATGGCGTTCAGAACTTTCTTTGGAGTAATCTTTACCTGTTCGTGATGGATGCCTTCCTGCGGCACACAAGCCTTCACTGCCACAGCCATCAGCCGTTCACTGTCGATTTCGTGAATGCCAATATCGGCAAGCGTCGTAGGCAATCCAATCTGCTCACAGAAACCGTAAACCGTTTTTTTCTCTTCCTCTGGAGCATGAGTCAGAAAAAGTCCGGCAAGTACGCCAAAGGCGACTTTCTCTCCATGATAATAATCATGCGTTTCTTCCAGTGCGGTCAGCCCGTTATGAATGGAATGGGCAGCGGCAAGGCCGGAACTTTCAAAGCCGAGCCCGCTCATGAGAGTATTCGCCTCAACAATGCAACTCAGCTCGGGAGTGACCAGATATTGGTCGCAAGCTTCTTTGGCAGCCGGTCCGAAACGAAGTAGTGTATCGTAACAAAGTTTGGCAATACTTAATGCCGTGAGGGTGCTGTATCCGCCACATTCATTGGCCGAGCCGCTCTTTTTGCAGGAGCGGGCTTCAAACCAGGTAGCCAGCGCATCGCCCATTCCCGACACCAGGAACCTTGTGGGAGCCGAGGCAATGATATCCAGATCCACCAGAACCACCTGCGGGTTCATTTTCAGATAATAGACAGAATCAAAAACACCTTCCTCCGAATACACTACGGCACATCCGCTGCAGGGAGCATCGGTCGAGGCAATGGTCGGAACCACAATAACCGGAATATTTGTCCTGTCGCCCACTATCTTGGCCGTATCTATGGTTTTTCCACCACCCATGCCCACCAGGATATCAATTTTCTTGTGATGTACAATCTTTTCGAGGCGTTCAACCTCGGACATGCAGCATTCTCCCCTGAACGTCTCAATCTCTATCCAATCTTCCCTTTCTTTAAGACTATACTTGGGCAGTACACTTGAGCGAGTTGTGGGCGAGGCCAGTATCAGCCCCCTTGTACCGAGCAATTCAACAAGAAAAGGCAATTCAGTCAGTGCTTTTTCTCCCTGGATATATTTTCCCGGGAAAACCGCTTTAAGCGTTCCGGGACTGTTCTTTTCATCAGAGACCAGTATCATAAGCTTGAGTATTAATAAGTCTCTACAAATATAGGATTTATTCCTGCTTGCGGTACGTCAGCGCTGCAACTATGCAGAACACAACCGCAAAGCCGGCAAGAGCCAGATAATCAACACCCAATTCCATTATCGTTGTTCCTTTCAGATAGATGGCACGGAGGATATGAATGAAGTAACGGGGCGGGAATACAACGGTTATCCACTGCGCCCACCGGGGCATTGAACCCAGTGGGGTCAGCATGCCACTCATCAGCATGAATATCATCATAAAGAAGAAAATCACAAAGATGCTCTGCTGCATGGTGTCTGAGCCGTTAGCAACTGTTATGGCAAAACCCGACATTGCAAAAGTGAAGAGTATGGCAGCAAGATAAATGGCACCGGTATTGCCTTCCGGCCAGAGGCCATAGACAAACCCTATGGTAAGGATTCCTTCAGTCAGTACCACCATTCCGATAATCCAATACGGAATCAGTTTGCTTAGAGTGAACTCCAGACGGGAAACAGGTGTCACGTTTATCTGCTCTATGGTGCCTTTTTCCTTCTCAACGACAAGGTTCAGCGCCGGAATGAAGCAACACACCATTAGCACCAGAATTATTATGAATGCCGGAATCATATAGAACCGATAGTCCAACGTTTCGTTATAGAAATATCTTACACTCGTCAGATCCGAATCTGCTGCTGTGGCAGTCAGACCGTTTTCTGCGGCCACCCCGGACAGTGCAGAAGCAATGGTCATCATGATATATTGCGATCCCAACATGCCTTTTGTCGCATTCACGGCGTTGGCATCTACCTTTATTTTTGGAATTATACCGCCCGATACAGATTTTTCGAATCCTTCCGGAATGGATACGATGACATTCACCCTGCCTGCCTCCAGGTGCCCGTAGGCCAGCAGATAGTCAGATGTGACCTGCTTCACTCTGAAATGCTTCGATGCATTCAGATGCGAGAGTATCCGCCGGGAAATGGCAGAATGGTCACAATCCACAAAAGCCACATCCACCCCCCGGACTTCCATGTTGGCTATGATGGGTGCAATCAACATGATCATTACCGGGAACAGGAATATAAGCCGGGGCAGGAACCTGTTACGGCGGAACTGAATGAACTCCTTCCGGAGCAGGAATTTAAGGCATTTCATAGCACATTACTCCAATCTGTCGTTAAACTTCTTAGTCGATACTGCAAGAAGCAGGAGCGTCTGCCCCGTCAGAATAGCGAATTCCAGCATCACACCCCCGAAGGCCACCCCTTCTATCATCAGTTTGCGCATTGCGTCAATATACCATCTGGCAGGTATGACGTATGATATCCAACGCAGTGCCCAGGGAAGATTCTCAATGGGAAACATGAGTCCCGAGAAAAAGAGTACCGGCATTATCATCACCATGGCACTGATGAGCAGCGCCACAATCTGGCTCCGGGCCAGGTTGGATACCAACATTCCAAGTGCCAGTGCAAGCACCAGGTAAAGCACGGAGATGCCTACAATACCCCATATGCCGGCCGCAAGCGGTACATCCAGAACAAACCGGGCAAGAAGCAGAATCGTTGCAAGGTCAATGCAACTGAGCAGCAGGTACGGCACCATCTTGGAAATGATTATGTATGACGGCTTCACGGGAGATACAAGCAGCACCTCCATCGTCCCTGTTTCTTTTTCCCTGACAATGCTGACAGATGTCATCATAGCGCATATAAGAAGGAATATCATGCCCAATATGCCCGGCACAAAGTTGAATGCGCTCTTCATCTGAGGATTATACAGTTGGTGCATCTCAAAGAGTGACTGTTGTGATTTCTCTCCAAGAATGACATACTGCAAATAGGCCTGCGAAGTGCTTGCCGTATTGACGTCAGCACCGTCAAGAATCAGCTGGAACTTGCCCGATGTGGCATAGTCTGCTGCAAAAACAACCACGGCAGCAGCCTTGCCCGTACGCAAGGTTTTGTCTATGTCCGCAGCATCCACATAGCCTTTGAAATGGAAATACGGGCTGAAGACAAGACGGTTCACGCTTTCCGACACGGTGTGGGAGCGATTTGGTGCGCAAACGGCTACATTGATATTGTTGACATCCGTCGTGACTGTGAAACCGAAGATCAGAATCAGCATCACCGGAATGATGAGTATCACCAGCATGGTGCGTTTGTCGCGCAATATGTGGAGCATTTCTTTCCTGATAAATGGCGAAAGTCTTATCTGCATAGCTTTACAAATACTTCGTTCATACTTTCTGCATTGTACTCCTTAATAAGCGCAGATGGTGCGTCAAGAGCCCTTATGCGCCCGTCCACCATAATAGACACCCTGTTGCAGTATCCGGCCTCATCCATGTAGTGAGTCGTGACAAATATCGTTGTCCCTGAAGAGGCCGCTTCGCGAATCATTGCCCAGAACTGACGCCGGGTAATCGGGTCCACACCGCCCGTCGGCTCATCCAGAAAGACGATTTCGGGATTATGGATAGTGGCAACCAGGAAAGCCAGCTTTTGCTTCCAGCCGGGAGGCAGCGAACCCACCAGATCATTCCTGTGGCCGGAGAACTGCACCTTTTCCAACAGTACGGCGGCACGTGCTGCAATCTCCTTTTCACTCATCCCGTAAATACCTCCAAAGAGCTGCATATTCTCAAACACGGTCAAGTCCCCGTAGAGTGAGAAACGCTGGCTCATATAACCGATATGACGCTTTATATGCTCACCCTGTGTCATGATGTCGAAACCGGCGACCGTTCCGCTGCCCTCCGTCGGAAAGCTCAGGCCACACAACATTCTCATTGCCGTTGTCTTTCCGGCCCCGTTGGCACCGAGGAAACCGAAGATTTCGCCTTTGGGCACTTCAAAACTGATGGCGTCCACTGCAGTGAAATTGCCAAAGCGTTTCGTGAGGTTTCTGACTTCTATTACTTTATCCATTGCGTGTCATCAATTCTATGAAATAATCCTCCAGTCTGTCAGGGGGTGGACAAATCTCAAGTATGAGGCCTTCACTCATCAGGGCAATCCGGTCGCAGCGGGCAGCTTCGTCCATATACGGAGTGCTCACCAGAATGCTTATTCCCGCTTTTTTCAGCGAAGCGAGCATCTCCCAGAATTCCACCCGGCTCAGGGCATCCACGCCGGTTGTAGGCTCGTCAAGAAAAAGCACCGAAGGTTTATGGATCAGCGCGCAGCAAAGCGCGAGTTTCTGTTTCATCCCCCCGGAAAGCTTACCGGCCCTTCGTGTCCTGAATGGCTCAATCTGCCTGAAAATCGGGGCAACCAGGTCGTAATTCTCTTCCAGAGTGACGCCAAAAATGTTTGCAAAGAAATCGATGTTCTCCTCTACACTCAGGTCCTGATACAAAGAGAACCGTCCCGGCATGTAGCCAACCCGGGTCCTTATTTCCTTGTAATCCTTTACAACATCCAGTCCGTCGGTCCTTGCGCTGCCCTTGTCAGGAAGTACCAGCGTTGTCAGGATACGGAATATGGTAGTCTTGCCGGCCCCGTCCGGGCCGATAAGACCAAATACCTCGCCCTTCCCGACTTCGAAACTGACACCTTTCAAAGCCTGAACAGACTTGTAGGACTTGACCAGATTATTTGCTTCAATAGCGTTCATCACAGATTCACTTCTCCGTAAAGCCCTATCCTGAGCTTCCCGTCGTTCTTCACGGCAATCTTTGCAGCATACACGAGGTTTGCACGCGAATTCCTGGTCTGGATGTTCTTTGGAGTGAATTCGCTTTCGGACGATATCCAGCTCACTACACCTTCATATTCATAACGTTCATCGCCGCCGAAGTCCGCCCATACTTTTACCATCTGTCCGACACTTACCTTTGAGAGCTGGTCGGATGTGAAATATGCCCTTAGGTACATGTTATCAATATCGCCAATCTTCAACAGAGGTTTTCCGGTGACAGCCAGTTCGCCTTCCTGGGCGTATTTCGCCAGCACTACTCCGCTTACCGGTGCACTCACTCGGCATTTGCCTATATTGTAGTCCACCTGGTCAATCTGGGTGGTGATTACTGCCGCATTGCCGACGATGGACGCCGTGTTCTTGCTCAGGCTTGAAAGAGTGGCCTCGTACTGGCTCTGCAGGATGTTGAGCTGGGCATTCACGTCGTCTAACTGTTTTTGCGTGGCGGCATCGTCTTTCAGGAGGGATTGAACACGGTTCAGCTCGGTCTTTTGCTTTGTAATCTGTTCCTTCAGGGATGCGAGTTGCTTTTGAATGTCGGGTTTACCGGAAAGGAGGGCCTTCTGCTGCTGTTTCAGGGTCCGGCGTTGCAGAACGAAAGCCGAGCTGTCTATGGCGCAAACGGTTTCGGCTTTGGAAACTGTCTGGCCTTCAGTAATGTCGAATACTACAATCTTGCCGGAGACTTCGGCAGATACTGTTACGGTGGTTGCCTCGAATGTTCCGGAGGCATCATATCCGTTCTGTTTTGCGCATCCGGCGAGCGCTCCAAGTGCTGCGATAATTATATATTGTTTCATTGCCTATTGATTTACAGTGTGTTTGAGTTCACAGATTGTCTTAAGGAGTTCTATTTCATGGATACTGCGGGTATTGCGGGCTACTGCCTCGTCGCTTATCCGCTGAAGGAGCGTGGCGGTATCTATGACACCTTTCTCGCGTTGGGATTCTGCTGTACAGCGTATGTTCGTACGCAATGCAACAATCTGGTCATCACCTTCAAGCGCCTTGCGCATGCGGGCAATTTCACCGGTTTGCCGGCTCGTCTGAAGACTGGAGTTAAACGTGAATATATCCCGCTGAACATTCAGTGCGGAGCGGGCATTCTCAAGACGTTTCAAATCTGTCCCGCGGGTAAATAATGCGCTTATGTTCCACTGCATCCGCACGCCGAGGATAGCGTTCCAGCTCCATTCGCGGCTCGTCATGCTTTTGAACATGTCAAGGCCCGGATTACCGTAGAACCCCTGGGCGAAGAAATAGAATTTTGGGGTGACGCTGGTGTTGAGCAATCCCTGTCTTGCATCTATGCCGGCTATCTTCGCATCTATGAGCCCGATTTCCGGGCGGTTATTCTGCAACAACGATACGGTCACTTCCTGAGGTTTGACGAGTTTTCTGTCCCCGAGGTTTTCTCCCATGAACATTTCGAGCATGATCACAAAATTGGCACGCGAGGCCCGGTTCTGGGCAATCTGTTGCTCCAATGTGAGTTGTTCGACTTTTATTAGGTCGAGATCGGATTGAAGTGCAACGCCGTTGCGGTGCATCGATTCGAGCCTGGCATAGTTGGCGTTCAGCAACTCCTGCCGGCTTTGCGCTGTGGCGTAGTTTTCATCCAGCAGAAGAATTCCAAAGAATATACTGTTGATACGCTCCTCAAGTGAGTAAATGCTGACATCGCTGCCGAGCCGTTGCTCCGCAGCTTCTGCCCGTGCAAGTTTCCTGTGGGCCCTGGATGTGCCGCCATCCCATATCGCCTGATTCACATCCAGCGCAATCTTGTACTGATCCTGAGGGATACCCGGCATGTCGAGGCCCTGTCGCTCAAGCATTTCCTTCAACTTGTCCGGAAAACTCGCCACAGCGGACTGCCAGGCAGCCTGACCGCTGAAGACAATTTGCGGAATCCAGCTGCGGGAGGCATTGGACACATTGTACTGCTCGCTTTGAGTAATTAAATCGTACTGAGCAACTTCCGGATAGTGTTCTCTGGCTCTCAGCTGGCACTGCTCCAGTGTCAGCTGGGCGTTAGCGACAAACGGTACAAGTAACAGTAAAAATGTCAAAAGCTTTTTCATAGACCGAGGCGTTTCATTATTATTGTTATGTTCTCCTGCTTAATCTGTTCCATAAAAGCCTCTCTGCCTGCAGAAGTAAGGCCCATCTTTTCGGCCAGAGGGTAAATCAGGAAAGGAAAGATGTTCTGAGACATGATGTCTATCATCAGATGCTTGATTTCAAAGTCGATTTCCGGCTGAGTCCGCTGCATTGCAGTTACCACTTTCGGAAATATCTTCCCGGCGAGAATGTCATCTACGTGACCTATCTCTCCGACGAGGAATTTCGGCAACAGGGGGTTCTCCATCAGAAAATCGAAATGAACAGAAATACCCTTAGTAAGCCTCTCCTTGAGCGGCAGATTGGTATCGGAGAAAATTGCCAGTACCGAGTTGGCAAGCAAATTGAATTTATCCTCTACTATTTTATTGAAAAGTTGCTCCTTTGTCCTGAAATAGTAGTGAAGCATCGCATGGGTTACACCCGCCTTATCCGCTATTGAAACAGTTCTTGCTCCGGCATAACCCTTCTCAAAGAACTCTGCTTCTGCTGCTTTCAGAATAGCAGTTTCGGTGTTTTGTACTTTTAATTCAGACATGACAAACAATATTGTTAAACAGAATTGTTAATACAAAAGTAAAAAAAATTTGAAACCGTCACTAATATTGTTGTTACTTACCACCTCCCAATGTTTGAAACTCTGTAACTTTTTGTGAATATTTTTTAGACGTGGGTAATTGATGACTACCTACAAATACAGACTCACCTTTTACTGTTGATATTGCCGTCTTGTTGACGAGATATGAGCGATGAATTCTGATAAAATCTTTACCAAGAAGATTCTCCCATTGGCTAATAGGAGTCTTGTTCCTGAACTTCCGTTCCAATGTTGCGTAAATCCGGACTTCAGTGTCGTTTGATTCTATAAATAAGATTTCGGAAGGATGCAGGCTTTCCTTATGTCTGTCAGAGAAAAAAGTGACAGGTTCTTGATTTGGCAATAAGTATCTATTAATATAGTGGTTAAGAAAAAAGTCCCCCGTAAGCATCAAAGCAATCAGAGCTAGTATAAAAAGCGGATTTATAAGTATTTGCGGAATTTCACATCCCTCTGCAAATGACAGCTTCATTTGATTCAACCTATACGACACAGTTAATATTAATATAACCTCAAAACATAGAATCCCTGCAATAATAAAGGCAATATTCCGTATTCCTGCAGACTTCCTCCTGAAGGAAACCTTCGGAAAAAAATATTTCATAGCCAATGCGCCTGGAAGAAACAATGTGCCATAAAGCAATGCTTCAGGAAATGAATACTCAAGACTTGAAAGAATTGCAGCAATAACAAAAACAGCAATTATCCAATATGAAACAGATACCAGTCTTTTTGTATTAATCATGATAAGGATAGCTCAAAGCGGGTTTTATCTTCTTTGGAGAGGGTTTTAAATTACATCAAAGATATTGAATAATATATCTTTGTAAAAACTTAAAGAACAATCAAATGATACTTTCTACCTCATTGTCGGAAATTTTCCTGCTGGGCGGAGTCTGGGAGATGATATCCATTTCTGTTTTATTAGTTACTCTTTTATTCGCTGCCTGGAAGGCCCCGGGATGGGTAAAGGAAATTGGAATTGGGGCTCTTGTAATAAGTTTGTTGTTTGTTTTGATAGCATGGATAAATGCGACAGGAGCCATTATTGAATGTAATGGCAATATCAGTCCTATAATATTGTGGAACGGAGCACGTCATGCCGCCATTAACATTTCATACGGGCTCATTGTCTATTTTGTCTCTCTGGTAATACGAGTCATAGAGAAGCCCAGAATCTAAAATATGATTGATATTTCAGACATACATAATTCTTTTGATTGAGATAACTATCATCAACCAAATAAATAATTTTATTTGATAAATGTAATATATTCCTTACATTTGCCATGTGAGAAATATTAGAAAGACTGAGGCGTTTGATGAGTTTTACAATTCGATAGACGAGGAAAACTTCATTGAGGCTAATGAGATACTTCTTTTGAATGGATTTTTGAAGAAGTCAACAAAAGATTACAAACCGCAGCTAAAGAAAGCGGAAGAAATGATTAAAGGATTATCAGAATGAGACCGACAATAGATAAAAATAAAATTGCCAGTCTTTCGTCAGCAAACGAAATGCTGGATCATAAGTATGGCAAGACAGGAACTTCAACAAGGGATGCCTTCGAAGCCAAAGCAAAAGCCTGGTATTACGCTGAAGTTCTCAGGGATGCCCGCAAGGCAGTTGGTATGACTCAGCAAGAACTCGCCAATAAAATTGGCAAGAAGCGAGAGTATGTCGCTTCTCTTGAAAAAGGCGAGACAGACATGCAACTCTCTACCTTCATAATGATATCCGAAGCCGTCGGGCTCAAGTTTACACTGACCTATTAGTTGCAGAATGCAAGAAAGCCAGTCAATTGACTGGCTTTCTTTCTTTTGTAGCGGAGGGAGGACTCGAACCTCCGACCTTTGGGTTATGAGCCCAACGAGCTACCAACTGCTCCACTCCGCGATATTGAACCACAAAAGTAGCATTAATTTCTTTACATACCAAATTTATTTAATAAAGCAGCTGATGCAACAGTTTCCTGCTCACCCGTAGCCAGGTTCTTTACCGTAACGGTTCCCTCTGCCAATTCGTTTTCACCAATAATAGCCGCATAGGCTATACCACGACGCGATGCATAATCGAATTGCTTCTTCATCTTGGCCGGATCGGGGTACAATTCGGCTGCAATGCCGGAATCGCGCAACGATTTGATATACCTCAATGCCTGAATCGATTCCGATTCTCCCATGTTGAAAAACAACACAACAGGTGCATCCTGTACCTCGGGCGGGAAACGGTCCAGTCCCAGCAACACATCGTAGATCCGGTCGGCTCCGAATGAAATGCCGACACCCGACATGTCTTTCAGACCAAAAATGCCCGTCAGGTCATCGTAACGCCCGCCGCCGCATATGCTTCCTATGGAATAATCAAGAGCCTTCACTTCAAAGATAGCTCCTGTATAGTAGTTCAGTCCGCGGGCCAGGCTAAGATCCAGCTCGACTTCCTGTGACACGCCCGTCTTATCTATCAGATCAAACAGCGTTTCAAGCTCCCGGACGCCTTCCATTCCGATTTCCGATGCGCCTCCTTCAAAAAGCGAGCGTAAAAATGCAATCTTCTGTCCGGAATTTCCCTGAAAAAGCAATAACGGTTCCAATACGGCAACGGCCTGCGCGGAAATACCTTTTTCATATAATTCCTCCTTTACGGCTTCCAGACTCGTCTTTTCCAGCTTATCAATGGCAACGGTGATATCGATAATCTGCCCGGGACAACCCATGATCCCTGCAATTCCGCTCAGGACCTTACGGTTGTTTATCTTGAGCAGTACCCTTATCCCGAATCTGGAAAACACACTGTCCACCAACTGAGCCATTTCCAGTTCGTTATACATGGAATCGGACCCGATCACATCGGCATCACACTGATAAAATTCACGATAACGGCCCTTCTGAGGTCTGTCAGCCCGCCAGACTGGCTGCAACTGGTAACGTTTGAAAGGAAAAACGAGCTCATTCTGATGCTGAACCACAAAACGGGCAAAGGGCACGGTAAGGTCATAACGGAGCCCCTTCTCACACACCTTTAGTGACAATGCAGCGGAATCCTTATCATCGGGATTTTCCGTAACGAGGCCGGCCACCGGAGCAAAACTGTTCCCTGAATTCAGGATTTTAAACAGGAGCTTGTCCCCTTCTTCCCCGTATTTTCCCAACAAAGTCGAGAGGTTTTCCATGGCAGGCGTTTCAATGGGGGCATAGCCGAACTGTTTGAAAACACTGCGGATGGTATCGAATATATAATTCCTGCGGGCAGCCTCAACAGGGTTAAAATCACGTGTTCCTTTAGGTATGGAGGGTTTCTGTGCCATTATGTTTATTAGATTTGTACATGCAAAAATACACGAAAACCTTGAAACTGAAAATAATTGCCCTCTTCCTGGTTGTAACGGCACTGCCCATGGGAGCACAAACCACCGTAACAGGCCGGGTGTTTTCAGACAACAACAAAAACCGGACGCAGGACTTGGGTGAACAACCGTTACCCGGCATTTGGGTAACCGACGGTTTTTCAATGACCTGTACAGATGCAAAAGGGAACTATACCCTTGAAATCAATACGGAATGTGTTCACGTTTACCTTCGTATTCCCGATAAATTCCGGCCCTCCGGAGATTTTTATCAAACTTTCGTGCCAGACAAGACAAAAGGTTATGACTTCGGGCTCGTCCCGACCCCCGATGTCCCTGCGCGTTTTGTACAAATGGCCGATAACGAAGAGTCTATCTACAGGGAATGGATAGACGACATGAAACAGTGGCTGCGTAACGAACCGGTTGGCTTTGTCATAGTGACGGGTGATATATGCTATACGAACGGACTTTCTATGCATGCCCGGGAATTCAATTCCCGCACCATGGACACACCCGTTTTTTATACATTAGGCAACCACGATCTGGTTCACTACGGGCAACACGGCGATGACCTGTACCGGGAACTTTTCGGTCCCGTCTGGTACTCATTCGATCTGGCCGACGTACACTTTATTGTATTACCCATGATGGCAGGTGATGTAAAACCATCCTACACGGCGTCCCAGTCTTTCAGCTGGGCTTCGAAAGATCTGGCCACGCTCAGACCGGGACAAAAGGTGGTTTTCTTTTCACACGACCTGCTATTATCAGAAAAAAACGGACATTCCGTGCTTTCCTATAAATCGGACACGCTGGATATTTCTCCCTACAATGTGGAAGCCTATATTTACGGTCACCGGCACACCCAGATAACCCAAAGGTTCCCCGACGGTATTACCGCCTACGGGACCGGATGTGCGCACAAAGGGGCCATTGACCACACGCCGTCGCTGTACCGGGTATTCAACATTCTTCCGGACGGTACACTGGACACATACGACCATTTCACCACGGTTAACAGGCAATTGCAGGCCAATGTGTATGCAATTGACGGAGTCTCCCGTATTCATGTGAACACCTGGCATTCTGCAGCTTCTGTCATAAAAGTCACCGTCGGGAACGGAAAGGGCCAGCAGACATCCCTCAACCGGACCTCCTCATGGGGATGGGACGGAACGGCAGAGGATCCGCGTACGGTACGTGCTTACTGTACCGATGGAAGCCTTTTTGTGCAACACCTGGTTGACGGGGTGCAGCACCCGGCCCGTGGCCAATCCGCTCCGGTTCTGACCTGGGCTCTGCCCCTGGGTGGGTTATGTGCACCCAATCCACCGGTTACGGACGGAAAGAACATCTATATAGCCACTTACGACAACCGGATGGGCTCTGAAAACCGGATCACCGCCGTCAATCCTTCCAGTGGAGAGATCGTCTGGCATTTTCAAACAGAAAATGCAGTAAAAGGGCACATGGATCTGTCCGACGGACTGCTCATTGCAGCCGATGTCACAGGAACAGTCTACTGCCTGGACACCAAAACAGGAACGCCCCAATGGAAACGCGCCCTTTTCCCGGAACGTTTCAGTACCGCTTACCAGATGGGCGTTGTTGCGGAGAACGGACGGGTCTATCTGAGCAATGGGGCAAACGGCTGTGCGCTCGACCTTCAGACAGGCGAAGTCCTCTGGAACAATAACTTTAAGCTCACAGGAATAACAAATATCACGCAACTGATGGTAACCGACAGCCTGCTTATCTCGGGGTCCCAGTGGAACGGCCGGCTGGCATTACGGAAAGACAACGGCGAAAAAATCTGGGGGCCTGTTGGAATCAACGACCTGAGCTATAACGATTCTGCACCCGTGCTTTTTGATGGAAAACTTTATTTCTGCTCACATACGCATATATCTGTTCTGGACCCCGCAACCGGAAAACTGTTGGAATCCCAACCAGCCGCTCCGGTCCTGGCAGGATCGGCCTCCAGGCCTTATGTTTCTGACAGTCTTATTATTGCCGGAACATACGACCGGGGAGTTGTAGCCTGGAACAGGCTCACTTTAAAACAGAAATGGAATTTCAGGACCAGGCCCGCACTGCTGTACACGGGAGCTTATTCCAAAGACTCGCAGGAAACAGTAGAGGCATCGCCCCTTGTAAAAGACGGTGTGGTATACTTTGGAGCGGGAGACGGTCGTTTTTATGCGGTATCTGAGAAAACCGGGACCTTTTTATGGAGCATCAACCTGGGAGCGCCTGTCCTGAGCAAAACCCTGCTCCTGTCCGATTCGGGAAAGGAATATCTTTTTGTTACCGATTTTTCCGGCACACTGTATAAGATCGCACTTCCGTGAACTAGAGTGTATTCAGGTATTCGAGAATAGCCTTTGCCGCCTTACGGCCGGCACCCATGGCCAGTATGACCGTGGCTGCACCGCTTACCACATCGCCGCCGGCAAATATACCGGGACGTGAAGTAACTCCGTTATCATCGGCAATTATACCGTTGTATTTGTTTATGTCAAGCCCGGGTGTGGTTCTGGCTATCAAAGGATTGGCCATCGTGCCGAGGGCGATGACCACCACATCGCATGTAATATCAAATTCAGAACCGGGAACTTCAACCGGCCGGCGACGTCCGCTTTCATCGGGTTCGCCCAGTTCCATGCGGATGCAGCGTAATCCGGTAACCCAGCCTTTTTCATTTCCGAGCACCGAGGTGGGATTGCATAGCAATTGAAACACAATGCCTTCCTCTTTGGCGTGATGCACTTCTTCCACACGGGCAGGCATTTCTTTTTCCGTCCGGCGGTAAACCACCGTTACCCCGGCGCCCAGACGCAATGCGGTACGCGCGGCGTCCATGGCCACATTGCCGCCACCTACCACCGCCACATGTTTGCCCACGTAAATGGGAGTGTCCGAATCGGGCGAATAAGCCGCCATGAGATTGCTGCGGGTGAGGAACTCGTTGGCAGACACCACCCCGTTCAGGTTTTCACCCGGAATGCCCATGAATTTGGGAAGTCCGGCGCCTGAGCCTACAAACACGGCATGGAAGCCTTCCCGGTCCATAAGCTCATCTATTGTGACCGTGCGGCCCACCACTACGTTAGTTTCTATGGTTACGCCGAGTTTCCTGACCTGGTCAATTTCGTAGGCCACCACTTCGTCCTTGGGCAGTCTGAATTCTGGAATCCCGTATACCAGCACGCCTCCGGGTTTGTGAAGCGCTTCAAAAACGGTTACCTGGCAACCGGCTTTGGCCAGGTCGGTAGCACAGGCCAGTCCGGCAGGACCCGACCCAATAACCGCTACTTTTTTCCCGTTGGAAGGAGCCACGGCAACCGTTGAATAGTTGCTTTTTCTTGCCCAGTCGGCCACGTAACGTTCCAGTTTGCCAATGGCTACCGGCTGGTGTTTTATTCCCATGATACAAGATCCTTCGCACTGGGTTTCCTGGGGACATACCCTGCCGCAAACGGCCGGCAAGGAAGAATCAGCTGCAATCACAGACGCTGCTTCCTCCATGTTGTCTGCATGCATGGCGGCAATAAACAGGGGAATATTAATGGATACAGGACAGCCCGTTACACATTTTGGATTTTTACACTGGAGGCAGCGCGAAGCTTCCAGAATGGCTTCCTCGCGGTTGTATCCGAAACTCACCTCTTCAAAATTATGCGCTCTTTCCTGAGGATTCTGCTCGCGTACGGGAACTCTGGGAATATTATTCATGGCTGTGCAAATCTATAAAACATTTATGGTCGGCTTCCGTTTCCTGTGTTTTGTACATGCCCTGACGCCTCATGGCCTCTTCAAAGTCAACCTGGTAAGCGTCAAACTCGGGTCCTTCAACACAGGCGAACCGCGTTTTGCCCCCCACCGTCACACGACATGCCCCGCACATTCCCGTGCCGTCTACCATAAGGGTGTTCAGGCTGACGATCAACGGCAGATTATAAGGCTTTGTTGTTAACGTCACAAACTTCATCATAATCATGGGACCTATGGCAACGGCCTGGTCATAAACCGCCCCGTTATTCATAAGCTCTTTAATCTTCTCGGTAACAAGGCCTTTGAAACCGTACGACCCGTCATCTGTGCAGATATATAAATTATCGCAAACGGATTTCATTTCGTTCTCGAATATCACCAGGTCCTTTGTTTTGGCACCAATAATCACATCGGCCTTCACACCGCGTTCGTGCAGGTATTTGACCTGGGGATATACAGGCGCAGTACCCAGACCGCCGGCAATGAACAAATATTTCATTCCCTGTAACTTTTGGTCGGTAAAATGTATGAATTCCGAAGGAAGTCCCAGCGGACCCACAAAATCGGGGAAAGCATCCCCTTCATTAAAAGAAAGTATCTTGCGGGAAGAAGCTCCCACCATTTGCGTCACAATAGTAACGGTCCCTTTTTCTGCATTATAATCGCAGATTGTCAAAGGGATCCGCTCTCCTTTGACATCGGTACGCAAAATGATGAATTGACCGGGTTTGGCGCTGGAAGCCACCCGTGGTGCCAAGACATCCATCAGGCAGATATTGGGGGCCAGCATCTGTTTCTTAAGAATAGGGAACATAACGGGATTTTATTAATCAGGAACCAAAGATATGAAAAAATCCCGGCCTGCCTATGGCAGCCTAACGAAAGAGTACCCTCTTGTTCCCATTACTTTAAGGATCTCATCCAGTCGCTCATACAGACGGTCGGTGCGTGTTTCCTCTATTCCGGGATGAATAAGTATAATGGCTCCGTTCAAACCGTTCTTTTTCTCAAAAGCGTACAACTGGTCTATTAATTCCTGGGAAGACTTATACGATGCCATGTCGGGAGTCGTATAATCCGCATTGGTGCGGATCCCGGGGGTTATGTTAATCAGCTGCATGCCCATGGATGCTGTCACCCTTACTGTTTCTGAATTATAGTGTTCATAGGAAGGCATGAACCAGTTCACGCCGGCGGGATCCACCCCCACTCTCTTCAGTTCAGCCAGGTTGGTGGCAATATCCCGCCTGAGGCTGTCTGCCGAAACCAGCGACTGTTCAACATCCGCTCCCCAGGGCGCATACAAAAGATGCCGGTCTCCGTGCGGCCCCACATAATGGCCGTCCCTGACAATATCCTGTACCAGTTTTTTCCACTCAGTCATCCGCAGGCAGTTGCCGGTCAGAAAGAATGAAGCTTTTACTTTATGTTTCTTAAGTGTCTTTAAAACAGCCTCCCCGCCGTTAAAGCGCTCATCTGCAGTAAAAACAAGATATATCTCTTTTTTTGCCCTGTCCATCCCTACAATACCACCCATGGCATTTCGAACCAGTTGATCGGCGACCGTCTTCCCTTCAAGTTCTTTTTGTGAAAGATAATAGCTCAGCGATGCCGTCCCGTCCATGGTGGGTTCATTGGTCGCATAATCCCATATCTCGTCGTGATACAGCGCCACTCCGTTATTGAAAGGGGCATAGGGATCCTTTCCGTCACTCATGGAAAGGTATTCACCGTGGGCATTATGGCGCTCTCTGAGCAGCGGACCGTCCACCAGACCGCCCGGGGTGTTTTTGCCAATGGCCACCAGATAGGATGAATGGGGCCGCTCGGGATAATCACTGCCTTTTGGAAATTCTACAATCATGGAAGTTCCCCAGGGATTACAGCCGAAAAGCCAGTCACGCAAAGCTGCCTCCATGCGGGCATAGGTTGTGTCTCCCGTTGCCGTGCGGTACAGGTGTGCCTGTGTGATGGCCGCGGCAACCAGATTATTGGAACACCACATATATGGAATTCCGTTCATAAAAGCACAATCCGAGGCACGCTGTCTCATGTATTCCAGTCCCTGGCGCATGTAGCCGGCATATTTGACCGATACGGCAGGGTCTTCGGCAACAGCCAGGTAATAGTGTCCCAGGTTGACAAACGGATAAAACTGGTAATGGCGGGCCCGACCCAGCTCCATCCATGGAGTCACTTCTTCCAGTTGTCCCCAGTAATCGGCTTTTTGGAGCCATTCGGCGTCACCGGACAGATGAAAGAAGGTGGCGGCGGCCAGTTCCACATCGTCCACGTAATTATCCTCTTCGTAGAAATAGGGAGACACCACACAACATGTCTGGGTATTTCCCGGTTTTTCTTCTGCAAAAATATACGCAGGAAGGGCTTTAGCCTCCATGGCAGCCGAAAACGCCGGATCTGTTTCCCTGAAAAGTTCGGCTCCCATCGCAAAGGCCGAGGCAAATTTCCCGGCCGAGGAAGCCACTCCCGTGGTTCGGTTGATGTGCGTGCGCAATCCCTGACGCTCACCGGTGATGAAGTACACCGGACGTCCGGCATCGGGGCCCCATCCGTAATCGGCCCTGTCGTTCACGGGAAGCCGGAACCCCACATGGTCGCGGTCATCGGCAATCTGGTTGAACATCACTTTGTCCTCGGGGTTCATTTTCATAAGCCATTCCAGGCCCCAGCGGATCTCGTCCAGGATGTCGGGCTGCCCGTTGGCTCCGGGACGACCGGTGGCATCAAAACGGTCTTTGAACACACTCTTGTCTTTTGCCTGGTTATAGGCAAACATCATCTGATACGTGGCATTCGCGCTGGTGGTAAGGTACTGTAGGTAATCGGTGGCATCGTGCCATCCGCCCGTGACGTCAATTTTCTCCCCGGAGCGGGTCGGATGAAGGACAATGTATCCGTCGTTCTGATGGCACTGAGCGTCCAGAAAAGGATTGTCGCCGCAGCGCTGCTGACGCATATAGGTTAAAAGGAAATCCGATGCTCCGTCATATACCTCGGCCCCTATTCTGAACCAGGGCGAACTCACCGTTCCGCGGCCGCTCACCGGCACTTCAACACGGTATCCTCCCTCCCGGGCAAACCGCGAAAAATCCAGACGGTAAGCAGTAGCCATGCCCCATTTTTGGGCCGACACTTCCCTGACCAGTCCTTCATTCAGGGTCCCTTTAAATACGACCCTGCCTGTTTTTATTTCCACGAGGCTGAACGAGTCAACAACCACCTCTTCACCGGCTATCAGGACGGCCTCCTTAATATCACCGGGAAGATAGCCCAACTGATTGATCCGGATCCAGACGCCGGATTCCTGAGCCTGCAGAGGGCCCGTCATGCACCAAAGGGCAATAGAAACAAACAGGGATCGTATCATGATGTTATTGATTTGGTTTTACTTCTTCTGCCGTGTAACCAATCTTTTCAATGGCCTTTTTAAGTTTGTCCTTATCGGTCTTTGAAGGCTGATATTGTATCCAGACGGTCTTTTTAGGCACATCTACCTTCATGTCTTTCACTCCTTTTTCAAAAGGCAGTTTATCCCCAATCTTTTTGGCGCAGTGCTCACAATCGAGATTGGTCAGAAAAGTTACTTCATCTGTCTTGCGGGAGTCTTTTTTCTCCTGGGCACCCGCCTGCAGGGCTACGAAAAGGCATGCACATACAAAAACGGCAGCAACTAATTTAATGTTATTTTTCATATCTGTCTAATTTATTATTTCCAAATAGTCAAACGCATTCCGGCATACACTTTAATACCCATGAGCGGCCCCCAGACAGCGGTAGCGTTAAAGGAGGGAGAAAACGGGTCTTCTGCCGAAAGTACGGGATAAGGCTGACGGTAATTGAGCAGATTCTCACCGCCCACATATACGTCAACACCTTTGAACCTTCTGGTTACCTGTGCAAAGAACATGGGATAAACAGGAGAATAACCGTCTTCTGAAGCTACGGCGGCAACCTGCGGGTATTCCAGCGCAAAAGCAGGAATACGGGCCGGGCCGTTAATCTGGGCCGTAAAGTCAAAGGTCCAGATATTCATGTTGGTGGCGTACTGCAGGTTAAGGACGCCTTTATATTTGCTTGTCAGAGGCCGGTCCACAAGACCCTGACCCTTCAGGGTCACTTTGGACTCGTTATAGCGGAAAGTGGCCAATACGGTAAAACCTTTAAAAGGCGTTGTGGTAAAATCGGTCTGGTAGGTGTTGGTGAAAGAACGCCCGTCCAGGTTGTAGAAATATACAGCAGGCAATTCCGATTTCCACAGGTATTCCTGGTCCACAATAATCTGGTTATTGAAATTGGTTCTGAAATAATCGAAACTCAGCGTGGACGGACCGTCTTGGCCAAAAGGCAAATCCATTGTCAGGTTTAAACCGTAAGTCCAGGCAGATTCAATATCAAGATTGTTTTCAAAGTCAAACCGTCTGCCGGTGGACAGTACGCCTATGTTGTCTGCCAACAGGTTGGGAGAACGGTATCCTTTGCCTGCAGAAGCACGGAAAACAAGCGCATCGGAAAAATTGTATTTCAGATTGAACTTTGGAGTAAAAAGCCATCCGTAGAGGGTATTGTAATCTGTTCTTGCTCCGGCTATGAACACCAATTTATCCTGAAGATTAAATGTGTATTCCCCGTAGGCTCCGTAAACGAATTCATTACGGTTCAGGTCATAATCAGACAGTTTCAGCTCTTCTTTGTGCCAATCGAGCTGAGCTGCCAGACCGAGAGTGATTTTATGCATCCTTCCCAGGCTGGACATGAAAATGGCATTGGCAAAAACATTTTGCTGAGTGGCATTGTAATCCCTTAAACCAAAATAGGACTGCTGCCCGTGCAGCGTATAATCAAGCACAAAAGCAATATTCGGGTCCACATGGCCTTCTGGTTCTTCCAGATGATCCTGCTCTGAGTGGCTTATCAAGGGAATACCCAGTTTTACATAAGCGTTCACGCCCTTGTTCATAATCCGCGAGCCCCACATTTCATTTTCGCGTTCTTCACCGGGTTTTACCCAGTCAAATCCCTTTTGTCCGGCCCTGCGGTCTTCGTAGAGTCCCCGGTAGCCGAACCTGAGTTGCGTTCCGTCAGGTGTCATATACAACCAGCGGTTGGCCAGGTTGAATTGTTTTGTAAGCGGCTCGTCCAGGAAGCTGTCACCGTTCATGTCATGTTCCGCGGGATCGGTCGAGGCGTGCGCCAGAATGACGGTACTCAGCCGGTCATTCAGTTGAAGTGACGAGGCAATATTGGCTTCGGTCCTCAACGTTTGGCTCAGGAACAAATTCACGAAAAGAGGGACCTCCGCCGTGGGTTTGCGGTATTCCATATTGATCTGGCCGGTAATGGCCTCGTATCCGTTCACCACAGATCCTGTTCCCTTGGCAATCTGGATGCTTTCCAGCCATTGTCCGGGCACATAGTTCAGACCGAAAGGAGCCAGAATGCCTCTCATGGAAGGCCTGTTCTCATCGAGCATTTGTGTATAGGAACCGCTAAGGCCCAGCAGGCGGATCTGCCTGGCACCGGTAACGGCGTCTGAATAACCTACCGTTACGCTGGCCGAGTTTTCAAAACTTTCCGCCAGGTTGCAGCAGGCCATTTTACATAAACCCGATGCCGTGATCACTTCGGTTTTGATATCGGATAATTTGGAAATGTAGTTACTCTGCTGACGTCCGGTCACCGTTACGGCATTCAGGTTGGCAGCGTCTGCATATAAAAGGAATTCGACCTTTTCAGCTGCAGAAACCACCTGGAGAGTATCGTTTTTGTAGCCCATATAGGAGGCTACCAGGGCACGGGAAGACCCCTTCCCGATAGAGAATGCACCGTCGGAATCTGTATAAACCAGCGTAGTGGCTGCTTCTCCCTGAACGGCAGGAGCCCAGTACACGGCTGCAGCGGCAGCAGGAACCGGATCGCCGTTCTCTTCAAGTATCATGACGCGTCCCTTATATGATTGTGCCGCAACCATAAAGGGTATAGTTACAAATAATAGAATTATTAATGATTTTTTCATGGGGTTACAATATGTTATATAAGATTGTCAGGGATAAAGTCAACAATCTTGTATTACAATCGTAACGGCAGATCCAGGCCCGGTTGAACGGGCAATAATTCGGGAGGCGAATATAGGGTTAAAAATGTTTTATGAGTGCCAATGAAAAGCTGATGAAAATGATCGGTAACATCCGCCAGGCCCAATCCGTGCAAAAGCAGCGAAACGGGAGCTGTTACCACGCTGCAATCCTCGGGGACAGACGGATCATTGACAGTGAATAACGTGGTGCTGCAACAGGAATCGTCATGGCACGAACCATCGGTATGATGACATGGGGATTCGCTGGTAACAAGGAAAAGATGGCTTGACTCTTCTTTCAGGCAGGTATGCACACCTACACCCATAGTGGCTGTAACATAGATCATTATCACGAGCCAACCAAGAACAATATGTATTTTATTCCTCATTTAACTTACAAATATAATGATTATTTTTGTACTGTAAATATTGGAATTATGAAAGACTTTCTTAAAACACTTGCAGCCGTAATTTTGGGTACGGGTCTGGTCATCTTTGGCGGGGTATCCATTCTGATTGGTTCCATCACCAGTATGGTAACCATGGGCATTGGTCCGGCAGTAACTTCGGTTGCGCCCAATTCCATACTCAGGATAGATTTTGAAAAGGGTGTTTCGGTACAGGATTCAGATCTCCCGATTCCCGGATTCCTGCCTGCAGAACTGGGAATGCCGGCAACGGGCGAAGGTTTTTATAAAATGGTCCGGGCCATTGAGAATGCTGCGGGCGATCCCAATATCAAAATGATTTATCTCTATCCGCAATATCTGAATGCACAGATGACCCATATAGAAGAGATCCGGAACGCACTGCTTCTGTTCCGTCAAAGCGGCAAACCGGTAATATGTTACTCCGACACTTATTCCCAGCAGGCTTATTATATGGCCTCGGCTTCAGATAAGGTTATCCTTAACCCGGCCGGTGACATCTCGCTTCAGGGATTCAGCCTGAACGTATTTTACTTTAAAGATCTTTTTGACACCTATGGTATTGAGGCACAGGTAATACGTCACGGAAGCTATAAAAGCGGCGGAGAAAATTATACTTCTCCCGAAATGAGCCCCGAGGAACGGGCGCAGATGTCATCGTACCTGAATTCCGCCTGGTCGCACTGGTCATCAGGTATTGAACGTTCCAGGACCTTGCCGGATGGCACCCTCGACAGTATCTGTTCTGCCGGTTTTCTTGTCACACCACAGGAAGCACTGGATTTACACCTGATTGACGAAATCTGGCATAAGGATGAGCTGACAGATTATATGTGCAGCATGAATAATGTCTCTGAAGAAAGGAAATTACCGGTCATTTCCCTTACGGACTATGCTCAGTTATTTCCTGCCGGTAAAAAATTCAGCCGCGAGAAAATTGCTGTGGTATATGCTTCGGGGGACCTGAGGACGGGGATGGGAGGCGATGGTATCCCCTCCGGGAACTTTGCTTCCCAATTGAGGCAATACAGGACAGACAGCACTGTCAAAGCCGTGGTTCTTCGTATTGAATCTCCCGGTGGTGATCCTCTGGCTGCAGACGTCATTACCAGGGAACTGGAACTCATTGCCAGCGTTAAGCCTCTTGTTGTGTCCATGGGAGATATGGCCGCTTCGGGCGGTTACTGGATTGCAGCCCCTGCTCATGCTATTTTTGCCAATCCCACATCACTTACGGGTTCCATTGGAGTATACAGCATCTTTTTTAACGGTGAAAAAACGCTTAATAACGTACTGCACATACGCAACGAAAGAATCAACACCCATACTTACAGTCATTTTCCTTCATACCGTTCCCGTTTGAGCCCCGTGGAAACCGGATTGATGGAAAAAATGGTGGACAGTACTTACAACCGGTTTATATCCATAGTAGCCAAAGGTCGTCATATGGAAACAGCTCAGGTGGAGGAAGTCGCCAAAGGACGCGTATGGTCTGGTACTCAGGCACTGGAAAACAAAATGGTAGATAATCTTGGCGGATTATCAGATGCCGTACGGGCTGCCTCACTCATGGCTAATCTTGCGGAATACAGAATTGTAGAATATCCTGCTCCTGAAAGATTTATAGATAAGATCATCTCGCTTGGGAAAAAGTCCGGAACAAGCATCCCGGATTACCTGAATGAATGTATTGTGACTCTTACAAAGAATCAGGGTGTGCAGGTAAGGATTCCGTACATCTATAACGGATTATCATTTTAGTGGACGGGGTAATCCGGTACCTGTTGTCTATCCTCAGCCCGATCACCCAGACTATATCCTTGCCCGAGCAGAGTACGTGTACTCCCGGTTTGTCGCTAAGCGGGATCTTCAGGTCTGTGAGCAGATCGCTCACTTTTTTATAACCTTTCATTCCCAGTGGTATCAATCGGTCACCCGGTTCCCAGGGACGCACCTCCAGAGGAAAAGGCAGTGTATCGGCATCGAGGCAGGCCACAGAAGGATCCGTCGGTATTTGCAGACCGGCATTGTTCTCGATAACCTCACATTCAAGGCCGGGAGTTCCCGTAACGTTCGCCAGCGGACGCAGGATCAGCTGGTCCCTGTCTTTGAATAATGCGTATTGGTCCGAGAAAAAACGCTTGCCGCTCTGGCCTTCCAGTGAACGGAATATCTCGTCCATCTGACCGGGACGAAAACCATACGGCTGAAGCAATGTATGAAGCCAGTACAGGCCATGTCCGTCTTCAAGCAATCCTGTAATGGAAAAACCATTTTCAGTGGCTATCTGCCGTTTCTTCTCACAGGCTGACGAATCGAGCAGGCGTTGGGTCATAAGGAGATTTCCGGCGTTCCGCCCCATTCTGACCGCCACGTTAGGGGTGATCTCTTCCAGAACGGGCATGACCAGATGTCTTATCTTGTTACGTGCATAATCTGTCTGCAGATTGGTCTCATCTACATGAAAGGATATGCTGTTTGCAGAGGCAAAGCGTTCAATCTCCCCCCGTGTCATTTCAAGTAAGGGCCTGATAATTTTATCGTTACGAGAAGGAATGCCGCACAACCCGCGCAGACCTGTCCCCCGCACCATATTAAGCAACATGGTCTCGGCCCTGTCGTTGGCGTTATGAGCTACGGCCACATGCGAAAAACCCGTTTTGACCAGCAATTCTTCAAACCATTCATAACGGAGTTGACGGGCGGCCATTTCCACCGAAATTCCTTCTTCAGCCGCATAACGGTTAGTATCCACTGTCTTTGTAAAAAAGGGTATCCCTTGTTGCTCCGACCATTTATTAACGAGATCCTGATCAGAATCGCTTGCAGCGGCCCTGAGAGAAAAGTTCATATGAGCCACAGCTAGCTGGCCGCACAGATCCCGGCCTTCCCTGGAAGAAACTAAACGTGCAAATAAATGGGCCATGACCATGGAATCGACACCACCGCTAACAGCCATCAGGATTCCTTTGCAGGGTCTATCCAGCAATAAGCGAACTGCATTATGGAAAGCTCTTTCCAAGTTCTGCTATTTATTTGATATCGTGTAGGACAGACCTATGGACAACACTTCCTGGAACTGGACCCGTGGAGCAGCATAGCCTTCCGAGTCGGGAATTTTAATATTATCGTCGTAAATGAGATTGGTGCGAATATTAGCGCTCAGCAATTTGTTCACCTGCATGGACAAGGACAGGTCCCAATTCACTTTTATGTTCTGGGGATCGTTAAGGTAGTCAGAGAAGAGTGTCAGGTCTGTGGTCAGTTTTACGTTCTTGACTATCTCCTTTGCCAGATTCACTTTTAACTGTGTACCAAATTCTTTCCTTACTTTCTCGTCCTCTTTGTTGCCGTATTTATTGCGGAGCTCGGGTAATGTTACCACAACAATACCTCCGGTAAGCGGAGCAAAGTTCACGGAGATCCAGTCAAAAGGCTTGTATTCCAAACCGAATGCCAGTGTTGAATAAAGAGGAGCGGCAAACCGGGAGACCAGGGTTGTGTCCGAAGCCGAATACTTATACCCTTTATCCATCTGTGTTTTGGCAGTGAATACCGCGGAAATGTATAATTTGTCTGTAGCCCGGTATCCGAATTTGGAGTCGAGTATCAGACGGTCATCTGTTTTTTTGAAGATATCGCCAAACATCTTCACAAAACCGTAACCCATCTGCAAGCGGTTCTCGAAGATCAGATTGTTTTTATTGTAATTTGCTTTGGCATCAACATACCCGCTGAGCGAAACAGAACTGTTGCCCCCGGCAGCCCAGTTGGAAAGTGATGTTTGTGAAAAATTCAACTGTGATAACAGTGTATTGGTCCAGAAAGAGGGTTTTTTAGGCTGAGGCATGCTGGCCAGACCGGCCTGCCGGCTTTCCTCAATGAATTTTGCAATAAGAATGGAATCTTCAATGGCGCGTTGCCTGGCTGAATCGACTTTGGCCGCGAGCTGGATGTACATGCGCTCCAGTTCTTCGTAGGTCGGTACCTTGAGTGTGTCTTTTTTCTCCTGAGCTGTTGCACAGGTAACGCCGGCAATACATAAAACCAATACTAAAATTAACTTTTTCATACTATCCACCGTTAGCTTTAACGTCATCGGAGCGGAATGCATATCCAAGCCTTTTGCCTGTCTGCATCTTGGAACTGTCTATCTTGGCATTCATCTGCTCAACGCTGGCAACGGCCACTACTTCGTAAGGAGGAGCAAGCAAGTCAAAATTGAGCGTATATATTATGGCTGTTTCAACAATGGATACTGCAGCTGCCTTATCTATGGTCCATTCTCCAAAACGGGAAAGTTTTTTGGTTTCCTGGCGTTTGCCTTCAGTAAAGAAACTCTTGTCTTTGTTTATGAAAATCCGCGCGATAAGGTAGCCCAGATCATCTTTCCGGTTGTACTTGAACGAGTCTGTCAGGAAATTATATACGGATATAATCCCGCAATACGAGGCAAAAGGATCTCTTTTCACGTAATCATTCTTCCAGATGGGATGGTCCCTGTCAAACTGGAATACATCGGTGTGCATGCTAAAGAGCAATATGTCGTCTGCGAATTTGAGCTCTGCCTCGAATTTGCCCCTGTCGCGGTATTCAAACCGTACACGGCGGTTTTCTTCATCTACAAGCATCTCGTTCACATCGTTGCTCATCTCATGCAGGATCTCTTTCAACAGGTTGAATACATCCAGCGTTTGCATGAACACTTTGTTCTTTAACTGCGATTTGATGTTCAGACCGTCGATGATCTGTTGCCTGCTCGGGGGAATTTCAGAATTATTCATTGCATTTTATATTAATAGGCCCTCGCAAATACCACGCGCTGTTTAGAAGGTTTTCCGCTATACATGCATACACCGGGTTGCGGATGGTCCCATTCGGGGATCAGCCGTATGGTGGCTTTTGTTTCTTCCTTTATCTTTTCTTCAGTTTCTGTTGTACCGTCCCAGTGGCAAAGTAAGAAACCGCCGTTTTCAATTCTTTCTTTGAATTCATCGTAAGAATCAACCTCATATGTGTGGGTTTCCCTGAATTGCAAAGCTTTATCATATATATTCTTCTGAATCAGGTCAAGCAGTTCCAATGTGTAATCTGCTATATTCTCCAGAGGTACCACCTTTTTCTCCAACGTATCCCTGCGGCATACCTCAACCGAAGCGTTTGCCATATCCCGGGGACCTATGGCAAAACGTACGGGAACACCCTTGACTTCCCATTCGGAAAATTTAAAGCCTGAGCGGACGTTGTCTCTGGCATCTATTTTCACAGAAATGCCTTTTGCTTCGAGTTTTGTCTTAAGTTGTTCCATATGTGCGCAAATGGCAGACAACTCGTCTTCTCCCTTATAAATCGGCACCATGACCACTTGTATGGGAGCTAGTTTTGGAGGCAATACCAGTCCGTGATTATCTGAGTGAGCCATAATAAGAGCCCCGATTAACCGGGTAGACACACCCCAGGATGTGGCCCAAACGTATTCGAGAGCTCCTTCTTTGTTGGCAAACTGTACATCAAATGCCTTGGCAAAGTTTTGCCCAAGGAAATGAGAAGTACCGGCCTGCAGAGCCTTTCCGTCCTGCATGAGGGCTTCCATGCACAGGGTATCCAATGCACCTGCAAAACGTTCATTTGCCGTCTTTGGGCCCACCCATACCGGCATGGCCATGACTTCACGCGCAAAATCGGCATAAACGTTAATCATCCTGCGTGTCTCCTCAACTGCCTCGGCTGCCGTGGCATGGGCTGTATGACCCTCCTGCCAGAGAAACTCGGCCGTACGGAGAAAAAGCCGGGTGCGCATTTCCCAGCGGACTACATTGGCCCATTGGTTACAAAGGATAGGCAGGTCCCTGTAAGACTTGATCCATCCTTTGTAGCTGTTCCAGATGATGGTTTCACTGGTAGGACGTACCACCAGTTCTTCTTCCAGACGTGCAGACGGATCCACCACCACACCGGGACCGTCGGGATTGGCCATCAAACGGTGATGCGTTACAACGGCGCACTCTTTGGCAAACCCTTCCACATGTTCGGCTTCCTTGCTCAGAAACGATTTGGGTATAAATAAAGGGAAGTACGCATTGGAATGACCCGTGGCTTTGAAACGCCTGTCCAGATCGTCACGCATTTTTTCCCATATTGCATATCCGTACGGTTTGATTACCATACATCCGCGGACGGCAGAATTCTCCGCCAGATCTGCTTTTGTTACAAGATTGTTATACCACTCGGAATAATTCTCGTCCCTGTTCCTTATCTCTTTTGCCATTTCAGTTGATTTACCGGTACAATTTTTGTAGTTATTAAATTAAAAATAAGTTTGCTTTAAATATATTTTTTGTTTAACTTGCGGCAAAAGTAAGCATTTTAACACAAAACTAAAAATAACAGGAGGTGCAAAATGAGACGTATAATTGTTCTACTTTCGGTACTCTTGGGATTGGTTTTAATCTCTTGCGGGACCGGTTATAATGTGGCGTCCGCCACTTATGACGATGCCACCTACTTCAGACCGGGCGTTACAGCCCATGTTCATGTTTTACCCGATGTCCAGACTGCCGAACAATTGAAGGCAGAAACCGTAGCCCTGGCCAAACAGGAAGGGACCCGGCTGGAAACCGTTTATACAGATCCCGAAGGGGTGGTTGACATCGATGTCACACCCGGAACCACCTATCTTATCATGAGTCCGCAGGATGACTCGTATGCCCGCAAGCTGGAAATGCTGGAAGAAGAAGAAGATGAAGATTATTTCCAACTGACGATAAACATGAATTTCGGTTATGATTACTACAGCGACTATCCCTATTACTACTGGAATAATTATACCTGGAGGAGCCCGTGGAACAGGCCATGGTTCAGCTCATTGTACAGACCCTGGTACTGGTACGATTACTGGTACATGCCCATGTACGGTAACGCTTATTTCGGATACAATCCCTGGTACTGGACCAGCTGGTCCTACGATCCATGGTATTACGATCCCTGGTACAGGCCCTGGTTCGGGTACGGTTTTTATAGCGGATGGTATGGAAACGGATGGTATGATCCATTTTATAGCCATGATTTCAGGACCTATACAGCATACAGGCACAACGTCTGGCGTAATGATCCCGGCAGCAATCTGAACAGGATCAACAAACCTGGTGTACGTTCCGGAGGCTCTTACAAGCGTATTGATCCGAATATCAATCAGCTGTCCGGCTCCAGAAAATCCCGTGAAACAGACATTTCAAAAGAAACCCGCACTACTGATCCTCAAATACGCAGTTATCAACGTGTATCCGGCAATACAGAAAGTAAGGCCGTTTACAGGGAAGATGCAACGCAAACCAGTTCTTTCTACCGCAGATCTTCCAATCTGTCAGAAAACAAAAATAACGTACGTAATCAGGGAACAACAACTTCTGAATCCACCCGGAGTACAGTAACTACAAATCCCGGATCGAGCCGCAGTTTCTACAGAAGCAATGCCACTCCTTCAGGAACCGTTAATTCATCCAGATCGGGAGTTACCCGCAGCAGTAGCAGCAGTTCATCAAGAAGCTCTTCTTCTTCAGGAACATTCAACCGTTCCGACAGTTACTCTTCCGGAAGCAGTTCCAGGTCCTCTTCTTCGGGGTCAGCAGGAACCCGCTCTGGAGGGAGCTATAGCGGCGGCAGCGGTGGCGGTTCTTCCCGCTCGGGCGGAGGCAGTTCCAGTAGCAGCGGAAGCGGATACCACAGATAAAAACCACATTTAATGAAAAGATTATTCCTCTTTGTTGCGTTGATCATTCCATTTGTTGCATCGGCGCAAAATGCATGGGATGCATTTCGCTATTCCCAACTTAATTACCAGGGCAGCGCCCGTTCCATGGCTTTAGGAAATGCAGTTACCGCAGTAGGCGGAGATTTCGGATCCATAACAATTAATCCCGCCGGTTCTGCCATCTATCCCTATTCAGAGATTTCCATTACTCCGTCTTTATCTAACACTTTCTCGGATGTAAATTATCTTGGACAGCGCACCAATGACCGTTATACTAAGATAGGCCTCTCCAATTTTGGCTACGTAGGATCTATCCGCAGTAACGGCAGAGGTGTTTCCAGGATTACCTTTGCAGTTGGATATAATAAAGTGCAGGATTTCACATCCAGGACCTCGGTTCATTTCAATAATTCCACATCCAGCTGGCTTTCTTCGGTGGCAACCATGACCACGGGCATTCCCTCTGCAGATCTTGAGAAGAGCGATGACTACAATCCTTACTTCGATTCCAACGCTTCGTGGCGTTCTATCCTGGCCTGGGATACTTATCTGCTGGATCTGCTTCCCGGCACAACAGACGAATACATTGGAGCCACAGAGAATCTTGACGGGTACCAGATAAGCGTGGGCGGACCGCTTGACCAGCGGTTCATTAAGGAAAGCAAAGGAAGTATGGGGGAATATCTTTTCAATATGGGATTCGGAATTGGTGAACGCATATTTGCCGGAATCAATCTTACGTTCCAGAATGTTTTTTACAACACTTATGAGAAGTTCCAGGAATCGGCCAAAGACTATACTCAGTTTCAGACTTCTTTCCAGAGTTTTTCCCACACGTACAACCAACTGACCACAGGAATCGGTTTTAATATCAAAGCGGGTATAATTGCACTTCCTACAGAAAATTTCCGCCTCGGGTTCAGTATAAGTACGCCTACCTGGACATCGCTTTCCGATGAATGGCAGGAATCCATTGCTGCTGAATTCAACAACGGGAACAGTTCTTCACGCAGTCCGGCAGGTAATTATTCATACCGTGTCAGGACCCCCATGCGCTTCCAGGCAGGTTTGGCCTATACCTTTGGTTCCTACGGGCTCATAAGCTTTGATTACGAAGGAGTGGATTACAGGAACATGAAAATGGCCTCCAGAGAAGATAATTGGGCATTCGACGATGAAAATGAAGCCATCAGGCACGGATCTGACAACTTCCATTTCCAGTATGCCAATAATTTCAGAGTTGGAGCCGAAGTCAGGCTATCACCCGTTTCCATAAGAGCCGGTTATAACCTGTATGGAAAACCGGAAGAATCGTATGCTCCTACCCAGGTCGTCTCAGCCGGGATCGGATTCCGTTCAGAAGGTTTCTTCATGGACCTTGGCGCTGCCTATCGCTTTACTGACTCTGAGTTCTTCACATTGTACGACGATCAGCTTTCGGGAGTGAATGATTTATCCAATCTGAAAGTGCTGCTTACGATCGGGCTCCGTTTCTGATTCCAGATACTTCCAGGCCTCGGGGCCTTCATTTAGAATAAGATCCAGAATACTTTGCCCGGGAACAAACCCATGTTTCCGGGCAAAAATCTGATAATAGGGCTTAGGTTCATATGAAGGCATAATCATCCGGTAATCATGTCCGGGATATGACGACATATACGATCCTGTTTCAGAGACAGTCACGTCAAGTTCAAGCAGGCGGAAACAACACGCCAGAATTTCACGGTTATAGTCAAAGAGGGATATTGGGCCTTTTATCTCATAAAATGGACGGATATCATCCTGATAATATTCAAAATAAGGAGATGAACTGTAAGCAGACACAATGGCAAGCCAGTGTACCCGCTGCCAGTCTTTGGACAGATCCAGCATCACATCCTTAATAAAGGTTTTTTCACCATGTTTTCTGATTACCGGGACAACAAGGGTTTGCGGACCATTTGCTCCGCATATGGAACAACGCGTTCGGTTAGTCTGTTTTTGGTAATGTTCGTATTGCTCAATAATACAGGTATCGCCTGCTCTGAATACAGAAAAACAGGCGACAGGCAGCCAATAACCGGTAGAAAAAACCACATCCATTAGCTGTTAAGGTTATTCGTCTTCCACCCTCTTTCCTTTCAAAGGAATAATGCCGCGATGGGATGATCTGATAAAAGACAGAATAATGTCCCTTTCCTCGGAAGGTTCAAGCACTTCTTCCACCTTATCACAGGCATCACTGATGTTCAGGCCTACCTGGTAAATGATGCGGTAAATATCATGTATGCGTTCAATCTGATCTGAAGTGAAACCCCTGCGACGGAGTCCTATGACATTTATGCCGCAGTAACATAACGGACGGCGTCCTGCAATTACGTATGGAGGCACATCTTTTCCTATCATGGATCCGCCCGATATCATGGCATGAGTACCTATCCGGGAGAATTGATGAGCAGCAGAAGCGCCGCCGATAATGGCATACTCATCCACGTCAGTTTCTCCTGCCAGTCCCACATAGGAAGTCAGGATCACATGGTCTTTTATATGACAGTCGTGGGCTACGTGAACATAGGACATGACAAGGCAATTATTGCCAATACGGGTCACACCTTTATGGCTGGCTGCGGTTCCGCGGTTAATGGTTGCACATTCTCTTATGGTAACTTCGTCTCCTATTTCAACCCAGGAAATTTCTCCTGAATATTTCAAATCCTGAGGAATGGCTCCAACAACAGCTCCGGGAAAGATCCGGCAGTTCTTACCAATCTTCACATAGTCCATTATGGTCACATTAGGCCCCACCCAGGTACCATCTCCAATTTCCACTTTTCCTGCAATTGTCGTAAATGCCCCCACTTCCACTCCCTTCCCAATAACAGCATCGGGATGGATTACATTTAGTTTTTGATTCATAATCTATAAATTCATTTGTTCTCTGATTTTTCCGGCCACTTCTATATTTGCTTTATGCCCGGGCTTATATGCACTTATGTGAGCATTAAAGCGAGTGCCGGCCAGCATAAGGTCACCTATCATATCCAGGGTTTTATGCCGTGCGCATTCGTTGGAAAAGCGCAATCCCAAATGGTTCAAATACCCCTTGTGAACTGCAAGTTGCGGCTTATTGAATATCTGACGGAGCAGGCTTATATCTGATTTTGAAACTTCTTTTTCAGCTATAACCAGCGCATTATCAAGATCGCCTCCCTTAACTAAATTATTCCGGTACAAAAATAATACTTCATGAAGAAATACAAATGTGCGGCAGGGTGCAATATCAGTGGCAAAACTGGTGTCTGAGGTATATACCGCCGTTTGCCGGCCTAATATTTCTGAATTAAAATCTATAGTCACATTCAGTTCAAAATTTTCGGCAGGCAAAACGTCAATTACAGTTCCGGTCAGGGGATCGGAATAATGTATCGGATCCTTTAATGTTTTGCATTTCCGTTCTGCGTTCTGCGAAACAATGCCGGTGCTCATAAAAGCCTCGACATAAGGTAAAGCACTGCCATCGAGAATCGGCACCTCCGGAGCGCTGAGTTGTACCAGCGCATTGTCTATTCCCATACCATAGAAAGCAGCCATAAGGTGCTCCAGTGTGCTCACCTTCACATTATCTCTGAACAAAACGGTACCCCGTTCGGTATTCATGACATAATTCGCAAGGGCTTCAATTATGGGTTGACCGGGGACATCTACTCTCTGGAAGCGTATGCCTGAATTTTCCGGAGCCGGACATACTTTCATATCTGTATGCAGTCCCGTATGGAGACCTATCCCGCTGAAATAGAGTTCAGCCTTCAATGTATTTTGTTTCATTTTTTCTGTTTACCGGATTTTCTGAACTGCGCGTATGCCCTCATGAAATCTATATGATCTATGGCCGGCATTCCAAGAAGCACTCTGTTCTCTTCTTTTACAGTACTAATCACCCCTGCCTGCGCTCCAATCTGTGTATTATCGGCTACAATCACATGCCCCACAATGCCTACCTGACCACCAATCATACAATGTTTCCCTACTTTTGATGAACCGGCAATGCCCGATTGGGCAGCTATAACCGTATCTTCATCTATTACTACGTTATGTGCTACCTGAATGAGGTTATCCAATTTCACTCCTCTTTTTATAAGGGTTGTACCCATGGTTGCCCTGTCAACGGTTGTATTGGCACCAATTTCCACATCGTCTTCTATGGTAACGATTCCCGTCTGAGGAATCTTTCTGTACTTTCCGTCTGCAGTAGGTGCAAATCCAAATCCGTCGGCCCCTATTACCGCATTGGCATGTATGATACAATTGGCCCCGATAATACAACCATCATATACTTTTACACCGGCATACAGAACTGTATTGGCACCTATTTGAACATTTTCACCGATATAAACCTGGGGATAAATCTGGGCTCCGTTCCCAATCTTTGAATACTTTCCTATATAAGCATGTGAACCGATATATACCTTTTTCCCGATTGATACTTTTCTGGAAATAGTGCATGGAAATTCCTTTCCTTTTTTCAATTTCCTGCTGCTGAAAAATCCCAGTACCTGGGCAATCGCCTCGTAAGCATTGTCAACTTTTATGATGGTTGCAGGTATCTCTCCGGTAGGGACAAAGGTTCTGTTTATTAGAACTACAGATGCCCGTGTACTATATATATAATGTTCATATCTAGGATTTGCCAGAAAACACAGCGTCCCCGGTTTACCCTGTTCAATACGTGAAACTCCTTTTACGCTTGTATTTTCATCTCCGACAACCTCTCCGTTAAGGAGTCCTGCTATCGTTCCGGCTGTTAGATCCATATTTAGATTTCAGATTTTTTTGTTCTGCAAATTTCGTTCCATTCGGGGAATAATGCAAATAAGAAAATAAATTTGGCTTAAATAACTTAAATGATTACATTTGCAGTCGATTAGGAATATGTGCAAGAGGACCTTGGTCCTCTTTTTTATTACAAATAAATAAAAACCACTATGGAAGGTTTAAATCTTACTGGCACTTTTGCCGAATTTAAAGAGTTGAAGAACATTGACCGTCCCACCATGATGAGTGTCCTTGAAGATGTTTTCCGTTCTCAGCTTATTAAAATGTATGGAAGTGCCGACAATTTTGATGTTATCATCAACATTGACAAAGGAGACTTTGAGATCTGGAGAAACCGCGAGGTCGTAGAGAAGGTAGAAGATCCCGACACACAAATTTCTCTTGCAGAAGTGTCGAAAATTGATGATTCATATGAGATTGGGGAATCCTATACAGAAGAAGTCAAGCTGTCTGAGTTCGGGCGAAGAGGGATACTAACGCTAAGGCAAAATCTTGCCGGACGCATTATGGATATTGAAAAGGCGAACGTTTACGCAAAATATCAGGAACGTATAGGTGACATCCTCGTAGGGGAAGTTTACCAGGTATGGAAAAAAGAAGTTCTTGTGCTGGACGAAGACGGCAATGAACTGCTGCTGCCCAAATCGGAACAGATTCCCAGTGATTACTTCCGTAAAGGAGACACGGTACGAGCGGTTGTATCGAGTGTGGAAATGAAAAACAACACGCCTGTGATCATTTTGTCCCGTACTTCACCCAAATTCCTGGAACGTCTCTTTGAGCAGGATGTACCCGAGATTTATGACGGGCTCATAACCATCAAGAAGATTGTCCGGATTCCCGGTGAAAGGGCAAAAGTAGCTGTCGAGTCATATGATGACCGTATTGATCCGGTAGGAGCCTGTGTAGGAGTCAAAGGGTCCAGGATTCATGGTATTGTCCGTGAACTGAGAAACGAAAATATAGATATTATTAACTGGACGTCAAATCCTCAACTCCTCATTCAAAGAGCATTAAGCCCTGCCAAAGTATCCTCCATAAAAATAAATGAAGAAGAAAAACGGGTGGGTGTCTCTCTCAAACCGAGCGAAGTGTCGTTGGCCATAGGCAAGGGCGGATCCAATATTAAACTGGCAGGAATGCTTATAGGATACGATATTGATGTGTTCCGCGAAGTTGATGAAGACGAAGAAGACGTAATGCTCGACGAATTCAACGACGAGATTGATCAATGGATCATAGATGCACTCAAGCAGATGGGTTGCGATACAGCAAAGAGTGTTTTGGCCATACCTATTCCCGAATTGGTCAAACGGGCCGATCTGGAAGAAGAAACTGCTGCCGAAGTCATTCGCATATTACGGGCAGAATTTGAAAACGACAATAAAGAATAAGGAGCACATATGTCAGAAAACCAAGGTATAAGAATTAGCAAAGTCGTAAAGGAATTTAACATTGGGATTGGAACTCTTACCGAATTTCTGAAAAAGAAAGGCATAGAAGTGGATGCATCACCCAACAGCAAGATTTCTGCCGAAGCTTATGCCCTTGTTGAAAAAGAATTCGACAAGGAGCTGTTGCTTAAAGAGCAGTCAAAAAAGATTATTCTGAAAGTGAAAGACATTTCATCTCCTTCAGATGAAGACATTAATGAACCGGCGGTTAACCTGACATCTCAACCTTCTTTACAACCCAAACCTGTTCAGGCACCAAAGCCTGTCCAGTCTCCCAAACCGGTATCAGAGCCTGCTCCGGTTCCGACGCCAGCTCCTGTACCTGTTCAAGCTAAGGCTCCTGTTCAAGCTTCTGTTCAAACACCACCGGTTCAGACTCCGGTTCAGACTACTGCACAAGCGGCTTCCCCAACTCCTGCAAAGACTCCGGTTCCCGCTCCGGCACCGGAAACAGCACCCGTTCAAAAACCGGCAGAACCGGATGTTACCATGAAAAAAACAGAAGAGGCACCTGTACCTTCACCTGAAAAGATTACAGTACCAACTCCCGAAATTCCTGGACCTGCAACGAAACAGGAAATTTCTCAACAAGCACCTCAGGGTGCAAAACCCGCTGCTTCGGACAATGAAACAGGAGGCCCTACCGTGCTTGGACAAATTGATCTGAGCCGTTTTTCAAAACCTCAGGCGAAAAAACCGGAACAAAAACATGAAAAACAGGCTTTTCAGGGACAACAGTCAAGGACCGGGCATAAGCCCGGACCGGTAGCAGAACCAAAAGTCGAGCCCAAGGCAGAACCCGAAGCCAAACCGGAACCGAGGCCGGAACCTCAGCATATTGAAACTGAAGTGGAAAAACTTGCCGGTCCCAAGATTACCGGACAAATTGACTTGTCTCGTTTCGATAAGAAAAAACCGACAACTGACGATAAGAATAAACAACAAGATAAACAGAAGGGCAAACGCGAACGGATCCAGAAGCCCCAACGTGAGCGGGTAGACGTTAACAAGGTCACTCCAAAACAACGAAACGACAACAATGTCAAAGCCGGACCCCGTACACACGGAAAAGACCGCTTCAAACCCATACGCGTAGAAGTAGACGAAGACGCCATACAAAAGCAAATAAAAGAGACTTATGCACGTATGACGGAAGGCAAGGGCAAAACAAAAGGATCCAAGCACCGTCGTGAAAAAAGAGATATTTTCACCCAGCGTATGGCAGAAGAGCAGGAACGCAGGGAGATGGAGAGCAATGTACTAAGGGTCACCGAATTCGTTACTGTTAACGAATTGGCTACACTTATGAATGTTCCTGTAGTGAAGGTTATCGAAGCCTGCATGAATCTTGGTTTGATGGTCTCCATTAACCAAAGGCTCGATGCCGAAGCCATGGTTCTGGTTGCCGAGGAATTCGGATTCCAGGTGGAATTTGTTACAGCAGACCTGCAAGATCACATTCAGGAGGAAGAAGACAAACCCGCAGAACTATGCGAACGCCCGCCTATTGTAACAGTCATGGGGCACGTCGATCATGGGAAAACCTCTCTGCTTGACCACATAAGAAGTGCCAACGTAATTGCCGGTGAAGCCGGGGGCATAACCCAACATATTGGAGCTTACAGTGTAAAACTCGACAACGGCAGGCTTATCACTTTTCTCGATACACCAGGACACGAAGCGTTTACGGCCATGCGTGCCCGTGGAGCAAAGGTAACAGACCTCTCCATTATCATTGTTGCTGCCGATGACGCCATTATGCCACAAACCATAGAAGCCATTAACCACTCAACTGCGGCCGGTGTCCCAATGATTTTTGCCATTAATAAAATTGATAAACCCGGGGCCAATCCCGAAAAGATACGCGAACAGCTGGCCAACATGAATATCCTGGTTGAAGATTGGGGCGGAAAATACCAATGCCAGGAAATATCTGCCAAGAAAGGCACCAATGTAGACAAGTTGCTCGAAAAGATTCTGCTGGAAGCAGATCTTCTTGAACTAAAGGCGAACCCAAATAAAAGAGCCTCAGGCTCCATTATTGAATCTTCTCTTGATAAGGGACGCGGTTACCTCGCAACTATTCTGGTCCAAAACGGCACACTTCATATAGGCGATGTTCTTTTGAGCGGCTCTAATAGCGGAAAAGTACGTGCCATGTTCAATGAACGCGGTCAGAAGATCCAGGTGGCCGGTCCGGCAACACCTGTATCCGTACTGGGTCTGAACGGAGCTCCTGCTGCCGGAGAGTTATTCAACGTCATGGAAGATGAAAAAGAAGCCCGTGATCTGGCAGCAAAACGTGAACAGTTAATGCGCATCCAGGGCCTGCGGACACAAAAGCACATTACACTCGAAGAGATTGGCCGACGTATCGCTGTAGGCAACTTCCAGGAACTGAACATCATAGTAAAAGCCGACGTAGACGGATCCATTGAGGCTTTGTCCGATTCGCTTATTAAACTTTCAACCGAAGAGGTTCAGGTTAATGTGATTCATAAAGCCGTAGGAGGTATCTCTGAATCTGATGTACTGCTGGCTACCGCTTCGAATGCCATTATTATCGGATTCCAGGTAAGGCCTTCTTCATCTGCCCGTAAACTGGCAGAAAAAGAAGAAATAGAAATCCGGCTTTACTCCATTATCTACGATGCCATTGAAGAAGTCAAGAGCGGTATTGAGGGGATGCTTGCACCGGAAGAAAAAGAAGAAGTCACCTCTACAGTGGAAGTTCGTGAGACATTCAAGATTTCGAAGGTGGGTACCATTGCCGGATGTATGGTTAAGGAAGGTAAGATTATCCGTAATGCCAAAGTACGAGTAATTCGCGATGGCATTGTCGTATATACAGGTACGCTGGGATCCCTTAAGCGCTTTAAGGACGATGTAAAAGAAGTACAGGCCGGTTATGACTGCGGTCTGAACATAGACGGCTTCAACGACATAAAAAATGGCGACATCATTGAATCGTACAACATTGTGGAAATAAAACGCAAGCTTTAATAATCAGATATGTCTGCGGCTAAACCAGAAACCTTTACGCAGCAGAAAGATCACCAAAAATACTGCCACGGCTAGTATTTCTATTCTTAGCCTGTTATGGATCCGGGATTGGGCAACAACCAGTTCCGGATCCGTATTTATATGACGGTTCCATTCTTCGGACGAAGGAAAATCCCTCCAGGCATATTTGGCATTTACCACACCTTGCTGTAATACCATAAGCCCTGGCGTAGAGCGGATCATTGTCAAAAGAGTCTTGCTGTCGGCATAATAAACGGGCATCTGAAGACCTGTCTGTTCAAGAGCGTCAAGTATAACAGATGGAGCGACCGCACTAATGGCATAGTAGGGTCTTTCTTCGTTGATACACTCCGCTATAAGCGGTTTTAACGGGTCTAGTATTTTATTGTTCAGATGCTGCTCTGTGGTCACCAAAAGCACCAGAGCTGCCGGCTTGATAGCCAGAAGCGAATCACCCACATTCCTGCCCTCAGCATCCCTGACAGTAAAATCGGTTATTTTGTGACGTATACCCGATGATATTTCCCTGGTACGTGAATCTACAAAAGTCCAGGTACTGTCCGGAAGATTATCTACAGAAAACACAGCTTCACGGCCGTTCTTACTGTAAACCAGCTCGGTCTCAAATGAAATTCCAGGATCGTTTCTGGCGTTATCTAGCATTTCAGCCACATTATTTCCTGCCCTGAAAGCCATGAATTCAATCAAAGGCAGATGACGGTAACTATAGAACGAAATTCCGGCCGCAAACAGGGCAAAAAGTGCAGCGACCAGATATTCTACCCATTCACGTGCCAGCGGAGCCGTTCTGTTTCGTCCAATAAACAGGAAAAGAGTAAAAGGCCAGAAAATTATGTTCTTTATAAATGTTTCCCAATTGGATAATTTTATGGCTTCCCCGAAACATCCGCAATCGCTTACCGGATTGAACAAAGCAAGGAACAATGTGAGAACAGTGAAAAAACTCATTAAAAGAAACGTTCCCCAGGCTGTAAGGTTCTTTCTGAAATCAAGCAAAAGCATTACTCCCAGTAGAAACTCAAGCGTAGAAAGCATGACTCCCGAGACCAAACCAAAAGATCCGGGAAAATGCAATCCAAACGCTTTGAAGTATTCAGAAAAAATCAGACCGGTTCCAACAGGATCCACAGCTTTGACAAAACCGGAGAATACAAAAAGCAATCCAATGATCAAACAGGATATTCTTCTCATTTTACATAAACAATTATCCGTTCAAAAATCTCCTCCCACGAAGCCATGTCTCCACGTTCATTGGCACAGGACACAACCCTGAAAGAATCATCCCTGGCAGCCTGGTCCAGGTAAACTTCCCTTACCGTTGCCTGGAACTGGACAGAGGCCTCGTGAATATCTTTTTTGCCTTTAAGGTAACTTCTGTCCTCTCCTTTTCTTTCTTCTCTTAGCTTGGATTTAACAAAAGAAATAGGCACATCCAGAAACAGATTTACATCGGGTCTGGGCAGCTTGAAATAATTGAATTCCATATTGAGAATCCAGTCCCTCAGTTTATTTCTCTCCGACAGATTTTTAATTTTAGCCCCCTGAAAGGCAATGTTGGAATAAACGTAACGATCCAGCAGGACAACAGAACCTTTGTCCAGCCATTCCTTTATAGTGGAAGACAATTGGGACCTGTTCCCGGCAAACAGCAAGGCTACAAGGTAAGGATCCACCGTGTCTATGGGGCCGCAATCTCCCCTTAAAAAACGGGCTATCAGTTCACCATAAACGGGAGTCTCATACTGTGGAAAATGCATGAAACGTACATCACGGTCAAGCTTTTTATAATAAGCCTCCAGTGCTTTCAGCTGGGTGGATTTGCCGGCTCCATCCAAACCTTCCAAAACTATAAACATATAGCAAATTTACACGATAATCTCTGATTTACGTATTTTACTTATTTTTGTCTATGATTTTTCAGGAACCCATTGTAATGGGCATAGTGAATTGCACACCGGATTCATTTTATGCTGCGAGCCGGTCCGATTCTCCCCTGCAGACCGTTCAAAAGATAAGGATTGCCCTGGAGGAAGGGGCAGAAATTATTGACATCGGGGGCTGTTCCACCCGCCCCGGGGCTGAAATGCCTTCTTGTGAAGAGGAATGGGCCAGACTGGAACCCTCTCTGAAAGCCATCCCGGAATATTTTCCCGGTCTCCGCCTTTCCATTGACACTTTCAGACCTCAAATTATTGAAAGAGTTTACCGGATAATCGGGTCTTTCTGGGTGAATGACATAACAGCAGGATCTTTCGATAAAGAAATGGTTCCGCTGGTGGCACAACTCGGATTGCCCTGGATAGCCATGCACCAGGTCCCATATGAAGGGCCGGCCGGTGTAAAGCGCTTTTTCCTGGAGAAATGCGAAGAGGCAGAAAAGGCGGGCATAAAGGATCTTGTACTGGACCCCGGGTTTGGTTTTAACAAGACCATGGAACAACATTATGAACTCATGGAACACCTTCCGGAAACAATACCTGTCAATGACCGGGGTGAGCCATTAGCTCCCCTTCTAGTGGGCATATCCAGGAAAAGAATGACTTATCTTCCTTTGGGCCTGACCCCTGACCAGGCACTCTTGAGCACTACAGCCCTGCATCTTCATATGCTCTATAAAGGGGCGGGAATATTGCGTGTACACGATGTGGCACCCGCCGTGCAGATGGTCAGATTGTACCAAAAAATGCGTATATTTGTTTAGTAAAAAACCTAATTCATATATTATGGAATTTAATCCTTTGCTCGCCATTTCGCCTATTGACGGCCGTTATTACGCTCAGACAGCGCAATTAAACGAATACTTTTCAGAATATGCGCTCATCCGTTACAGGCTCCAGATAGAGGTTGAGTATTTCATTGCACTTTGCAAGCTGCCTCTTCCCCAACTGAAAGATATCGACTCACGCTGGTATCCCATTTTGCGTAATGTATACAAGAACTTCAACATTACCGACGCTCAGGTAATAAAAGCCCAGGAAAAGGTTACCAACCATGACGTCAAGTCTGTTGAATACTTCCTGAAAAATAAAATGAGAGCATTGGGACTTGGTGATTATTGCGAATTCATCCATTTTGGACTGACTTCGCAGGACATCAACAACACGGCCATCCCCTTGAGCCTTAAGCATGGCATCGAGAAAGTGTATCTGCCCATGCTCAAAAAGATTATTGACATGCTGGGCGACAAAGCACAGGAATGGGGCCCTGTTGCCATGCTGGCCCACACACACGGCCAGCCGGCCTCGCCTACCCGCCTCGGCAAAGAAATCATGGTCTTCAAAGTCAGGATAGAAGAACAGCTCAAGAGTCTCGAACAGGTACCCTTTGCTGCAAAATTCGGTGGCTCCACAGGGAATTTCAACGCTCATCACGTTGCTTATCCCCAGATAGACTGGAATAAATTTGCAGAAAAATTTGTCAATAACACGCTGGGCCTTTATCGTTCATATCCCACCACACAGATAGAACATTACGACCACCTTGCTTCTTTGTGCCACAGTCTTAGCCGCATTAACACAATTTGCATTGACCTGTGCCGGGACATGTGGACCTATATTTCCATGAATTATTTCAAGCAGCATATTAAAGATGAAGAGATAGGTTCTTCAGCCATGCCGCATAAAGTGAATCCCATTGATTTTGAAAATGCAGAAGGAAACTTTGGAGTAGCCAATGCCGTTTTCGGCCATCTTGCCTCAAAGCTGCCCATTTCGCGTCTGCAAAGGGACCTTACCGATTCTACTGTAATACGAAATATTGGTGTGCCTCTGGCACACACCCTTCTGGCTTTCAAATCGCTTGAGAAAGGATTTGGCAAGGTGCTGCTTAACAGAGCTGCCATTGATGCGGATATGGAAGAGAACTGGGCCGTTATCTCGGAAGCCATACAAACCATTCTCCGGAGAGAGAATTACCCAAGACCTTACGAGACGCTCAAACAGCTTACCCGTACCAATATGCATATCGATAAAGAATACCTGCACAATTTCATCCGGAATCTGGAAATAAGCGATGAGGTCAAGAATGAATTGTTAAGCATTACACCTCATAATTATACCGGTAATTAATACCCAATTTTCAACCAAATGAAAAAATCAGCTCTCATATTGTTCATTGTTTTATTCTGTACCCCGGCTCTTGCTCAGTCCCCCTCTTTCGATCAGTACTTTACATCGGAACGTTTGCGCATTGATCTTGTTTTTACCGGCAATTCAACAACACAGGATGCTTTCCTGCAATCCCTGCATAAAGAACCTGTATGGGCCGGTTCCAGAACACAGCTCATAGATCCTTTCGGCTACGGAGAATACTATTATAAAATTTTTACACCTGACGGGCAGCTTCTTTTCTCGAAAGGTTTCAATTCTCTTTTCCAGGAATGGCGCACAACAGAAGAGGCCAAACACAGGGACATGGCTTTCAATTCCTCGGTATGGATGCCTTTCCCGAAAGCACCGGTTCTGTTTGTCATGTACCATCGTATAGCAAAAAAAGGAACTTACGAACCCATACTTGAATTTTCCATTGATCCCTCCGATGCGTTGATCTCAAACGAAAAACCCGTATACAGCGCCCAAAAACTTCTGGATAACGGTCCTGTTGAGAATAAGGTCGATCTGCTTTTCGTTGCAGAAGGCTACACACAGGAAGAGATGGATAAATTTCTGGCAGATGCTGCCCGTTTTAGCGGGTATCTTTTCGACTACGAACCATTCAAATCCCGCAAGAACGATTTCAATATCTGGACCCTTTGCGCGGCATCTGAAGAATCCGGACCTGATATCCCTCAGCAGGACATATGGAAACGTACCTGCATTGGAGCTGCATTCAATACATTTTATGTAGACCGTTACATGACTGCACCCGATTACCTGCCTTTGGCAAAAACAGTATCCGGAGCTCCTTTCGATGCCATATACGTGATAGTCAACACCCGGAAATACGGAGGCGGAGGCATTTACAATTATTATGGTCTGAGCATGGCCGATCATCCTACCGTAAAGGAAGTTTTCGTACATGAATTTGGTCATAGTTTTGCCGGTCTGGCCGATGAATACTATACATCACAAGTTGCCTATCTGGACATGTACCCACTGGATATTGAACCCTGGGAACCCAATATCACTACCAAAGTGGATTTCGAATCCAAATGGCAAGACATGATGGAGGTAGAAGGTGTAGGACTTTTTGAAGGCGGAGGCTACATGGCCAAGGGCGTTTTCCGTCCGGCCGACGATTGCCGCATGAAAACCAACAATGCTCCCGGATTCTGCCCTGTATGCCAAAGAGCCATAAGCCGTATGATTGACTTCTATTGCCAATGAAATACCGCTGTTTTCTGTTCGACCTTGACAACACCCTTTGGGATTTCGACACAAATGCCAGGGACTGTATAACGACTCTGATCCGCTCCCACGGGTTGGAGTCGTTTGTTACAGATGGTTTTGAATTCTACCGGCGTTACAAAGCCCACAATGAGTTACTCTGGCAACAGTACGAGGCCGGCGGGATTACGCAACAGACTTTACGTACGATCCGGTTTGTCCGGACTTTTCAGGAGTTCGGAATTCCCGGTGCCGAGGCCTTGTCGCCCCTGTTCAGCGAAGAATACCTCGATATGATGCCTACCCGCACGGCTCTTATGCCTCATGCCATGGAGGTGTTGGAAGACCTGGATAAGAAAGGGTGCCGCATGGCTCTTTTGACTAATGGATTTAAGCAGGTTCAATACAGCAAAATAAAAAGTAGCGGGCTGGACCGCTTTTTCAACAAAAGAATCTTTATTTCAGAAGAGGTGGGATTCCACAAGCCCAATCCGAAAATGTTCATAGCAGCCCTGACGGCAATCAACGGGAAAAAAGAAGAGACATTAATGGTGGGTGACAATTTCGTTAACGATATTGAAGGAGCACAGATTTTTGGTATTGACCAATATTATTACAATCCTCAACATCTGCCCTGTGACGGGGCGCCTACTTTAACGGGAGACGATCTGAGGGATCTGAAGGCTCTGGCGTGACAATGAAAACATCTTCGTTTTCTTTATGGAAGTAATAATTCTCACGGGCAAACTTTTCAAGAGAATCCTTGTTTGATTGTATTTCGTTCAGTTTGCTTTCAGTTTGACGAATTTGTTCTTTATAGTATCTTTGTTGCGATTTGTTTCCGGAATAGTCCTTCAATGCCCCGATCCAACCGACAAGGTTATTGTTGTCAAAGAAACAAATCCAGACAATAAAGATCAAACCAGCAATAAAATACTTGTTCCTTATTACCTTAAATAATCTGGTAGATTTGAAACGTTGCCACATACTAATTGAAATTTCACAAATATAAGGTTTTTGTTTATGCAACCTACACTTGTTATAATGGCCGCCGGCATGGGAAGTCGTTACGGAGGTCTCAAACAGCTCGATACACTTGGTCCCAATGGTGAAACAATAATGGATTATTCCATTTACGATGCATTGTGCTCCGGTTTTGGAAAAATTGTTTTTGTTATCCGTGAATCATTCAGGGAAGATTTTATGCGGGTCTGCGCATCACGTTACGGATCCAGTTTCGATTTTACTTTTGTTGCCCAGGAACTGGAAGATATCCCTGCTCCCTTTTTCCCTCCGGAAGGACGTCAGAAGCCCTGGGGAACCGGTCATGCATTGCTCACCACGTCCCGGGTAGTCAACACACCTTTTGGAATCATCAATGCCGACGACTTTTACGGAAGAAACACCTTTGAGGTTCTGGCTGAATACCTTAACCGGCCCAACCTGCTCCCGGGATCTTATGCTATGGCAGGCTACCGGCTGGACAATACTCTTTCCCCGTCTGGTCCTGTTTCCAGGGGAATCTGCCAGCGCGACAAAAATGAATTGCTCACCGATGTGGTGGAAAGATACAAGATCCAGGATACAGGTAACGGACGTATTGTATGCGTGGTTCCCGATGAAGACGGCAAACCGGCTTACGAGATGGAACTGAAGGCCGATGATCTTTGCTCCATGAATTGCTGGGGATTCCTGCCCGACGTTTATCCAAAGGCTCATGATCTGGTTATTGATTTTCTTAAGGAGAACGCCACTCGTCCGACCTCGGAATACCATCTTCCCACTATGGTGAACCACCTGATAAAATCCAATAGAGGCACCTGCAGTGTACTGAAAACCAACGCACAATGGTTTGGCGTTACCTACAGGGAAGACCGCGAAGGCGTTGTAGCCCGGCTTAAATCATTACACGATCAGGGTTTGTATCCCACTCCATTGTTCACATAAAACGAATAGAATATGAAAAAATATCTAGACTATTACCGTCCCGGATTGGGAGAATCGTGGCTGATCATGTTGGCTATTCTGCTGCTCGGGGGCTTTATATTATCCAGTGCTGTTATATTTATCGTAAATCTGATTGCACCCGGAAGTATTTCTGCAACAGGTACGGGATGGAGTACTGCCGTTTTATATCCTCTCCCGTTTGTCTTAGTCTTTTTATTTGTATTCCTCCGGGGCAGAAATGCTTACCAGGCAGCTCTTGTTTCGGGCAGACCTCCTTTCCCGAATCCGTCACCAAGTCTTGGGAAGGTGCCTGTGCTCGTTTTTGCCGTTCTTTTACCTGTTTTGGTAGTCACCCTTTCCATCATATTGGACCCGCTCACTTCCTGGATGAAAATGCCCGATTTCATTAAGGAACTGTTCGAAAAAATGACAGAGAACAACTTCCCCACATTTCTTGCCGTAGTTATTGCGGCGCCCCTGCTGGAAGAATGGCTGGTCAGGAAAATCGCATTGGGCGGCATGCTTCAGCATATGGCTCCCTGGAAGGCAATTATGTGGTCGGCTCTTATGTTTGGAGTCATACACGGCAATCCCTGGCAGGCCATACCGGCATTTCTGATGGGATGCCTTTTTGGCTGGATTTATTACAGGACGCGCTCTTATTGGGCTTGTGTGTCGCTGCATGCCGTCAATAACGGCATATCCTTTTTACTGGCCTATCTGTTTCCCGATCTACCGGCCGATATGTCCATCAGGGCCTTTCTTGGAGATCAGACTTATTTCATAAGCCTTGGCCTTTCTTTAGTGATTTTTGTTGCCGTCTTCTTTTATCTGAACAAAAAGTTAGCCTGTATGTCCGTTAGAGAAACCACCTATGAGCGAGTTTAAATTATATCCCCTGCTGTTTAAACCCATCATCAAGAGGATGGTTTGGGGTTCTGAGTTATGGGCCCTTAGCGGACTGGACCGCGATACTTCATTGGTGGAGAACGGGTTCCTTGCCGGCAACGACATTAACGAACTCATGGAAGTTTACCTGATGGACCTGGTTGGGATGAAAACCTTTTCCGCCTCGGGAGCCGAATTTCCTCTTATTGTCAAATACCTGACCGTCAACGAATTTCTTTCAGTTCAGGTACACCCCGACGATGAACAGGCTAAAAATCTGCACAATGCATACGGCAAAACCGAAGTATGGTACATCACGGATGCAAGTCCCGATGCCCGGCTTTATCTGGGCTTTAATAAAGACATGTCTCCCGAAGAATTTCTTGAAAGATGCGACAAGGAGACACTCCCCGATGTCATGAACTGTATTGTTCCCAAAAAAGGAGAATGTTATTTCATCCCTACGGGATTGATTCATGCCTGCGGAGGGGGACTATCCATTACTGAAATTCAGGAGGTATCAGATATAACATATCGCATTTACGACTGGGGCCGGGAACATGATCCTGCCACGGCACGCGAAATGCACATGGACCTGGCACTGGAATGTATAGATTTTAACAAATACGATCCGATTCCTGTTACGGAAGGGACCCTGGTTACCTGTCCTTATTTTACGGTAAAACTCGTTACTGTTGAAAAGCCGATGGAATGTGAAGGCATTGACAGAGACGGTTTTGTGGTCTATGCCGCTTTGTATGATCCGTTTTCGATTATTGTGGGTGGAGTCACTTACCGGGTAGAGCCCCGGCGATGCATTATGATTCCCGAGGCAGTGGATGATTGGGTGATAGTTCCCGGTAATAAAAGTACGATGTTGCTGGAGGTAACTATCTAGTTATCCATAAGATCATCCAGCTGGCGTCTTTCTTTTTTAGTAGGACGGCCCGTTCCTTTTTTTCTGTATATCATAATGGTTTCTCTGGGTTGTTCCAGTTTGGCATATTCTTCTGCAGGTGTCAGATCCTCGGCATACAGAGGTACGTTTTTGGCCGGCTGCCGGTTCTCAACCTGTTGAATAACACGATAGGTATAGTAGACAGCTCCTTTCCTTACATTAATGATATCCCCCACCCTGATTTCCTTGGAAGGCTTGATTTCCTGTTCATTAACCTTTATCCTGGAACCTCTGCAGGCTTCGGTAGCTTCGGCTCGTGTTTTAAAAACACGAATGGCCCAAAGGTATTTGTCAAGTCTCATGTTCTTTTTCCTCCGAAGATTGGGTATTAACCTTGTTCATAGCCCTGGTCACACCTTCGCAGACAAAAAGATTAATTGACGAGGCAGCACTGTCCAGGACAAAAGGCATTTCTTTTACCTGTTCATTAGTCCAGTTACCAAGTACATAATCTACCTGTCCGCCTTTCGGGAAATTATCCCCTACTCCAATCCTCAGCCGGGCGTAAGCATTTGTTCCCAGTACGGCCGAAATATTCTTAAGTCCGTTGTGTCCGCCGTCACTTCCTTGTGCCCTCATACGCAGTTTACCAAAGGGAAGCGCCACATCGTCCAGCACAATCAACACATTTTCCAGGGGGATCCGCTCCTCCTGTATCCAATAATTAACAGCTTTACCGCTCAGATTTACGTAAGTGGACGGCTTAAGAAGCCAGACCTTCTTTCCTCTGATTTTTATCTGGGCTAACGATCCGTAACGCAATACGGAAAAAGAAGTGTTGGATGCCACAGCAAGGGCATCCAACACAGAGAATCCAATATTGTGGCGGGTGTTAGCGTATTCAACGCCAATGTTACCTAATCCGACAATGAGGTAAGACACAGACGCATGAAATTACTCAGTAGCTTGAGAAGCAGCCGCTGTAGCAGCACGGGTCATTTTAACCATGCAGATCATTGTCGTTTTTGGAGATATGATCTGTATGCCATCGTATTTCAAATCGCCGGCTACAATTGTTTTACCAAGGGGGAGATCCGTAATATCTATATCGATGGTATCGGGCAGGTTTTCCATTTTGCCTTTAACTAAAAGCTTACGGGCTACAACCTGCAGCTTGCCTCCCTGACGTACACCTTCTGAAGTTCCGGTGACTACAACAGGGATATGTATGGTAACGGGCTCACTCGGGTTAACGGCCAGAAAATCGAGGTGCAGTATTTTGTCGGTAACAGGATGGTATTGAGCTTCGTGGAGTACACAGAGTTGTTTTGATCCTTCAATACTCAGGGCAACAATGTATGAACTGGGGGTATAGATAAGATTTTTAAGGTCTTTTTCGACTACCGTAAAATGTTCATTTTCTTTTTTGTTCCCGTATAAAACACAGGGAACCATTCCTTCTTTGCGCAATTGTTTGACAGCAGCTTTAGTAAAAGAAGCGCGTCTCTGTGCAGTGATCTCAAATTGTTTCATAATTGTAAATTTAGTGATTAGTGTTACTCAATCCGTGACCCGGCACGGATCCCATGGCACCTTACTAAAGGTCCTCTAAGGGCGGGCAAAAGTAGTTAAAAACTTGAAGTTTGCAAAATTATTCCGATACCCATCCCCCTATAATACGGTTCCATGAAGTATTCCTGAAGCCGGTCTGAATCCTTGGAAGACGTTCAGTGGGCAGGTATGCGGCCAGTCCTGAAAAATGATTGATGGGTATGGTTATGAAATACTCGGTTGACTTCTTGTATACGACAGCATTGTCAAGAGCTTCACAGAATGCATTATATCGTGTATCGTCTCCCAGCTCCCTTGCTATCCTTTCAATATCAAAAAAAACATGTTCACTTAATCTGTCATAGGTCTGTAAGGACTCTCTGTCTATGGTTTCGGGGTCTACAGACGTGTTGGCTACAAGCTCGCCAAAGGCGACTGCAAGCGGGGACAGAAATTGTGTGCTCACCAAAGAGATGGTCGCTGACTTGTTATACCCGGTCATGGCATTGTATTTATTAAAATAAGCGTCGCAGAGCGCAACAAGGTTTTCGCGGCCTTTATAGGGCATCATTACAGAGAGCAGTTTATCGTATGGGAACCCGGTATCTATGATTTCCGCAGGAGATCCCACAAAATAATCGCACACTTCCTTTAGCTCATAATACGTCTGGACATCTGCCATAAGGCAGGCATCAAAACAAATATAATCGTGATGATACGTCTTGAGCGCATTGGCAAGATCGGCAATTTCCATCTGGGATTCGCCATCCTGGCTAAAGGTCTTGACTCCCGGATAGGCACTGTCATGGATGTTATATCTGAAAGCAGGTGCAGGCGATATTGACTGTAGCGCAATAGCCGGTGTAGCTGATTCTCCGTAAAGACCTTTGGGCAGCCAGCCTGTGCCGTGAGACCACAATATAAGCCCGTAACTTCGGGCGGGACATTCCAGGCGGGCCTCGGCAATAACAGAGGTCAGCATGGATACTTCTCCTGAATTTACGGTCCCGTACCTGCCAATTGTGTCGAGGATTACTTTTGAGTTGACGTTTCGGGGACGAATAAGAAATGCACCCGTATTCCTGCGATCAATAAATACCAGAAGGGCATGATTTTCGGGAATATCGGCATGGGTTATGATTTCATTCATATTCTCAAGGGCAAGATCAGACAAACTGTTGTCGGCTGCCATATAAATAAGAAGATTGTGTACATATTCGTCTGGCGGTTTAATACACCAGTCGCAACCCTCTAAGTATAAGAGGACAAACAGGAAACAAAAAAGTTTAAGCCCTTTCATGAGGCAAAGATAATCCTTTTTCCTATCTTTGTAAGAGGAACAAATATCGCAATAATAATTCATTATGAAAAGTTCACACTTTGTAGCTATGCTGGGTGGCGCCCTGATCGGGGCTACCATTGCGCTCTTGTTTGCACCTGCCAAAGGCAGTGAAACCAGGGAAAAGATCCGCGACACCTTTGACAAAGGCATTGGAGAGATCAAGAAAGAGTATGACAAACATTTCCCGAAGAACCGGGAAGAAGGTCCTGAAGAATAAAGACCACTGTAATGGATCTGAAAGAATCGGTCAGGGAATACCTTGGCCTTAAGACAGACGCATTCAAGCTGGGGCTGATCGAGAATCTTACAATGGTAATCAATAAGCTTCTCGTTACTATTGTACTGATTCTTACCCTGATGACAGCCATTATTTTTTTGGCTGCCGGTGCAAACAAATGGCTTGGACTGGTCCTGGACAACCAGGTGATGGCTTCGATTATCACAGGTGTTTTCTTTCTGCTGATCTTTCTTGTGCTCTTCCTTTACAGAAAGAAATTGTTTGTCAATGGTTTCGTACGACTTTTCTCCAAACTTTTTTTTGAAGAAAAAGACCCTAACGTCAGGGAGGAATAGCTTATGAGCAGCAGAAGGGCCATTTATTCAAAAATCAGCACAATAGAACAGTTGAGAGCTGAACGTAATTCTCTTTCGTGGCACATAAAAGGGGTTGAAAAGCGAATGAAAGATTCTATCTGCGGAGGAGGATCTCTTTTCTCTTTTCCTAAAGATAGCAACGCATCGCGCTTACTGCCAGTAATTATTCCCACGGCTATCATTGCTTTTTCCGTTGTACGTCAAATAAACAGATTCGTACGAAAAATCCGTAACCATTAGTTTAATATGAAAATAATGAAAATCGCTTTTGCTTGCCTGGTTGGTATAGCAGGGTGTTCCTGTTCAGGTAACTCCGGCAAGAACACAACACCGGAACCCGGTTTCAAATACCTGGCAGACGAATTTGCTGACCTGAAGGTTATCCGTTACCGTCTCCCCGGATGGGACAATCTGACCCTAAAACAGAAATCTTTTATCTACTACCTGGGAGAAGCGGCCAAGAGCGGCCGGGATATTTTCTGGGACCAGAATTTTAAATACAATCTGGCTGTCAGAAAATGCCTGGAAAACATTCTGGAAACTTATTCCGGAGACAGGGACACACCTGAATTCAGCCAGTTTCTGACCTACGCCAAAAGAGTCTTTTTCAGCAACGGGATCCATCATCACTACGCAGAAGACAAGATTCTCCCCGAGTGCAGCTCAGCGTACATGCTTTCCCTGATACATAATTCCCAGGACAATCTTGGGGAAGAACTGGTGGATATCATGTGCGACCCCACTCTGTATCCCAAGAGAGAAAGCAATTTTTACGGAGATGTTTCGTTGGCCGAGGCCGAGGCTTTTTATGAAAAGACGATAGATCGCACAGATCCCCGCCCGGTGGAATACGGGCTCAACAGTAAACTGATAAAAAAGGACGGCCAAATCATCGAAGATATTTACCGTATTGACGGCCTGTACGGCCCGGCCATCTCACAGATCTGCCACTGGCTGGAAAAAGCCGCAGAAGTGGCCGAAACGCCTCAACAGACAGCCCTCCTTGAATCTCTTATTGAGTATTATAAGACAGGAGATCTGAAATTATGGGATCAATTCAACATTGCCTGGTCACAGGATACCCTCAGTGAAGTGGACTTCGTGAACGGATTTATTGAAGTATATGCAGATCCGCTGGGGATGAAAGGTTCCTGGGAAGCCAACGTAAACTACATTGACAAAGAAGCTTCCAGGCGGACTTCCATAATCAGTGCCAACGCTCAGTGGTTTGAGGACCACTCCCCCATAGATCCCCGCTTCCGCAAGAGCGAAGTCAAGGGCGTATCTGCCAAGGTAATCAATGTGGCCATGCTCGGAGGGGATGCCTTCCCGTCGACCCCTATTGGAATTAACCTGCCTAACTCGGACTGGGTCAGGAAAGAATACGGATCAAAATCCGTGACTATTGCAAATATCTCCAATGCATACGACCGGGCAGCCGAAGAATCTCCCAAAAACATGATTGACGAATTCTCATGGGATACAACGGAAGTTGCCCTCGTGAGAAAATACGGCAGCCTGACCGGAGACCTGCATACCGACCTTCACGAATGCCTGGGACATGGCTCCGGACAACTGCTTCCGGAAACATCACCCAACGCTCTCAGGGGATACAGCTCCCCGCTGGAAGAATCACGGGCAGACCTTTTCGCTCTTTATTACATTGCCGATCCCAAAATGACAGAATTGGGCATTTTACCGGATGACCAGGCATATAAGGCCGAATACATCAATTATATACGTAACGGTCTTTTCACCCAGCTGGTTAGAATTGAAGAAGGCAAAGAAGTAACCCAGGCCCACATGCAGTGCCGTCAGCTGATAGCCTCGTGGTGTTACGAGAAAGGACAAAAAGACAATGTTATTGAAAAGAAGATACGCGACGGCAAGACCTACTTCGTAATCAACAATTTTGAGGCCCTCAGGAATCTGTTTGGAGAACTGCTGGCGGAGATGCAACGGATTAAATCGGAAGGAGATTACCTGTCGGGCAAAAATATGGTGGAAACCTACGGGGTGAAGATAGACCCGGTATTGCACAAAGAAGTTCGTACGCGTTATGCTGCATTGGAACTGAAACCTTACGGCGGCTTCATGAACCCCCATATTATTCCCGTGACCAATAAAAAAGGTCAGGTAACCGATTACCGTATTGAATACGCCAATGACTTTTTACAGCAACACCTGGCGTACGGCAAAGCTTATGGTTTTCTGTAGTTGAACAACTCTTCGGTGGCCAGGGAAATCTTGGTCACCGAAAAATTGTCCCCCTCCGGAAACACCCAGAACGAATCTTTAAGCGTATTGAGATCGACGCAATCCCGCTTGTATTTTCCGTATTCGTATTCTATATGGCATGAATAGACAGACTGAGCCGGAATGTTCAGTGTGTACTGCGCTCCGCCGTATACTCCGGTAAGCTCAAAACCATTCATATCATGAACCATTTCTCCGTTACCTATATCTATGAAACCTTTGGAATTAGGCAGCATTCTCACCGTTACATCGGACCGGAAACAATAGGTGCCCGATTCCACTTCGAGACGGACTTGCTCCCGTTCCCACTCATACCAGTCGGGAATATGAGAAAACTTTGTTTCTCCTTCTATAGCCTTAAGTTCTCCCAATTCGGACATCTTCCAGCGCTTTGAGCAATGATTGCACCATATTTCATCTCCGCCCGAAGCCATTTTATATTCTGTCCCGCAATCCGGACATTGGTAAAGGACCTTATGAAGGCCTTTCGCCCTGTTTTTATACTTTACAGGAATATTATTCGCCCTTTGCCAGGCAAAATCGTCGTATTCAAATGCCCGGTTTATCCTGTCGTTGATTTCATCAATTGAGAGTGTGCCTATTTCTTTTGCGTTGATGATCTGTGTCATTGTTGCCTTAGTCCGCACACCCCTGGTTTTTTGGTTCCAGAACGGGGCGTTAATATGGTGTCCGTATGTAATAAGCGTTACCACGGGCACGTTCAGATGTTTCACCAATTTGCCTAAAGAAGGCGGCAAAACAGCATTTGTTCCGCATAACGAATACCTGGCCTCGGGATATATGGCTGCAATCTTTCCTCTTTCCACTACCGTTTTAAGATGCCTTATAAGCGCAATATCGTTAGTGAATTTTCTTTTCCCTATACACCCTACCCGTCTCATAAGCCATTCCTTGCCTATAAAACCATCAACCGCTACAACATAGAATGCCTGATGAGGGAAAGTCGCTACCGTGGCCACCATAAAATCATAAAAGGCATTATGATTGCATAACAGAAGATACGGGGGTTTAATCCCCTCCATGTTGACCTTTTTTATTTTTGTACGATGCCTCCACAGGGATGGAAAGCTTAATAACCAGGTAATTGGTCTCAGATACCAGCTGACAGGCTGGGGCATTTTGGCCAGGTCAAAACGCTTGACTTCCCGTAAAGGGAAAAAATTCATTGCATAATTCATATAACAAATATATACGAAAAAAAATAAAGGCTACAAAAAAAGGGCACCCGGAAAGGCGCCCTTTTAATAATTAATACAACTTCTGTCTATTTGACTCCTGTACGGGTGTCAAACCACATTTGTTTGCCCCAGAATTCGTCAATTACCTGTGACATCGGACCAGCAGAGTTTGCACCGTTAAGTGTACCTTCTACAATCGGATAGGGGTAACGAAGAGGAGGTGTATTATGTCCTGTATAGCCACATTCTGCCATTGAGCTGGCAATATGGTGGGTTGTGGGAATACCTGTCTTTCTGTACAGCGACCAGGCTTCCATTCCCTGCTTGAAGAGGCAGATCCATTCCTGCAGATATATCTGGTCCAGGGTGCCGGTAAAGGCAGCCGGTCCGGCCAGATAAGCAGCAGCCTGATCGGCTACTCCGTTTTCTTCCAGAGATACGGTAACACCAGTTTCGTAAGCAGCCTTTGCAGTAGTTCCGACATTCCAGCCGCGTGCAGCAGCTTCTGCCAGGTGGAAATACGTTTCAGCAGCACGGTAGATAGCCGAAAAACCGGCCAAATCTTCACGGAATCGTTCACCAAGGAGTGAATATTTCGTAGCATGACCGGAAGTAATGGCATCGGGTCCGCCAATCTCGCAACCTACATATTGTCCCGAAGCATTGGGTTGGGCATACACAGAAAGACGAGGATCGAGCAAGCCTTTCATGACGTTAACCAGAATATCGGAAATACAATGGTCATCACGTGTACGGAAATCATCTGCCCAGGGTTCATAATAGGGCGATTCACCCGGCCACCAGAAGAATGCATTCTGACTGTTCTCTTTAATAAGAGGATATTTGGTGGGATTACCGGTAATCTCTTCGGCTACCTGTTTGGCAAGCGAAGGATTTACGTTGGCAATACGCATAGCCATGCGCAAACGGAGTGAATTGGCCAGACGGAGCCATGCTTCGGTGTCACCGTAGAAAAGGATATCACCTCCACCAAGATCGTCAATAGCACCTTCGTTCAGCCCGTCGGCGGCTTCTTTGAGCAGGTTCATAATGGCGGGATAGATCTCTTCCTGAGTATCATATTTGGGAGTTATAATTCCCTTATCCAGACTAACAGCTTCTGAATAAGGAAGATCACGCCATCTGTCGGTTCCAAGCTGCATAATGACGGCTTCCCATATCTTGGCCACACTGGCCGTATTGGTCAGACCCTGCTCGGTCGACCTGTTCAATACATCCCTTACGTTATTCAGGGTAATATACAGATAATGCCAGTTATTGGCGACAACACCGGAACGGGATACATACCGGGCTTCATCAATATATTGTTTTTTGGCAAGATGCCCTGCATATGTGCTGGGTTCATTCATATCAGCCCAGGGATCGAAATATGTAGAGCAGGTATACCTGATACAATAGGCCAACACGTTGGTTATGGGCGCATCTGCAGAAGCATTGGGGTTAGTGTTGATTTCATCAAAATCTTTGGTACACCCCATCAACAGCACACCGAACACGGCGATTACAGAAAATTTGAGTATTTGTGTTTTCATATCTTCAATTATTTGGGGTTAGAAAGTGATACCTAATTTAAGACCAATGCTGCGGGTAGGCATGTATGAGTTGGCTTCAAGACCCACGCCGCCGTTGTCGGAGTTAACGCTCGATTCGGGATCGATCCTGGCGATGTTGGATTCGTGCAGCCAGAGAATAGCCACGTTGCTGCCCACGAGAGACACGTTGAATGCCTTCACCAGGCTGCTCTTTGTAAATCTCGAAGCAGGAATGGTATAGGTAATGTATAGATCTTTCAATTTCAGGTAGGAACCGTCAAATACGCAGAACGAACGGTTGCTGTAGAAATCGGCAAAAGCAGAAGTAGGTGCTACTACAATGTCATTCACGGTACCATCTTCTTTTACGAAAGTCCTGTCGGTGAGAATATCTTTACCGAATACCACGCCATTCTCACGAACGCCGTTGGCTGCGGTATATTCATAGATACCGGTATAGGTACCAAACATCTGGGACACGGAGAACACGTCGCCTCCCTTACGGAAGTCGAGCAGGAAGCCGAAAGAAAAGTTCTTCCAGCTGAAATCCATGTTCAAACCGGCTATCCAGTCGGGGTTAACATTGCCGAGAACCCTGCTTTCGCGTTTGGCACGGCCGTTAGCACCAACAATAATGTTCCCGTTGTCGTCTGTAACAGAGCCTGTTCCGTAGATGGCACCCCAGGGTTCACCTACACGGGCCTGAGTATATACAGACCAGGACGATCCAATGTTATAGGTAGTAATATTCTGACCTGTTGCTTCGTCAGTATAAAGAGAAATAATCTTACTCCGGTCTTTAGACCAGTTGAGGGTGATATCCCAGTTAAAGTTGCTTGTTCTTACAGGAGTAGCTGTCAACTGGATCTCAATACCTTTGTTGTTGATTTCCCCGGCATTGACTTTCATTGAACTGTAACCCGTGGAGCGGGATACTTCGGCCGAAAGAATCTGGTCTGTAGTGGTTTTGTTGTACAAAGCCATATCTATTCCCAGGCGGTTGCCAAAGAACCGGGCTTCCAGACCAATCTCGGACGTTTCAACAGACTCGGGTCTCAGGCCTGCAGGCGGATAAGTGGTAGGATTGGAGAACTGACCGGAACCATTGATGTTATATCCTACTGAAGAATAATACCGGGATGTCTGATAGGCAGAAGTGGCAGCTCCAACCTGAGCCCAGCCACCACGCAGCTTCAGGAACTCAAGCACGCTTCCCTTCATGGCGGGGAACGTCTCGGTAAGAAGCCAGCTGGCCGATACGGAAGGATAGAAGAAAGGATCTGCGATGGTGGAACTCCAGTCGTTACGTGCCGAAGCATCTATGTAAAGCATGCCCATGAATCCGAGGGAGAGGTTTGCATACACAGAATTGGAACGGATATGTGAACCGCCCATGCCGGTACCGGGGCTGCCGGAAACGTTGGAGATGGTAAACAGACCGGGAACTATAAGAGCATCTGCAGTCAGTGAAGAGGACATATAGTTCGCATCACGGTAGTTTGCTCCTAAAATGGCATTCACGCTTAACAGGTTATCTCCAAAAGTTTTGTCAAAGTATGCCAGGAAATCGGCATTGATTTCAGCATTCTTCCTGTTATAGGACCAGAAACCTCCATCGGGAGAGTCCGTATGGTACAGTACAACCTGCTTGGTGTAAGTGTCATAATAGTCATAACCCAGACGGCCTTCGAACTTCAACCAGCTGGTAGGCTTGATCCACAATGAGGTCTTGCCAAAGAAACGGTTACGTTCAAAGCTGTTTGTATTATAATACATGGAATAATACGGGTTCTGGTGGTAATCGGGACACCAGCTGTACGGTTTACCTGTATAGGGGTCATTCCCTTTATCGTACATGTTTTTCAAGGATTCCATATTTACCTGGCGGCCAAACCACTGAAGAATGGATTGCATTGGGTTACCGGCATTATAGTCACCCTGAGGAAGGTTATCGCTCTGGGTTCTTGTATAGTTCATGCTCAGATCAAAAGAGATATACTTATTGATATCTACGTTGGTATTCATCTGTGCAGATATACGTTTCTGGTCGGTATTGGGAAGTGTTCCCTTCTGGTCCCTCAGACCAAGGGAAGCACGGGTAGTAGCCCGTTCGCCCTTTGTCACAACAGAAATGTTATGGCTCTGCGAATAGCCGGTTTCAAGGAAACTCTTTACGTTATCGGGGTGTGATACCCAAGGGGTTGCCTGATGTACGCCATTGGCATAGGGGCTGTCCCACTGGGGAATGTTCAGACCTATATCCAGGCGCGGGCCCCAGCTTTCGTCAGCTCCCATGTAATTGGCCAGGTCGCTGTAACCGAGTTGATCATAAACCCAGTCTGCATAAGAGCCGTTATAACCGCTTCTGTCGTATTCATATTCGGCCCCTTCATAACCTTGTCCGTAAAGATTCTGAAGCGGAGGCATATTAAATACCCTGTCAACAGCAAAACTGCCGTTGTAATTGATGGAAACGCCTTCCTTGGCAGATTTTCCGGATTTTGTAGTAATAAGAACGACTCCCTTTCCTGCGCGCATCCCGTACAAGGCAGCGGAGCCCCCCTTCAGGACAGAAATGTTTTCTATATCCTCGGGGTTGATATCATACAAACCGGAACCGTAGTTAACGGCGTTGGCCATATAGTTATCGTTGGAAATGGGTACCCCGTCTATTACTATAAGGGGTTCATTCCCTCCCAACGAAGAGTTACCGCGAACCACAATACGGCTCGAAGCACCAATGGCGCCACCTGACTGGGTAACCTGCATACCTGCCACGCGTCCCGAAAGGGCCGAGGAAATATTCATGTGTCCAGCCTTGGTGAGCTCTTCTGCTTTCACATCCTGGATAGCAGACCCGATTGATTTTCTTTCGCGGGTGATACCCAGTGCGGTAACGATGACCTCGTCAAGCACGTTGGCGGCACGCATTTCTACATTAATAACGGAACGGTTGTTCACCGCCACTTCTACGTTCACATACCCGACGTAACTGAATACGAGGGTGGCGTCAGAAGCACAGGTGATGGAATAGTTACCGTCGTTGTCGGTAACAAACGCGGTACGTTCTCCCTGGACCAGGATAGTGGCACCGGGGAGCGGCTGACCGTCAGCCGCATCCGTAACCGTACCTGTTATCTGGATATTCTGTGCCATAGCTAAGGAACAGATACTCAGGAACAGGCAGGTCAGGATCGATCTGGTTTTTTTCATCATCAGTTGAATTTAGGTTAATAAAACAAAATATAGGTTATGTGGAAAAATAGGTTATATGATTACGGTTTAGGTTGAACAAATTTATGTAAATATTAATTAAAGCGCAACTTTTTTTAAACAGATGATAATCCGAATATAAAACGCTTTTTCACCTATTCATTAGAAGAAAATTATTTTTTTGTGTTACAAATTGAAAGGGTATTTAAAAAAATCGAGTCTTCACTTGATAAATGCAGTGTCCGGATTAAGATTTTATTAAAATTATTTGTATATCTTTGTAGACTAACCTGTAATTTTGATAAACCCTATAAACTATTTACTAACTAAAAACAAGACAGATGAAAAAATTCCTTTTATTGACTTTGTCAGTCATGATGGGGTTCACAGCATTGTTTGCGCAGCAAAAGGTAACCGGCACGGTTACCTCCTCTGAAGACGGTGCTCCTATACCTTATGTGACTGTAGTTGTGGCAGGAACAACGATTTCCACACAGACAGATCTGGATGGTAAGTACTCCATTAATGTGCCTACCGGTAATAACATGCTCCGTTTTTCCTTCGTGGGTATGCAGACTGTCAATGCAGAGCTTAACGGCAGAGCTATTGTAGACGTAATCATGTATCCGGACGCGATCGCTTTGGATGACGTGATTGTTGTTGCTTACGGTACCGCAAAAAAATCATCCTTTACCGGATCGGCAGCCACAGTGAAAAGCGAAAAAATCACTAAACGTACTGTATCTAACGTAACAAAAGCCATTGAAGGTTTGGTCGCCGGTGTAATTTCGACATCCGGTAGTGGTCAGCCCGGAGAAGGTGCTGCTCTCCGAATTCGCGGTTACGGCTCTATCAACGCTTCATCTTCCCCGTTGTATGTTGTCGATGGTATTCCTTTTGACGGAAATATTTCTTCCATAAATCCCAACGACATTGAAAACATGACCGTATTGAAAGACGCCTCGGCCAGTGCATTGTACGGCTCTCGTGGTGCCAATGGTGTGGTTATGATTACCACTAAACGCGGGTCAGAGGGCAAAGCAAATGTGTCTTTCAAAGGTCAGGTTGGGTGGCAATCCCGTTCTTTGAAAAGGTATGATATGGTTGATCAGAAGGAATTCGTTGAATTAACCTACGAAGCCCTGAAAAACAAATACTATATCCAGGGTGGCTACAGTATGGACGAAGCCAATAATTTGGCATCCTCAGACCTGGGAAAGACCATGGGTGGCGAATTGTATAATCCTTATAAGAATTATTCGTGGAACTCAGTTATTGATCCTTCCACCGGATTGCTCATGGGAGATGCTGTTGCCGCATGGGATGAAGACTGGATGGATGAGCTCACCAACAAGAAAGCTCTCCGCCAGGAATATCTTGTAAGTGTTACCGGCGGAAATGAACAAACCAAATACGCTTTGTCACTTGGCTATCTGAAAGACCAGGGCGTATTGATCACCACTTTGTTCTCCCGTTATTCCGCACGTGTCAATGTAGACCATAACGTTACCAAGTGGTTATCCATGGGATTGAACTCCTCATATGCCTTTACAGACTCCAACTCTTCTCAGTATTCAGGCACGCAGACGGGTAATGCATGGTACACCGCTCAGTTCATGGCTCCTATTTATCCTGTTTACGAAAAGAATCTGGACGGGACCGACGTATTGGACGAAAACGGCAAGCGCTTATACGACTATGGTATGAATGGCCGTCCAAAAGCTTCACGTTTTAACGTAATCGGTGACTTGTACGATAATGAATACAAAACTACCCGGGATAACGCCAGCGTACGTACGTATTTAATGTTAGGCGGTGACAACGAAGCCATGGGCGCGTTAAAAGGTCTTTCCTTCACCATCAATTTCGGAGCTGACCTGGTTAACAGAAACATTTCCTCCTATTACAATCCTTACCACGGTGACGGAACTTCCACTGAGGGAAGCATATCAAAATACAATACACGGACTTTCTCCTATACGTTAAACCAGATTTTGAAATATGACCGGACGTTTGGGAAACACCACGTATTGGCTCAGGCCGGGCATGAGTACTACAACTACGGTTACTCATATTTGTATGCAGAGCGTACAAAAGTTTATCCGGGCATTACAGAATTGGCCCCGGCTGTTAACGTTTCGGACAACAATTCCTACCTGGAAGCTTACCATATTGAATCCTACTTTGGCCGTTTAGCTTACGACTTTGACGACAAATACTATCTGGAAGGAACCTGGCGTACAGATGGGTCCTCTCGTTTCTTTAAAGATAACCGTTGGGGGCAATTCTGGTCAGTAGGAGCATCCTGGAGGATTTCAGCAGAAAACTTCATGAAGAATGCCAGTTGGATCAACAATATGTCACTTAGAGCATCGTACGGTTCTTTAGGTAACGATGCCCTGGATTCCTACTATGCCTGGCAATCATTCTACGATCTGACATGGCCCAACGCCACTAATCCGGGTGCTTTGGTTTCTTCTTTGGAAAACAAAAACGTAACATGGGAAAAGAAAAAATCATGGAATTTCGGTTTGGATGCTGTATTGTTCAACCGAGTATTGAATTTGAATATCGAGCACTACCGTTCCACAACCGACGATATGTTGCTCTCCTTCCCCATGCCTATGTCAACCGGTTTTACGGGCTACAATGCCAACGTAGGCTCGATGACCAACAACGGTATTGAAATGACAGCAACTGTAAACTGGCTTAACAAGAAAAACTTCCGCGCCAGTTCTACCGTTATGTTTTATAAGAACTGGAACAACGTCGTAAAACTAACCGACAACAACACGATCACTTCCGGTGTTCGCGTCATCAAGGTAGGTATGCCTATATACACCTATTATATAACCAAATGCGCAGGTGTTGACCCTGCAACCGGCAGACAGCTTTACTGGGCTTACGACAAGGACGAAGCCGGAGAACGCATTGAAGGTTCCGATTATATTACAGCTAACGAAACACAAGCCACCGATTCCAAATATTATATGGGTAGCCGCGATCCAAAATTCCAGGGATCTTTTGGTACTGATTTACAATTTGGTCCGGTTGACTTCTCTTTCCTGACTACTTTCTCTTATGGGGGGTACATTTACGAAAGTCTTTACCAAAGCTCAATGGAAGCCACATACGGCGGCGACACATGGAACAAAAACATCCTGCGCCGTTGGCAAAAACCGGGTGATGTTACAGACGTACCGGCTGTCATGATTGGCTCGGGCCGTCTGTCCAACGTAGACAAATGGTTGGTTGATGCTTCTTATTTTGCAATCAAATCCATTCAATTGGGATATACTCTCCCTGCCAAATGGACCAGGAAGGCAAATATTGGCGCTCTCCGCGTTTTCGTATTGGGCGATAACCTTGCAATGTTCAATCACTTGAATGGTATGGATGCACAGTATGACTTCGCAGGAGGCACCAGCTGGAGCTATGCTCCTGTTCGGACATTCTCTTGCGGTATAGATATTAATTTCTAACATAAGGAGACAGATGACTATGAAAAAAATATTCTTTTTAGCAGCTATCGCTGCATTAGCATTCACAACTTCTTGTAACGAAGAGGCTTTGAATACAACTCCTACCACAGCTGTTTCCGGTGACTTCATGCTGGAAAACACTCAAGGAGGTCTGATGGCCCTGAACGGTACATACCGTTTCTTCTGGCAATGGGGTTCAACAACAACAAGTAACTATCACCAATCATTCGGCCCGCAATCTTATGCGTTGATGGGTGACCTGCTGGGTGAAGATATGGTACAGGCTGCCTCAGGAAACGGGTGGTTCTGGTACGATTATACGTACAACGTTAAATCAAGATATACAAGCGGCGGCTGGCGCTCCTATGACTGCTGGAACTATTATTACACATTAATTGCCAACGTCAACTATATTATTGCTACCGAAGAAACCATGGTTGGTTCGGAAGCAGACGTTAAATATATCATGGGGAACGCCTATGCTCTTCGTGCCTATGCCTACCATTACCTTGCAATGACTTTCGCACGTAGTTATATCGGGCACGAAGACCGCCTTTGTGTTCCTATCTTCACCGAGCCCACTGTTGCCGGAACAGAAGGGAAACCCCGTTCAACAAACCGTGAAGTTTATGCTCAGGCTATGTCCGACATTAACCGTGCTTGCGAATTACTAAGCTTGGGTCAGGCACAAAAGCACATCACCCATATCGACCGTTATGTAGCTAACGGTATCAAGGCACGTATTGCTTTGGAAATGGGTGACTACCAAACAGCTTATGATGCTGCCAAGATTGCCACTAGCGGTTCCAAGAAACTTACCAAAGAGGTCAACGACGGGTATAACAACGCCAATGCAACCGATGTTCTGTGGGGTGCCGAAATCATCACCGCCCAAGGTACTACCAACCCTCAGTTCCTTGCACACATGGACATCGCTTTTGGCGGTTATGGAAAAGCTTCCCGCAAATGCTGCAGCGCATGGTTATACAATAAAATTAGTCCCACTGACTCACGTAAGGTATGGTGGAATTATGAAACACTTGAAGATGGTAAAACCAAAGGATATCAACAGTACAAGTTTTTGTTTGCTCATGTTGACGATCCTACAACCGGAGCTGACCATATCTTCATGCGTGTTCCGGAAATGTACCTGACAATTGCTGAATGCGCTCTTCGTCTGGGCCGGGAATCAGAAGCTAAAGACGTTCTGAATGAATTCATGTCATACCGTCAACCCGGTTACGACTGCTCTTCCAAAACAGGAACTGCCCTGGCTACACTTACAACTGATGAAACCGGCTCACTGCTGGAAGAAATCATTCTGCAACGTCGTATAGAACTCTGGGGCGAATACGGCCGTATTTATGACATCAAACGTTTACGTCAAGGTTTTGTACGTACAGCCGCTATGGGACATCCTACTGCCGGCCTGCGTCAGGACCTTAAGCTCTCTGATCCTGAAACGTTTGACTGGGTTCTGACAATCCCCTCTGCTGAAATGGATGCTAATCCTTTAATGGTTCAAAATCCTCTGGGAAGTTATGCGGAAGGTAATTATGGAGATGATCCCAGTTTGAATCCAGCACAATAACCGCATGTTTGTTTACACTCAAAAGAAATTCACTATGAAGAATATATTAAAAATTGCATCAGGCATAGCGTTATCACTTATTTTATTCTCCGCATGTAATGTTGAGAACCTTAAAGAGACCTATACTCCGGTAGAAGTATCTGAAGTTTCTTTTACACAAGCGAACATTAACGCTACTGCGATTCCTGCTTCTCAATCTACTTTCGACGTTGTTCTTTCACGCAACACACCCGAAAATGCAGTTACGGTTAACATAACAAGCACCCTTCCGTCAAGCATTACCGTACCTTCCTCCGTTGCCTTTGCAGCTGGTGAAACCACGGCCGTTTTGTCCCTGGCTATTTCCAATATGTCAGTTGGCTCTCAATATAAGGGCAACCTGACTATAGATGCAAGTTCTATCAATAAAAACGTATCTATTGCAACTACCACTCTGAACCTGGCGAAAGCCTACACATGGGTGTCAATGGGACAGGGCGAATGGTTTGATAATCTGGCATTGATGAGTGCAGACAGCTACGGTATCCAGCCGGTAGAAGTGATGAAAGCAGAAGGTTTTGAACGCTATCGTATAATGAACCCGTATGCCAATACCAACCAGCTGATTGCTGCGTGGAGTGAAGGCAATATTGGAACTGCCAGAAGTGCGTACATAGAATTCTGGGTATTGCCAAATGGTAAAAACGTATCCTGGGGGACCTTCTGGTACTGCGGCCTTATCTATGATGGAGCCGGAACCAACATCAAGGCCTACCTCCCGTCCTACCTGAGCGCTACTTATGCAGCAGATGATGCCAAAAGTTATATAGACCCTGCCGATAAAGTCGCATGGTTCTATCCTTACTGGTACATCGATGGTTTAGGTGGATTTGGTACCAAATATCCTTGTGTTCTGTCGTTCCCCGGAGGACCGAAACTGGAAGAATATTTGTAAACCTTTCTTCTTCTAACAAGGGAGGCCGACTAAAAGTATTTTTAGCCGGCCTTTTGTTCTTATTGTCTTAAGATTGTTTACTAAATTTGTATTCTGTATTAACCTTTCTTTGTATGCGTATAAAATCTCTTGGAATCCTTATTGCCACACTTATGGTCGTAAACTGTGAGCACAATGTAACCATAATAGATAACACGCCTATGCCAACTCCTCAGGTTATGGTTCCCGAATCCGGAACCGTGCTTGAAGGTTTTGTCCGGGTAAAGATGAACGAAGAGCTTACCGACCCTGCTTCTTTAGGCAGACTTTTTCCTGATTTGAACATCATTTCTATTGAGAGGACGTTCCCCTATTCCAGCAGATTTGAGGCCCGCACACGTGCAAAAGGCTTGCATCTTTGGTATGACATCCACTTTGACCCGAATGTGCCTCTGACAAAGGCCTCCACAGAACTTACCCGGTTGGATGGCATACAATACGTTGAGTTCATCCAAAGTATCCGCCTGACAGAAGTTTCATACCCCTTCAACGACCCTCAACTGAATATGCAGTGGCATTATTATAATCCCGGGTCTGAGGACGGTAAATATCTGAGCGGTTCGGACATCAATTTATTCAATGCATGGGGAATCAATACCGGCAGCAGTGACGTCATTGTAGCCATCATAGATAGCGGAGTAGATTGGACACACGAGGACCTGGCTGGCAATATGTGGATTAATGAAGCTGAGTATTATGGTATGGAAGGTGTTGACGATGACCAAAACGGTTACGTGGATGATATCCATGGATACAATTTTTGTTTGACTACCAGTGGAGCTCTTACAGGCGATATTTCTCCCGAAAACCATGGGACACACGTAGCCGGGATTGTGAGCGCTGTAAACAATAACGGCATTGGCGTCTGCGGCATAGCCGGCGGGAACGGCAAAACACAGGGAGCGCGCATTATGAGTTGCCAGATCATGACAGAAGGTACCGACAATGCCAGCAACGAACGGGCATTCAAGTACGCAGCCGACAATGGAGCTGTTATCTGCCAAAACAGCTGGGGTTTTGAAGACGCTGAATATTTTCCGGAATCCCTAAAGGAAGCAATAGATTATTTCATTGAATTCGCCGGTATCGATGAGACTGGAGTTCAGACAGGGCCCATGCGGGGAGGTATCGTACTCTTTGCAGCAGGTAACGACAATATAAGCCAGGCTGCTGTGGCCATGTACGATAAAGTGATGGCTGTATCTGCCATAGGTTCCGCATTCAGAAAATCATCCTTCTCCAACTATGGAACTTGGGTTGATATCGCCGCCCCGGGAGGCACTCAGGACGGTAATAAAGTATACTCCATACGGAGTACAGTAGTCGGGAACAAATACGGTGGCATGATGGGAACATCACAGGCTTGTCCGCACGTATCGGGCATTGCGGCCCTGGTGGTTTCTCAATTTGGAAGAGAGGGGTTCACCAATGATATGCTATGGGATATTTTGGTTAGCAATACAACCAATATTGACGAGTACAACTCTGCCTACGTCGGGCGTCTTGGAAGTGGTCTGATTGACGCATTCAAGTGCCTAAGCAAAGAAGGGCCCAATCCGCCCGACCCCGTTGAAGATATCTGGACTTCCTCCCTATCCAATACCATTACCCTGAAATGGCTCGTTCCTGCCGATTCAGACAGTGGTAAGGCTTTCGGGTATGATCTATATTACAGCCAACATTCACTTGAGGATTTGGATCCCGACAATATGTCAGACGATGTGCACCTTGTATCCTGCCGAACAGGCATTCTGGATATAGGGGATACTATTTCCACTACCCTGAAAGATCTTGCATTTGATCAGACCTATTATTTCCGGGTAGTCAGTTTTGACAATTTCGCTCACCGGGCACCACTTTCCAGACAAGTATACCATAACACACAACACAATAACAGCCCAGTCATTTCGCCCAGGAACGGAACGTCCGTCACTTTGAAAGCATTTGAAACAAAGAAACTGGCTTTTGATATTTATGATCCTGATGGTCACGAAATTACTGCCACATTTGAGGGCGGGTCCAATGCTGCCTCGGCTGTCAGGAACAATAATGAAATTAACGTAACCATCAATGGGCTCTACGCACCGGCCGGAACGTACGAAGCCTTATTGACGGTTTCAGATCCATATGGAGGTGTGGCTAAACAGCCAATGGCTTATACCATCTTGCCCAATCAGGCACCCCATGTCGTTGGTGTGGCCGAAAATGTCTACATGAAAAGCAAAAGCGAATCCGTGACGCTGGATATGAAAACATTTTTTGCTGATGATGACGGAGAAGCGCTCACGTATGAAGTTGCCTCTTCGTCGACCTCCATCATTGTGAAAACAACTTTCAATGGAGACATGCTTACTCTTCAGGGAAATTGGTTCGGCACCACCACTTTGACAATTACTGCCAAAGACGCCTTAGGCGCCAGTTGCCAGACTAATTTTATGGTGTTGCTCAGGGACGGTAAACAGGATTTTGACTTATACCCAAATCCCGTATCGGATGTCTTGAACATACGCATGGGAGAAGAACAATCGGTTGACATTGCCATTTTTGCCGTCACGGGCGCAAAGATGTTTGAAACAAAAGGAAACGTATCGCCCTTCAATCCCGTACAGGTGAATACAACAGCATGGAGCGCTGGCACTTATACTGTTATCATCAAATATGGTGACAAGCAAATCCGCGGAAATGTAGTTAAATTATAACCACTCCCTCATGAAAAAAACAATTATCTCTATTATATTTTTTGTCTCTACTCTGCCAGTAGCTGCACAAACCGCTTCATTCTTAAATTTATCGCCCGATATACGTGCCATGGGTATGGCAGGAGCCTCTCTGGCATTGGATGCTCAAGCGTTCGCCTTGTATAATAACCCTGCGGCAATGGCTTTGTCTGAAAACACACTGTCCGTGGGAGCTACTTACGGAATGTGGCAGCCCAACGCATCGGATAACACTTTATTTGGTGCATCCGGATTTGGCAAGATTGGTAAAAACCTGGGTATAGGTCTGACCGGCCGGTATTTTACCCACCAGCCTTACAATATTTCCTCCGGCCAAGGTGCCTTGACCGGGTCCTATACACCCAAAGAATATGCAGTGGAAATGGGAGCGGCTTACCTGATTACAAAAGGATTGTCCATTGGCGTTAATGCACGTTTCATTCAATCAGCCATCGCAGAAAATCATCAAGATAACGCCTTTGCCGCTGATATTGCCATGATGTATAAAATCAAAAATTTCAGTCTGGCAGCGGCTGTGACCAATCTAGGCAATAAGATGAACTTCGGGTATGATGATTACTCACTGCCTTCCCTCGTTAAAGCCGGCATCGCGTATAAAATGTTCTTTTCCAAGATACACTGTGTGTCTTTTAGTGTGGAAGGTGACTACCATCTATCCGGCAATAAGGGTATCATGGGCGGTATTGGCATCGAATACGCATTGAAGGATATGGTTTTCGTCCGGGCCGGTTATCACTTGGGTGATGAAACGAAAGTCATCCCCAGTTATACTTCGGTTGGTTTGGGGGTTAAGTTTTTTGGCATATCACTGAACGCTGCCTATCTCCTGGCACAAAAAGATTCTCCCCTGGCAAACAGCCTGAGCGTTAGCCTGGGCTGGGCATTTTAACAGGAGGTTTCGTCCAGCTTGCCGCCCCAGAGGTATTTATTTGTTTCCTTAACCAGCACACCGCTCAGTAACAGGAGGGATATCAGGTTAGGGATGGCCATGAGGGCATTCATACAGTCAGCAATATTCCATATCATGGCCAGGTTGACCACCGAGCCCGCATACACAGCAGCTACCCACGCCAGCCGATATACTTTTATTACTTTTTTGCCGCCAAGGTATTCTATGGCTTTCTCTGCATAATAAGACCAGCCCAGTATGGTTGAAAAAGCAAAGGTAACCAATCCCACTGTTAGTATGATTGGTCCCAGAACATGGATCTTACTGAAGGCCATTTTAGTGAGTAGCGCACCCTGATGGTAATCGATGTCGGGGTATCGCAGGATGCTTGTCACAAGTACAAGTCCGGTAAGAGCACAGACAATAACGGTATCCCAGAAAGTTCCGGTAGACGAGACAAGCGCCTGTCGTACCGGGTTGCGGGTCTGTGCAGCGGCAGCCACAATGGGAGCCGAGCCCATACCCGATTCATTGGAAAAAAGTCCCCTGGCAATCCCGTACCGCATGGCGACCATCAGCCCGCCTCCTGCAAGTCCTCCGCCTACGGCTTTGGCCGAGAAAGCCGATTTTACGATCAACGATACAGCTTCGCCAAAGAAGCCGGCATTCATCACCAGAATGACCAGACATCCCAGAATATAGAATATAGCCATAAAAGGGACCAGTATACTGCATACCCTGGCAATACCCTTTATGCCGAAAAAAATCACCAGAGCAACCAGAACGGTCATTATGATGCCCGATATATAATGAGGTATCCGGAACGATTCGTACATCATAGCCGAGATGGAGTTGGCCTGAACCGAACACCCGATTCCAAGAGCTGCAAAAACGGTAAAAATGCAAAACAGGATAGCCAGCCATTTCATGTTCAGTCCGCGTTCAAGCGCATACATGGGACCGCCCATCATGGTCCCGTCCGAGGTTTTTACCCTGTATTTGACAGCCAGCAACCCTTCCGAATATTTTGTAGCAATGCCAAAGACTCCGGTCAGCCAGCACCAGAGAACGGCACCCGGCCCGCCAAGGGAAACAGCGGTGGCGACGCCAATAATGTTTCCGGTCCCGATGGTTGCCGCCAATGCGGTAGCCAGGGCTCCGAACTGGCTCACATCCCCTTTGGAGTCGGGGTCTTTTTTGAAGGAAAGGGCTATGCCCTTAATAACTTTGCGCTGTGGAAATTTAAGACGTATGGTAAGGAACAGGTGTGTTCCCAGTAGCAGGATGATCATGGGCCATCCCCATAGCAAGCCGCTCAACCTGCTGATAAATAGCTGGAATTCTTGCATATAGCTTTATTTGTTAAAGGCGGTCAGTCCCTCCTCCAAAAAAGCCACAAACTTTTCTACATCTAAATCATACGCACGGGGAGGTAGCAACGGATCTCCGTTGTGGTCCAGGATTATATACGTGGGCTGAGCATTGACACGGTATTTTGTACGTGCAAAATACGAGTTGATCTTTCCAAGCGTTTTAAGAGTTTTCCCCTTTTCATCGGTAACCCAGTCACTTTCGGCAGCCTGGTTCTTTGCATCGGAATGAAGAGCCAGTATCACATATTTTTCCCGCAATATTTTGAGCACACGTGGATCACTCCATACGCGGGCTTCCATTTCTTTACAGTTTACACAGCCAAGTCCCGTAAAATCAAAAAAGACGGGTTTGTCAATTTTTACGGCATAATCCATGGCTTCTTCATAATTGAAAAAGCCTTCCAGTCCGTAAGGCAAACTGAAAAGATTGCTGTATTTTCTGTCTGGAGTTGCACTTTCTGTATTTTCCGGTACAACAGAAAGAGGCGATGCAAGAGGGGCCGCATTCAGAACAAAATCCTGTGTCTTAAGGGGAGGAAGATATCCCGACACGGCTTTCAGAGGAGCTCCCCACATACCGGGAATAAGATACACAACAAAAGAAAATACTCCAATGGCCAGGGCCAGGCGAAATACACCTACATATTCCTGAGGCGAATCGTGACGGAAACGTATCTTTCCCAGAAGGTAAAAGCCCAAAAGGGAAAAAATCACAATCCAGATGGCAAGGAAAACTTCTCTGTCCAGCAATCGCCATTGATAGATCTGGTCAATGGTGCTCAGGAACTTCAGCGAAAGAGCCAGTACAATAAATCCAAGCACTACTTTTATTGAGTTGAGCCATCCTCCCGATTTAGGAAGCCGTTGCAGTAACGAAGGGACAAAGGCCAGAACGGTGAATGGTAAAGCGAAAGCAACAGAAAAAGCGAACATGGTCACGACAGGCTCCCATACGGCACCCTGGGTAGATTCAATGAGAACGGTTCCTACAATGGGGCCGGTACAGGAAAACGAAACAAGCACTAATGTCAGCGCCAGAAAGAATGTACCCAGTATCCCGCCCCTGTCTGCTTTGGCGTCTGTCCTGGTGGTCCATTTGGAAGGAAGTACCAGTTCAAAGGCTCCAAAGAACGATGCGGCAAAGACAAGGAACAATATGAAGAATATGATATTGGGAATCCAGTGTGTGGCCAGCCAGTTGAAAATATTGGCCGTTACGGCTGCGCCTCCCGTGAAATAGGTTATTCCAATAATTACGGCAATGGGCAGCGTATAGAGCAATACTATGAAAATTCCGTATAAAGCCGCATTCAGACGGCTGGAACGCTTGTCTTTGCTTCCCCTCAGGAAGAAAGAAACCGTCATGGGAACCATGGGGAACACACAGGGAGTCAGCAGCGCAACCAGACCGAAAGCTATTGCCTGGAGTATTATGCGCCATAACGATTCGCCACCTGCAGATGTATTAGGGCCTCCTGTGAGTGAGATGGAAAGTGTTTCTTCCTCGGGAGGAAGACAGGAAGATCCGTCACAGACCTGCCATTCTACCGTCACATTACAAACTGCAGAAGGAATATCCATTCTCACTTGCTGAACAAATTCTCCCGTTCCGCTGAACGTGCCTATATCCATGCCAAAGAGGTTATCAAACTCCTTTGCGGGAGGATTCTTCATAGTGGTTTCTCCAACCAGGGCTACACCCTGCGGCAGATCAAATACAAAACGCGTAGCCTGCGGACCGTTTTCATAAGGTCCCATGTCGTACATATGCCACGGGTCCTCTACTGTGGCAATAAAACTTAACTCATAGATCCCGTCTTCAAGGGCGGTTACCTTTTGATTCCATGTGACGGGTTGCTCAAAAAACTGCGCATAAGAGTGAGCAGATATCAGCAGGCTGCTCATGCACAAGAATAAGAACTTCCGCATGACTAAAAGGCTACCCCAAGTGTGAAATTGCCTTTGGGAACGACTCCCTTGTATCCTAATTCACCAAAATCATCCGGTACAGATACCACAGACGGGAATTGGGTTCTGAAACCTGTAACCTCGGGATACCTGATTCCGCCGCCAATATTCAAATCCATGGTGAAGCGGCCCCACATGAAATGAAGGCCGAACAAGACACCGGCAGTAAGGGTATTGTAACGGGTATACAGTTCACTGTTAGTCATGATTCCTATTGCCTGGGGATCTACGTAAGAAGGCAGCGTGTTTTTTTCTTTTGCAAAGCGGTATCCAATATAAGGGCCGGCATAAATCTGAGCCTTACGAGGCATCCGGGCAAAAAACACTTTGAAAACACCTTCCACTCCATATCCTTCCAGTGCGCTGTAAAAATCATCTTCTGAATGAAACACCGAATCGCCCATTAATGTAATGGAAGGCATAAGCGATAAGGCAAATGTTTCAAAATTCCTCTGGTAGCCCAAAGCAAAGGTCCCGTCAAAGAAAGCCGAGGGAGCAATGAAAAATTCATTCCTGTATCCCAGATCGCGCATGGGCCCGTAGTTTTGTGCAAATGCGCCAAAGCTCATCAGCAACAACGCAAAACATAATACCATTCTTTTCATATTCATATATTCAGTTAATTTTATAATCCGAAAGACCTTTTCTTGTATTCATCAATACATGCATTCAGCCGCTCCATGGCCGTTGTGTCGCCGGGTACGTTATGAGACGGGTGAATAAAGAGTTTTACACCTCTGTCTGCAAGCATCTCGGCACAGGTTGTTACCGTCATCCATACCAGGGTGATAAAACACATGGTGGAAACGGGGCCCACTTTGTCAAAATGGTTTTTCAGAGGAACCGATGCATCTACAAGCGGTGCACAGGAGTCAACCACTACATCGGCAAGTTCAAAAAGGTTCTTTCCGCTGGAATGACGGGGTTTTTTACCTTTTGTTTCTGCAGCTGAACCGAATACGACCACTTTCATGCCCCGTTTTCTGGCTTCCAGGGCCACATCTATATTCACCGCATTGATGCCGGTATGGGAGAAGATCCACATGGTGTCACGGGCATCGAAGTTCCATGAACTCATTATGGCGTTGCCATAACCCTCGGCCCGTTCCAGGAAAAGGAACTGCTGTATCCCGCTTTCTCCCGTAATCCGGGTAAAGAAAGTCAGGGGTTGTTCAATAAGGGGATGAAAGCCAACAAATCCGCCAATCCGGGGGTACATTTCTTCTATGGGCAACGTGGCATGTCCGCAACCGAAAGTGTGGACCCACCGGCCGCATTCAATACTGTCTGCCATAAGGCGGGCGGCTTCTTTTATATTATCGATTTGCGTTTCTTCAATCTTAGTCTGTAACGCACGTACATTATTCAACCATTCTAAAGCCAGCATAATTATTTCATTTTAATAATCGATTCACCTTCTACTTTGAGCATTATGCCGTACAACAACGTCATAAGAGCCCAAACGCCTAACAAATATAATGGAAAAACGCGAATGGGAATTATTCCCATCAGCGAATTCAACAGAGTGTTCCCCGCCAGGGCAATCACCAGAGCCAGGCCAATGGCCGTTCCGGAAAGATTTTTGAATTCCCGGCCGATATAGGATACAATAATGGGGAACGTGGCACCGAGGCCGAATCCTATGAGAAATGTAGCCATCATTGGGGGTAATCCAAGGACCAGTGAAACAAAACCCAACGCCGAGACACCCAGAAAAATCCACAGGACCTTATGAGGAGCATACTTGAGCAGGACAAAACTGAGAATGATACGGCTTACCGTAATGCCTATGACCACGAACATGAGCACGAACAGGGACCGCTGGGAAGTAAGCCCGTATAGCTGACTGTCCTGAAGGAACGTAGGAATCCAGTTACTGCACAGACCTTCCAGGGCAGATTGGAAAAAGAGTATGAAACTAAAAAAAAGCAACGCGGGCTTTTTGACAAGCATAAGACCATCCTTAAGTGAGATCCGTTGTTTTGCCTTTTCTAGGGGGAAGCGGATAACACTGAAGTAAACAAAAGCAATGAACAGGATAGCTGACACATACCGTAGAATTACCGTATAGGAAACCCGGTCAAAAATGCCCAGTAACAAAGGCATGAAAATAGCGCCCATTCCGTAGAAAACGCCCAGAATGCTTAGGTTCGAGCTTCTTTTGCGGTCATCCGAAGCATCGGCCACAATGGCATCGGTTGCTCCGTTAAGCATGCCTCCTCCGGTACCGATAAGCAAGATACAAACCACCAGCCAAGGCATGGTCCGGAAATGAACCAGGCCTGTCATGCCCAGTATCACCAGGGCAGCGGCCGTCTGGAAAGGAAGTTTATAACCATAGCGATCACACCAGGGTCCAAAGATTATAGAGCCCAGAAGAACACCAAAAGGCAGCGTGCCGGCCAGCGCTGAAGCCTGCGCCATATCCAGGCCGAGAGATTCCCTCAGTGAGGGCAGTATGGAGCCCAGGGTAAGAAAAGAGATTCCAAAAAAGGTCATTCCCAGATACCCGGCCCATAGAGCTTTACGAGATTCCATATTTATTGTTTGAATGAGTCGATTGCCACTTTACCCGCACCGTAGAGCCCGGCCAGCTGCGACAATTCGGTTTGAGTGAACGTACATTGTCTGATGCTTACAGGCTGTGCCCATTTGCATGCTTCATAATAGATTCTTTCCAGAAATGCGGCGGCAGGCCCGAAGACTCCCCCTCCCCAAACAATTATGGAGGGATTGAACAGGCTTACCAGGTTGGCCGAGGCCATGCCCCAACATTCAATGGCCTTGTCAATTACTCTTAGGGCCACCGTGTTTCCGCGTTCATACGCTTCAAAAACAGATTTTGTATTTTTATAGACGCCCGGCTGTCCCGACAATTTGCGTGCCTGGGCTGCAATACCTGTCCCGGAAGCATATGTTTCAAAACAACCGCAAAGCGAATATTCGTCGGAAAAAGGAGACTGGAGACCCATCCATCCTATGGCGCCCACGACATCTGCATGACCGTGAATCACCCTGTCATCAATAAGGATTCCTGCCCCTATACCCGTTCCCACCGATAAATAAATGGCATTGTGGCAGCCTTGTGCCACCCCCTTCCAGACTTCGCCCAGAATATAACAGGTCCTGTCACTTTCAACAAGAACACGGGCGTTTGGAATGGCTTCTGAAAGATAATCCTTTAGAGGGAAATTATCCCAGCCGGGAATATTGGGAGCCCAAACCCTGTTTGTTTTACTGTTTGCAATGCCGGGAACACAAATGCCTATGCACTTCTCTTGCTGTTTATCCAGATTAGGGTCTTCCAGCAGCGCAGAACAAAGATCGGCAATTAATGCAGCAACATGAACTCCGGTTCTGCCTTCCAGCAAAGCCGACCGGGTGCCCGTAATTTCTCCGTTTTCAGAGAAAAGTGCGGCAACCACCTTTGTTCCGCCAAGATCAACACCAATGATCTGCATAGAGTATTCTAAATAAATTTAACTCCCAGGTTTTTCATATTTTCTATAGCTGCCCTGTGTTCTTTCTGGCTCACGTAGCCCAGTCCTTCAAGCAACACCTGAACCTCGAACTCTGCCTCGACAAGATCCTTAACAGTCTCAAAAACGCAGAATTCAGTAGTAATTCCGCTGACTATCACAGATTTGCTCAGGACGTCCTTTAATTTTACCCCGTCTGCCCGGACCGCATTATAGGCCGAATACTCTTCCTTGCCTGCCAGAGTTCCTTTCTTAAAGATCCTGTTCAGGTGTGGTCTGTGAGAGGGTTCATTAAGACGTGTATAATATGACAAATGTATTTCCTGCCCCATGGTATTTACAATACAATGGGCGGGCCAGACTCCTCCGTTTTCGGTAAAAGAGCAATGGTTGGCCGGATGTGCATCGCAAACGTAAATAACCTTATCGTTAGGATGCATAGTGATATAATTAATGCTGTGATTCATTGCGTTTTCTGCATTAAGGCAGGCCATGGGGCCAGAAATAAAATCATTAAGCATATCCACCACTATATGGGTCCTCTGATTACCGTACATAATCCAATTCTTCTTTTATTTTATAAATCAACTTCATTTTAAGGTCATACAAACCATCTGAAATATCCACTTTATGATAATGCGGATTAATTATTCTTCTTTCGGTCGGATTCATTCTTGAAAGTGCTTTCAGGTAGCATTCCCTCTTTTCCTGTGCCGGAATGTCGGCAATGATCCGTACCCCGTTTTCCATATATTTCTTCTGCAGGATCTCCCGGGTATATGTTCCTTCAAGGTAGGTAGTTGTGCGAGTCCTGTCGTTTTCATCCTGTAATACAATGGTGCGCCCGGCTTCAATGTCGACGGTCATCCGGTCGCCCCTTATGCAGGTCACATCGGCTTTATTCTCATTATCCACGAAAATCCGGTAGGTGATCTGGAATCCCGGATTAATGACCTTAGCCTTATCTTCTGAACGTTTTAACACGGGGGTATCCCCTATCTGAACCATTTTGTAAACATTCCCGAAACAGGGATTGTCCCGGCTCGTGGCAATGGCATCGCCAACACCATAAAAATCAATGGCCGCATTCTGACGTTCCAAATCTGCTATCAGGTATTCATCCAGCGCATTGGTGGCAATAATCCTGCATTCGGACAGACCTGCCCTGTCCAGCATCTCCCTGCATTTACGCGAGAGATAGGCCAGGTCGCCGCTATCCAGCCTGATACCGTAAAAAGGCTTGTAATCATTATCTATGCCATTCTCCCTGAAAGCTTCAATGGCATTCACAATACCTGATCTCAGGGTGTCGTAAGTATCTACCAAAAGAATAAGGCCTTCTCCCAAATGGCTTGATATATAGGCATTAAAGGCTTCCCGCTCGCTTTTTATACTACACCCGAATGCAGTAACAAAGCTGTGCGCCATAGTCCCGGAAGAGGGAATTCCGAATTCGGTGGTTGCCAGGATATTTGAAGTATTCAGACACCCCCCTATATATGCCGCTTTGCCCCCATGCAGCGCCGCCCAGGGCCCGTGTGCACGCCGGGATCCGAATTCACTCACAGGCTTTGACGTACTGCGTGTGACACGCGAGGCTTTGGTCGCCACAGCCATCTGATGGTTCATTATACACAAAAGAGGCGTTTCAAGCACCTGTGCCTCAACCAATGGGGCACACACAGTGATTACGGGTTGACCCGGGAAGGCAATCTGACCTTCGTCCATGGCATAGATATCACCTGTAAAACGCATGGTAGCCAGAAAGTCACAAAACGAATCATACTGAGGTTCCGGCAGGAATTTCTTAAAAAAAGAAGCGGGTTGCGATCCGAATCCCCGGACCATTTCCAGCACTTCGTTAACGCCCGAAACAACCGCCCAGTTGTTGTTGTCCGGTGCCTTGCGATAGAACATATTGAATATGGCCGGAACCTTATCCAACCCGGTATCCCTAAAGGTTTTCCCCATAGTATACTGGTATTTGTCAGAACAATAAGAATGGCCCATAGTCATAATTTATACAAAGGTAGATAAATAAACCGTATCTTTGGGCGTTTTCACCAATGAAACTATGGGAAGAGTATTTGACAATAACAATACGAAATATGCCGTTATCGGGTCCGGCAGTTGGGCTACCGCTCTGATCAAAATACTGCTTGATACCCAGTCGCAGGTGGGGTGGTTTGTCAGGGAGCAGGAGATGATAGATTCCATCATGGAAAACAACAGGAACCCGAAATATCTCCAGGCGGCCGAGCTCGATGCCTCGAGGCTCTACATGAATAACGATATCAACAAGGTTGTGGAATACGCAGATGTTCTGATTTTCTGTATCCCTTCCACTTACTTTATAAGCGAAATGATCCGCCTGTCCGTGTCGCTGGAAAACAAGTTCATTGTCACAGCCATCAAGGGACTGATTCCCGAGCGGAACATATCCATAACAGAGTATTTCAACCGTATTCACCAGATCCCCTATGATAACATCGGGGTGATAGCGGGACCTGTCCATGCAGAAGAAGTAGCCATGGAGAGGCTTTCCTACCTGTGTGTAACCTGTAAAAAGGAGAGGACGGCTCTTAAACTGGCCGAAGCTTTTAATTGCAATTACATGCGTACCAGTATAGGAACGGATATTTACGGACTGGAGTACGCCGTAGTGCTGAAGAACATCTATGCCATTGCCACCGGAGTGGGCAGAGCCCTGGGCTACGGAGACAATTTCCAGGCGGTACTCGTTTCCTGTGCTTATCAGGAAATGAGATTATTCCTGAATCGGACTTATCCCGAGAAATCACGCAACACCGCGCAATCTGCCTTTTTGGGCGATCTGCTGGTCACCTGCTATTCTCAGTTCAGCCGGAACCGTTCGTTCGGGAACATGATAGGTCAGGGTTATTCCATAAAAGCCGCCCAGCTGGAAATGAACATGGTGGCGGAGGGCTATTATGCCACCGCCTGTATTCATGAAATAAACCGCAAGTACAACCTGCATATGCCCATTGCAGAAGCCATGTACAAGATTCTGTATGAATTCCGTTCTCCGGCCATTGTGTTCAAAGCTTTATGTCAACATTTAAAATAAACAATCTATGCAATTCATAAAAATCAATACAAAAGCCACACGTTCCTTCGTTCCTGAAACAGAACTGGAAAGCTGGACCGACCGTTCGCTTAAGGCCTTGTCCGTGCTTCATTCCGGAAAAGGAAAAGGCGCAGATTTCCTGGGCTGGATCAACCTCCCCTCCTTGGTCACACCCGCTCTTACCGGACAGATTGAAGAAATATGCAACGACTGGAACAAAGACATTGACCTTGTTGTTGTAATTGGCATTGGAGGATCATACCTCGGGGCCAAAGCCGTTATTGAAGCACTGTCTCATTCCTTTGCAGGACTTATGAAAACCTCCGGACCGCGGGTGGTTTTTGCCGGACATAACATAAGCGAAGATTACCTGGCCGAACTCGAGGATCTCATGAAAGAGCATTCCGTGGCCTGCGTGGTCATATCCAAATCAGGGACAACTACCGAACCCGCCATCGCATTCAGACTTGTAAAGAAATTCATTACAGATAAATACGGCCGTGAAGAAGCCAAAAGACGTATTGTAGCCGTAACCGATAAAGCCCGCGGAGCCCTCCGCACCATGGTCAGCCGGGAAGGATACCGCAGTTTTATCATTCCTGATAATGTAGGAGGCCGGTTTTCTGTATTTACCCCCGTTGGCCTGCTGCCCATTGCCCTGGCAGGAATTGACATCAAAGAACTTCTCTCGGGTGCGGAAAAGATGGAACAAATCTCTTCTGAACTTTCTGCAGATAATCCTGCCATAGAGTATGCTGCCATACGTAATGCACTGTATGCTAAAGGCAAGAAGGTGGAACTTCTTGTTAATTATCATCCCAAACTGCATTTCGTTACTGAATGGTGGAAGCAATTGTACGGAGAAAGCGAAGGCAAGGGACATAAAGGCATCTTCCCCGCAGGTGTTGATTTTACAACGGACCTGCATTCCATGGGTCAATACATTCAGGACGGTGAAAGACACCTTTTCGAGACCGTGCTCAGCATTGGTGCCCCCGAACGTTCACTGACCATTGGCCGTGACGAACAGGACCTGGACGGACTTAACTTCCTTGCAGGAAAACACGTAGACGAATGCAACAAAATGGCCGAACTGGGTACGCGCCTTGCCCATACGGACGGAGGCGTACCGAATATCCTCATTGAGATACCTTCTCTTAATGCATTCAATCTTGGAGCCCTGCTCTATTTCTTTGAGAAAGCCTGCGGCATAAGCGGATACGTTCTTGACGTGAATCCTTTCGACCAGGAGGGAGTGGAAGCTTACAAGAAAAACATGTTTGCTTTACTCAACAAGCCCGGTTTTGAGGCTCAGGGTGAAGCGCTCCGGAAGAGAATCTAGCACCGCTGTCAGTTTTACTGTGCCTGGTGATTCTGTTGATTGCAGGATTACCAGGCATTTTCCATTAAAAGCCTTACGATAATCTGCCTTGAACGATTCATGGCTAATGGGGCTTCCGTTATCCACTCCTGCTATCCTTGCCGGTCCCTCCACTTCAAAACGGATGGTATTCCCGGCATATGGCACCTCGTTGCCTTCCTTATCGATCACCTGAACCGTAATGAAACTGAGATCGTAACCGTCTGCGTTCAGGTTGCCCCTGTCTGCAGTAAGCCTGAGACCGGCCGGTTCACCGGCCGTATGCACCTCGCGGCGCATCACTTCTTGTCCGTCCTTATGGGAAACGGCCAATAAAGTACCCGGTTCAAAAGGCACCCTCCAAAAAGCATGAAGCCTGTTTTTGCTTTTAGCACTGAATCCCAGCGAACGGCCATTCAGGAACAACTCTACGGAATCTGCCTTGCTGTAATAGGCCCAGACATCTGTCGTATCGCCCGGGGACCAGTTCCAGTGAGGGAAAAGATGCAACACCGTCTCATCTGTCCATTCACTTTGGTACATGTAATAGACATCTTTTGGGAATCCGGCCAGGTCAATAATACCAAAATAGGAACTTCTTGCGGGCCACCAGTATGGCGTGGGCTCGCCCAGGTAATCGAATCCGGTCCACACAAACAAACCCGAGATGAAATCGCTGTCCCGGACCATGGTCCAGGCTCCTTCGTGGGTGTAGCCCCAGGGCGTGTGCATGTTGTCGTAGGCCGAGCAGGATAAATGAGGCGTTTCATAGGTAAGCCACCATTCACGCGGTTCTTTTCTCACCGAGTCCGATGGCATCATATAAAAACCGCGCGTCTGGAGAGCAGACGTGGTTTCGGTTGCCACAAAAGGCATTCCCGGATAGTTCTCCGGAACAGAGGAATAATTCCCTTCGTGGTAATTATATCCAATAATATCCAGCGCTTTGGATCTGAACAGATTATTGTATGGGGCAGGTTCGTTGCACCCGGCTGTAACCGGCCGTCCCGTATCCAGTGACCGGACAATCTCTGCAAGTTTTTGTGTAAGCAGCGCATCGAACGGCATTTCTTCCGAGATTTCCTGTACTTCCTTATCCTTGAAATTCAACAACAGGTTGGCCTGGCGCACATCCAGGGTGTCAGCCTCGGGGCGGTTCCATTGTTCCTGAACCTCGTTACCTATGCTCCACATGATGACCGACGGATGATTCCGGTCACGGATTATGAAATCCCTGAGATCCTTTTCGTACCAGTCGGAAAAATAAATGGAATAATCGTAAGTTGTTTTGCGTTTGCGCCATACGTCAAACGCCTCGTCCATTACAAGGAAACCCATCCTGTCGCACAGGTCCAGCAACTCCGGGGTCGGCGGATTATGAGACGTACGGATTGCGTTGCATCCCATCCTGCGTAGAATTTCCAGTTGACGCTCCAGAGCCCTTGTGTTCACTGCCGCTCCAAGAGCTCCCAGATCGTGATGCTGGCAAACGCCTTTGAGTTTAAGCGGCCTTTCGTTCAGGAAAAATCCGGAATCGGCCGTAAAACGTATGGTCCGTATGCCAAAAGTGGTTTTATAATCATCCACTACACGGGATCCTTTCAGTAACAGGCTCACCGCCGTATATAGTGCGGGATTGTCAACGTCCCAGCGTTCGGGATTCTTCACGCTCAGGTCCTGAACAACCTCCTGAATGCCTGCCGAATCGAAGGCAATCTGGTTGCACTCTTCGGCAACTACCCTTCCGGACGGATCTTTGATCTTCGTGAGCAGGTAAATCTTTTCTTTTCCCCGGGACCCGCCGTATACCGATGTCTGCACCCTTATTTCCGCTTTTCTATCTGTTACAGAAGGCGTTGTAATGTATGTGCCGCAATACGGGATATAAGAAGCCGAGGTTTCTACCAGTCTTACATTCCGGTATATCCCCGATCCGGTATACCATCTGGAGTTGGGCTGCATGGAATTGTCAACCTGAACGAGTACCAGATTGGGTTCGCCGGCAGGATTGAGAAAGGAGGTAATATCATAGCTGAACGATGAATAGCCGTAGGGACGCGAGCCCGCATGTTGGCCGTTCACGTATACATCACTGTTCATGAATACGCCGTCGAATTCCAGAAAAACACGTTTCCCGGCAACGGAATGATCTATGGTAAACAGTTTTTTGTAACATGCTTTTCCTCCGGGCAAGGCACCTCCTCCCGGACTGGCGGGGTGATCCTTGCTAAACGGCCCCTCTATGCTCCAGTCATGAGGAAGATTCAGTTTACGCCATTCCGAACCGGCCGAATCGTTCGTTGCCAGGCGGAATTCCCAGTCTTTATTAAAATCCTGCACCAACCGCACCGGTTTATAAGTGCAGGAAGCCAGGGCAAAGCCCAGGGCGAACACATACAAATAACGAGAGAAGTGCATAACTGCTTTATTAGGGCATAATGGTTATTGTTTGTTCAGAACCGTCATAATCGACGGAATAAGATGTTTTAACACCGGGATCTGATGCAACCGGCTTTTCCGGAGATACCACTACAATCCGGAAGATGCGCTTTTCCTGCATGCCTGGGAAAGAACCTACCCGGGCTCCGATTCGCAAAGTGCCCTCGGTTTGGTTGAATTCCATTGGTATCGTGGAACAGGCGCCTTTTTCATAATTATAGTTGACACCTTCGTCTTCGTACAGGCAGAATCGGGCATCGGATCCGGTATACACAAAGAGTGTCAAGGGTTCATCATTCTTTTCAGCTGTATTAACGATTTCGGGACCCATCGGCACAATGGAACCTGCTTTCACAAAGAGAGGCATGCGTTCGTACGGAGCGGCCGCCTGGAGCAACTGGCCTCCGGTAAGGTATCTGCCGGAGTAAAAATCGTACCAGCCCGGGACGGATGGCAGGTAAACGTTCCTTGAACGGGCTTTGTATTCATACACGGGGCAGACCATGAGGGAAGGACCGAACATGTACTGATCCTGAATTCCGGTCACGTTGGGATCGCTTCCGAAATCCATCACCAGACCTCGCATTATGGTATAATCGTCTGTCCAGGTCATGCCTGCCAGAGTATAGATATACGGCATAAGCCGGTAACGCAGCCGGTCGTAATAGACCATGCTCTTATAGGCAGGATGCGACTCGGGGGCAATATTATATATCTCTCTGTAAGGATATTGTCCGTGGCTTCTGAATAACGGGCAGAAGGCACCAAACTGGAACCACCTGGCATTCAGCTCACGCCATTCTTCCCTGTCGGGAGATCCTTCTTTGGCGCGCTCAAAACGACCCTGCACACAAAAACCGCCAATATCCATGGTCCAGTATGGGATACCCGAAAGGCCGAAATTAATGCCGGCCGGAATCTGGGCTTTCATGTCTTCCCAACACGTACCAATGTCGCCGCTCCAGGTTGCCGTTGAGTATCTCTGCAATCCGGGAAATCCGCTTCGTGTGAGCAGGAACACCCGTTTATCGGGATTGTCTCCACGTTGCCCGTCGTAAATAGCCATGGCATTCACCAGCGCATAGGCGTTCAGGTAGCGGGTGGAAGGGCCCAGGGCGGTAGGCGTAGACAGGGCCTTCCTGTATTCGAGGCTAGCATTGGACAGGATATCGGGTTCGGACGCATCCATCCACCAGGCGTCGAAGCCCTGCGAATACAGATGCTCTTTCATTTGTTCCCAGAAAAGCTTGCGTGCATCGGGAGCATAGGCATCGTAGAAAGAGCCTATGTAACCGGGATAGATCCAGTCACGAATGCTGTCCTCCACCGCACGTTTATACATCCAGCCGTTCTGTTCAAACTCTTTGTAATGTTCCGTTGTGTGATAGAATTTAGGCCATACCGAGATCATGATCCGTGCATTCATGGCATGTACGCTGTCTACCATTCCTTTGGGGTCAGGGAACCGTTCCGCGTCAAATTCATGACTTCCCCAGGCGTCCACCGGCCAGTACGACCAGTCCAGGACAATATTGTCGATGGGAATTTCCCGTTTGCGGTATTCACCTAAGGCACCCAGCAATTCGTCGGCTGTTTTGTAACGTTCGCGGCTTTGCCAGAAACCCATGGCCCATTTGGGCATGATGGGGGACTTGCCGGTAAGGGTGCGGTATCCGCTAATCACCTCATCGGCATTCCCTCCGTAAACAAAATAATAATCTATCATGTCGGCCATTTCTGACCACCACGACTGTTTGGCCTGTTCCACAGGATCGGCCGGTGTAAGCAGACTCAGTCCGAGATACGAAACACCTCCGTCCGGAATCCATTCAATACGCAGGGGATAACTTTCGCCGGCCTCCATCTCGTACTGGAATTTATAACTGTTAGGGTTCCATGCCGTGCGCCAGCGTTCGCCAACCACTTCCTCGTCATTCAGGAATACTTTGGTATATCCTGCATAATACAGCAGAAAACGGTGGATGCCGCTTTCTTTGGCCCCTAAAGTGCCTTTCCAGGTAATTTTGGTATCGTAAAAAGGAATGTCCGTTGGGAAATTCTTTACCTTTTCCAGGTCCACGTAATCTATAGCCGATTCGCGACGGCGCAGGTATTCCTTCTTTCCGTCACGGCTCGTATAAACTGCTGTCAAAGCTCCTTCCTGACCCTCGGCATCGATAAGCTCCAGTTCGCTTAAAGGCATGTAGTCCCTGGGATCACCGAATTTCGACAGGGAATAATTATCCCAGAGCAATCCGTAATTCTTGTTTGATACAATAAAGGGAACCGATACTTTGGTGTTGTACTGATACAACATTTCGTTCTTGCCTTTGTAATTGAACTCATCGGACTGATGCTGTCCCAGACCGTAAAACGCTTCATCGTCCGGTGACTCAAAAACCTGACGTACCGTATATCCCCGGTCACCTTCCACTTCAATGGGAATGAACGATTTTCCGCCTCCGTTGTTTTCCTGCAATATAGCGTTGCCGTCCTTATCACAGAATGAAACACGTCCGGTGGACCGTTCTACTGTAACCGTAAGAGCAGCGGTCGAAAGGCTTACTTTATCCTCGTCAATGGAAAAATCATAAGCTACCTTTTTTTCAGGTGACGGCACCCGCATAAGGCTCGGTTTGTCAGAAAAAGAACTCCCTGCAGGAACTGCGGAAATTCTTATTATACTGTCGGTTACCGGTTCAATGCGAACTGTCTGTTTTGCATTTCCCTTTAGGGTAACCGTTACACTTTTCCCATTGTCGGTAACCTGTATGCCGCACGAGGCAAACAATATTCCTGATAGAAGGAAAACAATAATCTTTTTCATGTGTCCGGATTTAGGATTAATCTTTCAAAGGTAAGACATTTAGCAGATTTAATCTAACTTTGGAATTATGAAAAAATGTCTTTTTATTTTTGTTTTTGTCTGTCTGTTTTGCCTGGGGTGTAATAAAGAAAAAGGAGGATCCTCCGACCCCGGCATGCGGGAAATCACTTCCAGTGAAATGGCGGCACTCATGGGTGTCGGATGGAACGTCGGAAACACGCTGGAAGCTACCGGTGGCGAAACATCCTGGGGCAATCCAAAAATAACGAATGAGTTGTTTCGGGCGGTCAGGGCAGCAGGGTTCACTGCCGTGCGGATACCGGTCTCCTGGTCTGTCCATATTACAGATCCGAATACATTCAAGATAGATAACGCCTGGATGCAACGCGTGGGGCAAGTGGTCAATTATGCACTGGATAACAACCTTTACACGATAATCAACATCCACTGGGACGGGGGCTGGATGAACGAACCCACTCCTGAGCGACAGAAAGCCGTTAACGAGAAGTTGTCTGCCATCTGGACACAGATCGCCAACTTCTTTATGGCTTACGACGACCGGCTGCTTTTTGCCGGATCCAACGAGGTGCACATGGAGAACAACTGGTCGTCAAAGCCTCCAAAAGAATACATTACCGTTCAGAATTCTTTCAATCAGACATTCGTAAATGCGGTACGTGCCACGGGGGGAAGAAATGCCAAACGCCATCTGATAGTACAAAGTTACCTGACCAATATTGAACTGGCCTGTACTTCTTTTGAAATGCCACAGGATCCGGCACCTGACCGGTTGATGGTAGAAGTCCACTATTACGATCCCTACGAATTTGCCCTTAAAGAAGACGAACCCTATAATACGCAATGGGGAAAAGGGTCAACGGGCGATGTATCGGTCTGGGGACAGGAAGACTGGGTGGAAAGTACTTTCGGCAAAATGAAACAGCATTTTACTTCAAAGAAGATCCCGGTCATTCTGGGTGAATACGGAGCCATTTACAGGTCTTATCTGCAGGGGGACCGTCTTGCACAACATGAGGCAAGCCGTGTCAGTTACCTCGATTATGTAACCAAAGCTGCCTTGAATTACGGGATGGTGCCGTTTTACTGGGACAACGGGGCTCCCGATTTTCGTCTGATTGACCGGCACAGTTTCCGGATTGTACACCCCGGGGCACTGGAGGCTATTGTGAAACACAACCCTCATCGACCCTGAGTTCGGATTCCGGGGCCGAGGCTGCCGCAACAGCCAGACGGTCGCACCTTTCATTCTGGGGATGTCCTGCGTGCCCCTTAATCCATACAAAATGAATGCGTTGGCCATTTGCGGCTATAAGATAACGCATCCATAAATCAGCATTCTTCTTCTTATTGAATCCGGTAGCCTGCCATTTGTCCAGCCACCCCAGTTCCACCGCTTTGACCACGTATGTGGAATCTGAATAGATGGTCACATCAAGTCCTTTCCTTTTCAGGGACTCAAGGCCGGCAATAACGGCCATCAACTCCATCCGGTTGTTGGTGGTAAGTTTATAACCGCGGGACAACTCCTTGTAATGCGTTCCGCTCTGAAGTATAACACCGAATCCGCCCGGTCCGGGATTTCCAAGTGCCGAGCCGTCGGTAAAGATGTTAACCTGCATAAAGCTGATTAGCCAGGAGCTCTGTGTTTCGTTCCCGGTTCCTGTAGACGTCGCAAGCCATAAAAATGGCATTCATGATAGATTCGGCAGAAGCCTTGTCTTTACCGGCCAGGCCATATGCAGTACCGTGGTCGGGGGACGTCCTGATAACGGGAAGTCCGGCGGTAAAGTTGACACCCTCCTGGAAGGAAAGGGCCTTGAACGGGATGAGTCCCTGATCGTGATACATGGCAAGAACCGCATCAAAGCGTCTGTATTCTGCTGCAGCAAAGAAACCGTCTGCGGAATAAGGCCCGAAAGCCAGGATCCCCTCACGGGAAGCTTCCTCAATGGCCGGCTTTATGATATTGATTTCTTCGTTGCCTATAAGACCATCGTCTCCCGCATGAGGATTCAGGCCCAGCACGGCAATTTTGGGATGACGGACAGTAAAATCGTTTTCGAGCGTTTTGGCCAGGATTTTTATCTTGCTCACAATGGCTTCTTTAGTGAGTTCTGCAGATATCCGGCTGACGGGAATATGGCCGGTAGCCACACCCACCCTGAGATCATGGCTGCAAAGCAGCATAAGCGATTCGGAAGTTTTAAAAGCATCTGAAAGGTACTCGGTATGTCCCGGAAATGAAAAGCCTTCCCGGCTCATATTGCTTTTGCTGAACGGAGCCGTTACAAGAACCTGTATTTTTCCTGAACGAAGGTCTTCCACGGCTTTTTCCAGTGCCAGAAATGCAGCCCTGGCGCCTTCTTCGGTCATTTTTCCCGGCTCGGCCACATAATTGTCCGGCACACAGGGGATCAGGTTCACCATTTTGTAATGCAGTTCGGACGCCGACTGTGTCACATGTACGTTTAACTGCTCCACGCCGCTGCATAACTTTTTATAAAAGCCGAATAAACGTGAAGAACCGTAAACAACGGGGGTGCATAACTCATTTATTCTACTGTCTGCCAGAGCTTTAATTATAACTTCATAGCCTACGCCGTTAGTATCACCCTGGGTGATGCCTACAATTATTTTTTTCTGCATAATGATTACTTATATACGATTTCCCTTCCAAAGGGAGTAAAAGCCAGTGATACCATCTTGAAATGCTGTTTTCCGAAAGGTATGCCGATAATGGTAATACAAAGGACGACTCCCCAGAATAAATGAGTGAGCGTAATCCAGATACCGCCCAGAAAAATCCAGAGAATATTCATGAATGTATAGAGACAGCCCGATTTGGTATCGGCTACCCTTGTGGTTTTTCCAAACGGCCATATGGCCAGTCCTGCCAGTTTAAAGCATTGCAGGCCAAACGGGATTCCGATTATGGTTATACACATGAGAAAACCGGATACTACATATTCCAGGGCGATCATGAATCCCCCGAACAACAGCCATAAAATATTGCCAAGAATGTTCATGACACAAATATACACAAGTTATTTTATTTGGTTGATGTATCTTTGTAGTATGAGTTCCATCTGGGATACGAACATCCAGTTTATACCGGGAGTGGGGCCCATACGGGCTAAAGAACTGGAGAAAGAACTGAATGTAAACACATTCGGCGAGCTTATCCGTTATTTTCCCTTCCGCTACATCGACCGGACCCGTTTCTACGCCGTAAGCGAAATGAGTGCCGACCTGGCTTATATCCAGCTGCGCGGAACCATCTCGGACATGAAGATCGTGGGACAGGGTCCTCATAAACAGCGTCTGGTAGCCATATTCTCAGATCCCACAGGATCTGTTGAACTTGTTTTTTTTAAAGGGATAAAATGGATCCAGCAAAAAATCAAAACCCAGACTGAATATATTGTTTTTGGGAAACCTACTGTTTTTAACGGAAAACTGAATCTGGTACATCCCGAGCTGGATCTGCCGTCGGACCAGAGTCTGATGGGCAGCGCCGGATTGCAGGCTGTATATTCTTCGTCCGAGTCACTAAAAGATAAAGGATTTACACAAAAAGCCTTTTCAAAACTGATGGCCGCTGTCCTGACCCGTGCAGAGGGACAGATCCCCGAGTCGTTACCTGAATGGCTGGTCAAACGCCTCAAGCTCATGCCCCTGCCACTGGCCCTGGAGCAGATTCATTTTCCTAAAAATCTGAAACATCTGCAAGCAGCGCAGACACGTCTGAAATTCGAGGAATTATTTTATATCCAGTTGGGTTTGCTCAAGCAAAGAGCCGTCCGCCTGAGGGCCGATAACGGAATCCCTTTTCTTTCTGTGGGAACCGGATTCAATACATGTTACAGGAGCCTGCCCTTTGACCTGACCAACGCACAAAAACGGGTGATCAAAGAGATCAGGGCCGATTTGAAAAGCGGGCGCCAGATGAATCGTCTCTTGCAGGGAGATGTGGGCAGCGGGAAGACCCTTGTGGCTCTTTTATGCGCACTTATTGCCGTTGATAACGGATACCAGGCTTGTATCATGGCTCCTACTGAAATCCTTGCCCAACAGCATTACGCCACTGTTTCAAAATTTCTTAAGGACAATGATGTGCATGCCGGTCTGCTTACCGGGAACACCAAGGCTTCCGAAAGAAAGATCCTTGCTGAAGGACTGGAGGACGGGACCCTGAATATTCTCATAGGAACGCATGCCCTGATTGAAGAGACGGTCCAGTTCAAAAACCTCGGATTTGTTGTCATTGACGAGCAACACAGATTTGGAGTGGAGCAACGCGCCAAATTATGGAGAAAGACACCTGATAAGCCTCCGCATATACTCGTCATGACCGCCACACCCATCCCCCGGACTTTGGCCATGACTTTATACGGAGATCTGGATGTTTCGGTCATAGATGAAATGCCTCCGGGACGGCAGCCCGTTAAAACACTTCATTTTTCCGCCGGCAGAAGAAACAGTGTCTATTCTTTCATGCGTGAACAGATAAAGGCCGGAAGACAGATCTATGTGGTATATCCGCTTATTCGTGAATCGGAGAAAATGGATTATGAAAACCTTGAAACCGGATACCGCGATATTGTAAGCGCCTTTCCGCCGCCCCTATACACTACTGCCGTGGTGCACGGACAACAGAAGCCAGAAGACAAGGCATACGATATGGCCCTTTTCGTCAGAGGTTCTGCCCAGATCCTTGTGGCTACTTCCGTAATAGAAGTGGGTGTGGATGTCCCGAATGCCTCGGTCATGGTTATAGAAAGCGCCGAGCGCTTTGGCCTTTCCCAACTGCATCAGCTCCGGGGACGTGTAGGCCGGGGTTCGGGCCAGTCTTTCTGTATTCTTTTAACCGGCAACAAATTAAGCAAAGAGGCCCGGGAAAGGCTGAAACTCATGTGCTCGAGCAATAACGGATTTGAAATTGCCGAGGCCGATATGCGGCTCAGAGGCCCCGGAGACATGGAAGGCACCGCACAAAGCGGTCTGGCGTTTGATCTGCGGATTGCCAACCTGGCAAAAGACGGACAAATCCTTGAATGGGCCAGGCAGGAAGCCATGAAGATTCTGGACGAAGATCCGCTGCTGGAATCGCAGAAATGCAACATTCTGCGGCAGCAGCTTCAGTTGTTGGGAAAACACGTTATAGACTACAGCACTATTTCCTGACACCGCGCATCGTTAGGGTAAGTCGGGGTCTATCTGCTTTGCTGCTTTCATGACAAGGGTATCCTTCAGATAATAAACATGATCCCTTATAGACGGGTCATCATCGTTTTCGTAGGTAAACCGGAGTACGGTGTCGCGGTACTTTTTTGAAAAATCTTTATAAGAAACCACAAACGCGCGCTGCATGGTCTTGAGCTTCAGCGACGCGGTATATAAACCCTGAGCATCTGTAAATGCCGTGTCTGCTTCAATAAAAGTGGAGTAGGAACGCTGCATGATTACCTGAATCCCCTGAAGAGGCTGGGTTACCAGATTATGCACCTTTCCTTCAATCACATAGGTATATGTATGTTCTTCCGGCTTGACGCAGGAGGCCGTTATAAAACATAACAACAAAAAGAAACTGATTCTTTTAAAGCACATTTAAAACCTGTTCTTTAATTTTTTCCAATTCATCTTTCATCATTACCACATACTGCTGCATGCCTGCGTGCCCGGCCTTCGATCCCAGGGTGTTTATTTCCCGTCCCATCTCCTGGGCAATGAAGCCCAGCTTCCTGCCGGCAAATTCCTCCTGATCCAGCGTTTGTCTGAAATAGTGGCAATGCTGCCGCAACCTTACGCGTTCTTCAGTAATATCGGCTTTTTCAAGATAATAGATCAATTCCTGTTCCAAACGGTTTTTATCTATGGAAATTTCTGCGTCAAGACCCGAAAGTCTTTCATCGAGTTTTTTGCGGACGGTGGCAATGCGTTCGGGATCGAGCTGCTCGGCCTTCTGAAGGTATTCTTCAATCAGGTCTGTATGGGCCAGCAGAACCTGTCCAAGGCGTGCTCCTTCCTTTATGCGGAAAGCATCCAGATTGTCGGCTGCTTCATCAATACAGGCACTCAGCTCTTCCCATTCACGGGGATCGGGATCTTTTTTCCTTACATCCCGGATTTCGGGCATCCTAAGCAACGAGGCAGCTATATCGGAAGCCGTCACTTCCTGCCCCATGCCGGTAAAAACAGAGTGCAGTTCAGTAAAATACCGTCTGATAAGTTCGGTGTTGAAATAACTTTCCACTCCATTTTCCTCTTGCTCCGGAGTAATGAAAAGATCTATATTTCCTCTCTGGAGCCTGGCAGCAAGACGCTGCCGTAATTCCGGCTCTGCTTCACGCGGAATCTGTGAAGTTTTGAATCCTATATCTGCTGTCTTGCCGTTAACGGAACGAATTTCCACAGTATATTTTTTCCCTTCAAAAGAAACCTGGGCTTTTCCATAGCCGGTCATGGATCGAATCATCTGTATTTAATTTTTACAAATATACGCCAAAATATCATTACTTTTGCGTGCTTAAATACCCATCTATGAACGAAGAACTAAACATTGCAGCTGAAGAACGTTCCCTGAATTTCCTGGAAGAAATAATCCGCGAAGACCTGGCACAGGGAAAACATAAAACCATAATTACCCGTTTTCCTCCGGAACCTAACGGATACCTGCACATTGGACATGCCAAGAGTATCTGCCTGAATTTTGGATTGGCCAGGCAATACGGGGGGCATACAAATCTTCGTTTTGATGATACCAATCCCACTAAAGAAGATACCGAATACGTAGACTCCATTAAAAATGATATCCGGTGGCTCGGCTTTTCATGGGCCAACGAATTCTATGCCTCGGACTATTTTGAAAAGCTCTACGAATGGGCACATGAACTCATCAGGAAAGGATTAGCCTACGTGGACGATCAGTCACAGGAAGAAATAAGGCTCAACAGGGGTACGGTTACCACTCCGGGTGTGAACAGTCCTTACAGGGAAAGAAGCGTGGAAGAAAATGCCGATCTTTTTACCCGGATGAGAAACGGAGAATTCCCCGACGGAAGCAAAGTTCTTAGAGCCAAGATAGATATGGCCCATCCGAACATGCTCATGCGGGATCCTCTCATGTATCGCATTATCCATACCGAACACCACCGCACGGGAAACAAATGGTGTATCTATCCCATGTATGACTACGCTCACGGGCAATGCGATTCCATAGAAAATATCACTCATTCGGTATGCACGTTGGAATTTGACGTGCACAGGCCTTTGTACGACTGGTTTATTGAAAAACTGAACATATTCCCCTCCCACCAGTATGAATTCGCCAGGCTCAATCTGACCTACACCGTGATGAGCAAAAGAAAGCTGCTTGAACTGGTGCGCCTGGGCCTTGTATCGGGATGGGACGATCCCCGCATGCCTACCATCTGCGGGCTGCGCCGTCGCGGATATACACCTTCCAGCATACGCCGTTTTGCAGAAAAGGTTGGCGTTGCAAAAAGAGACAACGTGATTGACCTTTCACTCATGGAGTGGTGCCTTCGCGAAGAATTGAACAAAAGCGCCCATCGTCATATGGCGGTTATCGATCCTGTAAAGGTTGTCATTACGAATTATCCGGAAGACAGTACGGAATATTTCACTGCTCCCCTCAATCCCGAGGAACCCGAGGCCGGCACCCGTCAAATCCCCTTCACCCGTGAAGTATACATAGAGCGTGACGATTTCATGGAAGAACCTCCCAAAAAGTTTTTCCGTCTGCGTCCGGGCGGTGAGGTCCGTCTGAAATATGGCTATATAATTCGTTGCGAGCGTGTAATTAAAGACAGTCAGGGTCTGATCACCCAACTGGAATGTACCCTCGATCCGTCATCCCGTCCGGGTTCGGGTGAGTGGCGCAGCGTGAAAGGAACTATTCACTGGGTTTCCGTTCCGCATGCCCGTAAAGCCGAGGTGAGACTTTTCGACCGTCTGTTCTCTGAACCGTATATGGGATCGATTCCCGAGGGAGATGACTATAAAAACTTTCTGAATCCCGAATCGCTGTGCATGAAGGAAGCCTTCATAGACGAAGATCTGGCAGCTCTGGCCGGTAAAGCAACACAGGCACAGGATGAATCCCGTGCCCGTGTGCAATTTGAACGTCTTGGTTATTTTGTTCCGGATCCCGACAGTACTGAGTTGAAACCCGTATTCAACCGCATATGTACTCTCAAGGATTCTTTTACTAAAACAATGAATCAGGGCTAGACTTCAATCTTTTCATCTTTATCGTTCAGCCACCGGGCCTGTGTAACCGCCATTTCCGGCGAGACCCTGACGTTGAGACGGCAGCCGTACTTCCTGGACCATTTTTTGGCCCTTGAGATTAGCCCTTTTGTAAGATAAGCCTCAACAAAAGGATGTACTTCCAGACTGACGTTTTTTAGTTGTTTTTCATTGGCAAAAAATGCCAACTGATTTTCAATGTTTTCTGTAAAGAGTAAACTCGGCGCAATTTTCCCTGTGCCATTACAGCTGGGACATTTTTCGCTGGTGTTGATTTCCATGGCAGGTCTTACCCTCTGACGGGTGATCTGCATAAGACCAAACTTGGTCAGTGGCAGGATATTGTGCTTGGCACGATCCGTTGCCATCAGTTCTGTCATCCGTTTAAACAGCTTCTGCCGGTGTTCCGGGGAATCCATATCAATGAAGTCCACAATAATAATCCCACCCAGATCCCTCAGTCTCATCTGGCGGGCCAATTCCTCGGCCACTACCATATTCACCTCAAACGCATTGTCTTCCTGGCCCGAAGCCATTTTTGACCTTATTCCGCTGTTTACGTCTACCACATGAAGTGCTTCTGTATGCTCAATGATAATATAAATACCCTGTCTCAAGGGGACCACCCTTCCAAAAGCGCTTCTGATCTGTTTATTGACATCAAAGGCATCGAAAATAGTCTCGGCACCTTTGTATAATTTCACAATTTTTTCTTTTTCAGGAGCTATGGTGGCAATGTAAGAGCAAATTTCTTCAAATACGGCCGGGTCATTTACATGAATACTGGTAAAGGTGTCGTTTAACAGATCCCTTATGACAGTAGTAATCCGGCTGTTCTCGGTAAGCAGGCGGCTGGGAGCTTTGCCTTGTCTGATCACAGACCAGGAGTCTTCCCATTTGCGGATGAGCGCATTCAACTCGGAGTCAAGCACAGCTGCCTTTTTTCCTTCTGCAGCGGTACGAATGATTAAACCGTAGTTGGGAGGCAGAATACTGTGAACAAGACGTTCCAGTCTGCCGCGCTCTTCTTTCAGCGTAATTTTTGAGGATAGATTGACCTTTTCTGAGAAAGGAAGCAGCACCATGTTTCTTCCGGCAATAGAAATATCGGAAGTCAGGCGCGATCCTTTGGTGGAAATAGGTTCTTTTACAATTTGGACTAATATGGGCTGGCCCACTTTCAGCACATCCGCTATCTTGCCTTCTTTGGGCAACACAGACCCGATCCTGAGACTCGAGTATATCTCGGCGGGTGTTCCCTGACCGGAAAGTACGTGTTGCGTAAAATAGTTGACGGCACTGAAAGAAAGGCCCAGATCCAGGTAATGGATAAAGGCATCCTTCTCATGCCCTATGTCAACAAAGGCGGCATTGAGAGCGGGCATGATCTTTTTGACCTTACCCAGATACAGATCACCCACAGAAAAATGTTCGGCACTGGTTTCTTCTTTATGAAGCTCCATGAGTCGTTTATTTTCCAGCAGTGCTATAGACACTTCAGAAGAACTTACATCAATAATTAGATCTTTCTCCATTCTTCTTTAAATAAGAAACCTAAAGTGTCCTTTGTAAAAAGTAGCTTTAGGTTTCCGTGGTTCATCAGACATCTTAATGGCTTATTTCTTTTTATGACGATTCTTGCGCAAACGTTTTTTCCGTTTGTGCGTTGCCATTTTATGTCTTTTACGTTTTTTTCCGCTTGGCATAGTAATGATTATTTAACACTGTTTTTTACCTTATTCATGAAAACTTTAGCGGGCTTAAAAGCGGGGATAAAGTGTTCGGGAATCACTATAGTTGTATTCTTAGAAATGTTGCGGGCTGTCTTGCGTGCACGTTTCTTGAGGATAAAGCTGCCAAAACCACGGAGATAAACGTTCTTGTTCTGGGCTAAAGAGCCTTTTACATTCTCCATGAAGCATTCCACCACTTTTTGAACGGCGATTTTTTCCATGCCGGTTGTCTTGGCAATTTCGTTTACGATGTCAGCTTTAGTCATAATACTTTTGTTTTTGATGTTATTATTGAATCAATTGAGTTCCAAATGGACTGCAAAAGTAATATTTAATTCTAAATATCAAGACGTTTCCTGCAAAAAAAGAAGAAAAACAAGTCAAAGGAGTATCTTTGATATATGGATTTTACTGAAACATTACTGGCCTGGTATATGGAGCACCGGAGGGATTTACCCTGGCAATCCGGACAAAACCCCTATTATATATGGGTATCCGAAATTATTCTGCAGCAAACACGTGTCTCTCAAGGACTTGACTATTATCACAGGTTTATTGCCGCTTTTCCTACTGTCCAGGATCTGGCCCGGGCAAAAGAAGATGATGTCCTCAAAGTATGGCAGGGTCTGGGGTATTATTCAAGAGCACGAAATATGCACCGGACGGCACAGGCAGTTGCAGACCATTACGGAGGAGTCTTTCCGCAGGAGGTTGATCAGTTGAAAAAACTCCGGGGCATAGGACCCTATACTGCGGCTGCCGTGGCCTCCTTTGCATTCAACCGGCCGGTGGCTGCCCTGGATGGCAACGGCTCCCGGATATTAGCCCGTTTTTTTGGTCTGGATCTTTCTCCCAAGTCCGCTCCGGGAAAAAGAAAATTTGCCGAATTGGCTGAAAATCTGCTTCCTAAAGACAGGAGTGGTCACTTTAACCAGGCACTTATGGATTTTGGGTCCCTTGTCTGCATGCCCAGACCGGACTGCGTACAATGTCCTTTACAGGATGCCTGTACGGCATACAATACTGATACGGTATTGCTCCTTCCGGCAGGAAAAACAAAAACGGCTGTCAGGGATCGTTACTTCAACTACCTCCATCTGGAATGGGATGGAAAAACGTTTATCGGGCAGCGGAAAGAAAAAGACATCTGGCAGGGGCTCTATGAATTTCCTCTAATTGAAACTACGTGCAGGGTGGATATGGAACAACTGGTAGCCCATGAACGGTTTAAGGAGATTATACAAGACAATTCATTTGTTCTTCTTAAGACCTGGGAACCGGAGGTCCACAAACTGAGCCACCGGAATATTTCCGCCGTATTTTTCCGCATAAAGATTCAAAATGTAAGTACCACATTACAAAACGATTATTTATGTATTCGACAGGAAGCTATCACGGAATATGCTGTTTCCAGACTGACAGAGAAATATTTGAATTTTTTGCATATTTTTGTTGACTTATGAAAGCGCCCTTCGTCCGGATTGTATTTCTTATCTTTTTCAGCCTGGTGCTGTCGTTACAATCTGTAACAGCACAACCTGTGAAAATTGGCAGGATTGTCCTGACGGGAAATCACATTACAAAAGATTTTATCATTCTAAGGGAGCTGCCTTTTACGTCCGGCGATACGGTTGACCAGTCTGCACTGCCCGATCTGGTGAAACGCGGACGTGAAAATCTGAACAATCTCCTGTTATTCAATTTTGTTGATATTGTTCTTGAACAGGATGCCGGCCAACCGGAAATTGCAGGTGTGAACATATCTGTAGAAGAAAGATGGTATGTATGGCCTCTTGTAGAAATAAAACTGGAAGAACGGAACCTGAGCACCTGGTTGCAGCATTGGGATTTTACAAAAATAACGCTGGAGGGTGGTGTCAGAATTGACAATTTTCTGGGGCTGAAACATAAATTGGTTGTATCGGTCCACGGAGGGTATCAATGGGGAGCCTTCCTTGGTTACCGGGACATTTCTCTTGACCGTGAAGGTAAACATTTTATCAGCCTGGACGTACAAGGTAATATCAGCCACAACATAGACGCTTTTACCCGGGATGACAAACCTGCACGTTTCAATATTCCCGGAATCATTCTGGAAACCAAGGTGGAAAGTAAGATCAATTACTCTTACAGGCCCGATATCAGGACTATTCATAATATTACTTTCTTACACGAATTCACCAGGCTTGCAGATACGGTTCTGCTGCTCAATCCGAACTATTGGGGGGATAACAAGACCCGGCGTAATGCATTCAGATTGAATTACTATTACCGCCTCGACCAAAGGGATTATCATCCCTACCCTCTTAATGGTTACTATGTAAGGGCCGGTGTGAATACCTATATTTCCTCAGACGCTTCTGTACGCTATGCCCAGGTCACTCTTGGCCTGCAATATTTCAAACAGCTGGCAGAATCGCGCTGGTATATATCCACCGTTTTCTCGGGAGGCCTTTCTTTTTCCAACGCTCAGGTCTATATACTGGAAAAAGCCATTGGATACGATCATAACATGTTAAGGGGATATGAATATACCGTTGCCGACGGGCAGTCGTTCATGGTATCCAACAACACTTTGAAATACAACATTCTGCCTAAAAAGACGTTTACTCTAAACTGGCTGTCCTGGCTGCCCAAGTTCAGCAAAATCCATCTTTCCATTTATGCCAATGCCCATTTTGACATGGGATATGCCTATAATAAATCTGTCTATCCCGTTCATACGCTAAATACGCTCAGTAACCAGTTTCTTTTTGCAGGAGGCCTGGGGCTGGATATAGTCACCTACTATGATCTGGTCCTCGGTTTTGATTATTCAATAAACAAGCAGGGAAGAGACGGATTCTTTTTCTCCATTAAAGTACCTTTTATCTGATCTTGCGCCAAAATGTCAGCTACTGCCTGTGGCACGAAGATTGACAAGAAAAAAGTGCTATGAATATAACATTGAGTGATAAAATGACGGTTATCCCCTTGATGGAAATGCAAGTGGATGAATCACCGGAGAATACGAAAGAGGATGATTTTCCTAAAACGCTGCCTTTGCTCATTCTGCGCAATGCGGTGTTGTTCCCGGGAACGCTAATTCCCATAACAGTAGGAAGGGAAAAATCTATTAAACTCGTACGTGAAAGCTATTCCGGTGACAAATGGGTGGGAACGGTCACGCAACTGGACCCGCAGGAGGACAACCCCGGACCTGATGAGATAAGCACATATGGCTGTCTTGCCAGGATATTAAAGATTATTGAAATGCCCGAAGGAGGCATTACGGTCATATTACACGGCAGCCGCCGTTTTAAAATAGACAGGATAGTACAGAGCGAACCTTATTATGCTGCTGAGATAGAATACCAGCCTGAGCTTCTTCCCAGGGAAGACGATGACAGTTATAAAATCGTTATTGAAGGAATAAAAGACGTTGCCGCCCAGATCTTTCAGCTTACTCCGAGCATTCCGCGCGAAGCCGAATTTGCTTTAAAGAATATAGATAACCAAGCGTTCCTGGTTAATTTTGTGGCTTCGAACATATATTTCGACGGCACAAAGGACAAACTGAATCTGCTGGCCATCAATTCCCTGAAAGACAGGGCTTCGCTGCTGCTCGAATATCTGTATAAACATCTGGAACTGCTTAAGTTCAAAGAACAGATTCATCAGAAAGTAAGGGGGGAAATAGATCAGCAACAGAAAGAGTATTACCTGAGTAACCAGCTGAAAACCATTCAGGATGAACTGGGGATTACTCAGGACATGGAAGAGATAGATGAGCTCAGGGAGAAAGCCGCTTTAAAGAAATGGAGTGACGAAGTAGCTGAAGTGTTTGAAAAAGAAATGCAGAAGCTGGAAAGATCCAACCCCCATCAACCCGATTACGGCATGCAGTTAAACTACCTGCAGTTTCTGGTAGATCTGCCATGGGGAGAATACAGCAAGGACAAACTGGATCTTAAGCGCGCACGCAAGATTCTGGATCAGGACCATTCCGGTCTGGATACAGTAAAGGAAAGAATTCTGGAACACCTTGCCGTTCTTAAACTTAAAGGAGATCTTAAATCCCCCATCCTTTGCCTGTACGGGCCTCCGGGTGTGGGCAAAACATCTTTGGGCCGATCGGTAGCAAGGGCTCTTGGCAGAAATTTTGCGCGTATTTCCCTGGGGGGTCTCCATGACGAATCTGAGATCAGGGGTCACAGGCGTACTTATATAGGTGCCATGCCGGGGCGAATCATCCAAAGTATCAAGAGAAGCAAAACATCCAACCCGGTAATTGTATTGGATGAAATTGACAAAGTGGGTGCCGATTTCAGAGGCGATCCGTCTTCGGCATTGCTTGAGGTACTGGATCCGGAACAAAACAACACGTTCCATGACAATTACCTGGATATTGACTATGATCTGTCCAAGGTATTATTCATTACTACAGCCAATAATGTCGGTAATATCCAGCCGGCCCTCAGGGACCGTATGGAAATGATTCCCATCGCAGGCTATCTTGCAGAAGAAAAACGTCTTATCGCACAAAAACACTTACTGCCAAAACAGCTGGAAGCCAACGGTCTTACATCGGCCCAGCTGAAACTCAACAAACAGGCTATTGATGTTATAATCAACGAGTACACACGTGAGTCCGGTGTGAGGAACCTCGATAAACAACTGGCAAAAATCGCCCGGAACATAGCCAAAAAAATTGCCTTCGAAGAAGAATACAATCCTGCACTAACCCCGGACAATGTACGGGAAATCCTGGGAGTACAACGAATCATTCAGGATGTGCAGAAAGGCAACGAGTTCCCCGGCGTTGTTACCGGTCTGGCCTGGACCGAGGTGGGAGGCGAAATCCTGTTTGTGGAATCGAGCCTCAGTAAAGGAAAAGGCACCCTCACCACTACCGGGAATCTGGGCGACGTGATGAAAGAATCGGCCATTATTTCCCAACAATACCTGAGGGCTCATGCCTCATTGCTCGGCCTCGACGCAGAAGTATTTGAAAAGACAGACATACATCTTCATGTTCCGGAAGGAGCCATTCCCAAAGATGGTCCATCGGCGGGTATCACCATGATCTGTTCCATGGCCAGTGCTTTTATGAACAAAACCATAAAGTCAGGAATTGCCATGACCGGTGAAATCACCCTGCGTGGCCGGTTGCTGCCTGTGGGCGGTATCAAGGAGAAAATACTTGCGGCCAAACGCTCCGGCATAAAAACCATTATCATGTCCGAAGAAAACAGGAAAGATATTGAAGAGATCAAACCCGATTTCATAAAAGGACTGGATTTCAAATTCATGAAGACCATTCCCGAAGTTCTGGAATATGTACTTTAACTATGGATGTAAGAATTGAACCCGGCTGGAAAGAAGTTCTCAAACCCGAATTTGAGAAAGCCTATTTTGCCGGGATCTCTTCTTTTCTCCACGAAGAGCTGAATAATGGCAAGGTCATCTATCCCCCTGCAAAGCTCATTTTCAACGCATTTGAACAAACTCCGTTTGACAGTCTGAAAGTGCTGTTGCTGGGACAGGACCCGTATCACCAGCCCGGACAGGCGCACGGTCTGTCCTTCTCGGTCCCTTACGGGACTCCTCAGCCTCCGTCGCTTCGTACCGTTTTTACCGAAATGCAGGACGATATTGGCATTCTTCCTCCGGCTCACGGATGTCTTGAGAAATGGGCCCGGCAAGGTGTCATGTTACTAAACGCCGTCCTTACGGTAGAAGCCGGGAAACCTGCCTCACACGGCAATATCGGATGGATGCAATTTACCGATGCCGTGATCTCTGCCGTTTCTGCCAGAAAAGAACACGTTGTTTTTCTCCTGTGGGGTAATTTCGCACGCAGCAAAAAAGCCCTGATTGATCCTTCCCGCCATTATATTCTGGAAGCTGCACACCCGTCTCCACTGGCCAGAGGCGCATTTTACGGATCCAGGCCATTTTCTCAAGCAAACAGGTATTTACAGGCCAACGGGATTTCTCCTGTTGACTGGAGTTTGTGATTTCTATTGAATAATTTCTTACTTTTGGGACTTACTTATAATCCCTGCTATGGAAAAAATAGCTGTATTTCCTGGTTCATTCGACCCATTTACATCCGGTCATCTGGATGTTGTTCATTCTGCCCTCAAATTATTCGATAAAATTATTATCGCCGTAGGCGTAAATCAGCAAAAAATAAGTTTATTCTCTCCGAAAGCCCGTGTGGAGATGATTAGAGAAGCCGTCAAAGACCTGCCCTCTGTTGAAGTATGTTCCTATACCGGACTGACTATCCACTTCTGCCGATCAAAAGATATTAGATTCATATTCAGAGGCATACGGACTACAACAGATTTTGAACTTGAACAGGTTATTGCTCAGGTCAATTCCAAGATGGCACCTGAAATTCAAACCATATTTATCCCTTCCGGTCCCAAATATTCTTTCATTTCTTCTACTGTGGTACGAGATGTGCTTCTTAACGGAGGAGATGCCGGATGCATGGTACCAGCAGGCCTGGACCTGAATAAATATTTAAAAATGTAAAATGCTGTATTTATGCACATTAATACTTTTTAGTATTAATCTTTGCCTTAACGGGGGCAGTTCATCGCCAGTCATTCTTGCCGTTCAGCAGGGTGAACAGATTATCCCGGTAGACACCCTGTTGCCGAATACATACGGATGTGTACGTTTTGAAGGAGAAAAACCGCTGGAGCCCGGCCAATACCTGTTTGTTCAGAACAACAAACGTCTTTTTAATTTCCTTGTCTCGGATACCAACTGTGTTGATATTTCCTTTACGGCAACAATAAGTAATTCAAGAACTCAGGAGATCAACGTTACCGGATCTGAAGAAAACATTGCCTATATCCGTTTTTACCAATTTCTTCAGGATAAATACGCGATGATAGAAAAAATGACCGATATGGCTGAAGTCGTCCGTATGGAAGAAACGATCCGTGAGTATACGCAGTTTCTGGCAGAGCGTTACGAAGGCACTATGCTGGCCATAATCGCCCGGAATATCTTCACCCCCCCTCACGCTGCCGGCCAGGATCTTTTGCATTATTTCAATTACATAGATTTTGAAGATCCCCGTTTATTGAATACAGCCATTCTGCCTCTCAGGCTGAATGAGTTTTTTTCCCGCATGACGGTACCTGTACCCGATTCCCTCATACATTATGTAGACAGACTTTTTGAACGGCCCATGCATGCAAAGGTCATGAATTACTGTGCCCGTTATCTCTTTACTTATTTTTTTACGGGAGAAATTATGGGGATGGAATCCGCTGCAGTACATATTGCAGAAAAATATTTCCTGACTGGTATTGTAGAATATCCCGACGAAGAGACACGTCGCGAGATGGAGAACTTTGTGCTTTTCAACAAACAATGTCTGTTGGGAATGAAGGCCCCCGATTTATCACTTCCGGACAGAACAGGCCAAAAAATATCGGTTCTGGACGTTGCAGCCCCTTATACGCTGATTGTCTTTTTTGAGGACGGCTGTCCCGTTTGCAGTGAAGAACTGCTTAAACTAACGCGTTTCATGGAAGAATACAAGGGTCCGGAGATTTGCGTTTATGCTGTTTATACACAGGATAAAGAGGATGTTTTTCTACGATATGCCGATTTTTTTCCTGCGGGATGGATTACCGTCTGGGATCCGGTTTTTGAATCTGACTTTCACAAAAAATACAATGTCCGGGGTACCCCCCGATTCTTTTTGCTGGACAGCCGGAAAGAGATAATCGGAAGGGATTTGGGAACCAAAACACTTAAAACCCTCATCGACCAGAGGAATAAAACCGGGTTACCCAAGCTTCCGGCAGCTCCGCAACTTTCTCTTCAAACTGAAAACGGAGCATCCTTTTCTCTTTATGATGTGGAGGCCTTTCATACCATCCTGTATTTTTATGATCCTGCCTGTTCGGTTTGCGGACTGGTCACAAAACAATTGTATGATCTGTATATTTCTTCCCGAAATAAAGACATTCAGGTTTATGCCGTTTATACCGGATCCGATTACAATGCCTGGAGAATATGGCTTGCCGAGGGAGGCTATACGGAATGGATTAACGTATGGGATTCCGGAGGAAGCGGAGATGTTTTTGGCCTGTACAATATTCAGGATCCGCCTTTGATCATGTTGCTGGACAAAGATAAAGGAGTTCTGACGGAACGCTTATCAGTTGAAGATTTGTCATACATCATAAAAAATCTAATGCCAGATGAATCATTTTTTTAGTGAGTATTTAGATGCTCTGGAGCAAGCCGGAGAACTAGTCAGAATTAGCCGCAAGGTGGATCCGGTACTCGAGGTTGCTGAAATTACCGACAGACAGGCAAGCATGCCTCACGGAGGCAAAGCTGTACTCTTTGAAAACACAGGAACAGTGATTCCCGTTGTGACCAACCTCTTTTCTTCCGAAAACAGGATAGCCATGGCGTTTGATGTAGATAAAATCAAGGACGCTTCTACGCGGCTCGCGGCCTTTTTGCAGGCCATGTTACCAGCCAGGAACTACAGGCGTTTTATGAACATATCCCCTTCCTCCAAACTTTCTCCTTACGCACCCCGTACTGCCGACTCGGGCGCCTGTCAGGAAATCGCATTATTTCCTCCCGATCTGAACCGGATTCCTTTTTTCCAGAACAGGCCTTTTGACGAGGCTCAAAGTTTGGGGAATGTTACAATTCTCATAAAAAATCCATACTTCAACGGAAGTTACTACATAGAAAATGCGCGCGTGGTCTGGCATTCAAAGACTACTGTTCAGATCCGCTTCGAGCCCAGTTCACTGGCATCGGTGTTCCTGAACAGTTCGCCTTCGGGACGGGTTCCCATTGCCCTCCTGTTTGGCGGAGATCCGTTATATCACATATTATCCTTCATCCCAATGGTTCCTGACATCGACCCCCTGTTCATGCTCGGATATCTGCGAAAAAAGAATATCGTTAAGGTCCCCTGCCTGAGCCAGCCACTGGAAGTGCCCGATAATTGCGATATGGTTGTGGAAGGATACCTCGACAAAAATGCAGCACTTGTTCCTTCTATTGCATGTGGGGAGGATACCGGCTTTTATTCAAGCGGAGAAAAGGAACCGCTTATGTTTGTGACTTGTATTACCCGTAGAAAGAACGCGGTAATTTCTATCAATATACCGGCTTTAGGCCTTATACGCTCACAGCGTTATATTACAAAGGCATACTCAACCTTTCTGGAAAACTTCATTGAGAAGAATATTGCCCTGGAGGTACGCAGCATTTGTTTCCCTCATTTCTCATATCGCGGAAATGCCGCAGTCATTGCCATCGATAAGCACTTCCAGGGCCAAACCCACAAGATTGCCCATGCCATCTGGGGGTCCACACTCACTGCACTGAATAAACTGCTGATTGTGGTGGATGCCACTGTTGATGTTGAAGACTGGAATGAAGTAAATGCCTGCATATCTAATTATTATAATCCAACTACGGATACATTTTTCAGCAGAGGTCCTTTGAGCCTGACAGATCATGCAGCTCCCGTTTTAGGTTTTGGAGGTAAAGTTTGCATTGACGCCACCCGCAAAACGTCATCGCCCGCTACACCTCGTCTTGAAGGACTTTCTTTTTGCTTCTATCATGAAAAACAGGAAGATCCAATCGCAAATAACCCCAAGTCGCTGATATACATAAAATTAAACAACCAGGTGGATCTTTCGGACCATTCAATGTGCCTTTGGCAGGCTATAAACCAGACCGATCCCATCAGGGACATTCATCTTTCAGACGGAAAGTTATTCGTAGATGCATGTATCAAACGCCAGGGAGATATGGGGGTGACGAGACCCTGGCCCAATGTTTCCTGCTCGTCAATAGAAACCATAAAGACTATAGATGCCGGCTGGGATAAACTGAAAATCGGGAAGATGATTCCATCTCCCTCACTCAAATTTCATCCTCTTTTGCGGGATGGAAAAGCAACAATCAGTGAGTAAACAGATAGTAACAGAAAAGCCCAGGTAATTATGCGGCCGATGTAATCTCCGTTCTTTACGTAAAAAGTCAATGTGTCGTTCAGATTGATTTCACCCCTTAAACCGGACTGAACCCACCATTTTGTTTGTTGCTCCCGCTCTCCGCGTTGATTGATCAAGGCCGATATACCCGTATTGGCACTTTGTACAATGCTTCTGCGGGTTTCTACCGCCCGAAGGGAGGCATAGCTTACGTGCTGCCGGTAGCCCGGAGTATCGCCCCACCAGCCATCGTTGGTGATCACTGTCAGGAAATTGGCTCCATTCTTTACATATCCTGTAACAAATGCCCCATATATGGATTCATAACAGATTGAAACACCGGTTTTTGTACTAGAGTCAGACCGGGTAAAGACCGTGCGCTCCGGCTGACTTCCAAGCGTGCCTGTGGTCCCGCCAAGATTCAGAGATAACTTTTCAATAAATGGAAAGATATCAATAAAGGGCATTTTTTCACCACCCACAACTAACTTGGATTTATGGTATACCTGTACTCTGCCCGTAGTATCTAGTTGTATAGCAGTATTATATACTTCGTACCAGGTATTATTATAAGGTCTTGCAGAAGGAGACGGTTTAACCGGGGTATACGGATAGAAGCCATACGTGTTGGCCCCAAAAATAAAAGCAATATGCGGATGATCAAGTACAAAGTCTTTATATTTCTTCATGGACTCACTATCAAAGTACTGCCCTTCCACAACGCTCGGGATGCTTGTTTCCGGAGCTACAACATAATCTGTTGTGGAAGTCACCCATTCCGATGCAATGCCCAGTATCCGGCTATCCTGTTCTTCCTGAGGCATATTATGGAATTTTTCGTGTATCGGATCTATGTTAGGCTGAATTACGACTACTTCAACAGGATCTGATTTTTCTTTGTATGTATAGAATCTGATAATGGACCATGTCAGAGGAATAAATATCAACAAGACGAGAGCCATAGAAAGGCTCCTGGACCGGCCTCCACGGAGAATATAAAATATCAGCAGGTTTGAGGCCAGCACCCACAAACTGCCTCCCAGTACTCCTGTCCACTCATACCACTGTATCAGTCTGAGATTTGTGGCAAAGCCATTCCCCAGGACAAGCCAGGGAAATGAGATTTCTGCATCGAAATAAAAGCACTCCCAGGCAATCCAGGCAGTAAGCAGAAACAGGTACGCAAACAGATCCGATTTGCCTTTTTTCAGGAACCAGCGCTTGACACGACGGAATACTGCGAATATAAAGAACATCTGTGCTGCATTACCTATTACGGCAAGTATCCCCGGAATCACACTTACAAAACTGATCCAGAAAACTGTACAGGCATTCCAAATCAGGAAAGTAAGACCATAATAGATCCAGCATCCTTTCTTACCGCTGGTGGTGAAAGAATGTTCCATCCACAGCAGGGGAATAAATGCAAAAAATAAAATAATACCGGTTTGTGGCACGAGCCAGGGAATACTCAGCAGAATGCCCGACAAAACCGAGAAGACCAGATTGTTGCGTATTGAATTCATAATACAAATCTACAAAATATCTTTTGATGCACGTTTTTTTATATCTTTGCGCCCCTATGCGTGATTTTCCATACAATTTATTATTAGGAATCATAGCCGGATTAGCTGTTTCTATCCCCCTGGGTCCGGGCGGCTTGTTCTGTATCCAGCGTACGCTAAGCAAAGGTCGGTTGTCCGGCTTTCTTGCCGGTGCGGGGACGGCCTCGTCCGATGCCATCTATGCTACGCTGGCGGTCTTCAGCCTTTCTTTTATAATGGATATTATCGAGAAGAACCGCAATCTGCTGTTTTTCTTATGTGGCATGGCTCTTATGATTATTGGACTGACTATTTTTTCTACAAACCCGGTTAAACAGTTACGACAGAAAAAGGAATCCAAGAAATTCTGGCAGGATTTCCTGACTGCTTTCCTGATGTCCATTTCAAATCCGGGGTGTCTTTTTCTGATTCTTGGAGTTTTTGCCTTTATGGGGACAAAAGTCACCCGTGAATCGGGGTCGTTCATGATATCGGCCATCCTGCTGGGTGTATTTCTTGGCGCCTCCACCTGGTGGTTCTTTCTTAGCACGATAGTTAATCACTTCAGAAAAAAATTCAGACTGCGTCAATTATGGATGATCAACCGGATTGCCGGCATTGCTATTATGGTTTTAGGTATTGCAGCTGCTTTTGAGGGCCTTTCCAACCTTCTTCGGATAATTATTCACTAAATATTCATACCTTTGTATTGATTTCCCGGGGATGTTTTGGTTTTGACAGCAGACGACATTGGGAAGTAAGCACGTGGAGCGTTGTGTTCTGGCTCCTTAATCTCAAAGCACAAGCCTTAACTGGCAACAATAATTACGCACTCGCAGCTTAATTAACCTAAGGTTAATGGCTTAATCCCTCCGGACCAGGTCCGGAGCGACGAGTATCCCGCTTAAGTTTCAGCCCACCGGGCTTAAGCATATGGGGTATCATTCACGGAAGGCTGGCTGCAACGACTCTCCTAAATTGCAGTAAGATAACAGGAGGTACGGTTGAAATGGCCCGCCTGCAGGCAGTTTCCTCCCGACAATCAAGTGTGGGATAAACGTGTAGAAAGCTTCTGGATGCGCTGTTTGGACGGCGGTTCGAGTCCGCCCATCTCCACTTTTTTATGCAAGCGCCTGACAAAAAAACGTTTATGTAATTACATCATGAACAATAAATTCTATTTGCTGGCCGCCAGTCTTATACTACTCGGCAGTTGCGAAAACAACAGTTGGTGGGAACCGCGCACAGTCACCACCTATAATTCACAGGACCAGGCTACAAACAAGTATCAGTTTACTTACGACGAAAGGGGTAACCGCTTTACTGAGACAGGGGATGTCTGGGACAATGTCTCGGAAACCTGGCAGAAAGATTACAGGATCTCCTACTCGTACGATGCATACGGGATCAGGACGGGTGCACTGAAAGAAAAACGCGACAATGAATCGAACAGCTGGAAACCCGCTTCGCGGATTTTCTATACATACAATCCGAATACGTTCCTGATGGAGACCGAATCGTGTCAGTTGTGGCGTACAGACAGAAACGAATGGGAGGACTCCTATAAAGACCATTACATTTGGGATGATAAAGGCAATCTGCTTTATGTCATGAGAGAGAAATGGAATAACGGCGAACTCAACCGGGACGTTACACTGCGCGGGCTGTTCACCGTTAAGGCGAAAGTTCTTACAGAAGCCGCAGTCGGATGGGAAAATTACATTCGGGACGCTTTTACTTATAACCAGGAAGGAATAGCTACCGGAGGAAACGTAGACTGCTGGGATAATCTCACCGGCCAATGGACACCCCTCTACCGTTACCTTTATACCAGAGACAAAAAAGACAATGTAACCATGGAATCTGAAGACAAGTGGGATGAGAGCTCCCGTACGTGGTTACACATAGGAGATTATATATACGAATACGATTCCCACGATAACGTGACCGAAGTTTCTTACCGTACAACGGACACCGGGAAAGATTTTGAACCTTACCTGATCTTCTATTATAATAAAATGGCTTCTGTTATTGGCTATTATATTGGAGATACGGGTCTTTTCCCGGGTACCCGCGGAACGGCCACCTATTTCAGGCAGAAGAAATAGGTCAATACCCCATGTTTTCACCTTTTACCAGCTGGGCAAAAATGTCCAGCTGTTTTTTTACGGCGAACGTCCAGAAAGTCCATGAATGGTCACCAGGACTCATTGTCTGAATGAAAGGGATTTTCAATTCCTTGCATCTGTCTGCAAAAAGTCTGGAGCTGAATGCATAATAATCGTCGTAACCGCAGTTAATCACAATCAGTTTATCGGTTTCGCCCAGGAGCTCCAGCCGGTTTATGGCAGATTCTGTGTAAAAACGGGCATTGGATGCACTGTATTCACCCAGAAGTTCAGATATATATTTGTCGCGAAGAGGAGTATGATGCAGATCCATTACTCCGCTCATTGTTCCTGCGGCACGAAAGCGATCGGGATTGTCTATGAAAATATTGACGGCTCCGTGTCCGCCCATACTCAGCCCGGTTATAAAGCAAAGATCGGGATGAATGAAATAGGCCGATTGCATCTGAGGATAAAGTTCGCGTTCAAAAAAACTGCGCCATTGGGGGCCCCGCGGATTATTACTGTTTACATACCATCCATTCGAAAAGCCATCGGGACAGATAATAATAAACCCGTACTGGTCGGCTAAAGCCTGCAGATCTGTCTTCACGCTCCAGTCTTTATAGTTACCCCCAAACCCATGCAACAGGAATAGCGTGGGACGGGTATCACCGGTACGGTAATCCTGGGGTGTGAATACATAAATGCTGTCATTCATGTGAAGATTAGCGGATTGTATAACAACCAGTTCCTGAGCACCGACAACGTTAAAAAAGAATAAAAGACAAAGTGAAATGAGAATACTGTGCAAGCGAATCATAGGAAATCAATAAAGGAATTTAGGCAAATTTATACTATTTTTGTTACAAAATGCCTGCATGGAGCCCTTTTTGCGACGTACTGCCCGAGTTTTGTACAATACCTGCGGAGAAAACCTTTCCCGGGTTTGCCTGGTGTTCCCCGGAAGACGTGCCGGGCTTTTCTTTAACAGAGAACTGTCAGGGATGCTTACCCGGGATATCTGGATGCCGCATTCATGCAGTATTGGTCAGCTGGTGGAGCGGGTGACCGGGAGCAAAGCCTCGGATGATCTGAGCCTGCTGGCCAGCCTGTACAGTGTGTATACAAAGATTACATCAAAAGACGTTTCGTTCAGCGATTTCTATGCACTGGGAACCATTCTCCTCAGAGATTTTGACCTCATTGACAAATACCTGGCCGACCCTGTCCAGCTTTACAACAATATCCGGGATCTGAAGCATATTGAACAGGACTACAGTTTTCTCTCGACTGAACAGATTGAGTGTATAAGGTCTTTCTGGAAAGCGTTTGAAGTGAATCCCGACCACAATCTCAACAAACAGTTCGTATCCCTTTGGGAAAAACTGCCAGTGATCTATCGGACATTTAACAAAGAGTTACTGGATAAAGACCAGGCATACGAAGGGGCTCTCTACCGAAGAATGGCAGAAAAGCTAAAACAGGAAGGCCCACTGCCCCTGTTTGAAGGTTATCCGCTGTATGCTTTTATTGGTTTTAATGCGTTGAATGCCTGTGAAAAAGTAATGTTCAACGCTCTCAAGGAAGCCGGCAAAGCGGTCTTCTTCTGGGATTACGACGCCTATTATATTGAGAATCAAATACAGGAGGCGGGCCTGTTCATGCGGGAGAATATCCGTAATTTCCCGCCGGCAGAACCGTACGACAAGACTTTTTCTCCTTTGAACGAACCTTCAACCATTGAGGTTCTGCCTGTACCCTCCTATGTCATGCAGGCCAAAATAGTTCCACAGGTACTCAAGAGACACAATCTGCCTAAAGATATCCGTTCGGCCATTGTACTGGCCGACGAAGAACTGCTTGTCCCCTTGCTCTATTCCCTGGCTCCCGCTCCGGATTCCGCCTCCGGCACACTTAATGTCACAATGGGCTTCCCGCTGAAAAGAACCTCGGCGTTCACCCTTATTGATATACTTGTCCGTTACGGATGTTCGGGAAAGGGTTATACAGACGCCAGACCGCTGCGCATGCACCCATATATTCAAACGCTCAACATTGAAAAGGAGCTCTCCGTGAAACCTGCAAGTATTAAAGAACTGCACGAACTGCTTACCTTTTTGCTCGATAAGCTGGACGATTCTGAAGACCTGCGCCGGACAGATAAAATGCTTGTTCCAATTGTCAGGGAAACCAGGAAACAACTTAACAGGATCTATTTATCTGTTGGGCAGGCGGGAATGGATATGAGCCTGAAGCTTTATGCACAACTGTTGCTTACTCACCTGGCCACGGTAAGCATCCCTTTTAGCGGCGAACCGCTTGAAGGTCTCCAGATAATGGGTTTTCTGGAAACCCGTTGTCTTGATTTTGAGAATCTGGTCATACTCTCTGCACAGGAAAACGTGCTCCCCGGTGATCAGCGCGATCATTCACTCATCCCTTATAATATTAAGAAAGCATTCGGGCTTCCGTCTCCGGAACAACATATGGCTATGCATGCGTATTATTTCTACCGGCTTATCCAGCGTGCCCGACATATCACGTTTATATACAATAATAAAACGGAAGGATCATCAAAAGGCGAGGTCAGCCGCTTTGTCCGTCAGATAGCCTGTGAACTCTCTTCGGCAGAGTTTATCAGGTCCGGACTTACCTACAGTCTTTCCCTGCCAGCCATACAGCCCGTATCGGTTCCCAAAACAGGCTCCGTAATGGAAAAACTCCTGCAATTCACCTCGCAGGAAAACAGGAAATCCATCAGTCCCAGCGCCCTTCAAACCTATATCAAATGTACCCTTCGTTTTTATTATGAATATGTAGCCAGGTTAAGAAGTCCGGACGAAACAACAGAGGAAATGGATTCCCTGCATTTTGGGAACATTGTTCACTCTGTGCTGGAACAGATATACAAGCCTTATCTGAACAAAATGCTGGACAAGGCACAGCTTATGTCGATACTCGGCAATAAGGCTGCCCTTAAAAACCTGATAGACCGGACTGCCGAAGATTATCTTGACAAGACCTTTGGCGAAGACAGCGCTATGCTTAAGGGCCGGTGGTCATTACTTTCAGAAGTAGCAACCCTGTACGTGGAAAACTTTATCCGCTTTGATGCTAATCAGGCGCCTTTTATGGTAAAAAACGTAGAAATGAGGTTCACTGCCGGATTCAGTAATGTAACCATTGGCGGTATCATAGACAGGCTGGACCTGCGAAACGGCAACCTGTACCTGATTGATTATAAAACCGGGGCCGAGAAAAATGTCTTCACATCGGTTGAAGAACTATTCAGCGGAAAACCGGCTTTAAAAAATGACAACGTATTTCAGGTATTGTGCTATTCCTTCCTTTATGCCGGGAGGAATCCCGGGACAGGAACACCGGTGCCGCTCCTGTATTACCTGCGTACTTTATCTACCGCAGGCAATAATGGATTCCTTTCATATGGACGTTCAATACTGAATGAACCGGCCATGGTGGAAGCATTGAAAAATGACTTTTACGATCGCCTGAAAGTGTTGTTGGAAGAATTGTTTAACTTTAGTATTCCATTCGTACAGACTGAATATTCAGATCATTGTAAGTATTGTTCATTTATTAGTATATGCCAAAGAGACAAAAAAGATGAATAAAGCACAACATGACCATTATGTCATTCCCTTACTTTTCGTTGTTTCTGCCATTCTCATGGTTGCCGCAATGCCTCGCGAAGGTCAGTTTAAATACCAGTACCAGAAAGGCAATCCCTGGATGTATGAAAACCTCGATGCAAGTTTCGATTTCCCGATTCTGAAAACAGAAGAGGAGCTGAGGCTGGAACGTGAAAAGGCTGCGAAAGATTTTACACCCTATTTTTCCATGAAACCCGATATAGAAGCGGAACAGCTCCGGGCGTTTTCTGCTGCAGCCGTGGGTGCCGGGCTGAACGATGTGTTGACGGGAGAATTGCTTTCTGTTTATAAGGAAATATACGGATGGGGAATCATGGATGAATCGCGGTATAATCAACTTGATCCCGAAATCGGAATAGCTGTATTGTCAGGAAAAACAGCCGAAAAAAAACCTGTAAGCGAGGTTTATACGATACCCTCGGCCTATAACTTTCTGCTCCAGAAACTTACGGCTTTCAATAAAACCGAGATCAATACCCTTAATCATTCGGGACTTGAGCTTATAAGGTTTCTTGTACCCAATCTGATTTATGACGAAGCTACTACTTTGGCCATACAGTCCACCATGGTTCAGGATATTTCCCTTACCAAAGGGATTGTGCATGCCGGACAACGCATTATCAGCCAGGGCGAGGTAGTAACCGGCAGCACAGAACAGGTCCTGAATTCCCTTAGGGAAGAATACAATTCTAAAATCGGATTCTCCGGCAGCCTGGCACTGCTTGTTATAGGACAGACATTCCTGATTGCCCTGTGCCTTTTACTGCTTTTTATTCTTATCAGAACCTTAAGGCCCAACATGCTTTCCTCGGTGGCCGAATTAAGTTTCACACTTTCTCTTTGCGTTCTGGTAGTCATAGCTGCTTCTGTAACCTGCAAGACCGATCCGGCCATTCTTTATCTGCTCCCCTTCCCGGTCATAGTACTGTTCCTTGATTCGTTCTTTCCCACAAGAGTTTCGCTGCCGTTATTTATTGCAGCCATGCTTCCGCTGACTTTTATCACTGACGACTATAAACTGATCATAGGCACTATCCTGGCCGGGGGAGTTGCTGTCTTTGCTTTTCGCTACTGGGGAAAAGGCTGGCAACAGTTCCTCTCGGTTTTACTTGTTTATATTTGTTATTTAATAGTTGATCTTTCATTCCATTTGATTTCTGAAGGAAACTTACTGGACATTCATACCACGGTCTTCCGCAACTATGCCATTTCCTCTGTTCTGCTTGTTGCCTGCTATCCGTTTGTTTTCCTTCTGGAAAAACTTTTCGGATTTGTATCGTTGTCAAGACTTCGGGAACTTGCCGATACGGGAAATAAAGTGCTGCGTGAATTATCAGAAAAAGCACCGGGTACTATGCAACATTCTCTGCAAGTGGCCAATCTGGCCGAATCTGCAGCCAGGCATATTGGTGCATATGCTCTGCTTTGCCGTGTTGGTGCGCTTTATCACGATATTGGAAAGATAAACAATCCCCAATACTTCATTGAAAACCAGGCGGCCGGGTTCAATCCACACACACTGCTCGCGCCACAGGAAAGCGCACGGATTGTAATACAGCATGTGGAAGACGGTAAATCCCTCGCAAAAAAGTACGGGCTTCCTCCGCTTGTGGGTAATTTTATAGAAAGTCACCACGGGCAGACAAAAACGGACTTTTTTTATACGGCATACTGTAATGGCGGAGGTGATCCGGCTAACGTAGAAGACTTTACCTATAAGGGCGTATTACCGGCGTCCAAGGAACAAGTCATTGTGATGATGGCCGATGCGGTTGAAGCTGCCTGCAGAAGTCTCAAGGATTATACACCCGAGAGTATTTCCAACATGGTAAACAAAGTGATCCATCAACGGATTTCGGGTGAACAGCTCCAGAATGCCGATATTTCATACAGAGACCTGCGAAGGGTTCAGGAAACACTTAAAATCCATATACAGGAGATGTACCATGCCCGGCTTACCTATCCCACCCGAAAACGGCTAAAATAAAAGAAGAGCATAAAGGAGCACTCCGGCTACAAGAATTTTGAAGGCGCTATCCAGTTGGGCGCCTTTTCCTTTCCACAATTTTACCGTGTGAAATGCTAAAACCGGGATTGAAAGCAAAAACAAAAAATTACCGTGGGAAGTCATGAGCGCATAGACAGAAGAGGACACAAGAGCTCCCCCCAGAAGTCCTGTATGGTACCATTTGGCAGGTGCCGTTGAAGAATCCTTTCCAAACTTCCGGCACAGCAGCAGGGCCAGTGTGTTTTTACCAAAATAGGCGTCATTATCAATATCCCTGATATTATTTACGTTAAGTACCCCGGTGATAAGTAGTCCCATAGAAACGGCAGGCAATAAGACTTCCGGGACAATTTCCTTACACAAAAGATAATAACTTCCTGCCACCCCAACTATACCAAAAAAAAGAAATACAGAAAGGTCACCCAATCCATAATACCCGTAAGGCCGTCTCCCAAGGGAATAATAAACTGCGGCAACAATACTCAGAGCCCCTACGGCAAGGAATAAAACAGGCTCCGTTGTGTATAAGGTTCCAAATGAGAAATAGATGAGACACACGCCAAAAACAGCGCTTAACAATACAAATAATCCAATTATGTATTGAAAGGTATGTACCGTCAGACTCCCTTTCTGAAGACTTAATGCCTGACGGCCGGATTGTTCCTTATCTGTTCCCTTTTTCCAGTCGCCCAGTTCATTGGCGAGATTCGAAAGAATTTGCAGAGAAACAATGGTAAGCAGAAGAAAAAGACATACAGTCCACTTAAAACACCCGGCATCTCTGGCGATAAAAACACCCACCATCCCGGGCGATAAAGACAATGGAATCGTTCTTAGTCTGAAGCTCCTTAGGACAGCTTTCATTTGTTACTTCAAGAAATGCTCGGACAGGAATTCCTGGAAATCCTTTTTGTATTGATCGCCGATAGGTACCCCGGTGTCCTTGTCAAACATGATTTTATTCTGTACTACCTCAACAATTTTTTTAAGATTTACAATAAATGAACGGTGAACGCGCATAAAGGTATCCTTGGGAAGACGGTCCTCAATGGACTTGAGACTAAAGAGCGTCATCACGGGAATACTGTTCTCAGAGAAGATGACCACATATTCTTTGCGGCTTTCGACGTATTGAATATCGGAAATCTTAATCCGGATTGTCCGTGACTCCGCTCTGACAAAAACATATTCATCGCTCATGGACGGTCCGGCCTTTTTGAACATGCCGTCGGGATCGGATGAGTTATTTTCCTCGGTCGGGGCGGAAACGGGAGACGAAGAAACACTACTCGTCTTTACCGCAGCGGCAGCCTTCCTGAGTTCATATTGTGTTTTAACTTTCTCGGCCGATTTCATAAAATCGGTAAAGCCAAAAGGTTTAAGCAGGTAATCGGTAGCATCTACCTGAAAACCCTCAATGGCAAAATTGGGATATGCCGTTACAAAAACCACAGTTGGCTTGTCTTTCAAAGTTTTTATGTATTCCAATCCATTGATATCCGGCATTTCTATGTCCGTAAAAATGGCATCGACCGGTTCCGATGCAAGGACTTCCATTGCCTGTGTGGGGCCTGAACAGGCTTTTACCAATTCCAGATAAGGAATTTTTTTTACAAAGGCACTCAACTGCTGTAAGGCAAGAGGCTCGTCATCAATAACTATACATCTGATATTCATAATAATGTAATTAAATTGGTAGGACTAAATGGACCACATATTCATAACCGGTCTCGGAATCTGATTCAACCGGCCCCATTGTCAGGGAATACTTATTCCCATATATAAGATTAAGACGTTCTTTCACATTAACTATACCTATCCCGCCTTGCTGGTGAGATTTGGGTTTATCGGGGAAGAACGTATTAGAAATAGAAAAATGAAAGTCGCCGGGCTCGACCCAGAAGTTCATATTTATCTGGGTATCTTCTCCATATGCAATTCCGTGTTTAAAGGCATTTTCTATAAACACAATCATGATAAGAGGAGGAAGCTGAAGGTTTGGAATATCGCGGGGAACAGAAATATTAACTTTCACATTATCTCCGTAACGCAGGAGGTTCAGATTGCAATAGGCTCTGAAAACTTCCAGTTGTCTGTCGAGAGAGATTCTGGCTTCAGGAGTACTTTCATATAACATATGGCGCAGCAGTCTGGAGAGGCTCACAATGGCGTCTTTGGCCTTTTCCTCGTCGGTATCTACCAGCACATGAATGTTATTAAGAGTATTCATAAGGAAATGAGGGCTGATCTGAAACTGCAGAAACTCCATTTTGGATTTTAACAGACGGCTGTCGGCTTCGTGAGAAAGCATCTTGTCTTTCAGATTCATGAACACCATACGTATTGCCACGTCCATGCCCATCAGCAGCAATGCGATAACAAAATTACTCAGCAAAGTGGATTCATACGGAATGAAATTACTCCACGCCGCTCCGTACTGAACATCCAGCAGATCTACAATGGCCTCGCACCCGAATACGGTGCCAAGCATCAGGATAAGCAGTAGAAAAATATAAGTGAAATAATGACCGCTAAAAAGGAAACCCGGAACATAAAGAAAATGGTGAATGATCAGGCTCAGAAAAAACGGCGACATGATCGCCCACAGGGTCAGTACATCCTGTTGAGTGAATAATGGAAAAATAAAGGCAATAAAAACAAAACCGCCTACGGTCAGGTTCTCCAACCACCTTAGCTTTCTGAGCTCTTTCGATACCTGATAACCTTCGTGCTCCATTCAAGAAATATAACATACAAATATACTACAATAGAGGACAAAAAAAAAGAAGGGATGTTAGATATCCCTTCTTTAAAAAGATTTCGCATCTTTTTTGTGTACGTTCTTAGTTCAAAAAACCATTCATTATTTATCCTAGTTGCAAAGGTAAATTTGTGCGATGAAATAAACAAACCCTATTCATCCGGTACGGTACTTTCATCAACCAAACCACCTTTTTCATCTATTAAACGGGTTTTTTCTTCTACATATTTTTTAGTATCCGAAGATCTCTTTTTGCGAGAGTATTGTCACCTTGCCGTACTTTTCAAGTTCCTTCTTGTCTAAAGCCTTGATATCGCTTAGAATACAATAATTATGCCTGCGACCTTTGATCCATTGCTCCTGGAAAGCAACCAGGTCCTGAAGGGTCATATTTTGTACTCCTTCATACAGGGTTTTGCGGGTATCTTCCCATACATCTTTGTATTTAGCCTGCCTGTAGTAGTTCAAAAGGGAACGACCGGTAACGCGTTGGGTACGTAAGCCGGATATCAGACCATCCTTGGTAAGGTTGAATGATTTCTCAGACTGGGGCATGTTGTTTATTATATCGTGAAAAGCCTCCATCGCCTGAGCCATCTTGTCGTTTTGTGTAGCAATAAAACTGCTGAAAACATAAGGGAAATCCGCTCCCCTGCGTTCCGGCTCCTGGTAACTTGCACTGGCACTGTAAGCCAAACCTCTGGCCTCGCGCATTTCCTGGAATACTATCGCGTTCATTGAAGATCCAAAATATTCATTGTACATTTTGGCCGTAACATAGGGGACTTTATCATATGTCTCGCCGGGTAATACGGAATATGAGGAATAGTACATCTGATTGGCGTCGTATTGTGCCAGGTAGACAGTGTTATCCTCTGTATATCTGAGTTTATAATACTGTTTTTCAGGCAGGGGCAATAATTCCTGCGCCATAGGAAACAGTTTCCCGACAGAAGCACTTACCTGAGCCATTTCAGCAGGACCGTAATAATATACATCCAGGTTGTATTTGAGCAGGTCATTCACTTTATCTGTCAGCACCTTAGGATTCATGGAATTAAGTTCTTTCTCTGACAGAATGTTTGTCGTTATGTTAAGCGGTCCGTAGAGCGTATAGTTAACCAAACGCTGGAAGTTCGTCCGCTGATCTGCCTTTGCATCGACACGGCTCTTAAGCATATCGGTTACAAGAGACCGGTATACGTTCTCATCGGGAAGAGCATCTTTCATAAGCTTTCCAAGAAGTTCCATGGCCGGGTCCATATTTTCACTTAAGCCGGAAAGTGTAACCGTACATGAATTGGCATTTACCGATGCGCTGAAAGAACATGCCAGCTGATAGAAAGCTTTCTGAATATCTTCTGCTTTCATATCGGACGTGCCCAGGTATTCAAGATAGCTGAAAGCCAGGGGAAGGGCCTTGTCGTTCAGGCTTCCGGTTTCATAAACAAACTGAAGAGTGAAAAGATCGTTCATTTTGTTAGGAACATAAACCAGCGAGGCACCTTCTTTTATGGCCGTTTTGGCAAAATCCTTCTCAAAATCGACAAATACCGGCTCTATGGGTTTAACTTCAGCAGCAAGAATCTCTTTCAGGAAGGCAGAAGAGGTATCCCTGTTGGTGAAAATGGGTGTGATTTCCGGTTTCTCAATTTTTTTGTAGGTAGTGTCTACACCCTGTTTTTTATAGATGGCAACGAAGTTGTTATCATTAAAATATTTATTTGCGAATGTCACAAGATCTTCCTTGGTTACTACAGCCATGCGGTCCATATATTTGACCTGCCTGTCCCAGGGGACATCGTTTATGTAAGCCCTTACAAACTGATTTGCCCGGCCCCGGTTACTCTCGAGCTGGCGCATGAAATTCAGTTTATAGTTATTCACAATAGCCTTAAGTAACGATTCATCAAATTCTCCGTTTCTGAGCTTGGCTACAGAAGCCAGCAGCAATTCTTTTACCTGGTCAAGAGACTGTCCTTCTTTTGGATTTCCCTGTAACACAAGAGCACTTCTGTCGGCCAGAGTATAAGGCATGGCTGCTGCGCCCAGTATTTTTTGTTGCTGTATAAGATCAAGATCTATAATACCGGCTTTACCGTTGTTCAATACCTGACCCAATACCGTGAACAACACATCTTCGTCTGATAATACATGAGGTCCGTGCCAGGCCAGGGTTAAATATTCAGATTCAAGACCTGTTACTTCCAGCATGACAGGTTCGGTTATGGGAGCCGATTCGGTGGGAGTACGAAGAGGCAGATCCTTATTAGGTTCCCATGACCCGAAGTGCTTGTCAATGACAGCAATCATTTCGTCGGGATTGAAATCGCCGGAAAGACATATGGCTATGTTGTTGGGAACATAATATGTTTTGTAATAGTTTTTTATGTTGGTAATGGATGGATTTTTCAGGTGGTCCTGTTTACCAATCACCGTCTGTTGTCCGTAAGGATGATCGGGGAAAAGGGTTGCCATAAGTTTATCAATCACTTTTTCACTGTCCATCACGGAATACATGTTCATTTCTTCATATACGGTCTCGAGTTCCGTATGAAAACCCCTTATCACGTTATGAGCAAAACGGTCTGCCTGGATTCTAGCCCAGCTCTCTATCTGGTTGGAGGGGATATCCTCTGTGTAAACCGTCTCGTCGTAACTGGTCCAGGCATTGGTACCCGAGGCGCCTATACCGGACATGAGCTTATCGTACTCGTTGGGTATGGACAAACGCGAAGCTTCCAGGGAAATACTGTCTATCTGCCTGTATAAGGCTTTACGTTCCTGTGGATCAGTAGTATTCCTGTAGACTTCGAACAACTCTTCTATCTGGTCCAGCATGGGTTGTTCAAGCACATAATTCTGAGTACCGAAACTTTGAGTACCTTTGAACATTAAATGCTCAAAGTAGTGAGCCAGGCCCGTCGTTTCCGACGGATCGTTCTTTGACCCTACGTGAACAGCCACAAAGGTTTGAATACGTGGCGCCTCGGGGTTAACGGTCATATAGACCTTAAGACCGTTATCCAGTGTATAGATACGGGCATTCATAGGATCATCCGGCACCGTTTCAAACGAGTAACGGGGGCCGCAGGAAGTCAGTACACTTATAGAAATAAGTGACAAAACGGCAGCATTGATTAAATTTTTACGTGACATAGAAGATATGATCAATAGGTTAATTACGTAAAGTTACAAATAAATGGAAACGGCACTAAATTTGTGCTTTTTTCAGCATCAAAATAATAAACATATGGAACAGGCAAACCCCGTATCACTCTATTGGATTATCTTTTTTGGAACTGCATTGCTCAGTTGGCTGGTTCAGGCCCTGCTTCAGAGTAAGTTCAAAAAATACAGTAAAATACGCATATCTTCCGGTCTTACCGGAGCTGAAGTAGCCAGGAAAATGCTTATGGAAAACAACATAACAGATGTTGTCGTTTCTTCTACAAGGGGGATTCTTTCTGATCACTATAACCCCGCCACACGTACGGTTAATCTGAGTGAAAGCGTATACTCCGGAAACAGTATCATGGCTGCTGCCGTTGCCGCTCATGAATGCGGACACGCCTTGCAACATGCAAACGGTTATGTTCCGCTTAAGATGCGTTCCGCGCTGGTTCCCATGGTCAATTTTGCGTCCCAATGGGTCATTTGGCTGATTCTGGGTGGCATGTTACTTATTAATGTATTCCCCCATCTGATGCTTTTTGGGATCATACTCTTTGCACTGACCACTCTTTTCAGCATTATTACCCTTCCCGTTGAAATCAATGCCAGCCGCAGGGCTCTTGCCTGGCTAAGCCAGTCGGGAATAACTCATTATGAAACTTATCCCATGGCTCAGGACGCCCTGAAAACTGCCGCCTACACCTACGTTGTGGCAGCCATCAGCTCCCTGGCGACTCTATTCTACTATATCACCCTTTTCTCCAGGAGAAACTAACCTAATAACACCATACCGACGTTGATACCAGGATTAACCTCACAGGAAGTTCTTGAAAGAAGAGCCAGATTCGGCTATAACAAAATTGAATTTGCCAGGAAGCGCACGTTGCTTCAAATGTTTTTCTCTCAGTTTAAGAATTTCATGATTCTTATCCTGATAATTGCCGCCATCATTTCGGGTGTACTTGGAATGTACAACCACGAAGGTTTGCTCGACACCTTTGTCATTCTGGGGATTGTCCTGCTGAATGCCGTAATTGGTACGGTTCAGGAAAAAAAGGCCCAATCTTCGCTGGAAGCGCTCAAAAAACTTAGTGCCCCCAAATGCAAAGTATACAGGGACGGAAAATTACAGACGATACCGGCCGAGGAATTGGTCCCCGGCGATACGGTAGTCATAGAGACCGGAGATTTTGTGCCGGCCGACATAAAACTTACTCAAACCGTCAACCTTAAAATACAGGAGGCTGCGCTTACGGGAGAATCGGTCCCCGTCGAAAAAAGTACCGTTCCGGTAACCGGAGAAAATATTCCAATCGGGGACCGTACCGACATGGCCTTCTCAAGCGGTATTGTAACCTATGGCAGGGGAACAGGCATAGTCGCAGCCACCGGGATGCATACAGAAGTGGGCAAAATAGCCGGGATGCTTCAGAATACCGGGGATACCCAAACGCCCATGAGCAAACGGCTGGAACAATTGGGTAAAGTAATGGGATATGCCGTCATAGGTATTTGCACCGTGATCCTTGTTGTGGGCCTTATTTACGGAAATTCCTGGATAAGCATGCTTATGACGGCCATCAGTCTGGCCGTGGCCGCCATCCCCGAAGGTTTGCCCGCCATATCAACCGTTGTGCTGGCAATTGGCGTACAGCGCATGGTCAAAAGAAATGCCATCATCCGCACCCTTCCGTCCGTCGAAACGCTCGGCAGTGCCACTGTTATCTGTTCCGACAAAACAGGAACTCTGACTCAGAATAAAATGACGGTTACCGAGTCATACAGCTTTGACGGAGCACAGGAAGAAGAACTGCTGACTACCGCCGTATTGTGTTCAGACGCCAAACTCACTCCGGAAGGCTCTATTGGCGACCCCACTGAAACCGCATTGCTCGATAAAGGCATCCTGCTTGGTCTGGATAAAAACGTCCTTGAAGAAAAACACGCGCGTGTATTTGAAATTCCCTTTGACTCGGAACGAAAACTGATGTCCACTGTTAACACATGGAACGGGACATTCCGTGTAAACACCAAAGGCGGGCTGGACGAACTGCTTGCCTGCTGTACCACAATCAGACAGGGAGACAAAGAGGTTCCGCTTACCCGGGAAATCCGTGAAAACCTGCTGGAACAAAACCTTATGATGGCCCAAAAAGCCTTGCGAGTACTGGCCATCGGGTATAAATTCGTGAACAAGGTTCCGGAATCGGGATCAAACGTGGAAGAGTCGCTCACTTTTCTGGGCATGGTGGGAATGATAGATCCGGCCAGGCCCGAAGCCAGAGAGGCTGTTAGCAAGTGTCTGACGGCCGGTATAAGGCCCGTCATGATCACAGGGGACCACAAGGCAACGGCACGCGCCATAGCCGATGACATAGGCATTACCCAAAGAGGTCAGAAAGTGATTACCGGAGCCGAACTCCAGGCAATGGATGATGACCGTCTTTTTGAAATCATACCCGAGGTGTCTGTATTCGCACGCGTATCACCTGAGCATAAAGTGCGTATTGTAAGCGCCTTGCAGCGACACGGGGAAGTCGTGGCCATGACGGGCGACGGTGTTAATGATGCTCCGGCACTTAAGAAAGCCGATATCGGGGCCGCCATGGGAATTGTGGGAACCGATGTGGCCAAAGATGCAGCCGATGTCATTCTGACGGATGATAATTTCGCCACCATTGTAGCTTCGGTGGAAGAAGGACGCCGCATATATGACAATATCCTTAAAGCCATACAATTCCTTTTATCTACCAACGTTGGCGAGATCATTCTTCTGTTTATCACCTCGCTGCTGAATCTGGGCATTCCCCTGCTGCCCATACACATTCTCTGGGTAAACCTGGTTACCGACAGTCTTCCGGCACTGGCCCTGAGCATGGACCCGGCCGAGAAGGACATCATGAGGAGAAAACCCAGAAGCACCCGTACGGGTATCTTCACAAAAGGTATGGTATGGCGTATCTGTTACCAGGGATTAATGTTCGGTCTGGTATCGATTTTTGCTTATCTGATAGGATTCAGGGACGGCGGCGAAAGCATGGGTCAGACCATGACATTTGTCACGCTCATTACCGTTCAGCTGCTTCACGTGCGCAACCTGCATTCAAACAGGATTTCATTCTTCCGTACTCCGTTGAATCACAACCTCTATCTGCTGGGTGCAATCGTTATTTCACTCATCATGATGCTGGCTGTTGTATTGATTACTCCCATCAGGGAAGCTTTCCGCTTTGTTCCGCTCGATTCGGTACACTGGTACATTGCCGTTGGTCTGGCTTGCATACCCATGATTGTGGTTGAAATCATGAAACTGTTTGGCTGGAACGCTTCTAAAGACGAATACTAATTTTTACTATATTTGTGTTCATTTGAATACAGATTTTTATGGGTAAAATCGTCACTTTCGGAGAGATTATGCTCCGGCTGGCTACTCCGGATAACCTAAGGTTTGTCCAGACGAAAGAATTCACGGCTACATTTGGAGGTGGCGAGGCCAATGTTGCGGTTTCGCTGGCCAATTACGGCCTGGAAACAGAATTCGTCACGCGCCTTCCAAAAAACGACATAGCCGACACTTGTATCCGTGAATTAAGAAAATACGGAGTAGGCACCCGGCACATTCAGTACGGGGGCGACCGCATGGGAATCTACTTTCTGGAGACGGGGGCTGTCGCCCGGCCAAGCAAGGTAATATATGATCGTACGGGATCTTCAATAGCTGACATCCATCCCGGTATGATCGACTGGAAAAGTGTACTGAGCGATGCCAGCTGGTTCCATTGGACCGGAATAACGCCCGCCCTGAGTCAGGGTGCTGCCGATGCATGCCTGGAAGCGGTGACCACTGCCAATAAAATGGGTGTAACTGTTTCGTGTGATCTGAACTTCAGAAAGAACCTGTGGAAATATGGAAAAACCGCCGCAGAGGTCATGCCTGCCCTTGTCGAAAAATGCGATATTATCCTGGGAAACGAGGAAGATGCAGAAAAAGTATTCGGGATCAAACCCCGGGGATTTGAAGTTACGGCAACAAAGGGGCATGTAGACGCGGAGGAATTCCTTAGCGTATGCCGTCAGTTGAATGAGCGATTCCCCCGTGCAAAAAAGATTATCATTACCCTCAGGGGTTCTGTTAATGCCAATCATAACACCTGGGGTGGCATACTCTGGGATGGCCGGACGCTGCACCGGTCGCCCGTATACGACATCACCCATATTGTTGACCGTGTGGGCGGAGGGGATTCTTTCATGGGAGGACTTATTTACGGACTCCTGACCTACCCGGGAAATGATCTGAAAGCGCTTGAATTCGCCACCGCTGCCTCGTGTCTCAAACATACTGTTTACGGAGATTTTAACCTGGTTACCGTTGCAGAGGTTGAAACCCTCATGAAGGGTGATGCCTCGGGAAGGGTTAGCAGATAAACACAAACCATTATGGCCAGATTTTCAAAATTGGAAGTTCTTTCTGTGATTAAGAACACCGGCATGGTACCGGTTTTTTACCATAAAGATGCTGCAACCGCCAAACAGGTTCTCAGAGCATGCTACGAAGGCGGAGTGAGAGCCTTTGAATTCACCAACAGGGGTGATTTTGCCCATGAGATATTTGCTGAACTGGAAAAATATGCGGCACTGGAACTTCCGGGCCTTATTATGGGTGCCGGATCCATAGTGGATGAAGGAACGGCTGCGCTCTACATTCAGTCCGGAGCTAATTTCATAGTAGGCCCCCTTTTTAATCTGCGTGTGGCCCAAACGTGCAACCGCCGGCTGATCCCCTATACACCCGGTTGCGGTTCCGTAACCGAGATAGGTACGGCGCAGGAAGCCGGATGCGACCTGTGTAAAATATTTCCTGCCGGTAACGTGGGTGGTCCCTCGTTTGTGAAAAGCATGATGGCCCCCATGCCCTGGAGCATGCTAATGGTAACGGGCAGCGTGGAGCCCACACGGGAAAATCTTTCAGGATGGATAAAGGCCGGGGTAACCTGCGTCGGCATGGGATCCCGGCTTTTTCCACAAAAAACCGTCGAGGCGGGAGATTGGGAAACTATAACTCTTCAATGCAAAAACGCATTATCCATCATCAGGGAAGAACGATCTTCCTGTAACGGGGTACAAGGCTTTTCATAATAATCCAGCCAATAAGGTATGAGACGGAACAAACGCAGAAGATGATGAAATAGCCCGAGGCCTCCCCTTCGAATCCCATGAATTTCATATTGGTACGTCCGGCATAATCGAACAGCTGGCCCGATCCCCTGTTGATGATGAAAGAAGCGATTCCACCCGCCATACCGCCTATACCTGTGATGGTGGCAATGGCACTTTTTGGGAACATATCGCCAATGGTCGAGAACAGGTTGGCAGACCATGCCTGGTGGGCTGCCCCCGCAATACCAATGATTATAACGGGAATCCAGTATGAATAACGTCCCAGTGGCTGGGCGAACATGGTCAGGAGCGGAAAGAATGCGAAAATGAGCATGGCCCGCATGCGTCCGGCATAAGGCTGCATGCCTTTCTTATCTACAAAGAAGGTGGGAAGCCAGCCTCCCACGATTGACAATAGTGTAATGGCGTAGAGCACAAAAATGAGCGCCTGTGCCGTAGGATTATCCGAAGGCAGCCCGTATACCGAACTCAGATAGGCCGGAGTCCAGAACAGGAAGAACCACCAGACACCGTCGGTCATGAATTTACCGGCAGCAAAGGCCCAGGTCTGTTTGTATGTGAAACATTTCCAGAAAGGTATTTTCTGTTGCGAATGTGCCGTTTTGCCCTCCGATGAAACATCTTCGCCATCCTGCTGGATATAGGCGAGTTCAGCCGCATTCAATTTGGGATGAACGTGTGGTTTTTTATAAATGAACACCCAGAATCCCATCCAGAGGAATCCCAGGGCCCCTATGATGATAAATGCGGCTTCCCAACCGAATTTCGAAGCAATTGCCGGAATGGTTACAGGTGCCACTAAAGCCCCCACAGTGGCTCCAGCATTAAAAATACTGGTGGAGAAAGCCCGGTCCTTTTTAGGGAAAAACTCTGCCGTTGCCTTTATGGCTGCGGGAAAGTTTCCCGCCTCGCCCAGCGCTAGAACACTTCGGGCAACCATAAAGAGCGAGATACTTATAAAGGTGATTTTTGCCACCAGGTCCACTCCCTCGGCAGCACGTAAAGCAGCCGCGCTGTCCAGTCCCACCCATGCCTCGGTGGCCACTCCGCACAATGCATGCAAACAGGCTCCTACAGACCATATGCCTATGGCCCACAGATACCCTTTCTTTGTATCCAGGCGGTCTACAATACGGCCGGCAAAAAGCATGCACACGGCATACATGATGGAAAACAATGCGGTTATATTTCCATAATGTACATTGGTCCAATGAAACTCAGGTGCTATGAAATCTTTCCATGTAAGTGACAGTACTTGTCTGTCCAGGTAATTTACAGTGGTGGCAAAAAACAGCATGGAACAAATTATCCATCTGTAATTTGTCATTTTTCCCCTGGGGCTTTCTAAACTCATTTCCTGTTATATTAAAAATTGAAATAGCTTTTCGCATTTTTGTAACATACTGCCTGAACGATCTCCTTTCCAATGAAATCAATCTCTTCACGCGGCAACAGACCGTTTTCAATATCGTTGCCCAGCAAATTGCACAATGTCCTGCGGAAGTATTCGTGACGCGGATAGCTGAGAAAACTGCGGGAATCTGTGAGCATGCCCACAAACCGGCTCAACAAGCCCTGGAGAGACAGGGCATTCAGTTGTTTTTCCATCCCGTCTTTCTGATCAAGGAACCACCACCCCGGTCCAAACTGGATCTTGCCGGCTGTACGTCCATCCTGGAAATTACCTGTCATTGTTGCAATAAGCTCGTTATCACGTGGATTCAGGTTGTAGATAATGGTTTTGGACAATTTGTCCTGAGAATCCAGTTTATCCAGAAATCCGGACAATTGCCTGGCCACATTAAAATCTCCAATGGAATCGTACCCGGTATCGGGACCAATCCGGCGAAGCATGCGCGTATTATTGTTTCGCAGAGCTCCGTAATGGAATTGCTGGGTCCAACCCGTTTCCCAATCCATAATGGCAAATTCCACCATCATGGCCGTTTTGAATTTTTTAATCTCAATGGCAGTCAGGGAATTACCCGCAAAAACCTTGTTGAAAAGAGCATCAATCTCTGTCTGCGTATAATCTTCTGAATAGAACTCCTCTATGCCGTGATCGGAAAGCCGGCATCCCTTTTCTTCAAAAAAGCGGTGACGTATACGCAGGGCTTCAATAAGATCGGAGAAATGTGTGATGGTCACGCCGGAAACGAGGCTCAGTTTGTCCATATAAGCCCTGAATGCCACAGGGTCCTCCACGGCCATAGCTTTATCGGGACGCCAAGTGGGCAGTACTTTTACCGCAAAACCGTCCGCTGCCGTTCTGATATGATGTTCCAGACTGTCCACGGGATCGTCCGTGGTGCAGACCGTTTCCACCTTGTAATGCAACATCAGTCCCCGGGCACTGAAAGCAGGCTTCTGTAGAAGATTGGAGCAATGATCATATATCTCGCGTGCCGAGGCGGGATTCAGCAGTTTATTCACTCCGAAAGCCGTTTTCAGTTCCAGATGAGTCCAGTGGTAAAGGGGATTGCGCATGGTATAGGGAACTGTCCCGGCCCACTTTTCGAATTTTTCCCAGTCTGAAGTTTCCTTCCCGGTGATATATTTTTCATCCACCCCGTTGGCCCTCATGGCGCGCCATTTATAATGATCTCCTTCCAGCCATATCCTGGACAGGTTCTCGAATACATGATCTGATGCAATATATTCCGGATTCAGGTGGCAATGAAAATCAATTATCGGCAATCCCTCGGCATAATCGTGATAAAGCCTTTGTGCAGCTCCGGTCTGCAGAAGAAAATGTTCATCCATGAAGGTCTTCATAATCGTTCTATTTTCAGTAAAGATAATATAATAGAGCCATTACATCCACACAGACTCCCTTGCAATTTCATAAAAACTGTGTGTGGCTATATAGACTGCAAGCCTTACCAGATGGTATGTTCCCAAAACTATGGCCACACCATAGGCCAGTTTCATATTATAGAGCCAGGGCATGGGTATGTCTTTTTTCCTTATGGCAGATATGATCAGAACAAAAAAACCGGCCGTAAAAAAGAAGGTCAGGGGTATGCCAAGCAAGTGATAATGAATGCTCTGTAAAATCTCTCCCCGGTACAAACTGACCATGGATTTCAGAAATCCGCATCCCGGACAGGGAAGACCGGTAAGTAACTTGAAAGGACAGAACGACTGGCGTGATCCTATAAGGTCCACATGGGGATCAAAAAAGATGACAAGAACCGGGAAAATCAAAAAAGCAAAGATAATCCCGGCCCAAACAAGCCTTTTTTTAACAAACACTTACTTATATAATTTGTTGATCTCGGCCTGCACAATCATAGCCGCTACCATGGGAAAGAAAAAACCAAGAAGCATGAGCAGAATGGACTGATCTTTTGGTTCTTCCTGAAGGTAATCGTATAGTTTGGGAAAGCCTTCCCTGCCTACAATGAAAAAGAAGTACATATTCACAGGCCAGATACAACCTGCAAAAACCGCTACAACGGGCGATAAGACCTCACGGTCGGCCAGTGCGTTGAAAACCTTTGAGACCTTCAGGTTCCAGTAAATTAGATACAAACCGCAGGTGATGATGCCCAGAAGCAAAACTAGTAGAGGTTCATTCCTGAAATCAGGAATTTCATTGATAACTTTCATGCTATATTAAATTATAATTGGTGATACCATTTTTTGTTCTGATCAGTCCCGCTTTTCTGTTCTCTTTTCTGATCTTGAGATTCTCTTCTATCCCCTCACGGCTCACATAAGCTCTGCCATGATCCAAATGAATGGCAACAGCAGAATACCTGATTTGACGGCCTCTGACGCCCAGACGCATTAGCCGCTCCCCGAATTCACGATCTTCGCCGCCGTATTTCATACGTTCATCAAAACCGTTTACTGCCAGAATATCCCTGGCCCAACCCGAGGCGTTGTGCCCGTTCCAGGTGGCTTTTGTGGGCGTAAAGCTATTAAGGAACCATTCCCTCAGACCATGCGCAGTGAGCTTGTTGTTTTTGAATGAACGTATCAATCCGTTGGCCAGAAGCCAATCTTTGTCAAAACACTTACCGTTCTTAATCACTTCCACTGTTATTTTTTCCGACAGTGAAGCAGGCAGCCTGACTATGCCCCCTGAAAGGAACCGGCCTTTTTCCCTGTATTTCAGGTGCTGTTCCAAAAAATCTTTTCTTGGAATCACGTCTCCGTCGCTGAAAACCAGATACTCCCCGGAGCACGCTCCAATTGCTTTATTCAGTATGGTACACTTACGAAATCCGTCATCCTTATGCCAGACATGTTTGAGGGAATACGGCAACCGGGGTCTGAGTCCTTCAATCATATGCCGGGTTCTGTCATCTGATCCGTCATCGGCCACAACCACTTCAAAACCGGTATACGTTTGACAGGCATATCCTTCCAGTACAAGATACAACCAGATTGGCTGATTATATGTAGACAAAATTACTGAAACCATAGGTTACAAATATAAATCAAAATAGTTTCTCCCACACTTCAACCTCGCCTTCAACCAGGTAAAATAAAGGATGTAATCCCGGAAAACCGGATGAGGCAAGTACCTTAAACCGCCCGGGATCCCTCCTCCTCAACTTTTCAAGCAAATGAGCCGTTTCGTACTTTACCTGTCCCCGGGTAACCGGCAGGGCAGGCATTTTTTCGGGAACAATGAATTTTGTCTTGTCAAAACAATATCCTCTTTTTACAGCCTCGTCATATATCTCTGAAAGATAAAAATTTATGGCATCCAAAGGATACTCATATGCCCTGAAACGGGTAAGTTGAGGATGACGGGTATATCCCCTGGTTTTGCCCTCCAGAACAGATTTTGCCAGCAGTGTTTCGCGCCACACGGCAACCAGGCCCTTATTATCCAGGAATTCAGGATGTAACGACCATATTCTCATAAGTTATATTCGGTTTATGATAATTAAGTAGATTTGCATCTGTTATGAAACTCAGCATCCGGCAGTATCAAAGATACAGAAAACACAGAAACAGTAAGATCCTGTATTATCTTTCCGGCTGTTTGAAATATGCAGTCCCCAATTTTATGAACAGGTGGAGGAAAAAAAGTATTTTAAACCGTTTCAATTCTCTCGACCCGGGACTCCGGCTTCAGATACAGGACCGGGTGGCCTATTATAACAAATTACAGGAAACATTTTTCTTTCCCGAAGAACAGATTAGCGACAACCCCATTCCGGTCAGGCTCAACAAAATCAAACCGGGCGCCATGATCAACAATCAGCATGCAAACAGCGCATACCTGCTTGACACGTACGAATTTACAAGATACTTTAACCCCCGTGACAAAGCCGCCTTTCTTTTCGGAGACATTACCCATGTCCCCGACATACCCTCCTTTGTAAAAAGCAGGCCTGTCGGAAACCACAATGCCAATTCCGTATTACTTCCTCTGGACCGGATCAGGCATTTTACTTTCGTAAAAGACAACAGGGATTTCAACAGCAAGAAAAACAGACTAATAGGACGGGCATACATTACCCAGCCACATCGCAGAAAATTCTGGGAAATGTATTTCAATCACCCCCTCTGCGACCTTGGAACCATAAACACCCGGGAAAAGGAACATCCCGAATGGATTGTCCCGCCGCTGCCCATTGAAGACCACCTGGATTATAAGTTTATTCTCTGTCTGGAAGGCAACGACGTAGCCTCAAACCTTAAGTGGGTAATGTCTTCCGGTTCACTTGCCGTAATGCCCCGTCCCCGTTACGAAACCTGGTTCATGGAGGGAATGCTCGTTCCCAATGTACATTATGTGGAAATAAAGCCCGATTACTCAGACCTGGAAGAACGGCTTTCCTATTATATTGACCATCCCTGTCAGGCCCGGGAGATCATTCAGAACGCTCATGAATACGTATCGTGTTTCAGAAACGCTTCCGTTGAAAAGATCACAGGACTTATGGTGGTTGAAAAATACCTCAACCTTGTTTCTCGGTAAGGTGTTTCCAGAATCTTACGGGCATATGTTGGCGCTGAAGTTTTGGGTTGAGTCTTGCCTTGATAGTAAGACTCTTTAGATATGAACGCCAAAAGTCCTGATACATTTCCTCCTCGTCATCAAGCTGCCCGGGCTCTAAAATGCCGCTGAAAACACCGGGGATTTCCTCTTCAAAAGTGAACTCGGCCAGTTCTTTCAGGTCATAGTGGTATCCGTAACGGCGCAGCGTATCGAACACCACCCAGGGCTGATCGCTGAACCTGGACCGGAAATACGCTATGGTCAAAGGAAGTACATTATACTTTGGTGCAACAGGTGCATAATAATAACCGTCTCTTGTTTTCCTGAAACGTACAAATTGTCTTACATACTCTGCTTCTCTGGATACCGATCCGGCAAGTTTCATTAAATCGGTAACTAGCGGGTCGGCAAAATCTGTTTCAATGGATTTCTGGTTGTCCAATGTTTTACACATATAACTGAATAATTGCATATCTGCATTTTCTGTTCCGGAAAGCCATACTGCACGGACCATCCGGCAGCCCGGACCGGACCATTTCTTTTCCAGAGCTTTCCATACCCTGTCGGCTTTTTTGGACGAGGTAACCACGGTAAAGGAATGTTGAGAAAACAGGGGAAGGGGCTCGTCTTCTCCAAGTAAGGCATCGGGGAAACATTTCTGACTGTATGCTTCAAAAACCACTGTCAGCAATCCTTCAAACGTTTTATCATAGAGAAAAACATTCATAGGCCGGAATCATCCATAAAAGGGAGGGACAACTGACCGTCCGGCACCTTTAATTTTACCGGGTGAACGGTAAGCACGGTCCGTATATAATCCGGAGAGGTCTCGTTAACGGTGAAAACCGGCAATTCGCGGCATGTTATGAAATATTGCGCTTTTTTCATGACTACACCAATTTTTTTTATGCCCGAAGCAGTTAACGAACCATGCCTGCGGGCCATGACAATAAGTTTGGCCGAACGGACTCCTATGCCCGGCACACGCAAAAGCATGGCATAATCGGCTGTATTGATATCCACCGGAAAACACTCAGGATGCCGTAAAGCCCAGGACAATTTGGGATCGATGGTCAGATCAAGATCGGGATATTTTTCATCCACTATCTCGTTAACGTTGAACTGGTAAAACCGCATAAGCCAGTCTGCCTGGTACAGCCTGTTCTCACGGACCAGCGGGGCCTGTTTAAGTGCAGGAAGCCTTTTATCATATTCATTGACTGGTATGTATCCGGAATAATATACCCTTCTCATAGCCGATTTGTTATACAAATCCGATGACAAATTCAGGATCTGCCGGTCGCTTTCCGGAGTAGCCCCCACAATCATCTGGGTACTTTGTCCCGCAGGCACAAAACGGGGTACATAACGGTATTTCTGTTTTTCTTCCCTGTAGCGTACTATGCCCTGACCAATGGCTTTCATTGGAGTGAAAATGCTTGTATGGTCTTTCTCGGGCGCAAGAAATTTCAGATTTGTTTCGGTTGGTATCTCAATATTAACGCTCATACGGTCTGCATACAGACCGGCCTCATCTATCAGGTGCTGGCTCGCACCGGGAATGACTTTAAGATGAATATATCCGTTATAACGGTGCACCTCGCGCAGGTCCTTGACCACCTGCATCATTCTTTCCATTGTATAATCGGGATTATTCATGACTCCGGAACTCAGGAACAATCCTTCAATGTAATTTCTTCTGTAAAACTCTATAGTCAGATTGACAAGCTCGGTAACAGAAAGCGTGGCCCGCCGTATATCGTTGCTCCTGCGGTTGACACAATAGGCACAATCGTAAATACAATAATTGGAAAGCATGATTTTCAAGAGGGAAACACAGCGTCCGTCTTCGGTGAAGCTATGGCATATCCCCCATCCCGATGTATCTCCCAGGGTTCCATCCTTTCCCTTTCTTGTGGTTCCGCTGGAAGCACAGGAGACATCGTATTTGGCCGATTCTGCCAGAATCTTAAGTTTTTCCAGTACTTTTTCGTTCATAGTTCTACCCTTCAAATGTATGAAAAGCTATTGTAAAAATTGTCCAGAAGAACCAAAAAATAGTCCAGCCGTGTACTATCTTATTATCATTATGGATTATTATTCGGTGACCGGTTTTATTTTCCTGCAACCTTTGTATAATCATTATAAATCTGACCATAAACGATGAAAAAACTATCATTCCGAAAGAAAATCTTGCTTGTAGCAGGAGGATTTGTAATCCTTTTCTCCGGTTGCAGCCCCTCAGATTCTTCCGATGTAAAAATTACGGAGGTCCCTTTTACCAAAATCCATTTTGATGATATATTCTGGGCTCCCAGAATTGAAACAAACAGGACCGTTTCTATTCCGTCTGCATTTTACCAGTGCGAAATAAACGGACGTTTCGACAATTTCGCCATTGCCGGCGGATTGATTGAAGGGGAACACAAGGGGGATTTTTCTTTTGACGATACAGACCCTTATAAAGTTATTGAAGGTGCGTCATACTCTCTGGCCGCCAAATACGATCCCAAGCTGGACCATTATCTGGACAGCGTTATTAACATTATTGCCGCCGCCCAGGAACCGGACGGCTACCTGACCACCTGTGTCACCAATAAAGTGGAAAGGTTGTCGGGATGGTGGGGTTCCTCACGCTGGGAGAAGATTAACAGCCATGAATTATACAACTGCGGACACATGTACGAATCTGCAGTGGCACACTACCTGGCGACAGGGAAAAGAACTTTCCTGGATGTTGCCATCAAGAACGCAAACCTTATTTGCGAAGTATTCGGACCCAACGAAGGACAGAAACATGTTCCCTCGGGACATCCCATAGTAGAAATGGCCCTTGCCAAACTGTATAAAGTTACCGGAGAAGAAAAATACCTGAACCTGGCCAAATATTTTGTAGAAGAAACCGGGCGCGGAACAGATGGTCATAAGCTAAACGCTTACAGTCAGGACCATATGCCCATTCTTGAGCAACAGGAGATTGTCGGACACGCCGTTCGCGCAGGATATCTGTATTCCGGAGTGGCTGACGTTGCTTCACTGACAAACGATCATGAGTACTTCAATGCTTTGTGCCGTATCTGGGATAACATGGCCGGCAAAAAGCTTTATATCACAGGAGGCATAGGATCCCGCTCACAGGGAGAAGGTTTTGGTCCCGATTACGAGCTGCACAATCATAGTGCCTATTGTGAGACATGCGCTGCCATCGCCAACGTCTACTGGAATTACCGCATGTTCCTGGCAACCGGCGATGCCAAATACATGGATGTATTGGAACGTGCTTTATACAACGGGGTTATTTCGGGAGTTTCTCTTAAGGGAGACGAATTCTTCTATGATAATCCGCTTGAATCCATGGGCCAGCATCTTCGTCAGCCCTGGTTCGGATGTGCCTGCTGCCCCGGAAACGTTACCCGGTTTATGGCTTCTGTACCCGGTTACATGTATGCCGTACAGGGAAAGGACATTTTTGTGAACCTTTATGTTCAGGGGACCGCACAGGTTGAGACCCCTGCAGGAGAAATCACACTGGAACAGGTAACAAAACATCCATGGGAAGGTAATGTTAAAATAAACGTAAATCCTGTCGCTGACGCCCGCTTTGCACTTAAACTCCGTATTCCCGGCTGGGCTCAGGATTCACCCGTTCCCACCGATTTGTATTCGTTTGTCAATGGAAAAGGAGAATACACGATTACTGTAAATGGGAAGAAGATTACCCGTAAGCCTGCCATGGGTTATGTAACCATAGAAAGGACCTGGTCAAAAGGCGATGTGGTTGAAATTCAATTACCTATGGAGGTACGTCAGATCAGGGCGAACGAAGCCGTTGTTGACGACAGAGGAAAACTGGCTATTCAACGCGGCCCCATTGTTTATTGCATTGAGGGAAAAGATCAGAATGACAGCACCGTATTCAACAAATACATACCGGAAAATACATCTTTCAGCACTCAGTACGACAGTGAACTTCTTAATGGAGTGGTAGTGCTTACCGGAACTGCAGTGCAGGTAGAAAAAAACGGAGTGGAAGAGGAAGTACCCTTTACCGCTATTCCTTACTCTACATGGAATAACAGGGGCGCCGATGAAATGGCTGTCTGGATTCCCCGGGCCGCTGAATATGCCCGTCCCGTCCCCGAATCCACCCTGGCATCCCGCGCCCGTCCGGCTTCTGTCTGGCACAGGCGTAATCCGGAGTCTCCTGCCGCAAAAAAAGGAGCTTTGGAAGAACTCAGAGGCTGGGCCGAAGGCCTTAACGACCAATGGGATCCCATCAACTCGGCCGACCGCTCCAAACCGTACCTGTACTGGTGGTTACGCTTTGGAAGTGAAGAATCGGTTGGTTATGTGTTCGATAAGCCCGAGAATGTAGGAAGTGTAGAAGTTTACTGGCTCGATTTTGACCATTACGACGGAAATTTCCGTGTTCCTGAAAGCTGGAAACTATACTACGAAAAAGATAATAAATGGTATGAAGTGGAAGCCACAAGTGAATACACGGCAAACAAGGACTGTTATAACAAACTGGAATTCAACCCTGTGATTACCCGCGCATTAAAACTTACTGCTAAATTACAGAAAGGAGAATCCGGCGGTATCATTGAATGGAAAGTAAACGAGCCCAACCTATAAATATTAAATCTTTTAAAAACCAGAAAATGAATGTAAAAACTTTTCTCAATCAGACGACTTTCAGTAAAGGCATACTGAGAGCGGTTGTATCAGTTCTTCTGATTACATGGATTGGCATTTCATCGGAAGCTTATGCTGCTGATGCCCAGCAATCCTTCAAAGTTTCAGGTCTTATTACAGACAGAAACGGAGAACCGATCATTGCTGCCAGCGTTATTGAACCCGGTACGCAAAATGCTGCCATTACAGATGTAGACGGAAAATATGCTATCACTGTTTCCGGTCCGCAGGCTACGATCTCCATTTCTTACATCGGTTACGCAACACAAACGGTAACCGTATCGGGCAGAGCTTATATCGAAACGGTCCTTCTGGAAGACCAGCAGTATCTCGATGAATTGGTTGTCATCGGTTACGGTTCGCAGAAAAAGAGCGATGTAACAAGTTCTGTGGCCAGTGTAAAATCAGAATCATTTAACAAAGGTGCCATCCTTGACGCAGGTCAGTTGGTACAGGGTAAGGTAGCCGGTCTTCAAATCTCATTACCCAACGGAGACCCCCTTGCAAGTACTGCTGTCATGCTTCGTGGAACTTCATCCCTTAAAGGGTCCACCACTCCCCTTATCCTTGTTGACGGTGTGCCGGGATCATTCTCCACTGTTGCTGCCGAAGACATTGAAAGCATCGACGTTCTGAAAGACGGTTCGGCAACCGCTATTTATGGTACACGGGGTACTAACGGTGTGATCATCATCACCACCAAGAGCAGTCGCCGGGAAATGCCTACCACCATTGAATACAACGGATATGTTTCTATTTCGCACCAGCTTAAGAAAGCCGATTTCATGAGTGCAGAAGATCTTCGTTCCCGTTGGGCAGAAGGATGGTCATTTTCAGGTGCAAACGACCAGGACTACGGAGCATCGGTTAACTGGCTGGACGAAGTAAGCAGAACAGGTATTGCCAACGTACATAACGTAACACTCAGAGGCGGTTCAAGCCAGACCAGTGTATTGGCAAACATTGCCTACGAAGACCGTGAAGGTACTTTCAAGGCATCCGGTGCCACCAACCTGCGCGGCCGTATGGAAATTTCTCACAGGATGTTTGACAACAAGTTGATCACCAATGTATCCATGATTGCCAACGAGCGGACTACTACTCCTTCGTTTAACACAAACGTTTACCGCTACGCCTGCATTCAAAACCCGACCCAACCCATATACAACGAGGACGGCAGCTATGTAGAACGTCCCGTATACTTCTACGACAATCCCGTTTCCATTATCAATGAAACCATTGGTGAAGGCCGTGCACGCAACCTGCGTTTTACGGGAAGTGTGGAATTCCGCCCTGTTGAGAGCTTTGCAGTAAAAGCCATGTATACCCGTAAAGGCCAAAGTTACCTGAGTGGTTATTATAACACCAAGAAGCATCCCAACACAACCGAATACGGCTACAACGGTTATGCTTCGCGTTATACCTCGGACTACATCAATAACCTGGCCGAGATCACGGCAGAATGGAATGAAAACTTCGGGAAGCATTATGTAACAGCTATTGTAGGTTACAACTACGAAGACAACACGTCTGAAAACTATGGTGTATCCAACAGGAATTTCCCCACAGACGCCTATACATACAACAACCTGGAAACCGGTATGGGTCTGACAGATGGAAATGCCACCATGTATTCCTATAAGGAATCCGACAAACTCATTGGTATCTTTGCACGGGCAACCTACAATTACGACGACCGCTACCTGTTAATGGTATCTGTACGCCGTGAAGGTTCCTCCAAGTTCGGAGCCAATCATAAATGGGGTACTTTCCCGGGCGTTTCTCTCGGATGGAGGCTCAATAACGAATCATTCATGAAAGACATCACCTGGCTGGACAACTTGAAAATCCGTGCAGGTTACGGTATTACAGGGATTAACGTTGGTGATCCGTATCTTTCACTTTCTTCTCTCTCCTATTCAGGTTATTTCCTGTACAACAACGAATGGATCAGCACCCTTACTCCGGTACGTAACCCCAATGCCGAATTACGCTGGGAAAAGAAACTGGAATATAACTTCGGCCTTGACTTTGATATGTTTGGCGGACGCCTGGGCGGTGCCATTGACGTTTACCGCAGAGATACTAAAGACGGTCTTTGGGATTACTCCGTGCCCGTTCCTCCCTACCTGTACGGATCAATTACTGCTAACGTGGCACAAATCCGCAATACAGGTGTTGAAGTAGCTATCAATGCTGTTCCTGTAAGAACTAAAAATATGGAATGGAGCTCCAATCTTTCCTATTCTACCAATAAAAACGAATTGGTGTCCATCTCTAACGACCAGTTCTCCATGTCAACCGACTGGTTTACTGCCGGTCATACCGGAGAACCTATCCAGACAACTACCCACAGGGTAAAAGTTGGTGATCCCGTTGGTAATTTCTACGGACTGAAATCAGTTGGTCTTTCAGCAGAAGGTAAGTGGGTTGTCGAACGTCTTCAGAAAGATGCTGAGGGAAACGTTACAGGAGTTTACTACGACCTGGCAGCAGATGCCGGAGATGAAGACTGGCAGGTTCTGGGCAACGGTGTTCCCAAACATTACCTGAACTGGAACAACTATTTCAGATACAAAAACCTGGACTTCTCGGTAACCATGAGAGGTGCTTTCGGATTCCAGATCCTGAACTACCAGGAAATGTATTATGCCAACCCCACTATTCAGTACAACGTGTTGAACAGCGCTTTTGACAAACATCCCGTAGTGGATCTGTCCACCGGACAGCCTACAGGCCAGGAAGTTGTTATCAATGACTCCCAACGTTACGTAAGCCAGTATATAGAAGATGGCGACTATTGGAAGATAGACAACCTTACCCTCGGATATTCTTTCAACACAGCTAAAAAGATCAAATTTATCCGCAACATTCGTGTTTACGGCTCCTGTGCGAATCTGTTTACATTCACCAATTATTCCGGTCTCGATCCTGAGGTAGCAATGACCGGTCTGGATGCCGGTACAGACAGCAGGGACAAGTATCCGACCATACGTTCCTATACTTTCGGACTTAATATTACATTCTAACCAACAAGCGTAATGAATATGAAAAAAATAAAAATAGGAATCCTTGCCTTAATCGTGGCTGGATCCACACTTACTATCCAAAGCTGCTTTAATCTGGATGAGGAAGTGTTCTCCGAAGTTACGGAAGCATCTTTCATCCCTACGGACAAAGACGTGGCTGCTCTTATGGCCAGTGCCTACTCTCCGCTGACTTTCATCCTGAACTGGCAAGGTTATTTTGACGTTCAGGAAGAGCCCGGAGATAACATTATCACTCCTACCCGCCCTAACGGTTGGGACGACGGCGGTACTTACCGCAGAATGCATCAACATCAGTGGACAGACCAGCAATGGCAACCCTGGAACGTTTACCTTACCGCATACGAAGGAATCAACAACGCCAACCGTGTACTTGACCAGGTAAAAGACGGTTCTCTGCCCGTTGGTGACCTGTACGATGCAACCGTTGCCGAACTCCGTGCCATACGCGCCTTCTGGTATGCCATGCTGCTCGACACTCACGGAAATGTTCCCATTGTAACTGCTTTTACAGACGAAATCCCCACCCAGGCAAGCCGTCAGGAAGTTTACAACTTTGTGACCTCAGAACTTGAAGAAGTTCTCAACGACCTGAGTGACCTGACCGATGCCACTACTTATGGCCGTATGAACAAATGGTCAGCCTACATGACCCTGGCACGCGTTTACCTGAACGCCCAGGTTTACACCGGCACCGCTCAATGGGAAAAAGCACTCAACTGCTGCAACGCTATCATTAATTCCGGTAAATTCTCTCTCTCTGCCGATTTTTCAGACAACTTCAAAAAAGCTTTGGATTATACGAACTCAGAAGTAATTTTTGCCGTTCCATATGATAATATTCTGGCTGGCAGCTCCCAACATATGAAATGGTATCCTCCCGTATCCCGTTTTGTTTTCCAGTCCAAATTCCAATGCTGGGGCGGCTCCTGCGCAAATCCCCAATTTATCAACTCTTATCAGCCCGGTGACAGGCGTCTTGAAAAAACCTGGCTTATGGGTCCCCAGTACGATCCTTCGGGAAAACTCATCTGGACTTGCAGAAACTACCTGCCTTCACTTACTTGTTATAAAGACGGTGTGAACTATACCAGCATTGACTACGGATACCGTGTATACAAATGGGAATTCGACAATGTGACCTCCTACTATTGGGGCAACGATTTTGCTTTCTTCCGCTATGCAGAGACTCTGCTTACCAAGGCAGAATGTCTGCTTCGCTTAAACCGCAACGGTGATGAAGCAGCAGCTCTCGTTTCCCAGGTTCGCGCCCGTGTATTTGACAATCCTGCTCAAGCCACTGTTACAGAGGCCGATCTTAGGGCAGACTCCAAGATGAAATACGGCACCCTGAATTGGGATAACAATATTGATAACCCCGGTGACCAAACCCCGGTAGAACTCGGTGGTCTTTATGACGAACTGGGCTGGGAATTTGCCTGCGAAGCTCAGCGCCGCACCCAAATGATCCGCTTTGGAACGTTCAGCACAAAGAACTGGTTCAACCATACAGCCGTAGCCGATGGTCATACCAAGATATTCCCCATTCCTCTGGAAGAAATCCAGGCGAATCCCAATCTTAAACAAAATCCCGGTTATTAGTTCAGTTAGGTTAGGATAATAATTAGGTGGAATTGCCCTATGAAAATGGGGCAATTTTTTTATCCCCGAAGGATTACATGGTTTCTATTCTATAGACGCAATGTGAGTCCCCACGCTGAATGGACGAAACTACCGAAGCCCTTACCTGATATTTGAAAACAGCGGAAAACATTAATTCGGCAAAACCTTCCGAGCAATAACACAATACAGGAAAAAGCTCTTTTGCATCCTTTAACAGAGGACATACGCAGGAGGGCTTGTTTTCGTCTGCCAGAATAACTCCTTTTTCCCGGTCATAAGATATTTTCCAGCCCCATTCCTTCTCCAGAAATGAACAAAAACCATCGGGATCTCCTATATAAGTTGCAAGCACCTTGTCCATGTTCAAACGGTTGTAATCGGCTTTGGCTGCTTCTTTGAGCAGACGCTGAGCTGTAGAAGGATCTGTTTCTTTTTCCATACCGTTGAGAAGCTGCCAGATCCATTCCCGGTGCATACTGTTTACCGGAGTAGTTGCTTCCTGTGCACCTAGTATCTGTCCAAAACCGCAGAGGCACAAACCTCCCAGACACGCTTTCTTTATAAAAACTCTTCTTTGGAGTGCCATTATTATCAATTTTACAATAATACAAATATAAGATTTATTGAAGGAAAAGACGTGTAAATAGGTAATTAGGCGCTTTTTGTGGGTTCTACTTATAATTGGGTTGATTTTTATTAATTTTGTCGGATTATTTCCACGAATGAGATCTGCAAAGCTAATTCTTATATTTTTCCTTTTGTATACAGCATTTTCACACAAAGGAATTGCTCAGGACGAATCATATTACGACGAGATCTCCGTTTATTTCAGTGTCCCGAGGATTGGAGGTGCCGATCTGCCTGCTCTTATCAGTGAGGAACAAGTCTATCTTTCAGTAATTGATGTGCTGGATTTCTTAAAAATAAAAAACTCCTACACTTCCGGTTTCGGTTCCGTTACCGGTTTTTTTATCACAGAAGATGCCAAATACGAGATTGACCGGGTAAATAATATTATAACCTATTCAGGTAAGGAATACCCCCTGAAACCTGGTGACCTGGTCAGAACAGAAACCAATTTATATCTCAAGATCAATTATTTTGGCGAAATCTTCGGACTGGAGTGCGTCTTCAGCTTAAGAAGCATGTCTGTTACTCTCAACACGAAAGTAGAATTGCCCGTCATAAGGGAAATGCGTCAGGAACAAATGCGCAAGAGCCTTGGAAAAATAACGGGCGAAATTGAGGCAGACACGACAATCAGACGTAAATATCCCCTGTTTCATTTTGGTATGGCAGACTGGTCCGCCGTACTCACACAGGAGATTGGAGGCAAAAAAGACGCCCGTCTTGCACTGACATTAGGTTCTGTTATCGCTGGCGGGGAAGCCAATGTTACATTGAATTACAACACCTCCGGCACTTTTTCCGAGAAGAACCAATACTACCAGTGGCGGTATGCCAACAACGATCACAAGGCTTTAAGACAGGTCCTGCTTGGTAAAATTGCCACCGATGCCATTTCAACACTTAATTCACCGGTAATTGGTGTGAGGGTAACCAATACGCCAACCACTTACCGTCAGTCATTCGGGACCTACACCCTGAGCGATGTCACTGAGCCTGGATGGCTGGTGGAATTGTATGTTAACAACGTGCTGGTTGATTATAAAAAGGCAGACGCATCGGGTTTTTTCACATTTGAAGTTCCTATGGTCTACGGAAATACAGACATCAAACTCCAATTTTACGGTCCTTGGGGTGAAGAACGCTCCAAAGAGCAGTCGCTCAACATTCCCTATAATTTCCTTCCCTCCGGGACTTTTGAATATAATGTTACAGCCGGTGTTGTGGAGGACACGTTGCTCAGCCGGTTCACCAGAGCTAATTTCGATTACGGGGTTGCCCGGTTTATGACCGTAGGCGGCGGTGTAGAATACCTTTCGTCCCTGTCGTCGGGTAAAGTGATGCCCTTTGTGAATACATCTATTCGCCTGGCTCCCGGATTAATGATATCGGGTGAATACACCCATGGAGTAAATGTGAAGGGAGTTCTGAACTGGAGACTTAAAAAGGGCATTCAGTTCGAGATCAATTACACCAAATACGATAAAGATCAGAAAGCCATCAATACCAATTACCTGGAAGAAAGAAAAATCACATTTACAGCACCTATCCGTTTTGGCAGAGGCTCTCTTTTCACGAGGCTTGGCTTGAACCAGATAGTGATGCCTTACACTAAATACACAACGGCAGAGCTTTTATTGTCCGGAAGCTTATTTGGAGTCAACACCAACCTGACTACCTACGCTACCCTGTCCAGTCTGTCAGGCACCACAGTATACAGCACACTGGCTCTATCCCTCAAACTTCCGTGGACCTTCATACTCACCCCACAAACACAGTTTAATTATACTCTGGGCAAATTCGTCTTTTTCCGCTGCGGGCTGGAAAAAAGGCTGTTTCAGAATGGATATATGACCTTATCCTATGAGAAAAATTTTACCAATAATCTTTCCAATATGGAAATCGGATTAAGGTATGACTTTTCTTTTGCTCAGGTTGGTTTTTCAGCCAGAAGAAGCAGCGGAACCATGACTTTTGTGGAAAATGCCAGCGGAAGCATTATTGCCGATCCGAGAACAAGGCTCCTGACCGCTACCCGGAGATCCAGCGTTGGGAAAGGCGGAATGTCACTCACGCCCTTCGTGGATCTTAACTGGAACGGACTATACGATAAAGGCGAGCCAAAAGCCGAAGGTTTGCAGGCCCAGGTGAGTGGTGGCCGGACCGAATATTCTGAGAGGGATACCATCACCCGGATTTTTGATCTCGAGCCATATGCAGAATACCTGGTTGCTCTTGACGGCAGCAAATTCGACAACATATCCTGGCAGATGAAACACAAGAATCTTAGTGTGGTTGTAGATCCTAACCAGTTCAAAAGGATAAACATCCCCATCCTTGTCATGGGTGAAGCATCAGGTATGGTTTATATGGAATCTGCCAGAGGCGCTCAAAAAGGACAGGGTCGTATTCTGGTGAATTTCTACAGGAATGACTCGACGTTTGTATCAAGTACCATGACCGAAGCAGACGGTTATTTCAGCTTCCTCGGCCTTGGACCCGGCGAATACTTTGCAACTGTAGATACGCTTCAAATGAGAAAACTCAATATGACCGCCTCGCCGGCAAATGTTCCCTTTACAATATATCCGAGTCTTGACGGCGACCTGATCAGCGATCTTGAGTTTATCATACGGGAACAACCGTCAGGTGTCATCTCCACTCAAGACGCCATCCCGGCAAAAGATACCGTTTCTGTAAAAGACAGCACTTTAACATCCAAGAAACCGGCTACTGCTATAAAAACCGCTACTGCTGTTCCGTCGGGTGACACTGCCAAAATTAAGCCTGCAACAGCAAAACAGGCTGTTGCAACAACCCCGCCGGTCATTGTTGCTACTCCCGATACGGTTGCTCCTCAGCAAAAGGTTATGCCTCGGGACTCCGTAACCCGGCCGGTTACAACTACTCAGACCGCGAAACCCGTTTCTGAGGAACAGAAACTTCCGGCTGAAAAAGCAGTTCCAACCGAAAAGCCTGCTCCACTCCATGATCAGGAAGGTGTTGTCTATTACCTGCAATTTATTGTGCTCAACCAGTCATTGACAGATTTTTCAACTTTTTACAAATTACTGGAGGCGTTGCCCGATTTAAGTATCAATGAATCAAAAGAAGCAGATGGATACTACCATTACATATCGCAACCGTTCAACTCCAGAGCCGAGGCTCTGAGAATGATGAAGAAAATCAATCAGGCGGGATGTGGCGACTGTATCATCACTGTTTACGAAAACGGAGTTCGCAAGAAATAAGGTACATACTGCTCAGCTTGTACATCATTCCTTGAACACGGTGAAGAACTTCCATCAAGATATTCAGAACAGGAAACGCCTCCCATTGGCTGTGCCAATGGGGCAACTCCTCAGCATGCACAGCATTTCATTTACACGGTAAAGAATGGTCACAAGATATTTAGAAAGGGAAACGCCTCCCAGTTGCTAACTCAACCGGGTCCTTCCCTCCGCGGGCGCGAGGTTTCCCTTTTTCTAAATATCTTGTGGTGTTCTTCGTTTGTGAGGATTGGAAACTGGCAGGTTTTCGGAGGCAAGCCGGATTTTCGGAGAAGTTCCCGGAATTAGGAGGCAAAGCACGTGTTTTGCGCAGGCAAACTCGATTTACCGCGCAGCGCCAAATTTGCGAAATTTAAACACCACAATATCAAGCATTTGAAAATCTCAAAAATTCTCTTGCGCGGCACTCCGAGTTTACCTTCTATTCCGTGAACAAAAACGGGCTAAAACGTTCACGGATTACTGAAAAACCTCGGTCCATGAACAAAAACAGCCTTTTATGTGCATGGATTGCGGAAAAACCTCCGTCTGTGAACAAAAACGGCCCTATATGTTCACGGAATCATGAAAAAGCGGGTTCTGTACACATAAAAGGCCCAAAACGTGTACGGGGATTTCCAGAAGAACGTTTAAAGATTGCTTTTTAGGGAAATTAGCAAAAACCGGCGTCTTTTGTCTGTTTAGGGCTTTATCTGTGCCATTTAGAATAGCACTTCGTAAAGAATGCCCGGTGGTAACCAGATTTATTTTGAAAGGCGGTGCGCCAAAGGCTCTTGGCGCTCATATCAGGCGCTGCTTCGCAGCACCGCTCTTTTTGGCTGCGGTTATGGGAGGTGGACCGTTTTGAAGGGAGGTGGTAAGTAGCAGTCTGGCTATTGAATAGTGTATCTATCAATTTTCGTAATCATTATAGACCTTAATACTTTTCGACTTACTTACCACCGTTTTTGCGGGATCTGGGCAATTCCCGCAGGGGATTGCCAACAGCCCGGCGATGCTCTTTATAAAAACTACGCGGGTTTTCTCCAACACTGTAAAGAACGCAACACAAGATATTTAGTAGAGGGAAACCTCGCGCCTGCGGAAGGAAGGACCCGGTTGCGCCAGCAACCGGGAGGTGTTTCCCGCACTAAATATCTTGTGGTGTTCTTCGCTTGTGTGGAAATTGTTTTGCAGCCAGGTATCGGAGGCATTCCCAGATTTTCGGAGGCAAAGCACGTGTTGTGCGCAGGCAAAAAAAAGAAAACCTGTATGCAGTATTTTTAGTTATATTGCATTTAGTTAACGTATAGTTATCAATAAAAAAATCAATAAAAAAATCAATAAAAATTTAAAACCATGTCTCTGCGAAGTGTGATTCGGTTTTGCATCATTCTGGTGTCCGGCGTATTGTTAACCGGTTGTGAAACATATTGCGGCAACTCAACAGTAGAATTATATCTGCTCGATTCGTTCAGTACAATCGGGCATTCAACCCAGATTGACGAAACGAGCGTCGTTGCCGCATCCGTTCCACTACTACGCTATTCAGATTTTATCTCATACGATTCCGATGAATATATTTTTAAAATTACCGGCAGCGCCCAACAGAAGATAGATAATCTTGAACATTCCACCCACGGAATAGCTTTTGCCATAATGGCCGATCATACACTAATCTACACAGGATATTTCTGGCCGTCTTTTTCGTCTGCCTCCTGCGATTGGGTCGTGATAGATCCGTGTTTATCAAGCATCGGCAACAAATTACAGGTAAGGTTAGGGTACCCCGGTTATAACCCGGCATTCCCCATTCCCGATAAAAGAAATGATGAAAGAATCTTAAGGATATTCCGACAGGATCATAAGCTTAAATAGACTTCGCGTAAATACATACAAAAACCCCTCAAAATTAACGCTAAGTTGTTAAATTTGAGGGGTTTTCTTGTTTGTGGGAGCTGAGGGGATCGAACCCCCGACCCTCTGCTTGTAAGGCAGATGCTCTAAACCAGCTGAGCTAAGCTCCCTTTTTGTTAGGGTTTGCAAAGGTAGATTTATTTTTCTTTCCTGCAAAAAAATTTTTCAAGAATTTCCGCTACAGTAAACGTACTTCCGCCTATAAAGATCAAATCTCCGGGACCGGCCTGTGCCCGGGCATTGATAAAAGCTTCTTCGATGGTCGGACAGATTCTTCCGCTCAGTCCTTTCCCTGCCGCCCATGCAGCAAGACCGGCTGCCGGAAGAGCCCTTTGAATCTGCGCCTGCGTAAAGAAATAAAATGCATCGGCCGGAAGAAACGGTGCAATGGACTCAAGGTCCTTCCCGGTGACAAACCCAAGAATGATGAACAGCTTTTCGTAAGATTCCCGGGCCAGTTGTTCAGGCAGGTAACGGAGCCCGTGTGCATTGTGGCCCGTATCTGCTATAATGGCGGGTTGTTCGCCGAGTTTTTCCCAGCGGCCTCTGAGTCCGGTCAGGGTTGCAGCATGACGTAAACCTTCCTGAACTTTCGCTCCTTTTTTTTGCAGGACATCAAGTGCACAAAGAACAGTCTTCAGATTTTTCTCCTGGTAACTGCCTTTTAGATCAAGTTCCGAGGTTTGGACATAACGATCTGCTGTGCTTGAAGAAGCAAGGTATAAAGGAACATCCAGTTCTTTGGCCCGGTTTTCAAAAACAGGGTATGATTCGGCATCGTATTCTCCAATTACAGCGGGAACGCCGGGTTTCATGATACCTGCCTTTTCGCCTGCAATCAACGCCTTGGTATGACCGAGGATATCACAATGTTCCAGCCCAATATTTGTTATAACTGTCAGATCAAGAGCGTTCGCAGACAGAATGTTTGTCGAGTCCAGTCTCCCCCCAAGTCCTGCTTCAATAACAGCCACCTGAACATTTTTGGATGCAAAATAACGGAAAGCCATGGCAGTCGTTATTTCAAAAAAAGAAGGAACTCCGGACGCATCGGCCATATTTCTTTCCCTTATATACATTTCCACGAAAGACGTCACGGCCTCTTCTTCTATCATCTGCCCGTCAACCTTAATTCTTTCCCTGAAATCAATCAGGTGGGGCGAGGTATATAACCCGGTACGGTAACCAAGAGACTGAAAAACGGCAGCCAGCATGTGCGATACAGAGCCCTTACCGTTGGTGCCGGCAACATGAACAGACCTGAATGCATCCTGCGGCTGGCCCAGCCATTGGGACAGTGTGAGCATACGTTCCAGGCCCGGCTTATATCCTGCTGCCCCAACATTCTGGTATTGAGGAAACTGAGAGTTTAAAAAGTCGATTGCCCTGATGTAATCCATACGGTGGGCGAAGGTAAACAATAATGGACAATATTTTTTACTATCTTTATTGATTAAAACCATTAGCATATGTCAAAATTTCCTAAAATTTTTGTATTCGACACCAACGTACTGCTACACGATCACAAATGCCTTGACCATTTCCAGGAGAATGACATAGTCATCCCGATAATTGTATTGGAAGAATTGGATAAATTCAAGAAAGGCAACGATCAGATCAATTTCAATGCCCGTGAATTTGCCCGTGAACTGGACAAGATACTTGGAGACAAGATGCTTGACGGATGGATAGGCATGGGGCCCGGCAGAGGCCGTTTGAAAGTGGAACTGGGCCATCCGTTCCCCGATGTAATGCAGGATTCTTTCTATGAAGATACCCCAGACCATCGCATTCTGGTTGTAACCCAGTACATGAAAGATAACAACCCCGACAGGCAGGTAATCCTCATCACAAAAGACGTCAATCTGAGAATAAAAGCCAAGGCCCTGGGCATACAGGCGCAGGATTATCTTACCGATAAGGTTAAAGAGGAAAGTATTGTAAGTCTGTCCAAAGGAATAGTCAAACTCAACCGCGTTGCACCACAAACCATGGCCCGTCTTTACCAGACACCCGAAGGGCTCAGTTCAAAGGATATCAGGCTCAAAGGCGCACACGCAAACCAATATTACATTCTACGCAACAATGACGGCACGGCAACGGCTCGCTACGAAGCATCCACGCGTCATCTGGTGCCGGTTTCTTCGCACAGGGCCTATGGAATTTCTCCCAGGAACACAGAACAGAATTTTGCTCTCGATGCCTTACTGAACCCTAATATAAGCCTTGTCTCCCTAACAGGTATTGCAGGAACGGGAAAGACACTGCTGGCTTTAGCATCGGCTCTGGCACAGGAAGACGAATACGACCAGATTCTTCTTGCCCGCCCCGTTATTTCCCTGAAAAATCAGGAAATGGGATTTCTGCCGGGAGACGTTAAAGAAAAACTGGCTCCGTACATGCTGCCCCTCATGGATAATCTGAGTGTTATCAAAGGCCAGTTGAAAAGCAACAGCAGAGAATTCATCCGCATAGAGGAAATGCTCAAGAACGAAAAATTGCTCATATCGCCGCTCGCATACATTCGTGGTCGAAGCCTCTCGAAAGTTTTCTTTATTGTGGACGAGTCACAAAACCTGACACCTCATGAGGTAAAAACAATTATTACCCGTGCCGGCGAAGGCAGCAAGCTGGTTTTCACAGGAGATATTCATCAAATTGACCAACCTTACCTAGATATGCATTCAAATGGTCTTACCTATTTGACAGACAAAATGTTAGGGCAGGATCTTTTTGCACATGTCAACCTTGTTAAAGGAGAGCGCAGCCGATTGGCAGAAGTTGCCGGCAATATATTGTAGATTTTTGTTAATTTTGCAGCCCCTAACCGATTATAGTCCAAAACTAACCTTATATAATATTTTATGTCAGAAATTAAACGAGTCTATTGCTTTGGCGGCAAAACCGCCGATGGCGATGGATCTATGCGAAATTTGCTGGGTGGCAAAGGGGCTAACCTGGCTGAGATGTGCCTGCTGGGCATCCCGGTTCCCGCCGGTTTTACGATTACAACCGATGTATGTACCGAGTATTATGATTTAGGATGCAACTATCCTAAAGATTTGTCTGCAGAAGTAGCCCAGGCTTTGAAGAAAACCGAAGATATCATGGGCACACGCTTTGGCGATCCAGAAAACCCGTTGCTTGTATCGTGCCGTTCCGGAGCACGCAGCTCCATGCCAGGTATGATGGAAACCGTTCTCAATATCGGGTTATGTTCTGCAACAATCCCCGGACTTATTAAAAAAACCGGAAACCCCCGTTTTGTATACGATGCCTACCGCCGTCTGATCATGATGTTTTCAGATGTGGTTATGGAAAAAGCCGAAGGCATTGAACCGGCAGAAGGCCAGGGAATCCGTGTTCAGCTCGATGGGATGCTGCATCAGCTCAAAGTAGAAAAAGGTTATAAAAACGATACTGACCTTACCGAAAAAGATCTTATCTGGCTTTGCGACGCATTTAAAAAACGCGTAGTGAATGTACTTGGCAAACCCTTCCCCGACGATGCCATGGAACAACTTTGGGGCGGCGTTGGCGCTGTTTTCAAATCATGGAACGGCAAACGTGCCATTTCTTACCGCCGTATTGAAGGCATCCCCGACGAATGGGGAACTGCCGTTACGGTACAATCCATGGTCTTTGGCAACATGGGCGATAAGTCCGCTACCGGCGTGGCCTTCTCAAGGAATCCGGCAACGGGCGAGGCTAAATTCTACGGCGAATGGCTTGTGAATGCGCAGGGAGAAGACGTAGTGGCAGGTATCCGCACCCCCAACCCGCTGAACGAAGCCACCAAAAATGAACAAAATCACCATCTGCCTTCGCTGGAAACATCCATGCCTAAGGTTTACGGTGAATTGAACCAGATACAGAAGAACCTCGAAGCCCATTTCCGTGACATGCAGGACATAGAGTTTACCATCCAGGACGGTCGTCTGTGGATGCTGCAATGCCGCGTGGGCAAACGTACCGGTGTAGCTGCACTGAATATGGCCATGGACATGCTGCTGGAAGGTCTCATAGACAGAAAGACAGCCGTATTGAGAGTAGCTCCCAACCAGTTGGACGAACTGCTTCACCCCATCCTGAACCCCGCTTTTGAAAAAACCGCCACTGTTGTAGGCAAAGGTTTGCCGGCTGGTCCTGGCGGAGCTGTGGGTCAGATCGTCTTTACTGCCGAAGACGCTGTTGACTGGCATAAAAGAGGAAAAAAGGTAATCCTTGTCCGGGAAGAAACCAATCCCGAGGATGTGGAAGGCATGCGTGCTGCCGACGGGCTCCTTACCGCCCGCGGAGGCATGACCTCACACGCTGCTTTAGTGGCCCGGGGCTGGGGAAAATGCGCCATCGTAGGTTGTGACGCCGTACATATCAATATGGCTAAAAGGGAACTGACAATTAACGGAAAGACATATCCCGAAGGAACCGTATTCAGCCTGAACGGCACCAGAGGATTTGTTTACGACCAGGCCGTTGAGACCATGGACGCTTCTGAGAATCCCCGTTTCAAAGAATTCATGAAGATGGTGGATTCGTTCCGTACAATGGGTGTCCGTACCAATGCCGACACGCCCGAAGATGCACAGATGGCTCTGAACTTCGGAGCCGAAGGGATTGGCCTGTTCCGCATTGAACATATGTTCTACGGCCTCAATTCCGAGGCACCTCTTGCAAAACTTCGCAAAATGATCCTTTCTGACACGGTGGGAGAACGCAAACTCGCCCTGCATGAACTGGCTCCCTATGTTAAAGCGGCTGCCAAACAGACTCTTAAGGTCATGGACGGTCTGCCTCTTACATTCCGGCTTCTTGATCCCCCACTACATGAGTTCGTTCCCCAGACACCCGACAAGCAAAAGGAACTTGCAGACGAATTGGGTATCACAGTTGATGATATCAAGGCACGCGGAGAACTTCTGCACGAAGTGAACCCGATGATGGGTCACCGCGGCGTACGTCTTGGCGTTTCGTATCCCGAGATTTCCGAAATGCAGTTCCGTGCCATTTTTACTGCCACTGCCGAACTCATCAAGGAAGGATACAATCCCAAACCCGAGATCATGATTCCTGTGACTGTTACGGTCAAAGAACTTGACGACCAGAAAAAGATTGCAGAACAAGTTCATAAAGAGGTTGAACTGCAGTTTGGCATTACATTCAACTATCTCTTTGGTACGATGATTGAAATACCGCGCGCCACTCTTGTAGCTGAAGAAATGGCCAAAACAGCCCAGTTCTTCTCTTTTGGGACCAACGACCTTACTCAGATGACCTTTGGATTCTCCCGTGACGATATGGGTTCCTTCATGGGCACCTATATCAATAAGAAAATCCTGCCTTTCGATCCGTTCCAGCATATAGACCGGGAATCGGTAGGCAAGCTCATCCAGATGGGTATCGCAGGTGGACGTGCTGCCAATCCTGACATAAAGATTGGTATATGCGGTGAACACGGAGGTGATCCCGAATCGGTACAATTCTGTTACGAATGCGGTCTCACTTACGTATCGTGTTCCCCGTTCCGCGTGCCTATTGCCCGGCTGGCTGCCGCGCAGGCCGCAATACGCAATATGTAATTATCACTCATATATTCAAAGCAAGCTGCCGGTTTTCCGGCAGCTTTTTTTATCTTTGGATTTATGAAACAAAAAATCCTAATCACCGGTGGTGCGGGCTTTATTGGAAGCCACACAGCCGTAGATCTGATCCGGAGCGGTTACGATATTGTAATCGCAGATAATTTTTCCAATTCAGATACCACATGTCTCAAAGGCATTGAGCAGATTACGGGACAAAAGGTTCCTTTTTATAATACAGATTGTTGCAATAAAGAGGCTCTGCAGCTTCTCTTCAGCGAACATCACATAGACGCCGCCATCCACTTTGCAGCCTTTAAAGCGGTTGGGGAGAGCGTTAATGAGCCCTTGAAATATTACAAAAACAATCTGTTTTCTTTTATTAACCTGCTGGATGTGATGAAGGAGAACGGAGGAGGCTGCGTGGTATTCTCCTCTTCTGCGACTGTTTACGGTCAGGCAGACAAATTACCGGTCACCGAGGAAACGCCACGGAATCCGGCCAATTCCCCTTATGGAAGTACTAAACAAATGTGTGAAGATATATTGATGGACACAGCGGCTGCTTTTCCTTCCATCAAAGGAATCATTTTACGGTATTTCAATCCCATTGGAGCTCATCCCTCGGCCCTTATCGGGGAACTGCCCCGGGGTGTACCCAACAACCTGGTTCCCTTCATAACCCAGACTGCTGCCGGGCTGAGAAAGGAATTGAGTATTTACGGCAACGATTACGACACGCCGGACGGAACAGCCCTCAGAGATTATATAGATATAATGGACCTTGCCGGGGCACATGCCGCTGCTCTAAGGCGCATGCTGGAAGGCAGGAACAAATCTTCCTGTGAAATATTTAACGTAGGGACCGGAAAGGCATTATCCGTGCTGGAACTGGTGGAAAAATTCCAACAGGTAAACGGTGTTAAACTCAATTACCGGATTACTGAAAGACGTCCCGGTGATGTCGAGGCCATTTGGGCAGACACTTCGCTGGCCAACAAAGAACTTGGCTGGAAGGCAGTCCGTTCTACAGAAGAGACCCTGGCTAGTGCCTGGGCCTGGGAAAAACACATCAGAGGAATAAAAGATGGAACCTAACCGATTTTCTGGTTTGCAGATGCAGGAAGGCCATCCCAAATGGGAACAGGCACTTCAGCGGGGCCACGTCTTCAGGGCTCCCGAAACAAAAACGGAAGAAACCCGTTCACAGTTTTACCGTGATTATTCGCGTATCCTGCACTGTACTTCATACCGGCGCCTGAAACACAAGACGCAGGTATTCTTTGCCACCCAGAACGACCATATTTGTACCCGGATGGAACACGTTAACCACGTTGCCTCCATCAGTTATACCATAGCCAAATACCTGGGCCTGAATACCGAACTCACACAGGCCATTGCCCTGGGACATGATTTGGGGCACAGTCCTTTCGGCCACGAAGGCGAAGGTTTGCTATCTGAAATCATGAGCCAGTGGAACGAAGATTTCTGGCATGAAAAAAACGGTCTCTATACGGCCGATAAAATTGCCACATTGCCCAATGCCTCGGGTATTCATAAAAACCTCCACCTGACTTACGCTGTTCGTGACGGGATTATTTCCCATTGCGGGGAAACCGATGATAACGGTCTTTTCCCCCGGAACGAAGCCATAGATCTGGCCTCGATAGAAAGACCCAATCAATACCTCCCCTACACCTGGGAAGGCTGTATTGTGAAGATATCCGACAAAATAGCCTACCTGGGGAGGGACATCGAAGACGCCATTGAACTGAACCTGCTGGAACCTTCACAACTGAATGAACTCCGCTCACTTATGAAATTAGTTTCAGCCGCAGAAGGCGTGATAAATAATACAGCCCTTATTGAGCTCTTTATTAACGATCTGTGCCTGAACTCCTCTCCCGGAGAGGGCCTGCATTTGTCACACGAATACCATAAACTGCTTGTAGAAGTCAAAGAATTCAATTACCGCTATATTTATAATCATCCGCGTCTGATGTATTATAAAGATTACGCCAAGTGTATTATTGTCACCATCTTCAGATTCCTTGACAGTTTGTACGGTCCATCTTTACTGGACACCGTTACCTCCAACCTGACCAAATTCCCAACACTAATGCGTTATTTCCGGGAATGGATCATAAAATACAGTAATCTAGCCCCTGAAGAAAGACAGAAAGAGCATTTCGAGAATGAGATCATCTACAATTTGTCTGACCACAAAGAATATAAGAGGGCTATCATAGATTATATAGCCGGAATGACAGATAATTTTGCCATCCGCGTATATCACGAAATCATTTCTTTTTAGGACATTTTACTCATAAGCCCAGAGAACAGGATGGCTCCGGTGCTCTTCTCCTTTATAAAATACAGGAAGGGCCTGTTCATATGGAATGTAAATGTCTGGCCCGGACCGGTGGAAGTAACGTTGAATCCGATAATAGTAACCGCTGCAGCTTCTGTACCCTGCTCATCCACTTCCACATATGCTTTTTGCTTAATTAGAGCTATGTATAGATCTTCCAAATTGCTGATATTACTAAAATCGGCACGTTCCGGATCAAAAGCGATTCCCATGCCCATCCGGGACAATACTGGGAACAACTTGTCTTCCGTATCGTATTCAACCTTGAATTTTGGAAATTGCACTTCCACTTCGCGTATACTCATAGCGGAAAGCCATCCGTTCCACTCATTGAGCGTCAGACGGGAAGCCACATCAAATACAGATACACCTTCGTCCGGCAAAACCACAACCATGCTAAAAGCTTCATTCCCGTAAGGGAATTCGGCAATGGCCAGGTCCTGGTCTTTATAACAGTTCAGACTGGCAGTCTGTCTCATGTACGTTGCCTCGGAAAGTTTTTTATCATAACAGGTAAACGGACCTTTGTAGTTGTCTTCTTTTTTGAAGGTATGGGTCCACTGACCTTTATAATACAACGCATTGGTATAGAACATCCTGGCGTTCGGATCTATTTCGTTGATAATTTGTTTGATAAGATTGTTCGTATTATCGGCACACCATTGATTAATGGCATCCACGGCAGAGGGCGAACTGAAATCAAGTTCCCTCACAGAAGCATCGTAATAATTGGTAAGTGCGTTAATGAACGGCGTTTCAACGGTAAAACCCTGTTTTATCCAGGCTGCATTGGCAATCTGCAGTTTTACTGTATTATCGACATCTTTTAAGGCAGGAACGAGGGTTTTATAAAAAACATTCATGTCTTCCAGGGTGAAAGGCCCGAACCCAAGGGTGGTTTTCATATCTTCCATGGTTTGCCCTGCCGCACCGTTGGTTACGGCAGAAATTGCCAGGGTGGCACTCAAGGGCGATATGAACAGATTTTCATATCCGTTCTCGGCACACATTTCTCTGAAAAGATCAATGGCAAAACCATTGCCCTTGTCCAAAACAGCCTGTTGTGTTTTAGTGAGGATGATGTCCTCTCTTTCTTTTGGCTTATCGGACTGATATTTGGTACATGAAGAAACAGCCAGCCCGCATACAAGGGCCAATCCAATAAAGAGTGTATGAGTTTTCATATTCTTTCGGGTTAAGATACATTCAATAAATGCACAGATCCCGGATTTACTGCATGCGGGCCGGAAAAAAAGCCGTCAAAAACTATAAGGCAGAAAAATTATCTTTTGTAGCTCCGCAGAGGGGACATACCCAATCATCCGGGATATCCTGGAAAGCTGTTCCGGGTGCTATGCCGTTTTCAGGGTCTCCTTTGGCAGGGTCGTATACATACCCGCACAGATTGCATTCATACTTTGTCATAACGGTAATGATTTAAAAGTTAAAAAATAATATTCATTTCTTCCAGCAGATAGTCTGCCTGGGCATATTTTTCTATAATCCACAAAACATAGCGGATATCTACACAAACACATTTATTAAGGTCTTTATGGAAAAAAGTATCGGCTCCAAGCGATTCTTTATTGCCATCAAAAGCCAATCCTATCAAACGCCCTTTTTCATCCATGACCGGAGAACCGGAGTTTCCGCCGGTAATATCCAGATCACATATGAAATTCACATGCATGGAACCGTCCTTTTTATCGGCCCAGCGACCCCATTCGGGATTTTTCAGGAATTGAAGCATCAGGGGATTGCTTTGGAATTCATAATCATCGGGATTCCATTTGTCCAGAATGCCCTGAACCGTACTGTACCAGCTATATGTGATTCCGTCCTGGGGTATCAGGCGGCCCGTTGTGCCAAAAGTCAATCGCATTGTGGCATTCGCATCGGGGTACTGGGCCTGCTCCATATCATTTCTAAAGGCATACAAGGCCCGTTTATATTGCGTGTCCAGAGAATGAATCTTAACATCTTTCAGGATCTCCTCTTCGGCTTTGTTAAAAAGCTGTACAGATGTACTTTCACATAATTTGTAGGCGGGATCGGCCAATACGGAATCTATCAACTGAGCACAAGAAAAGAATTCGCTGAAATTTTCTTTTCGGCTGAAAAGGGAATTATTCCATATATATTGAGCCAGCGCACCTGTATCGCCATCAAAACGGTCGAATTCTCCTTGCAGGTATTCCCCCCAGAATGATTTGGGAACGTTGCTGCAAAATTCGTTTAACGCCTTGAAGAACCATTCTTTTTCAATGTCGGGATTATAGCTGTCATAAAACCTGACCATACGGTCATAATACTCTTTTCCGTATTTACAGGTACAATCTACGGAGTCTTCATGGTATCTGCTCTGCCTGCCCCGTAATCCTGAAGCCCGTCTCCCCATGGTCAGGAATTGACTGGAAATAATGGTCTGTTTGTGCCATTCCCGCCAGCCTTCCAGTTCGTTGACAGCTTTGTAGGCTACGGCCATATCGTTCAGCAGCGTTCCCCATTTGGTCTTTCGCTCTGCATTGGCGTCAATCCATTTTTGCATGGCCTGTTCTTCACGGGCCTTCATGTCAGCTACTCCATGCCGTATAAGGCTCAGGACCTCGCCTTCGCGTAATTCGGAAACATTGGATACTCCAAAATAGATATCGGCGTACTGTAAACGTATGCCGGGATCTTTTTCCATCCATTTTTTCATTATTTCCAAACGGGCTTTTGTCATTTTGACGAGAACAGGGTATGTGGTTTTCTGAATCCGGGTGATACCGAACGATGAATTATACCGGTCCGTACTGTAAGGATATCCCATGACCATGGTAAATCCCCCTTCTTTAATGCCTCCTGCGTTAATTGTAAGCGTTTTTACGGGAACCAGCGGAACGTTTGCCGGGCTGTATTCGGCAGGAGAACCGTCCGGAGCGGTATAAACCCTGTACAGGGCAAAATCCCCTTTATGCTGAGGCCAGATCCAGTTGTCGGCTTCGCCACCGTAGGCGGCAATACTTACCGGAGGAGCGCCCACCAGCCTTACATCTTTATATTGTTCGTAACAATACATATAATATTTTGAACCGCCCCACATGGCAGCACACATGCTCTCATACCCCGTTAATTCCTTGTATTCCTTTTCCAGCGTAGCATACATTCTTCTTGAGGGCATAGTATCCCGGAGGCTTATTACCTTATCGGTTACGTCAAATACTTTTTTTAGGAAATAAACGCTCTTCCCGCTAACCCATTTTTCTTCGCCGGGGGTACGGGCCCAGAATCCTTCTTCCAGGTAGTTATGATCGGGAGTACTGAAAGCGTGGATATCGGAGTAGGCACAGTGATGATTCGTAATCAGCAGACCGTTTTGTGAGATCATTGAGCCGGTACAGCCAAAGTCCATGGAAACAATGGCATCTGAAAGCGATACGCGGTCCTGGTCAAAAATAAGACCGGGATCCATTTTGAGGCCGTTGCTCTTCATCTGACGGATCAGACTCTGCTCAAAAGAGTGTACAAGCCACATTCCTTCATCGGCACGAGCCAGAGGGGCAATCAGTGTAAGCAGGAAAATAACAAGAATCGATTTTTTCATTTCTATTTAAAAAGTAACACCTAAAGTCAGCCAGAGAGAATGACGGCAGCTTTCCTGTCCGGAAAGATTCCGCAAGTACCTGTAACCGGCCTCGGCAAATACATTAATTCCTTTGTCTTTATTGACAAACTGTGTATATTTCAGCTGAAGGCCCAACATGATGCGGGAATCGGTCATATAGCGATTCTCCTGATCCCTTGGGCCCGTCAGCCAATTATCCTCAATATTATTAAAAACAAGATGTTGTCCTCTTGGTAAATATTCTTCTTTCTCAACGTCAGACTGGTGCAGTTTTCCGGTACCGTAAGACACCTGCGGCGTAAGATCCATCATGGAACTGTGCCAGAGCCAGTTTTTGGTAACCCGGCCATAAATTTCTGCATACTTCCATTCACGGTCTACAGACAGTGGATATTTGTGGAATACCTGTCCGAAAACAGACCCTTTCACTCCGGCATGAAATTGCCAGGAATCGTTCCAGGGATTACGGTTAACCCTGAATGTATAATTCAGGTCTGCCTGAGATACAGACTGAGTGAAACCCAGTGTGCTTCCGTATTGGATCCATTCCCAGACACGGGATGCCTCGTTCAGCTCCTGAACCTGTATGGGTCTGTATGCCAAAAGATTTGACCAGGCAATATTAGTGTTCAATCTGTGTTTTGTACCAAAAATGAAAGATAACGTGTTATGGCAGTAAATTTCAGAGCCGGTTCCGTAATGCTCATACAACACAACATCTTCCCGCTGCAGGCTCTTTCCATAGTTGCATGTAAAAGCCTCGTACAGGACAAACCGACCAAGAGTATACTGTGCTGTCAGGCCCCCGGTGATAATATGGTCTGTCAGACGCCTGGAATCGGGTATGGACGAACCGTAAATGTCCTGGGTATTGAACCACATACCGCTGAAAGAAAACAATGTCTTGTTGGTGCTTGTCTCTACCTGGGTATAATCCACCTGCTCTGTTATTTTTTGATAACCGACATGCAAGCCAAGCCGCATGGGACCCTGTTCATAAACTACGGAAGGTATTATGGCAAAATCCATATACGTATCTTCATTCCTTAAATCCTTGTGCTTTGCACCACTTAAGGCACTGTAATCGGCACTAATACCCAACGTCCAGTTTCTCCCTGCAGGCACTGCAATGCCGGCAGACATCCTGTAATGCTCCAGCGCATAATTTCCCGGAACACTGTCAGCTAAAATAAAAGGAGTATGGTACGGATTCAGCAGACCCAGCCATCTTTGGTCCGAATGTGTTGAATAATCGTAGGCAAAAGTACCTGAAATAACCACCTTTCCGGTTTTCATGACCGATTGGGTACTCAGTCCGTATGTCTGCCTTGAAGCAGGATCGTATACATTCCTGAAATCTCCCTGCTCATGGCTTCCCTTTATAGAGATATCGGACATGCCTTTTCTGGTAAATATCATTCCTGCCGCCGAACGTCCCACCAGCCACGGGTTTTCCCATTCCATGACAGCACGGTCCGTCAGATACCTGTACGTAGAGTCCTGCGCAAGAGCAGAAAATGTAGAAAAAAGCATTACAGCCTGAATCAAAAATATTATTTTTCTCATGGCCATAATGTTTTAAGAATGGGCGAGGCGGGCACATCGGGCAGGAAATCCTCGGTAGAATTGTTGGTATCCTGGTATATGATCCGGCCGTCCTTCAGTACTTCCTTGACTTTCCGGACTACCGCATTTCCTTTGTTCTGACCTTCCCTCAGGTACACATAACCTGCATCTACAGAAGATGGCTGACGCTTCAGCGCATTGGAAGGACTTTGTACGCATTCCACCCCGTCCAGAATCCAGGAGCGGTCCAGATGCAGATATATCATACCGCTGGTACTTCCGGGCTGATAGCCCTGCCATGTGGCTACATCTTCCAGCCATTTTTTTACACCCATGACGGGACGGAAGATTACAGGTGCCGGAGAGTGTACGCTCATGGTATATGCCGTTCCCTGTCCGGCAAAAATTCGTTTAAGGGCAATCACATCGGGGTGTTTTTCATGCCCGGGCAAGGCCTCGTCATAAAAGCCAAAGTGTGCATTTGACAGATCCAGGCCGCTGGTACAGCGGGCAGAATGATCGATGGCATTAAAAGCAAGGACCACAGATTCACCGGGAGCAAGCGGGTAATCATCACCGTCACCCGGAATCATCCAGGTCATCTGGAACAGTCCCAACACATCGCGACCCGCCCACGGGTTGCTCGAAGTGGTGGAGTTGGCCGGAGCAAGGGCGCCCACGCAAAGGGAATCCAGATACTGAACCCCATCGGAATTGTTATATAATTCAATAAACTGATCCTTAGTGTAATTTGCCCCTTCTAATGTCTTGCTTCCGGCATAATAGATCTGACGGAAGATAATACCGCCGGAAAGGGCCATATCAAGTCGCAGTGAATATTCAGATATTTCCGAAGCCAGGATAATAAATTCATCTGCCGTGGCACTTACGGAAAATCCTTCCGGGAAACTGGCCGAAACCAGAATGAAATAACGGCCCGGGGACACCTCGGCTACAGCATTTCCCTGAGCATCCGGATAACATTCATAGTACAAAGGTTCCACCACACTGTGGATCCTTATCGGGACCTGTGTCAGGTCCAGGCCGGGCTGTTGGGACGGAGCCTGTATTTTAATCTTTACCGTGGCATAATCCGGAACTGCCTGAAGACAACCGGTCAGCAACACTAACGAAAAACAGCCCGTCACGAGAAATATTAGTATTTTTCTTATAGCTGTCATACCTACAATGTCAATTTTACCTCAGCCCCAAAATATAAAGGCAGATTACGGGAAAAGGCTGTCCCCGATATTTTCTCGGTGACCAGTTGATCTATGTTCAGAAAGTTATTGGCATAAAAAGATACCGTAGCCCGGCGGCCTATCTCCTTTGTAAGCCTGATATTCAGTATGCCGTAAACCGGATACCTCGATCCCAGGTAATACGACGCCTTGTTGGTGGTCCCTATCAATTCCCTGTATTGAGGATCGTTCTCCATCTCCTGGGTAAACGGGATCACGTTTCCTTTCATATCTATAAGGTACTGAGGATTTACCCGTTTGGTGTATTTATCGTCATCATAAGCCCATTTTCCGGAATGCCTTATGCCTTTATCGTCGTAATAATAGGTTTGTACCTGATCATTCAATTCGCACACATACGTGGTCCGGTCCATGAAGATCATCTGGGCGGTCACGGTAACGACCATCCCGACTCTGGGAATATGGGTAATAAAACGAATGTTCGTATTGAGTCGCTCTTTCCTGTCGCCCGACGAGGTTTTGTTCCCCGAGGCATAAACACCTGCATAACGGTAAGGTCTGCCGGCGACCTGTGTACTTACCAGAATTGCGCCCTCCGATTCATCCTGAGTCTTGACATTCATGTAGGCTCCGTTTACGGATATCGAAGTATTGATGGCCTTGATCTCGGGAAAATTCAAGGTGTATTCTATACCCCATTTTTTCTGCTGGATGTTGTTTACAGGTTTCTGATACGTAAGGAAAATGGTGTCGGCGATATACGGAAGTGGCTGGCCGTCCACATAAACAGATCCTTCCTGATACATGGGCAGCTTGCCCGATGGTATGGATATGCGGGAGGGACTTCCGTTTTCCCAAACGTATCCGTAGCGGTTGTATTCAAGAGGCATGACCTGGGTGCTGAAACCGTATCCGTTGGTCATGTTCTCGTTATAATAAACCAGCGAGCCCCATACGTCCCCTATCCGGAATTCGGCTGCGGCTTCCAGATTCACGCTTTTTTGCAGCTCCAGCACGGGATTACTAACTTCGTTGTCGAGCCTTTTAGTCGTAAACAGAACCGATCCCACTCCATTGTCATCTATATCGTTATAAGAGAAGGAAACCACATCCAGGAAAGTGGGTTCGGGATACAAATAGACCATTGAAGGCATTTTATAATTGACTCCCCAGCCTGCTCTTATAGCGAGTTCTTTGAAACCGGTCTGACGGTGTATCAGCTGGTACCTGGCGTTGAATCTGGGTTCAACAGAAAAATACCGGGCCATACTGAATTTTTCGTGGGGAACAATCCCGTTAACACGCACACCAGCCTGAATTTCAAGTGCTTTTCCCTTTATAGGCAATGACATCTTGTCCTCAAGGAAAGCGGTGTACCTGTGCAGGAAAGGAATATCTTTATAGGAGCGCTCCCTGAAAGTGGAAGAGGACGAAGCATCGGGCGAAAGATACGGGTCAAAAACCTTCCCTTCCCCTTTATTTCCCTTTGATGTCCACTCAACACCCAGAAGCACTTTATTACTGACCTGGCCGTACCTGCCAAACAGATTGGCAGTGAGTTTGCCCTGAAGATTCACCGGCAGCCCGAATATTTCAAGATTGGAATAATACTGGAAAGGTGTAAAAAAGCCAAGGTTTTCACCGGATTCCATGGCAAGGGAATGCGCCACACGACCGGCACTTCTGTAAGTCTTCTCCTGTGAATACTGGTTGGTGACATCGCCGGCCACTACAAATTCAAGGTTTGTGATCCATGGCTTGTTAATGATATACTTTCCGTTGAAGTACAAGCCCATACCTTTATCGGTATCCCTCGAGATATTATCCAGGAAATTATCGGGGTCCGTCGCGTTGCTGGCATCTGAGTAGTTTGCGCGCACCTTGGCATTCAGTACCAGCTTTTTTCTGAAGGTATTGGAATAGCCCAGCTGCAGGTTAAAACGCCTGAAGACATCGGCCGGTGTACGGATATCGGCATAGGACAAGGCATAGTCGGCATCGAGATTCACAACGCCGGCTGTGTTTTTGCGGGACATATTCCGGTTGCGGGCACGCCCCCCGTGTTTGCCGGAATGAGTTTTTTCACCGGATGAAAGTGAAAAACCCTTGCTAAGGCTCACCTGTTTCAGTTTGGGATCTGCCTTCAATCTTACCTGCCAGGGAGTAACACCCATTCTAGTCTTCACGACAACAGCCCCGGATGTAAGATCGCCATACTCTACAGAAGGAATACCTCTGATAACTTCTATGGATTCAATATTGTCCGTAGATAACTGACGTGCATCCACCCCGGTACCGGCTGTCGATTCTCCGTTACTGCTCAAAGAAGACGTCTTCCTGACCTGCAGGTTGGCGTCATTGGAAACAGTGGCCCCGTCCAGTATTAGAGCCGTACCGAATGCATTGGCGCTATTGGTAGAAATATCTCTGATTGTGAGCTGATTGACACTGTTCAACGTCGGATTCTCGGTAATATTGCCCGGGAGCAACTGCATCACATCCTTTATACTGGAAGGCTGCACATGCTCAAGAGCCTGCTTTTCAATACGGGAAGATGAATTCAGACGGCCTCCCTCTTCTGCTGTCACTACTACTTCCTGTAAACGGAGGCTGCTTTCATAAACCGATAATATAAGACCGGACACGGGTCCCGGCACTTTCAGGGGAAACTGCTTAGTTTCGTAACCCAGAATTTCTACACGGATTTTATATGAGCCAACCGGCACATTACCAATACGGAACTGCCCGCCTTCTTCTGAAATATACCACAGCCCCAGCTCCTCAATCACCACCGTAGCATAGGGAATCGGCACCCCTGAATCGGCATCTTTCACAACGCCGGCCACAGTGACTTTCTGAACCTCCTGTGCCTCGGTTCTCAGTGAAAGAGAAAGAAAAAGAAATAATAAATATATACAGACAGGATAATTTCTCACTTTCTCTTAGTTTCTAATATTCAAATGTAAAAGTAAGACATTTTTTTAATTATGCTTAACGGAAATTATACTTACTTTTGCATGCAATGAAACACGATTCTTACCTGAAATATCTTTTAATCCTGCTCATTACCCTGGGCCCGATCACCGGATGCCGTGAGAATCAACCGGTGGCAGAATTATCTCTTGCCTCGTCGGTTATCAATATTCCTCAGCCCGGAGGCTACTTGGATTTCAATATTTTCACCAATACTTCGTGGCATATCGACAACCCCGACGGATTCAGTTTATCCCCTCTTTCCGGAAAAGGCAGCACTACCGTCCGGCTGACCATGGAACCCAATAACCAGGTGGCTTCGGAACGTTCGGGTGTTTTCACTGTAATTGGGGAAGAAAATCTTTCGGCCGCAGTTACCGTAACACAGCCGGGCATTGTTCCGGTTCTTACCGTCAGCCCTCAACAAATAGAAGCTTCCTGGTCACAGGAAACGTACACACTTGATATAGTATGCAATTTTGCATGGGAAGCCTCTTCCGATGCCCAATGGTGCCAGGTTTCTCCTGCTTCGGGTGACGGGAACGGCCTGCTAATGGTATCTGTTTCTGAAAACAGCACCAGCCAGCCCAGAACGGCCGTTATCAGCCTGGGCAGTGCCGGTCTGGGTATAACCAGACTTATTCCGGTAAATCAGGAAGGCTATGTAGTCAATCCAAGAATGATTGACAGTCTTGTACTGGTACGTTTTTTCAACGAGACCGGCGGCTCTTCATGGCAAAAAGACAAATGGGATCTGACCACTCCCCTTGACACATGGACGGGTATACGGCTTAATGCAGAAGGACGTGTGGATTCACTGGGCCTGGCCACGGGTGTAGTATCCAGCCAGGGAAACATACCGGACTGTATAGGAGAACTTACGGACCTGGTAGCCCTTTCCATTAACAATAATTCATTTACGGGGAGTTTCCCGGAAAGCGTACGGAATCTGACATTACTCAGACGCCTGAATATTTCATCCAATCCGCAGATCAAGGGTCCTATTCCCGAATGGATTGGCGAATTAACCCGGCTGGAAAGACTGTCGCTGGGAAGCATGACAGGACTCACCGGATCCATTCCTGCAGCTATCGGGCAACTGGTTAACCTCACAGATCTGAATCTGGTAGGCTGTTCCGGCCTTAGTGGTTCCATACCCCCGGAAATTGGCAACCTGGTTAATCTTAAAAACCTACAAATCAACAATGTGCCTATAACCGGCACTATTCCTCCCGAATTCGGGCGTCTGGCAAGTCTCGAAAACCTGGGCCTTTATAATACAAAGCTCAGTCTGCCTATCCCGGACGAATTTTTTGACGGATTAAAACACCTTTCATCTATCTTATTCCATCAGAATACAAACTTTAACGGCCCGTTACCTGAAGGTCTTGGACGTTTGACAACTACTTCGGACCGGCTCAGCATACGCCTTGAAAACTGTAACTTTACCGGCACCATCCCCGAAAGCTGGGTGAATATACCCATTGTCTCTACTCAGTTAAGGCTGCAGGGTAACCGTTTATCAGGAACCATACCCGAGCTTATGAAGCAACATACATGCTGGAACGAAAACATTTGGAAACCGTCACTATATATTTGTCCCCAACAGGTAGGCTATGGATTTACAAACTGCGATTAAAATACCATGGAAGAGATTGCTGCATCTGGCACTGGAAAGAGGTGGCTCCTATGCAGATCTGTTCTTTGAGCAAACAATTTACCACGATATTACCCTCCGCGATGGCCAGGTGAACGCAGCCGGAACTCATACCGACAGCGGTCTGGGCATACGTGTTCTTACCGGAGATCAGACCGGTTATGCTTTTACCGAATCGATTGCACCCGGCGATATGGAACGGGCAGCGCAGACAGCGGCTTTTATTGCCGACAGTTTAAACCGCGAACCGCAAGCCATCCGCTTGCATACAATAAAAACAGGGAATCTTTATCCCGTGACCGACCCGTGGAATGACATATCCCCTGAGCGAAAAATCCCTTTTCTTCAGGAATTGAACGATTTGGTATTCGGCGCAGACAAACGTGTCAAAAAGGTGATTGCCAGACTTTCCGACACCACCTCGTTAATCCGTTTTTATAATTCAGAAGGCACATCTTTTACCGATTTGCGGCCAATGGCAGCGCTCTCCGTATCGTGCATAATGGAGGACGGAGGAAAGACCGAGACGGCTTCCTGTTCCAGGTCTTTCAGAATGGGCGGTGAGTTTTTGCAGCACAGCCTTATAGAAGAGCTGGCGGCCGAGGTGGTTTCGCGTACGGCCTTCCAGTTTTTGGCTGTTCAGCCGAAAGGGGGCGAAATGCCCGTGGTAATGGCAGCCGGAGGTTCCGGGATTTTGTTGCATGAGGCTATAGGACACGCTTTTGAAGCCGACTTTATCCGTAAAAACATCTCCATTTTTTCCGGCAAACTGGGAACCCGTGTATGCGCCCCCGGCATAAACATAATTGACGACGGCACCATTCCTTTCAACAGAGGCTCTGTCAATGTTGACGACGAAGGAACGCCCGGCCGGAAAACCTATATGGTAACCGACGGTATCCTCACTTCCTTTTTACATGACCGCATTTCTGCTTCACAGTTCCAGGTTCCCTCCACGGGAAACGGCAGAAGGGAATCCTTCCGGTTCATGCCGCTGCCCAGGATGAGAGCCACCTATATGGAAAACGGTTCCTCAACGGAAGAATCACTCATCGCATCGGTAAAAAAAGGTCTTTACGTAGATACTTTCAGCAACGGACAGGTGCAGATTGGAGCCGGCGATTTCACATTTTATGTTAAAAGCGGGTACATGATAGAGAAAGGGAAACTAACACGCCCTGTAAAAGATGTCAACATCATAGGAAACGGACCCGCTGCATTGGCAGACATCAAAGGCGTGGCAAACAATTATATAATGGATAACGGCACCTGGACCTGCGGAAAAGAACAATCCTGCCCCGTTTCCTGCGGAATGCCTACTGTTCTTGTAGGATCCTTAACGGTTGGAGGCGGAGCATGAGCACAAAAATAACACTAAAGGATATGGCACAGTACGCCCTTACGTCTGCCCTGCGCAAAGGGGCAGAACAGGTTCGCGTTACGGCCATGCAAGACGTATCCGATTCGTTTACGGTAAGAAACGACAAATTGGAAAAACTATATCAGGCAGGAGAATCCTCCCTGTTTATCCATCTTTTTACAGACGGCCGGTACGGAACGTGTTCCACTAACCGTCCCGAAGAGGAAGAAATTGACCGTTTACTTGACACAGCCATAGCATCCACCCGACTGTTGGCACCCGATCCCTACAGGATACTGCCTCCTGCCGAAAAATGCTATAAAGGCACAATCCGGCCCGGAGACGGCTTGCCTTCCGACCCGCTTTCCGCAGAAATAAAGAAAAGGACAGCCTTTGAATGCGCTGCCGGGGTCTGGGGGACAGATCCTTCCCTGGTGCATGTTACCGCAGATTATTCAGACAGCCGCAGCTGTTTGTATTTAATAGATTCACAGGACCTTTCCTGCTTCTCTGCCGACACCTTCTACAGCCTTTCAGCCGAATGTGCCGTAAACGGACCACACAACACACGTCCCTCGGACTGGTTTGTCAAAGGAGGCATAACTCCGGACGCCATAGGCATTGGAGGAAATAGCCCCAACGATTGTGCCCGTCTGGCATTGGAAAGAACCCTGGCTAAACGCTCCCCAAAGAAGATCCCTTCCGGGTGTTATAATATGGTTGTCGAGAACCGGGTAGCTTCCACATTACTCGCCCCCGTCATACAGGCCATGTCCGGAAGCGCACTGCAGCAGGGAAGTTCATTCCTTCTGGACATGCTCGGAAAACAGATAGCAGCCAGCCAGTTTACTCTAAGAGATGAGCCTCATCTTCCGAATGAGCCGGGGCGGAGGTATTTCGACAGTGAAGGATTGGCCACAAAACCCCGCACAATCATCGAAAATGGCATATTGAATCTCTATTTCCTCAGCACTTATTTTGCGGGGAAAATGCAAATGGAACCGACCATAGAAGGACCTTCGGTACTTCAGCTCTGTGGAGGCAAAAACGATATTCACTCGCTTATTAAACTGGCGGGGAAAGGGGTACTTGTCACGGGCTTTAACGGGGGCAACTGCAACGGTACCACCGGGGATTTTTCATACGGCATTGAAGGATTTCTTTTTGAGAACGGGCGTATTATACAACCCTTGAACGAAATGGTTATCTCGGGGAATATGAAAGACTTTTGGTTCAGATTCCTTTCCGCAGCCGATGATGCATTACATTATTCTGCCTGGCAGATACCATCGCTTCTATTCGAAAACATTGCCTTTGCAGGATTATAGACCGCTTATGAAAAAGCCCACCCTTTTAGTAAGTCTTATCCCTATTATTGTTCTTGTCTGCGTAATCTTCACCTGCGTAAGAATATTCGGTGATGAAGTCACTGCCGGCCCATCCCAGATAGCTTTATTATCCGTTGCCGTGCTTGCTTTTATCATAGGACGGGTCTTTTACGGTCTGACCTGGGACGATTCAGAAAAGGCCATGATGACGCACCTGAAGAACACCGGTCCGGCCATCCTTATTCTGTTAGCTATCGGAGCGCTGAGCGGCAGCTGGATGAACAGTGGTATCATTCCTTCCATGATCTACTACGGTCTGAAATTCATTCATCCGGTTATTTTTCTGCCTCTGGTATTTGTCCTGTGTTCTGTCATCTCGCTTGTGACAGGAAGTTCATGGAGTACAGTGGGAACTTTCGGGGTCGCACTTCTGGGCGCCGGTCAGATGATGGGACTTCCCGTTCCCTGGCTGGCAGGTGCCATAATATCAGGATCTTATTTCGGTGACAAAATGTCACCCCTGTCTGACACAACAAATCTCGCTTCTTCTTTTTGCGGTGTCCCCCTGTTCAAACATATCGGATACATGCTGTATAATACATTCCCTGTATTCATAATATCTCTTGTCATCTATATCGTTGCAGGTTTTGTTCTCCCTGCAGACAACACACCGGATATTGGGGCACAACTTTCTGCAATAAAGCAAACATACGCGATTTCGCCCTGGCTGCTTCTGATTCCGCTGATCACCATTCTCATGGTGGTAAGAAAGATTCCTCCGTTCATCACCCTGTTTGTTGCAGCTGTTGTCGGAGCCGTTGTGGCTGTCATTGTACAGCCCGGCGTATGTTCTGCCATAGCACCCAACGGTTTTGCGGCAGCAATCAAGATGATATCAAGCAGTGTAAATATCCGGACCGGTAACGAAATTCTTGACAATCTGACATCAACAAAGGGTATGGCAGGCATGCTGAACACAGTTTGGCTCATTTTATGTGTAGTAGCCTTTGCAGGAGTAATGACCGCATCGGGAATGATTCGTGTCATTACGGAGAAACTGGTGAAACTGATGCAGAACACATTAAGTACCGTAGCATCGACACTGGGAACCTGTATTTTTTTCAATATGACACTTGGAGATCAGTATATGGCCATAATCCTGCCGGGAAACATGTTCGGCGAAAGCTACAAAAAGCAGGGCTACGCACCCGAATTGCTTTCCCGTACCATTGAAGAATCGGCTACGGTTACCTCGGTTCTGGTACCCTGGAACACTTGCGCGGTTGCACAATCAACCGTGCTTAATGTGGCCACGCTCACTTATCTTCCCTATTGTTTCTTTAATCTGATTACCCCGTTGTTTTCTCTTTTTGCAGCGGCTGTCGGATATAAAATCAGAAAATTAACCAACTAATTAATATATTATTTATGATCATTTCAGACGAAAAAGTAGTTTCACTTTCCTATACGCTGATAGTTGACGGAGACGTGATAGAAACCGTGAAAGAAGAGAAACCCATGCAATTCATATTCGGATTGGGGTATCTGTTACCTGCCTTTGAAGAAAAAATCAAAGGGAAAAAAATCGGAGATGACTTTAATTTCACGCTCAGTGCACAGGAAGGATACGGAGAAGTTGATCCCAATGCCATAGTGGAACTTTCTAAAGACCTTTTTAAAATAAACGGTAAAATTGAAGAAGGGCTTCTTGTAAAAGATAAAATCATTCCCATGCAGGATTCGGAAGGTCACCGCATGAACGGAGTAGTGGAAGAAATTTCCGAGAACACCGTTACCATGAATTTCAATCATCCGCTGGCCGGCTGTGAACTCAATTTCACCGGCAAAGTGGTGGAAATTCGCGAAGCTACCGAAAAGGAACTTAGCGACGGACTGTTTGGCGAACGTGCAGAGTCATCGTGCGAACACGATTGCAGCGGCTGCAGCGGTTGCCACTAGGACTCCGTCCAGGGCCGAGGAGACGATCCCGCCGGAATACCCGGCACCTTCTCCGCAAGGATACAAACCTTCCAGCGTAATATGCCGGAAGGTTTCCTTTTCTCTGGGAATCCTTACCGGCGATGAAGTCCGTGATTCCACGCCCAGAAGCAGTGCTTCGGATGTGAGATATCCGTGCATCTTTTTATTGAACAAGACAAATGCCTCCTGCAGCGAACGGGTTATCTGCGGGGGCAGTATGGCTCCCAGAGGAGCTTCCACGCATCCGGGAAAATAACTGCTTTCAGGAAGATCGGCCGAGATCCTGCCCCGGACAAAATCGGTCATCCTTTGCCCCGGCGCGGCAAAACCGGCCACTTTGGCGGCTTTCTCAATACTTTCCTGTAAAAACATCAATGACAGGGGATCGTCCGGATGGTCGGCATCGCCCGGTTCAACAGAAACCACAACTCCGGCATTGGCCATCTTTCCCGAACGCCTGGAATTCGACATCCCGTTGAGAACCATACCGGTTGCATCGGTACAGGACGGAATGATCTGACCGCCGGGACACATGCAAAACGAAAAAACTCCGCGTCCGCCTGCCTGTTCCACCAGATTGTAGGTGGCCGGCGGCAATACTCTCCGGTAGGAAGGTATCACGTGTGAATACTGAATGTCATTTATCAGTTGCTGGGGATGCTCTACCCTCACACCCAATGCAAAACCCTTTGCCTCCAGGGCCCATCCCCTGTATTTGAAAAGCCGGTACACGTCACGGGCCGAATGTCCCACAGCCAGGATTACTGCCTCGCCTTTCCATTCGGTTCCGTTGCTATCCCTTACACCCAGCACCTTATTATTTTTTACCATAAGGTCAGTGACCCGGGTGTTAAAATGATACGTTCCTCCATGTGACTCAATCGTATGCCGGATCTTCTCAATAATGGCCGGTAATTTGTCGCTCCCGATATGTGCGTGTACCTGGCTCAATATTTCTTCCGAAGCACCATGAGCCACAAAAGTCTGCAGAATCTTTCCCGTATCACCCCGTTTTGTGGAACGGGTATATAATTTCCCGTCAGAAAAAGTTCCGGCACCACCTTCCCCAAAACAGTAATTGGAATCGGGATTAACACCCAGGCCCCTGTTCAAGGCTGCTATATCGGTTTTCCGGGCATGTATATCTTTCCCCCGTTCCAGTATGACAGGCCTGAATCCTTTCTCCAGCAGAGTCAGCGCGGCAAAAAGGCCTGCCGGTCCGGAACCTACTACAATAACCTCTTTACTTTGGGACACATCTTTGTACGATACACTGGATTCAGCGGGTTTCTCAGCTTTCAGGTAGGCATCCGCCACACAATGAATAACCGGATATCGGCCCCGGACATCCAGGGATTGTTGTACAAGTTGTATTTTCCCAAGATCTGCGGGATGGCAGTTCAGGGCTTTGGCGGCCTGTTTTTTCAGATTTGACGGAGTCACCCCTTCCAGTGGATCTATCCGGCATTGAATACGTTGCATATATTAATCGTTCATTTCTATGGAACGTGTAACGGGTGCCACATCCAGTCCGGTTGTCTGGCCCTCTTTCCATTTATAATATCCGGTCACTGCTATCATTGCAGCATTGTCTGTAGTAAAACGCATCTGAGGCAGATACACTTCCCATTTTCTTTTTCGGCCTTCCTCCTCCATGCGTGCCCGCAATCCGCTGTTGGCAGACACCCCTCCGGCCAGGGCTAAACGGGTGATACCTGTTTTCCGGACGGCTTTTATCACTTTTTCTGCAAGTATGTCAATAAGTGTACGCTGAAGGCCTGCTGCCAGATTGGCCAGATTCGCAGAAATAAAATCGGGTTCTTCGGCCACACGATCCCTCAAAAAATAAAGGAAAGACGTCTTGACACCGCTAAAGCTGAAATCAAGGTCCTTAACATGTGGTTTGGCAAAAGCGAATACTTTGGGATCGCCGAGTTTTGCCCATTTATCAATGTGTGGTCCGCCCGGATATTCAAGGCCCAGGAGTTTGGCTCCCTTGTCGAATGTCTCTCCTACCGCATCGTCAATTGTCTCTCCCAGTATTTCAAACCGCAATGGTGCATCCATCCTGAGAATCTGTGTATGCCCGCCCGAAACGAGCAGGCAAAGGAACGGGAACCCGGGAATCTCGCCCGAGGCAGGAACCGCAGCTACGCCATCAACACCCGGAACAAGAATAAAATGGCTCAGGACGTGACCCATAAGGTGATTTACTTCTATAAGAGGCGCCCCGGTTGCCAGAGAAAGTCCTTTGGCAAATGAAGTGCCCACAAGCAGTGATCCCAGCAAACCGGGACCTTTTGTAAAAGCAATAGCGTCTATATCGGAAGCCTTGATGCCCGCCTGATCCAGGGCCTGGCTTACCACCGGCACAATATTCATCTGATGTGCACGACTGGCCAGTTCGGGCACCACCCCTCCGTATTTTCTGTGTACCTCCTGGGAAGCCATCACATTGGAGAGCAAAAGGGTATCCTTAAGAACTGCTGCAGATGTATCGTCACAGGAAGATTCTATACCTAAAATATAAGCCATTCGCAGATTAATTTAAACTGCAAATGTGGGCATTTTTTTCTTATTTTTGTAAGTTAAGGTTATTCCATGCGGATTATAAAAAACATACTGCTTTCCATACTTTTTATTGCGGTCGTGGCATTCACAGCCGTATCCATTGCTGTTCAGTTTCCCGCTGTCCAGAGTCGGGCAGCTCATCGTGCGGCAGCATGGCTCTCAGAACAGACAGGTGCCGGATTTACCATAGAGAAGGTTCATATTCTGTTTTTTAAAAAATGGATCATACACAATATCACAATCGAAACTGCACCGGGAGATACTTTGTTCCATGCCGGCAAACTATCGGTAAGTCTTCGTTCCGTTAATCCTTTTAACAAAAGAATAAATTTAGACCGGGTACTCGTTTCGGGCGGAGGATTCTACCTGACCATCGGAGACAGTCTGACCAACATAGAAACCCTTTTCCCTGCAAAGGATACGCCGGACGACACGGTCAGCACGCCTTTTGCCTGGGATATCCGGGCAAAAAAAGTATTGGTGAGGGATTTTACTTACAGTATGATTAATACGTTCCTTGGACCATTACACAATAGCCCTACAAGCATAGATTATCAGGACATGGAAGTCAACGGGATCAATATTGATATCCGCGATGCCGCTTTCTGCGACAATACCGTCTATGCCCGCTTGGAGCACCTGGACTGTAAGGAGAAATCCGGATATATTATCCGACATCTGGAAGGCGATGTTAAAGTGGACGGGACGGCTGCACTCATAGAAAACCTTCAGATTCTGGATGATTTCTCTGATGTCAGGGCACATTATTTCAAGATGGGATACGGCTGTTCGGAGAACCTGAGTGATTACGTCAATAAGGTTGTAATGGAACTGGATATGGACAATGCATTCCTTTCCTTCAAAACCATTCAATATTTCGCATACGGTCTGGATCCTTCATTTAACCTGGGAATACGCGCATCCGGCTTGGTTACCGGGCCGGTCTCAGGTCTCTCTGCTGACAGTCTGGACGTACATTCCCTTTCCGGGATGACCCATATAATATGCGGTTTTAAAATGAAAGGTCTGCCCAATGTACCGGAAACCACTCTGCAGATAGACATTCCCCAGCTCGCATCAAACATCGGGGATCTGAATAAAATACTTTATTCGATTGCCGAGGTTCAGATTCCGCAACTGGAAAAAACCCTGGGAGGACATACCCCATTCATGTTCAGGGGGCGCCTTGCAGGTCTGCTGACCGATTTTGCAGTTGATGGTTTATTGAAAGGATTCTTTGGTGAAGTAGATATTGATATGCTCATTAACTCCAATGCCTCTTCGCAGGGTGTGTTGCTATCTGGCGTGATTGGAACAAAAGATCTGGACCTGGGTGTCCTCACGGGGATTCCGTTGCTGGGACATTGTTCTCTTTATACCAAAGCCCGGGCAATGCTTGGATCCCAGGATAACGGGGGGATTGACGCCAGTCTGGACACTCTTTTAATCAATAGTCTTGTTTTCAATAACTATACGTTCCGGGACTTTAATGTCCGGGGAGAATTCAGAAACGGATTTATTGAAGGCCGCATGACCGGGGCGGATCCCAATCTGCGTTTTTTAATTCAGGGCCGTGCGGATCTCTCAGACAACACCGGAACAGCTGCCAAATTATTTGCAAATATCGGTTATGCAGATCTCAACAGATTAAACCTCTACAAGACAGACTCCATTGCCGTCCTGAGCGGTACTGTTGAGGCAGATTTCTCTCACATCAACGCCGTGGGCGATATTGAAGGAATCATTACCGGCAAAGGGCTTTCATTTAAAAATTCTAAAGGAACACATGCCCTGAATTCTCTGCTCCTTAAAAGTAACCGGATAGATTCAACGACTTTCAATACCTCCCTTCAGTCCGATGCCCTGAAGGCTTCCTATTCCGGCGGAACCGGTCTTATCCATTTTATTTCGGAATTGTACGAGCGTTTTCTTGCCAGGCACATACCCGCCTTTTTCACATCAGCTGTGGCTGACAGCCTTGTTACGGTAAACAGGGTATTACCTGCTGCCAGACTGGAAGCAGAAGTATTGAATTCTGCCTTTCTGGAAGAACTTTTCCTGCCCGGCCTCTTCATCTCTCCCCAGACCACGCTGACCATGGCATCTTCTCACGGAGACAGCCTGAACCTCCGGATTCATTCCCCGCGGATAGGGTATCAGGAACATAATATTAAAGACTTACAGATACTTGCTACAGGCGGAAATCTGGGAATCAATGCAGGAATCAGCTGCCAGAACCTGACTATAGGAAGTATCCCCGTTGAAAACGTTTCCCTGATGATGAGCGGATCTGATGACACACTGACAGCCGGCTTAAAAACAGGAGATCAGGATAAACCCGGAAATCGTTCAGACATAACGGCCTCTTTCATTTTTGCAAGGAATGATTCCTCTCAGATACCTGTAATAGAATGCCATATTCCTTCTTCCCCCATAGAAATTGACAACAAAGTATGGACTCTTTCTGCAGACAGTGTCATTCTGAAAGGTAAAAACATAGCTTTAAACAAAGTACGGTTGCAACACAACACGCCACCGGGCCTGTACGAGAACATTACTGTGGCGGGGGTACTATCCGAAAATCCCGCCGACACATTGAAAGTAATGTTGCATGATTTTGATGTATCCATGCTCAATCCTTTTTTCCCGGCAGAATATCCCTTTGTATTAAGAGGATCATTTTCCGGGAAAGGCAGCATAACAGATTTTTATGGTTCCCGCTACTTATTTATTGATCTTACCGGGAGGAATTTCTACGTAAACGATACACTGGCAGGTGATCTTAGAGTACTAAGCAGCTGGAATCAGGAACAGGGTCAATTCAAGCTGGGGTCGAGCCTCACTCTTCCCGACGGCAGAAGACCGTTTATCGCCACCGGATATTTTCGTCCATCGGACAGTTTTCTGGAACTAAGAGCCGGATTTAACCGTTTCCAGGCCTCATTAGTGGGCCCTTTCCTAACCGGTCTTGTATCCGGGATGAACGGATATCTCTCGGGAGATATGCTTCTTGCCGGAAATCTGCCCGATCTGACCCTTACCAGCGACAACACCTTTGTTAACAACCTGGGGTTTACCATAGATTTCACCCGCGTTCCCTATAAACTCAACGGCCCCGTAAAGCTGTCACGTGAAGGGCTCTACCTGCCACAGGATACGCTGTACGATGCACACGGTCATTACGCCATTGCTCAGGGAGGTCTGAAGTACAGGCATTTTCGCAATATTGCAGCGGATCTGAACCTGAATTTTGTAAACTTCCATGCACTTAATACCACAGAGAAAGATAACGGGGATTTTTACGGGACGGCTTTTGCTACCGGCACTCTTGATATACAAGGAGCTCTCGATGACCTTCTGATAGATCTTTCCGCCCGATCTGAACCACATACCGCTATTCATATTCCCCTCTCTTCGGTTACCGAGGCCAAAGAAACTAATCTCCTTTCTTTTGTAAGGCCCCCCGTTGCTTCTCAGGGACGGGATCCTTACGCACAGGCCGCCCTCAAGGCCCAAAATAAACTCCGCCGGAATTCACAGCTCCGCTTTAACATGAAAACGGAACTGACGCCCGATGCGGAAATATTACTAGAGATTAATAAAGCCACTGGTGATGTGATATCTGGCAGAGGTCGCGGAGTAATAAATATCGGGGTGGATCCCCTTCAGGACGGATTTTCCATTTTAGGCGATTGTGCCGTTGAAAGTGGAAACTATTTATTTGTTCTTCAGGGCATTATATCAAAACGTTTCCAGATTGTGCCGGGAGGTACCATCTCATTTAACGGAGATGTCATGAATACCCAGCTTAACCTGACCGCATCCTATCATACGAAAGCCTCGCTGAATACCCTGCTTTCAGACACAACCATGATCAGCAACCGCCGCGACGTGGATTGCCAGATACTCATGTCGGGAGCTTTGCTCAACCCCTCCCTCGGGTTTAATATCAATATCGACGATATTGACCCCACTACCCGTGCACGTGTGGAAAGCGCCCTGAATACAGATGACAAGATGATGCGCCAGTTCATGACGCTGCTTATTTCAAGCAGTTTCATGCCAGATCAAGAGTCCGGAATTGTTAACAACTCAAACATACTGTATTCCAATGCCACAGAAATCCTGTCCAATCAGTTGAACAACATTTTCGCCCAACTGAATATTCCGCTCGATGTGGGATTCAATTACCAGCCGGGACAAAGCGGAGATGTGTTTGATGTGGCCATCTCTACCCAGCTGTTTAATAACCGTGTAATCGTAAACGGGAATATGGGAAACAATCCCTATACCCAGAATAATAACGATCTGGTAGGTAATATCGATATTGAACTGAAACTCGATGAAAAAGGCAAGTTCAGAATAAAGGCATTCAGCCGGTCAGCAGATCAGTATTCCAATTACCTGGACAATACGCAACGGAGCGGAGGCGGATTTGTATACCAGGAAGAATTCAATTCATTCCGTCAGTTATGGCGGAGGTGGTTGAATTTACCTTAATACGGCTCCCGTCTCTTTGACAAATGCGTCCAGCAACCGTTTCATGATCTGTTCCACATACGAATCGGTCAGAGTCTTTTCGGGATCCTGCAGGACAAAACTCATGGCATACTGTTTGGTGCCTTCCGGGATTTTACTTCCCCGGTAAACATCAAACAACTGAACCTTCTTCAGAAGTTTCCTTTCTGTTTTAAAAGCTGTTTCATGTAATTTGGCATAAGGTACCGATTCGTTCAGCACCAATGCCAGATCCCTGCGCACCTCGGGGAAGCGGGGCATTTCGGAATAACGTACCGAGTTGTTTTTAATTATACTGAAAAAAACATCCCATGCTATTTCGGCTGCAAAGACGGCCTGCCTGATATCCAGGACACGGCACATTCTGCCGCTTATCTGCCCCATATCTGCCAGAATTTTACCGCGGAAAAGGTAGCGGATCCCTTCTGTATATATGTCGGACGGAGCCGGCTGGTAATCAAGAAGTCCAATACTTATTCCGTATGCAGCAAATAGCTGCTCCACATAGGCCTTCAGGAAAAAGAAATCGACGGGGGCAGCCGGCGAGTGCCAGTTTTGCAGCTTATCATCACCGGTTACAAAAAGCGTCAATCTGGGATACTCTCTGAAAGCCCTGAGACTTTTACCTTCAGCTGCATTTTCCGGAGTGTCGGCCTGAGAAAGATAAGTGTAAACATTGCCCTGCTCAAAAAAACGCAGATCGTACTGCTGCCTGTTAATATTGTATGCTATCGTTTCCAATCCGCCCCATATAAGGGTCTGCCGCATAACATTAAGATCGTTGCTCAGGGGATTGAGAATCTTCACGGAATCCGAAGCCTTAAAGGTTTCCAGCGAAGTATAATATTCAGCTTTGGTAAGGGAATTACACATAATCTCGCGGAATCCGGCGGAAGCCAGTTTATTGGCCAGATCGTTTTTCATCCGGTCCTGATCGGGTTTTGGGATCTGATTTATTGAGGCGCGTATTTGGGCCGGCAATTCAATATTGTTGTACCCGTAAATTCGCAAAACATCCTCTACCACATCACATTCCCTTCTGACATCCACCCGGTAAAGCGGCACACGGACCAGCACCTCTCCTTCCTTCCGTTCAATGATCTGCATCTCAAGAGCCTCAAGTATCTCGTCGGTCTTTTGCTCTCCTATATTTTTTCCCATAAGGGCAAACATCCTCTTATAATTCAGCCATACCTCAACGGGCTCCACAGGCTGAGGATATGTATCCGTTACAAGTCCTTCTGTTTTTGCTCCGCAAAGTTCCTGCATAAGAAGAACCGCACGTTTAAGTGCATACAGGGTGTTCCCGGGATCGGTTCCGCGTTCAAAACGGAAACTGGCTTCTGTCTTTAAACCGTGACGTTTGGAGGTTTTGCGGATATAAACGGGATGGAAATAAGCCGATTCCAGAAAAAGAGATGTTGTGGTATCTGTCACTCCGCTATCCTGTCCTCCAAATACACCACCAATACACATGGGTTCTTCCCCGTTACATATCATCAGATCCTGTGCGTCTAAAGTACGTTTGATACCGTCGAGTGTAACAAAAACACTGCCCCCGTCCGCAAAACGAACAACTACTTTGTCTCCTTTTATCTTATTGCGGTCAAAAGCATGCAGCGGCTGACCAGTTTCGAGCAACACATAATTCGTAATGTCCACCACATTGTTTATTGGCCTGATGCCGGCTGCACGCAATCTGTTTTGCATCCATTCTGGAGACGGGGCCACCGACACGTTACTCAAAGTAATGCCACTGTACCGGGGGGCTGCCTCAGAAGCGGGGACTTCTACTTCAATGCCTCTGGTTGCAGGGTTTTCGCTAAAAGATGATACAGAAGGGTATTTTACCGGAACCTGTTTTCCCTGAGCAGCAAGCCATGCCGAGAGGTCACGGGCCACTCCCAGATGTGAAGCGGCATCTATCCGGTTAGGCGTCAGCCCGATTTCAAAAACCACATCGGAAGAAAGATTCAGATAATCTTTAGCCGGTATTCCAACGGGGGTATCGGCAGGCAATACCTTGATTCCTTCGTGGGACGAGCCTATTCCCAATTCATCTTCTGCGCAAATCATCCCATACGAATCTTCTCCCCGGATTTTACCTTTCTTAATCTTGACCTGTTCTCCGCCGGTAAAGTTCAGGACGGTTCCTATGGTCGCCAGGAGTACTTTCTGGCCCTCAGCCACATTGGGAGCGCCGCACACAACCTGTACCGGATCACCGTTCCCTGTATCTACTGTGGTAAGATGCAAATGATCGGAATTGGGATGTGGAACACAGGTAAGAACCTTTGCTGTTACAACACCCAGCAATCCTCCCGGTATGGATTCTATTACCTCCATCGATTCAACTTCCAGTCCAATATCGGTAAGTACACGTCCCGTTTGTTCGGGGGTCATGTCAAGCGGCAAATATTCTTTCAGCCAGTTATAAGAAATTTTCATATATATCTATCTTTCAAAGAGAGAGGCCACAAAAGCCTTTTTATCAAATACTTGCAAGTCGTTAATTCCTTCACCCAGACCAATGAATTTTACGGGAATCTGCAACATATCGCTAATCCCAATGACTACACCGCCTTTGGCGGTTCCGTCCAGTTTGGTTACGGCAAGCGCCGTAACCTGTGTTACTTTGGAAAATTCCCTGGCCTGCTGACAGGCGTTCTGTCCCGTAGAACCGTCCAGTACCAGCAACACTTCATGAGGAGCATCGGGAACAAGTTTCTGCAATACGTTCCGTATCTTTCCCAGTTCATTCATGAGATTGACCTTATTATGCAACCGGCCCGCAGTGTCAATTAGGAGGACATCCACATCACGGGCTATGGCAGAAGACAGTGAGTCATAGGCTACAGCGGCAGGATCACTGCCCATCGCCTGTTTTACGATTGGTACGCCCGCCCTTTCACTCCAAATGGTCAACTGATCTACGGCTGCTGCACGGAATGTGTCGGCAGCTCCCAGCATTACCTGTTTTCCTTCAGCTTTCAACTGTGCAGCCAATTTACCTATGGTTGTGGTTTTACCCACTCCGTTCACTCCTACTACCAACACGACAAAGGGTTTCTTTGAGAAATCAAAGGGAATGATCTGATTGGAAGAAGAATTCTCCAGAAGGAGCGCCTCTATCTCTTCCCGCAGGAAACGATTCAGCTCCTGGGTATTCAGGTATTTTTCCCGCGAAACACGGGATTCAATCCGTTCAATGATTTTTAGTGTAGTATCTACACCTACGTCAGAAGCAATAAGCGCCTCTTCCAATTCATCCAATACCTGGTCATCTACACGGGAACGCCCCATAACCGCCCTGGAGATACGGGAAAAAATACCTTTTTTTGTTTTTTCAAGGCCCTTATCGAGAATTTCTTTGCTCATGCTGGTGCGTAAAGAATGCAAATATATAAAAAAAGGCGCATGGTATTGCGCCTTTTATTTATATCTGGGTACAGGCAATTATTTACCTGAGAAAAATTCTTTTTCTTTTTCGGTGGGGATGATTTCCTCTTTGAACATATACGCACCCGAACGCTCCGAACGGGTCATACGTATACACTTAACAACGCCCTTTCCGGCCGTTTTGTCGCGTAATGTTGCAACCGCTTTTTTTGCCATGAATTTATGCTTTTAGAATTATTTAATCTCCCTGTGAACAGTCACTTTCTTAAGGAAAGGATTGTATTTTTTCCGTTCCAGCCGCTGGGTTGTGTTCTTTTTGTTTTTAGTGGTGATATAACGGGACATTCCCGGAACACCGCTCTCTTTCTGTTCAGTACATTCAAGAATAACCTGTACTCTATTTTCTTTCTTTGCCATAACCAGTGGATTTATACAATATCAATCAAACCTTTGGCCTGGGCATCTTTCAAAGTTGCTGCCAAACCGTTTTTATGAATGGTGCGGATACCCGCTGCGGATACTTTGAGGGTAATAAAACGTTCTTCTTCTTCTGACCAGAAACGTTTGGTTTTCAGGTTAGGAGCAAACTCGCGTTTTGTGCGGCGCTTGGAGTGAGATACATTATTCCCAACCATTCTTTTCTTTCCGGTAACTTGACAAACTCGTGCCATTGTATCTATGTTTTTGTGATTTATGCCATTTTTTGGGGCTGCAAATATCAGCATTTTTTTCGTATTCCCAAAACTTTATTTAAACTTTAATTTAAAAATACGATTCCAGCGGATGTTTGAGGGAAAAGGTTTGTTCTTATCTGTCGAGAACCATACTACAGCGGGAGTGCCCACTATACGGTCTTCGGGAACAAATCCCCAATAGCGCGAATCGAGGGAATTATGACGGTTATCTCCCATCATGAAATAATAATCCTGAGCAAAAGTATATTCATTTGTCTCCTGTCCGTCAATAAGGATCGCTTGACCGCGTACTTCAAGAGTGTGGTTTTCGTACTTGGTAATAATACGGTAGTAAAGAGGCAGATTTGCTGTTGTAATGGATACGGTCGTGCCGGCGGCAGGTATCCATAACGGGCCATAATTATCCCGTGTCCAGGCAAAATCAGATGAAGAAACAAACGGGAATAACATGAGAGGAGAATCGGGATAATCCGGTGGATATACATCTACGTTCTTTGTGATGGAAATCACGTTCCTCAATTTTGATAATTCTGCCGAATTTTCTTCATTAACAGGGAATCCGGGGTAACCGGGAAGTTTAGGATCGAAGTACAGTTCAGCCACGGATATGCCGTATTTTTCGAGTATCCGCTGATTAAAAGGCTGTCCGTCGGTAACTACTGTATAGGTATTCCGGATACCCTTAATGGCGGGTTGAGGCTCTCCGTTGACATATACCTGGCCATCACGTACATGGAGGGTATCTCCCGGAAGGGCAATGCAGCGTTTTACATAATTGTCTTCTTTGCCGGACGGGCGTACTTTAACCGGCCCGTAATGGTCTAGTGTGGCCTGACTACCGTTTAGCCTCACGTGTGTATAGTAATCATCCGTGGGATAATTCACCAGTACGGTGTCTCCGTGCGGAAAATTAAAAACCACCACATCGTTGCGTTTTACATCCCTGAAACCGGCCATGCGTTTGTACGGGCGCTCAATGAGCCTCGAGTAGGATTCCTTTCCCATTATCACGTTATGTGTAAGCGGGATTGTAAGGGGATGTTGCGGTCTTTTAGGCCCGTACCTGAGTTTCCCAACAAAAAGATAATCCCCCGTCATGAGTGTATTCTCCATGGAGGATGTAGGAATCATATAAGCCTCAAAAAAGAAGTATTTCACAAAAGTAGCCGCAATAAGTGCAAAAATTATGGCATCTACCCATTCGAGTAATAAATTGCGCTTTCCGTCACCCTTTTTGCTTTTCTTCCAGAAGGCCCATCTTACTTTTTTTGTAATATAAAGATCAAAAACAATAATAAGGCCCAGAAGCCACCAATAGCTTCCCATCCATATGACCCATAACAAGTAACAGAGAGCCGTCAAGGCGAACTTGAACCAGCGGTTCCTGAAAAAATCCCTTAATTTCTGCATGGTGATTGCTCAAATTTAGTTGTTGATGTTTGAGTTGTTTTCTTCCAGATCGAAATAAAGGTTGAGAGTCAGCTGTAATCCTCCCTGGAAGCCTATAGACAGGGTGTCGCGCAGGGTCTTGTAATTTCCGTTCGACAACGTATCTGTATCGGTAAGCGTAAAAGTATATATCATACTGCCGTACAGGTTATAAAAACCAAAAACGGCAAGACCTTCGGAGTTGGTAACGTTTTCAAACAATTCGGTAAGTTTCGTATCTGTATTGTATGCCTCAACAGCCACATTTATCCCTTCTATGTATTCTTCCTTCTCACCCCTGGCATGACATACAAGCTTGTGACTGTCCGGATTGACCGGAATATTCAGACACCCTGTGAGTGTCAATAAAAAAACACCTATGAGAATAATTTTTTTCATATTCATGTATAAATACAAATATACAGGATATAGACCTAATAAATACAAAGATTAAGCCGAATTTTTCTGGCTATATTTGTTCCGGCAAAAACAACAACAAAAAATATAGATCTATGAGCCTCGAATTGCAAATCAACAACGACATCAAGAACGCCATGCTGGCGAAGGAAAAGGTACGTCTTACAGCGCTCAGGGCCATTAAAGCCGGTATTCTGCTGGCGAAAACGGCAGATGGAGCCTCTCACGAGCTCAGCGACGCCGATGTACTTAAAATCATTCAAAAACTGGTTAAACAGCGCAGAGAGTCCGCTGAGATTTATAAACAGAACGGCCGGGAGGATCTGGCCGGAAATGAACTTGACGAGTTGTCCTTCATGGAGCCTTACCTCCCGAAGACACTCCCTGCAGAAGAACTTGAAGCAGTTCTCAGGAAGATTATTGCCCAGACAGGAGCATCCGGACCCGCCGATATGGGAAAAGTCATGGGCATTGCGACCAAACAACTGGCAGGGCAGGCAGACGGACGCCAGATTTCTGAAACAGTAAAAAGACTCCTGGCATAATACGCATGATACAATGAAAAAAGGGCTCTGTATAAACAGGGCCCTTTCATATCATTGTTATCTGCGTGTTATTTGACCGAATTGAGGATCGCTTCGAAAGCCTGCGGATTATTCATGGCCAGGTCTGCCAGCACCTTACGGTTAAGCCCGATATTGGCTTTGGAGATCTTTCCCATGAATTGTGAATAGGTCATACCGTGCATGCGTGCAGCGGCATTAATACGTTGGATCCAGAGTGCACGGAACGTGCGTTTTTTGTTTTTACGGTCACGGTATGCATAGGTCAAACCTTTTTCATACGTGTTTTTTGCGACCGTCCAGACATTTCTGCGGGCAAGGAAATTACCCTTAGTCTGTTTCAGAATTTTTTTGCGACGAGCCCTTGAGGCTACTGCATTAACCGATCTTGGCATAATTTTTTACTTTGCGATTGTCAGCGCTCTCCACCATTTGAGATTCTTTTCCTGCTGGGCAATCTGATTAATAATAATTTTTAGTGCTTAGGCACAAATCAAGTTTTTGATACGCTTTGCATCAGTCTTGTGAACCAAAGCCGAGTAAGTCAGATTACGTTTCTGCTTCTTGTTTTTTTTGGTCAGAATGTGACTGTGGTAAGCGTGTTTCCGCTTGATCTTTCCGGTTCCTGTCAACGTAAAACGTTTTTTGGCGCCGGAATTGGTCTTCATTTTGGGCATGTTAGTAATATTAAATTGGTTAGTTCTGGTATTATTTCTTTTTAATTGGGGCAAGCATCATAATCATGCGTTTACCCTCGAGTTTCGGCATCTGTTCTGCCTTGCCGTATTCTTCAAGGTCAACAGCAAAACGGAGCAATAATTTTTCTCCCTGTTCGGAGAAGATGATGGAACGCCCTCTGAAAAAAACATATGATTTCACTTTGGCGCCTTCCTTCAGGAACTCCATTGCGTGCTTTAATTTGAACTGGTAGTCGTGCTCATCCGTATTGGGCCCGAAACGAATTTCTTTCACCACAATTTTAGTGGCATTTGCCTTCATTTCTTTGGCTTTTTTCCTTTTTTGGTACAAGAACTTCTGGTAGTCAATTATCCTGCACACAGGAGGATCTGCCTGAGGCGATATTTCCACCAGATCCAGTTCCATGGTTTCGGCCATCCGGATGGCTTCTGCAATGGGATAAACACCTGGTTTTTCAACATTCTCGCCCACAACACGTACCGCAGGGACATTTATCTCCCTATTTACTCTTGGTCCGTCATCATGTTGAGGGGCCCTTTGATAATTTCTGTTCTGACCGTTCCTGTTATTCGGAGCAGAAGAGTTTGGTCTGTACGGCGTTGCGATAGTTTATTCCTCCTATTAGTTTGTTAAATTTTTTACTTCATTATTAATAAAGGCCACAAATTCTTCTTTTGTCATGGAGCCTTTATCGCCTTCTCCCTGTTTACGCACAGACACCGTTCCGGCCATTTCTTCTTTCTCTCCCACTACCAAAAGATACGGAATCCGCTTTAACTCATTCTCTCTAATCCGCTTACCTATGGTTTCATTACGGTCGTCCAGCGAGGCGCGAAGTTCGGAATTATTCAAGAAATCACAAACTTTTTTTGCAAAATCGTTAAATTTCTCACTTACAGGCAGTACGACAACCTGCTCCGGAGCCAGCCAAAGCGGGAATTTTCCACCCGTATGTTCCAGTAATACAGCGACAAAGCGTTCCATCGATCCAAAAGGTGCTCTGTGGATCATAACAGGGCGGTAACGTTTGTCATCTGATCCAATGTATTCCAATTCAAACCGTTCGGGCAGGTTATAATCCACCTGGATTGTTCCCAGCTGCCATTTACGGCCTATCGCATCGCGAACCATAAAATCGAGCTTGGGACCGTAGAAGGCGGCTTCACCCTGAACTACAACTGTCTTGAGACCTTTTTCTGCAGCTGCATCAATAATTGCAGCCTCGGCCTTTTCCCAGTTTTCATCCGAACCAATGTATTTATTCTTGTCCTTGGGATCACGTAAAGAAACCTGGGCTGTGAATTCATTAAAGCTCAGCGTTTTAAAAATATAGAGTACAATATCTATCACCTTGCAGAATTCTTCCTTTATCTGGTCGGGACGACAGAAAATATGGGCATCGTCCTGAGTAAAGCCGCGGACACGGGTTAACCCGTGCAATTCACCGCTCTGCTCGTAACGGTAAACTGTTCCAAATTCAGCCAAACGTACGGGCATATCTTTGTAGGAACGGGGTTTGGATTTATATATTTCGCAATGGTGCGGACAATTCATGGGCTTGAGCAGAAACTCCTCGCCTTCCTGGGGTGTCTTTATGGGTTTAAAGCTGTCTGCTCCGTATTTGGCATAGTGTCCGCTGGTGACATAGAGTTCCTTCTGACCAATATGCGGAGTGATCACCTGTTGATAGCCGTGAGCCTTCTGAACGCCTTTAAGAAAATTTTCGAGACGTTCCCTGAGAGCGGCGCCGCGGGGCAGCCACAAAGGCAAACCCTGGCCCACACGGGACGAGAAGGTAAACAATTCCAATTCCTTGCCCAGCTTCCTGTGATCGCGTTTCTTTGCTTCTTCCAACATGGTCACATACTCATCGAGCATGGATTTCTTTGGGAAGGTTATGCCGTAAATACGGGTGAGCATCTGGCGTTTTTCATCACCACGCCAGTAAGCGCCGGCAATGGAAGTCAGTTTAATGGCCTTGATGACCGATGTATCGGGAATATGAGGTCCGCGGCACAGATCGGTGAAGGAACCATTGGTGTAAAACGAGATGGTTCCGTCTTCCAGGTCTCCGATCAACTCGCACTTGTAAGGATCACCTTTGTCCATATAAGTCTTCATGGCCTCCTCCTTGGAAACATCCCTGCGCACGAAAGCCTGTTTACTTCTGGCCATTTCGAGCATTTTCTGTTCAATGGCAGCGAGGTCAGCTTCCACCAGAGCTCTTCCCCCGAGATCCACGTCGTAGTAAAAACCGTTTTCAATAGCCGGTCCGATGCCAAACTTCACCCCGGGATACAAAATCTCAAGAGCCTCTGCCATCAGATGCGATGAAGAATGCCAGAAGACCTGCTTGCCCTGCTCATCTTCCCATTTGAAAAATTTAAGCGTCGCATCCTTATTGACAGGTGTCTGTATGTCCATGGTTTTGTCGTTCACACTTACTGCCAACACTTCTGAGGCCAGCCTGGGGCTTATGCTCTCGGCAATCTGATAACCTGTTGTTCCGGCTTCGTATTGCCGCTGTTTTCCGTCAGGGAAAGTAATGGTAATCATAAATATCTGTTTTAGTACCTTTTATTTGAACTTGCAAATTTAGGTATTTTTTAAAAAAATCCGTTACTTTGTATCTTAAACCTAAACGATTTATTGATGAACTCTTCATTTTGGAATAAAGCGGCGATAAACGGTTTGCTGCTGGCCTTTGTTTCCATCCTCATGATGGTAATACAAACCGTATTCGATCCGGGCAAAGCAATGGGCATAGTTCTGTGGGTTGTAAAACTTGTCGGGACTGTCGGGCTGCTCTATTATTTCATGAAAGAATTTGGAAAACAGGTTGAAACCTATGCCTATTCAGATGCATTCAAATTTGGTCTGGCTGTTTCATTCTTTTCGTCCATCATTGCCTCGTGCTATTATTTTATACATGTTGCTTTTCTTTTCCCCGACGTGAACACCCAAATGACCAATGCACTCCTTATGGGCCTGGAACAATCCGGCGCTACCTCGGCAATGAACACAGATAAACTGATAGCCAACCTGCCGCTCATTGTCTGCATTTCGCAGTTCTTCTATATGAACATCCTGGGGCTTTTATGGTCATCCATCCTGGGCGGTTCTTCAAAACACAAAGATCCTGCTACACCTTTTGACAGATAACCCATGGACCTGTCCGTAATCATTGCTTTGCTCAACGAGCAGGAATCCCTGCCCGAATTACTTTCCCTGATCCGTGGAGTGCTCTCGCAACCGGTGGAGAGCAACGGAGGTCGCCCTCTTGAATATGAAGTGATCTTTGTAGACGACGGAAGCACGGACCTATCCTGGTCCTTCATTTCGGCCGAGGCCGGAAAGGATCCGAGGGTGCACGGAATCCGTTTCAGGCGCAATTACGGGAAATCTGCTGCTTTGTTCTGCGGATTCGAAGCCTCAAAAGGGAATGTAGTCATCACAATGGACGCCGATCTTCAGGACAGCCCCTACGAGATTCCCGCACTGTATTCCATGGTGGCCGACGGCACTTACGATCTGGTCTCGGGATGGAAAAAGAAACGGAAAGACGGGTTATTTTCCAAAAACATACCCTCCAAAATTTACAATGCCACCGCCCGCCGGGTCACCGGCATAAAGCTTCATGATATGAACTGCGGCCTGAAGGCTTACAGAAAAGAGGTGGTGAAACACATTGAAGTCTACGGCGAGATGCACCGTTATATCCCCTACCTGGCTAAAGAAGCAGGTTTTTCGCGCATAGGTGAAAAGCCGGTGGTTCACCAGGCCCGAAAATACGGACGGAGTAAATTCGGCCTCAGTCGTTTCGTAAACGGATACCTCGATCTGCTTTCCCTTTGGTTCTTGTCCAAATTCGGGAAAAAGCCCATGCATATCTTTGGGTTATTCGGATCGCTTATGTTCATTGCCGGGGGCATTATTGCCCTGTGGCTAATAATCCAGAAACTTTACTGGCAATCACACGGTCTGCCGTTCCGTTCTGTTACCGATCAGCCTCTTTTTTACCTTTCCCTGCTGGCCATTATCCTGGGTATGCAACTGTTTCTGGCCGGTTTCCTGGGAGAATTGATTTCGCGCAATGCTACAGAGCGAAACCACTATAACATATCCGAAAAGTGTTAAACTGACGCAGATGCACCCGGGAGGAAGAGCCTTTTCCCCGGACAAAATCTACGTAAGCGGCGGCATTCCCGGCGAAGAAGTGGAGATTATCAAAGAACGCCGCAAAGGATTCCGCTGCGGCAGAGTGACAAACGTATTAATCCCCTCGCCATACAGAATATTACCTTTCTGTCCCCACGCACAGGAATGCGGAGGTTGTCCCTGGCAGCATATAAGTTATGAAGGACAACTCCTCTGGAAGAAAGAAATCCTCCTGGGGGCGCTTCAAAAGTACGCAATACCCCTGCCACCCGAAGGCATTCCCGATGTTTTGCCGAGCCCGCTGTTAAAAGGATACCGCAATAAAGCCGAGTATACTTTCGAGGCCGGAACTCCGGGCATGCAGGAGAATGTCATGGGATTTCACAACGCCGAAGACCGGAATAGAGTATTCGACTGCCGCGAATGTTCTCTCGTTCCGGAAGACCTGCACCGATTTGCCCTTCAGGTAAAAAAAACCGCGCTGGAACAAAATATTCCATTCTACCATTACGCCAGCCGTACCGGCCTGCTCCGTAATGTGTTGCTTCGCTGTACCACAAAAGGGGACCTTTGTGTTGTCCCCGGATTCAGCCGCTGCGAAACCGGAGTTATCGAACCTTTTATGGAGGCGCTCAGTACTTCCTGCCCCGGGGTGACCTCGTGGTATTATTGCACAGATTCCGTCTTTTTTCATTTTGCCGGTGATACGTACATGCATGAGACCTCACAGGGACTTGATTTTCTCATAAGTCCGGCGGCATTTTATCAGCCAAATCCCTTACAGGCAAACCGTTTGTATGGAACCGTGCTCGAAATGGCCAATAACGTACTCACAACAGATCGCAATGTCATTTCGCAAACGGCTCCAATTTTCGACCTGTATACCGGGATAGGAACCATGGCCTGCATGCTGGCCGCCCTGGACAAGGAAAGACATGTTACTGGCATTGAAGGAAATGCAGCTGCAGTGGGTGATGCCGTAAAAAATGCATCCCGGAACGGGTTGAAAAATGTGGACTTTATTACAGGGGATATTCTTGAAACCTTTACCACCGGTTTTGTTTCAGGTTATGAACAACCGGCTCTGATTGTGCTCGATCCGCCCCGCAGCGGCACACTCACCGAGATTAAAAAAGCCACTATTGCATCGCAGACGCGACACATCATTTACGTAAGCTGCAATCCGGTTTCCCTGGCCTGGGATCTGAAGCAATTGTGTGAAGGAGGGTATGTCGTAAAAGAGATCAGGCCGCTGGATATGTTTCCCTATACACAGCACGTAGAGACGATTGTACTTTGCAGCAGGCAGGACCTTTAAAATAATCAGAGGGGCCGGTTCAGATAACTGTCGTAGGACTGGGCCTTGGGCCTGTAAGAACTTTCGAACAAAGGAGACGATATAAGAAAATCGGCCGTCGCACGGTTACTGGCCGTAGGAATATTATACAGGTTGGAAATACGCAGCAAAGCCTTCACATCTACGTCATGAGGCTGTTGTTGCATGGGGTCCCAGAAAAAAAACAGCATGTCTATTTTTCCGTCTGCGATAAGTGCTCCCAGTTGCTGATCTCCGCCAAGGGGTCCCGACTTAAGAAGGTTAATTACAATATGGGGATGGCTTACTGAAAGAGCCCTGTTAATGGTCTCTTCCACCATACGTCCCGTAGTGCCCGTGCAAACAAGGGTATGATTGGCCAGGCGTTCTTTGTTGAATTCCACCCATTCTATCAGATCCTTTTTGCAATGGTCGTGCGCCACAAGCGCTAAAGTTTTTTTCTTCATTTGAATATAAAATTAAATATTCACGGCCTCACCCAAAGCCATGGCGGCTGCTTCCATGATACCTTCGCTCATGGTGGGATGAGGAAAAACAGAATGCATTATTTCCCTGGCCGTGACTTTTTTGTTAAGTAAGGCAACCATGCCGCCTATCATCTCAGTGGCATGTGCACCTATCATGTGCGCTCCAAGTAATTCTCCGGAATCTGCCAGGAAAATGAGCTTGATGAATCCGTCCCTTTCCCCGGCCGCAGCTGCTTTACCCGAGGCTGTGAAAGGGAATTTGCCAATCCTGATGTCCAGTCCTTTGGCTTTGGCGTCCCGCTCGCGCAGACCCACAGAAGCAATTTCGGGTGCGGCATAAATACAGCCCGGAATACTTGAATAGTTTACCCGGGGCACATTCAGGCCGGCCATCTGTTCCACGCAACTGATTGCCTCGGCAGACGCAACGTGAGCCAGAGCAGGTGTTCTCAGTACATCGCCTATGGCATATATTCCGGGTACCGAAGTCATATAACTTTCGTCTACAATAATATAACCACGGTCCGTTTTAATACCCGTTTCTTCCAGTCCCAGATCATTGGTATTGGGAATAACTCCTGCCGCAGACAGGACCAACTCGGCTTCAACGGCCTCGGCCCCTTTCCTGGTCTCCACTTTCAGGATGACCCTGTCGGGATGCTTTTCTGCAGAAACCACTTTGGCACCGGGCATGACTTTCATTCCCAGCTTACGGAACGAACGGCTTAATTGGGCGGCTACTTCTTCGTCTTCTGTAGGCACTATTTGCTCCAGGTATTCAATAAGAGTGACTTTGGTCCCCATACTGGTGTAGAAATAAGCCATTTCGCTTCCAATGGCTCCCGACCCGATAATAGCCATTGTAGCAGGTATTCTTTCCGGCATAAGCGCCTGGCGGTATCCTATTATTTTCTTTCCGTCAATGGGAGCCATCGGTAATGAATTGGAGCGGGCTCCGGTGGCTATGATTATCCTGGGCGATTCTATCCGTTCGTCTCCAACGGAAACAACGCCGGGGGCCGCTATCTTGCCCCTGCCAGGGATAAGTGTTACATTATGTTTTTTGAAGAGGAATTCAATGCCCTTTGACATTTGCGCAGAAACAGCACGGCTTCTGGCAACTATTTGATGTATATCGGGTTCGAAGTTCCCGTCAGTTTTAATGCCGTAAGTTGCTGCGTTACGCGCCGTATTCAGCGCATCGGCACTTTTTAAAAGCGCCTTTGTTGGAATACAGCCCCAGTTCAGGCAAATACCGCCCAATTGCGCTCTTTCAATTACTGCTGTCTTGAAACCAAGTTGTGCAGCACGTACGGCCGCCACATATCCGCCCGGGCCCGAGCCAATAATCACTACGTCAAATACCATAATCTATTATAAATCTTTACCGTGACACTGTTTATACTTTTTGCCGCTTCCGCAGGGGCAGGGATCGTTCCTTCCCACCTGTTTTTCCACGTGCACCGGTGCATTGGACCGGGGCTCTCCCGAGCGGTCGAGCAATTCGGGACGGGATGCCTTGGTGTTGCTCAGATCGGTACGTCTTCTCGCATTCCCGGCATTATCAAGCCGGTCCTGATTCTGACGCAGGGGAACATGTGCTTTTAGCAGGAATGCCAGGACTTCACGGGCAATCTTTTCAAGCATTTCGCTGAAAAGTTTGAAACTTTCAAATTTATAGATCAATAAAGGATCTTTTTGCTCGTACGTGGCATTCTGAACCGACTGCTTAAGGTCATCCATATCGCGGAGATGTTCCTTCCAGTACTCGTCTATCAGGACCAGGTTGATAGTCTTGTTGATGGCCCGCAGAAGTTCCTTGCCCTTGCTGTCATATGCCTTCTTCAGATTCACAACCACCTGATAGATCCGCTTCCCGTCGCTCACTGGAACAACCACGTTCTCGTAAGTGGCGCTTTGTGTTTCATAGATGTTTTTCATCACCGGCCAGGCCTGACCTATGAGCGCCTCGGCCCTGCGATTGTATACAGACTGAATCTGGTCTGACAAGTCAGAGGAGAGTTCGGAAGTGGATGCTTTACTGAATTTCTTTTCGTCAAAACCGGGTTCAATGGAAATCTGCCTGATAAGCTCGTAACTATAATCTTCGTAATCGCTGCCCGACATACTCTGGGTAAACGATTCGGCATAATCGGACATCATATTGGAAACGTCAACGTCTACACGTTCTCCGTACAATGCATTGCGCCGGCGCGTGTAAATCACTTCGCGCTGGGAATTCATTACGTCGTCATATTCCAGCAAACGCTTACGAATGCCAAAGTTATTTTCTTCTACCTTTTTCTGGGCACGCTCAATGGAGCTGGAAAGCATTGAGTGTTGCAGTACCTCGCCCTCCTTCATGCCCATCTTATCTACGATAGATGCAATACGGCCGCTTCCGAACAGACGCATCAGGTCGTCTTCGAGAGAAACAAAGAAGACAGAAGAACCCGGGTCTCCCTGACGTCCGGCACGACCACGCAACTGACGGTCCACACGGCGACTGTCATGACGCTCGGTACCCACAATGGCCAAACCGCCGGCTTCTTTCACGCCAGGGCCCAACTTGATGTCGGTACCACGACCGGCCATGTTGGTGGCAATGGTTACAGCGCTTGCCTGACCGGCTTCGGCAACAATCTCGGCCTCACGTGCATGCTGTTTGGCATTCAGTACATTATGCTTAATGCCACGCATTTTCAGCATCCGGCTTAAGAGTTCGGACACTTCTACAGAAGTAGTACCAACCAGTACGGGTCTCCCTTGTTTAGTCAATTCGGTGATCTTGTCAATCACGGCATTGAACTTTTCCCTCTTGGTCTTGTATATCAGATCGTCTTCATCTTTTCGGATCACCGGACGGTTGGTAGGAATTACCACCACATCCAGTTTATAGATAGACCAGAATTCACCCGCTTCGGTCTCGGCCGTACCGGTCATACCGGCCAGCTTATGGTACATTCTGAAATAATTCTGCAACGTAATAGTGGCAAACGTCTGCGTGGCTGCTTCTACCTTCACCTTTTCCTTAGCCTCTATGGCCTGGTGCAGTCCGTCCGAGTAACGACGGCCTTCCAGGACACGGCCGGTCTGTTCGTCCACAATCTTTATTTTATTGTCCACCACAATATATTCGACGTCCTTTTCGAACATAGCGTAGGCTTTCAGCAACTGATGCACGGTATGTACCCTTTCGGATTTAACGGCATATTCGCTCAGCAACGTATCTTTTGCCGCTGCCTTGGCTTCGGGCGACAAATTCTTCTTTTCCAGTTCGGAAATCTCCGTTCCCATGTCGGGAAGAATAAAGAAAGAGGGCTCGCTTATCTTTTTGGCTATAAGATCATGCCCTTTTTCTGTCAGGTCAACGGATTTCTGCTGTTCCTCAATCACAAAATACAGATCGTCTGTGATCAGGTGCATCTGCTTGTTGTTGTCCTGCATGTAGAAATTCTCTGTCTTCTGCAGTAACTGTTTAATCCCCTGTTCACTCAGGTATTTGATAAGAGGGGTGTACTTGGGCAGTCCCTTGAATGCGCGGAGCAGAATCTTGCCGCCGTTTTCCTCATCCCCTTCCGAGATGAGCTTGCGGGCATCTGCCAGTAGCTGTTGCACCAGCGAACGCTGGGCCAGGTAAAGATCTTCAACAATAGGTCTGAAGTCATTGAACTGCTGGTCTTCTCCACGGGGAACAGGTCCCGAGATGATAAGCGGAGTACGGGCGTCGTCAATCAAAACTGAGTCCACCTCGTCCACAATGGCATAATGATGTTTTCTCTGGACCAGATCTTCCCGGTTAACGGCCATGTTGTCACGCAGATAGTCGAAGCCGAATTCATTATTTGTTCCGAATGTGATGTCTGCCTGATAGGCCTTCTTGCGTTCTTCTGAATTGGGTTGGTGTTTATCTATACAATCCACCTTAAGTCCGTGAAACTCGTATAGCGGTCCCATCCATTCTGAGTCACGTTTAGACAGGTAATCGTTGACGGTTACCACATGCACCCCCTTACCGGCCAATGCATTCAGGAATACCGGCAATGTGGCAACAAGTGTTTTTCCTTCACCGGTGGCCATCTCGGAAATCTTTCCCTGATGAAGCACCACGCCTCCTATTAACTGTACATCGTAATGTACCATGTCCCAGGTGATCATATTGCCTCCGGCCATCCAGGAATTCTGCCAGACAGCCTTGTCTCCCTGAATATCTATATGATCTCTTTTTGCAGAAAGATTCCGGTCGGAATCGGTGGCTGTGACTGTAACGGTTTTATTCTCGTGAAACCGGCGGGCGGTCGATTTCATTATGGCAAAAGCCCGGGGAAGTACTTTGTCAAGCACTTCTTCAATCTTTTCATCTATCTTTTTGGAAAGCTTGTCCACCTCGGTAGCCAAAGCTTCTTTTTTATCCACCTCAATTTCAACATCTTCCAATTGCGCTCTTAGTGAAGCCTTTTGATTTTCTTCCTCCGCGATGTAGGCGGCTATCTCTTCTTTAATCTTCCGGCTTTCGGCACGAAGTGCATCATTGTCAAGCGAATCTATACGCTCGTATTCTTTTTTGATTTTTGCAACATAAGGGTTTAATTCTTTCAGGTCCCTGTCGGCTTTGGATCCGAAGATTTTCCCTATCACATTTATTACTGAAGCCATATTAGCAGTTTTTCGATAATTCTTCTTTTAACCTGCAAATGTACATTATTCTTCCCAATTATTCACTTTATCTGCACCAACCCGCGGTCCAGTCATTTCCAGATGGCACCGCACCTTTATAATCTCCAGCTGTAAAGAACGGGTCAACGGCATTCATATTCTTACCGCCCGAAACCGTTCCCACATAAGCGGAGGTAAACGAAAAGGTCTTGTTTATTCCGTTATTGGCATTGGAGGTAAACAGGTCCTGGGAATAGATACCCGCAGCGGCAGATACTCCGCTGGTGAGGAAGACATGATCAAGCACCGAGGTTCCGTTTGCCAGTGCCATTTCTGTCTCTGAAGTCTCTGTGGTAAGGCAGTTGGGTTTCCCCGTAACCAGGGCATTATATATCCCTGCCCGGGTTCCTGCCCTTAAACGAATCCCGCGTTTATTTACTGAAGAACCGTTTCCGCACAGTGTCAGATTCGCCAATATCGGAGAAGAAACAGGTGCAGCGGTAAAATCTTTATTGTTATTATCGGCTTCAACCAGACAGTCGCACTCGTAGCCTATAACAGCCTCGCTCCCCTGAACTGCTAACAGGAATTGTCCTTTTCCGCACCAGCCTTCAGTCCAGTCGAACGAATCGTCACTATTGTCGGTTGCCACCAGGTATTTCACATTTACCGTACCGCCAAACCATTCAAAACCGTCGTCAGATCCCTTGTACGACTGCAGATGATCCACCACGGTCCCGTTACCGACTCCATAGAAAGTAAATCCGTTGGCTTCTTTCTCTTCGCTGAACGCATACCCTGTGTATTCCACACGAATATAGCTTAACGTCCCTGAGTTATCGGCCACATTACTGCCTCCGTAAAGGGCATCGCCAATTTCAGATTTCGAAGTGGTTCCCGTTACGTTAATGGGAGCAAGACCGCAGATGTGTACCCCGCCCCAGGCTCCCGCTTCTTTCCTTTCCGAGGTCATGACAACAGGATTTGCGGCCGTTCCGCGGGCATCAATCTTACCGCCCTGTTCTACAAGGATATAATCTACCACATCGTCGTCTTTGGCCACTATGATGACTCCCTGCTCAATAGTAAGGATTACCCCCGGTTTTACATGAACTCCGCCGGACAGGTTATAGGACATTCCGCTTTTAAGCGTTCTATCTGTCGTCAGCTCGCCGGAAAGATCCGTAGATTCTTCTTCTGGTTCGGTTTCTTTTTCACAGGAGACTGCCAATATCAGTATCCCTAAAGCCATTACGGCCATTTTCCAATTCATTTTTTTCATTTTCAATTAATTTATTGATTTAAAGTGTATAAGTAAATCCTATCTGAAAGGAAACCCCAGCCCTGTACGATTCTACTGTTACAACCTCTCCTGTTGTTTTGACCTGTTGCGTGAACAGTACCTTACTGTCCAGGATATTTTTAACTGAAAGTCTGAGATTCCAGCGATTCCCGGCCTGGTAACTACTCACAAAATCAAGCGTATGAAGAGGCTGTTGCATAATATTTCCCATCCCGTAGATTCCCACGGCATGAATTCGGGGTCCCTGAAGATTATAAAGCATGGTACATGTTACCTGGTCTTCTTTGCCTGTCTTCCATTGGTACATAATATCGACGTTGAGTAAATATGGCGAAGCACCCTGTAAGGCACGGCGGGAATCGGTATACACACCACCGCCTTCGGGCAATATTACATTGGTATACATATACGAAGCGTTCAAACCTATCCGGAGGCCCGGCACAATTGTTTTTCTTATCTCTGCTTCCACACCTGCCGCCATCCCTTCTTCTGCATTGCGGAATGAATGGACCGCCGATCCTCCCGATGATTCCTGAACCCGCTCAATGGGGTTCTCCAGCCATTTGTAATAGAGGGCAGCCGAGAACAGATTGTCCTGTGTACCATAATATTCGTAACGCAGATCGGCGTTCATATTATAGCCGTTCTGCAGTGCTTCGTTGCCTCTTAATTCGGCGCTTCCATACGATTCTTTATAAAGGAAGGGCGCCATTTCCACGAATAGGGGCCGGGTAACGGTACGCGAAAGGGCAAATCGTGCCGAATGCTTTTCATGGAATGAATATTTAAGATTCAGAGCAGGAAACAGATCGTGACCGGACAGAACGGTTCGTTTCTCAACCGAAGCATCATTCCAGTAACGGACCCATAGTTCGGAAGGTTCATAACGCAAACCAAGGTTGACATTAAAGTTCCTGAAAGGAAGAAATTCGGTTTGCGCATATATTCCTCCCATACGATGACCGGCATAATAATGAGATTTGGGCTGAGTATCTTTAATTATCTGAATGGTTCCGTCGGCAATATTTGCCGTATTAAGCCAAAAATCTGTTTCATAGATATCGGTAATTTCAAGATTCAAATTGTTCAGATTATAATAAAACCGGACCGATGAATAGTTCCGTAATTTGTCCTTATATGAAGCTCCAAACCTTATCGATCCCTTTTTCCCCATTTTGTATATGGCATAAAATTCCGCCACGGCTTCCCTTTCTTCCAGTTCTCCAAAATAACGCATGGTTTCCTGGCGATTCAGTTTAAAAAGAGACAGCTTGTGGTCGTCTTCACGATACATCACCTGCCTGCGGTCCGGTTCGTAACTTCCCGTTATTCCGTAAGAAAGGTTAACGTTCAATGTCCAACGGTCTCCGGCTGCATAACCGTAGGCAAGCTGATTGTTCAATAAGTTATAGGCATGGAAAACACTGTTGCTCCCAATCAGATGGATACCTTCCGAATCGTATCCTTCCCTTCTTTTGTAATTATCCACCGCATTGCGGGCGTACAGCACAGTATAACTGAAATGATGGAACGAACCCGGATCGTAGGCCAGGTGTATAAGTCCCGCCACATCTGCATTCGTAGAATAACTGTTGTAGTCAAACTCATTAAGAACCGTTCCCTGTGTATTTATGGTTGAGATATACGCATCTTTCTGTATTTCATTATCGTAATCTACGCTCAGTGAAACAAGCATTCCCAGCCGGTTTTGGCCTTTTTCCCATGATTTTCCAAATCCAATAGCCCCGTTTATTCCCGGCCATAATGTTCTTTTTGTAACTGAGAATGAGGTTCCAAAGGGGTCATGATTTTTTATATAGGATGAAAACTCATTTGAAGTCATATCTTTTATATTGAGCGGCAGATTGCGGGTAAAAAAGCTTCCGCCTATTTTATCGCTTTCAAAGAAGCCGGAGAACAAAGCCCTGGAGTTACCGCCTGTTCCTATGTTTAAATAAAAAAAATCGTCTCCCGTATGTTCTTTCAGGCCAATATCAATATGAGCGCCCGAATAATCTGCATAAGCACTCACATTGTATACTTTGTTCACAGTTATATTCCTTATCAGACGCGAGGGAAAAAGATCCAGGGGAATGAGTTTGTTATCGGGGTTCGGCGAGGCCACAGGCAGTCCGTTCAGCGTGGTGGAACTGTATCTGTCTCCAAGGCCCCGCACAAAGAGCTGGCCTGTTTCGGCAAGTGAAATCCCTGGAATCTTTTTTACTCCCTCGGCCACCGAAGAAATCCCTTTTCTGCTCATTTCCCTTGCTCCCATATTTTCGACAGCAGCAGAAGACAGCCGCCTTTCCGTCAACAGACTCTTTTCGGTTTCCAGGTCCCTTCGTGCTATAATATACACTTCTCCAACGAACAACTCCTCTGGTTGGAGCTGCATGTCTACTTTTATCGCTCCAGATTCTCCCGAAACAATTACAGGTCCGGTTACTGCCGTTTTATATGATATATACCTGAATTCCAAAGTATATACACCATCATTCAAAGGAAGTTCATAAAAACCGCTGTTATCTGTTACCGAGCCGGTGCCGGTACCTGAAACCATCACGTACACTCCGGGTAAAGGTTCCGAAGCCGTTTTATCGGTGACCGTACCGCTTATTATCGTTTGAGCCTGTAGCAATCCGGAGTATGCCGTGAATAATAGAATTAATACTCTTGTTCTTCTTCTCATTTGCTTTTCTTCATAAATCTGATGCAAAGGTGACGGCCCCATGTTACAACACCCCTACAGTCATTTTACATTTCAGTTAATAAACGCTTACACGGAATGTAACATGGTTTGTTTAAGCCATAAACAGTTACCTTTGTGTCCAATAAAACGGATCATATTGGAAAAGAAAGATATCAGGATTCTTGTTGTCGATGATGAGGAATCCCTTTGTGAGATATTACAGTTCAACCTTGAAGTAGAAGGTTACACGGTAGATGTAGCCTACAGTGCCGAACAGGCACTTACTATGGATCTTTCGCAATACTCTCTGATTCTCCTGGATGTCATGATGGGGCCCATGAGTGGTTTCCGAATGGCCCGACTGATGAAAAAAGACGAAAAAACGGCGTCCATCCCCATCATTTTCTGTACTGCCAAGGATACCGAAGATGACACTGTGGCCGGCTTAAACCTTGGCGCCGATGACTATATCCCCAAACCCTTTTCTATCAGGGAAGTCCTTGCCCGTGTTAAAAGTGTATTACGCAGGACAGAATCCGCGCATCATCCGGAGAACCAACAACTGCTTAATTTTAAAGGCTTAATAATAAACCTTTCAAAAAAAAGTTGCTCGGTTGAAGGAGTGGGAATACCTCTGACTAAAAAAGAATTTGAGATTCTGGTTCTACTGTTGAAGCATAAAGGCAAGATCTTTTCTCGGGAAGAGATCCTCAGCCAGGTCTGGAGTGACGAAGTAATTGTCTTGGACAGAACCATAGACGTTAATATTACCCGCTTACGTAAAAAAATTGGAATATACGGAGATTGTATTGTAACAAGACTTGGATATGGATACGGTTTTGAAATATAAATTGCCTTTCCACGTACGGTTTTTTTTGTACCTGATGCTCCTCTTTGGGCTTTTTCTGATTTCTTTTTTGGTGTTCCAGCAACACAGAGAAAAAACGTTCAAGGCAGAAATGGTGAATTCCCGTTTACAGATCTTCAACACGCAACTGTATTCCGTTATTTCTGATCCTGCGGCCATGGATTCATTGGTTCTGTTGAAAAAAGGGTCTTTGAACGAAGACCTGAGAATCACCATAATGGATACTCTGGGAAACGTTCTTTATGATTCTGAAAAGCTCGGGCCGTTGAATAAATTTCACAATCACTCAGACAGGCACGAAGTTAAGCAGGCCCTCGCATCCGGAAACGGCTTTACTGTCCGCCGTTTGTCCGGAACCACAGATATCGAATATTTTTATTCTGCCACACGTTACGAAGGTGTTATTATTCGTTCAGCTATTCCCTACTCCGACTCACTCAGGGAAAGCCTCAGGGCCGACCGATTGTTTCTGTTAGTAATGACAGGCATTTCTCTTTTTGTAAGTTTACTTGCACTTATTCTGACAAGACGTTTGGGGAATAATATTAACCGTCTGAGAAAATTTGCCCTTTTGGCAGACAGGGGTGATCCCATTAAAGATATTGGATCGTTTCCAAAAGACGAACTGGGAGAAATCTCCAATCATATCATAAGGCTATACTCGCGTTTAAAATTAACCAAAGAAGCGTTGGAGAGCGAACACGGTATGGTTCTGCATCAAAAACAGGAACAGACGCGTTTGAGAAAACAACTGACTCAGAATATAAACCATGAATTAAAAACTCCCGTAAGCAGTATTCAGGGCTACCTGGAAACACTCGTGAACAATCCGGGGATCCCTGAAGCCAAACGTCAGGCATTCATAGAAAGCAGTTATAAACAATCTAACCGGCTGGCACAGCTTCTGAACGACATTTCTACCATTACCCGTATGGATGAGGCCAGTGAAATTATTGAAAAATCCGAGATCAATCTGAGCGATATTATAAGAGACGTATTCGCAGATTTGTCAAGGGCCTTGCAGGAGAAAAAAATAAAAACAGTCATTGATATACCGCCTGCTCTGATTATGAATGGGAATCATAATCTTTTGCACTCTGTATTCCGTAATCTGACGGACAATGCCATAGCTTATTCCGGTTGTGACACTCTGTTTGTCTTGCTCACAGCATCAGATGAGGATCATTTTCAATTTGTTTATGCAGACAACGGAATAGGTATTGAGGACGAACATTTGCCCCGGATTTTTGAGCGTTTTTACCGTGTCGATACCGGAAGGAGCCGTCTGATGGGGGGCACCGGTCTGGGACTTTCCATTGTTAAAAATGCCATTGTTCTGCATGGAGGAACCATTACAGCCGGAAGGAGAGATGGGGGCGGCATAGCGTTTTGTTTCTCACTGAAAAGAAAATAAAAAAAGCATACCGTAAAGTATGCTTTTTAAGATCAAAATCAGATCTTCTGATTATTCAGCTTCAATAGCTCCGGTAGGACATGCTGCCGCACAGGCACCGCAGTCAATGCATTCATCGGGGTTAATAACGTAAATGTCACCGGCAGAAATTGCTCCAACGGGACATTCATCAATACAAGTACCGCATGCTACGCAGCTGTCAGTAATTTTGTGTGCCATGATTCATTAAATATTTAGTAAATCCGGCCGCAAATATATGAATTAAATTCTTACTACCTTTGTATTCGTACAAACTTTTGTAAAAATGACACTTCCCATACTTGTAGCAGTATCCTTGCTTTTCTACGGCTCACCGGCATTACAGGAAAATACATCCGTCGTATTCGATAAAACCGTTCATGATTTTGGAGATTTTGGAATCAACGACGGCACCCGGTCACATACTTTCACTTTAACAAATAATTCCAATAAGCCCATCGTGATCCAAACCGTTATTTCTTCGTGCGGATGCACTGTACCGGAATGGACAAAAGAACCAATTGCCCCCGGAAAACAGGGAGCCGTCACCGCTACTTTTCTGAATAACCAGGGTCCGTACCCTTTTGACAAACTGCTATCGGTATACATTACCGGATATTCCACCCCATTTACGCTCCATATCCGGGGCGTTGTCCATCAAAGAGCTTTTTCCATTGAAGACACACACCCTGTTTTGATGGGAACCCTGCGCCTGAGGAAAAGTGAATTGGAGCTGGGACAAATTAAACAGGGCACAGAAAAAACAGATTCGGTAGAAGTAATCAATACAGGTAAGCTGCCACTCCTGCTGAGATTCAAGACAAATGACGCGAACGTTAAAGTATATGCCAATCCCGCGAAACTCAATCCGGGAGAAAAAGGATCTATCGTCTACACCATAGATACACGCATAAAAGAAGAATGGGGCAATGTTATCTATCCTGTCCAGGTTGTGATCAACGATAAGGTCAACCCGGTACATGCACTTACCGTAAAAGGGTCCATTAAGATCAACACTTCTTCCATGACCCGTGAAGAAAAAGAGAAAGGACCCATTCCCCAGCTTGACAAAAGCGCTTATGAATTTCCGGACAGAAAAACAGGATCTTCTGTAGAAACAAAGTTTTCCATGACCAATAAAGGGAAGGCTCCTCTTGTCATTTATAAGGCAGACTTCAGTCATCCAGGGATAAAGGCAGATTTCCCCACAACGGTTAATCCGGGAGAAACCGTTTCAGTTCTGGTCTCAATCCCTAAAACAGACACTTCAGGAGAAGTGATCTACACCGTAAGCCTGACAACCAATGCACCATCCAGACCGACCATTAACCTGCTGATATACGGCAAAATATTAAAATAATCCGGCTATGGACTCTGCTTTGACTGTTAATGAAGGTATACCCCAGCCTCCCATCATCAATCCCAATGCCAGCAAGCTTCTGAAGAAAAAACCGGCAAGTCAGCTGACCACAGGAGATTATCTGAAAGGCATCAAGGCAGGGCATATTCCAACTCTGGCACAGGCTATTACCCTTACTGAAAGCACACTCCCCGAGGACCGGAAAAAAGCGCGTGAACTTATTACCGCCTGCCATCCTTTATCGGGGAACTCCATACGGATAGGCATCACCGGAGTCCCGGGCGTTGGAAAGAGTACATTCATTGAAGCATTTGGAAAATACATCACAAGACTTGGGCACAAGCTGGCGGTTTTAGCTATCGATCCGAGCAGCGAACGCAGCAAAGGAAGCATACTGGGAGATAAGACACGTATGGAAAGCCTTGCCAACAACGAGAATGCTTTTATCAGACCTTCCCCGAGCGGAGGTTCGCTGGGAGGTGTCGCACGGAAAACCCGCGAAGCGGTCATCCTTTGTGAGGCAGCCGGCTTTGATGTGATTTTTATTGAAACCGTTGGCGTTGGACAATCCGAGATTGCAGTCCATTCAATGACCGATTTCTTTTTGTTACTTATGCTTTCCGGAGCCGGAGACGGGCTGCAGGGAATCAAACGCGGTATCATGGAGATGTCAGACCTTCTGGTGATCAACAAGGCAGATGGCAGCAATATAGAAAAAGCGACCAAAGCCCGCATCCTTTACCAGAGCGCACTCCACCTCTTCCCCCCATCTCCTTCCGGCTGGATACCGGCAGCCATAACTGCCTCGGCCATTGAAGAAACCGGACTGGAAGAAATACTCGATGCTATTTTCCGTTATATGGACCTGACAAAATCCAACGGATATTTTTTCAGAAAAAGAAAAGAACAAGCCGTTTACTGGATGAAGGAAAGCATAGATGAAAGCCTTCTTTCCCGCTTTTATAATAATCCCGAGGTTGCCAGGGCGCTTTCCGTCATTGAGGGACAGGTGGCAGCGGGGGAAACGGACCCTTTCGAAGCCGCCGGCAGGATTCTTAACATCATCTAGACAATTATGCACTTTATCGAAGTCATTAAGAACAGTGTTCTCATTACCGGTCTGGTCATGGTGATGATGATCTTTCTTGAGTACATTAATATTATCAGCAAGGGACATTCTCTGGAAAAGCTCAGGAACAGGCCGTTCCTGCAAATTCTGATTTCTGCGCTGCTGGGTCTTACACCGGGTTGTGGCGGCGGATTCATTGTAGTCAGTCTCTACGCTCATAACATGGTGTCTTTCGGTGCATTGCTGGCAATGATGATTGCCACCGTAGGAGACGAGGCATTTGTAATCCTGGCAATGATACCCGGCACGTCTCTTTATTTATTTGCAGGATTATTCATACTGGCCATCGTGTCTGGCTGGATTGCAGATAAAGTCATTCGTCGGGTACCGCGGCCTTTCGGTCCGGACCATTTTTCCATACATTCAGAAGAGCTCAACACGCATGGACATGTTCAGATCTGGAGCCGGATCGGGAAGAATTTCAACCCTCCCGGCATGCACCGGATAGTTCTTCTTATTGGTCTGGCCCTCTTTTTTGTATGCATCGTCTTCGGATTTCTTTCACACGAACATATCGAAATATCGGGACACGAACATGAACACGCTGCAGAGAGCATGTTTTCAGAAAAATGGATGAACATGATCTTTGCAGGCTTCTCCCTTGTAACACTTGTCTTTACTTTGTTTTCATCGGATCACTTTATTGAAGAACACATCTGGAGCCATATAATCAAACACCACTTTATTAAAATATTTCTCTGGACTCTTGGCGCGTTGCTGGTTCTTGAAGTGGTCCTTAACTACGTAGATCTTCAAAGCTGGATGTACGACCGTTTCTGGCTTATGCTTCTTATGGCGGTAATTGTAGGGCTGATCCCGGAATCGGGGCCCCATATCCTTTTCATTTCGTTATACGCGGCCGGGACCATTCCGCTGAGTATTTTATTGGCAAACAGTATTGTACAGGAAGGACATGCCGGATTGCCTTTGTTGGCAGAAACAAAGAAGGGCTTTGTCATTGCCAAAGCCCTTAAGGTAGTCATAGCCGTTCTAACGGCCTGCTGCATACAATTTATTTATTCATTGTAATCAGAAATTCATCGTTGTCCTGGGTACGTAACAGACGATCTTTCATGAATTCCATAGCCTCGACGGAATTCATATCTGCCAGGTAATTGCGAAGGATCCATATACGGTTGAGCTTGTCTTTTTCCATAAGCAGATCGTCGCGGCGTGTAGAGCTGAGCGTTACATCCACGGCGGGGAACATGCGTTTGTTGGACAGACGCCGGTCGAGCTGCAATTCCAGGTTACCCGTTCCCTTGAATTCTTCAAAGATAACTTCATCCATTTTGGATCCGGTATCAATAAGAGCTGTGGCAAGGATGGTAAGTGAACCGCCGTTCTCAATATTCCTGGCGGCACCAAAGAAACGTTTAGGCTTCTGAAGGGCGTTGGCATCCACACCACCGCTAAGTACTTTTCCGCTGGCCGGCTGTACAGTATTGTAGGCACGGGCAAGGCGGGTTATACTATCAAGCAGGATCACCACATCGTGACCGCATTCAACCAGACGTTTGGCTTTCTCCAGAACAATGCCTGCTACTTTAACGTGACGTTCTGCCGATTCATCGAACGTAGATGCAATCACCTCGGCTTTTACATTACGCGCCATGTCCGTAACCTCTTCCGGCCGCTCATCAATAAGGAGAACAATCATGTAGACTTCTGGATGGTTGTCTGCAATGGCATTGGCAATAGATTGAAGTAAAACGGTTTTCCCGGTCTTGGGCTGGGCAACAATCAGACCACGCTGGCCTTTACCAACGGGTGTGAACAAATCAACAATCCGGTTAGATAAAGTATTGTGTCCGTTGGATGTAATATCAAATTTCTGGTCCGGGAAAAGAGGGGTCAGGAAATCGAAAGGAATCCTGTCCCGTATGAACTCCGGATCACGTCCGTTAATCTGAAGTATTTTTACAAGCGGGAAAAACTTCTCACTCTCACGGGGGGGACGTATCTCGCCGCAAACGGTGTCGCCCGTTTTCAGACCATATAGTTTGATCTGTTGCTGTGAGAGGTAGATGTCGTCCGGAGAGTTCAGGTAGTTGTAGTCAGAAGAACGCAGAAAGCCATAGCCGTCGGGCATCATCTCCAAAACACCAATAGCTTTCACTACTCCCTCATATTCAGGCTGTTTAACAGGGGCCTTGTGCTCCTGCACCTGATGTTTCTGATGCGGAGTGGGAACGGTTGCAGCTTCCTGTACTTTTTCCTGTGATTTATCCTGTGAGTTTTCGGTCATTCTATTCTGTGAACCTGTTGTACGTTTGCGTTTCCCTGTTACAGGAGCTTCCGGTGCAGGAAAAAGTTCGGCCGATTTTTCTTCTGTCAATTCAACTTTATCAGTAATTTCTTCTTCCTGAATAACCGCAACTGGAATTGCAGGTTCTTCAGGCTCCTGAATTTCAGGAGCTTTTTCTGCTGACTCTTTTTCCTCTTTTCTGGGTCTGCCCCTGCGGGATTTCTGATTCCTGCTCTCCTGTTTCTCTTGTCTTTCCTGTTTCTCTTGTCTTTCCTGTTTCTCCTGTTTTTCTTGCCTCTCCTGAGGAGCAACATTTTCCTTTACAGGTTGCTGTGGCTGCTGTGTTTTTGGGGATTGTTCAGAATGTTGGGGCTGAGGTGGTTTCTGAGACTGAGAGGATTGCTGAGACTGAGGTGGTTGCTGAGACTGAGGTTTCCGTCCACGTTTCTTCTGTTGTTTATTCTGACCTGCCTGATTGGATGCTGAGCGGGCAACAGAAGCCCCCTTTTCAGCCTGGACGTCTAATATCTGATAAATCAGGTCGGTTTTTGCAAAAGTTTCAATTTCTTTAATTTCCAGCGATTGAGCAATCTTATGGAGATCTTCCATTGATTTGCTGCTTAGCTCAATAATATCGTACATGCAAATATGTTAAAAAAGGGTTAAAGCTACGTAATGAAGCAAAGATGTGGCAAATATATAAAAAATTTAATTATCCCAGAAACTTGAGTTCTTCTTGTACTGCAAGAGGTCGGCCAGTGCAGAAGCCTTGGCGGCAATGCGGAAACTCCAGCTTTCCCACTTCCCGTTTGGAACCCAGGAGAATGATATTTGAAAACAATGGAGATCGTAAGTGGCACTTAATTGAGTAGTAGTAAGCTTGAATTTCATCAGGTCAAAACCACTGTTTAAATTGATATTCAAATCTTTAGTTAGTTTTATCTGAGCTGAAAAACCAAGAGTTTGAGAAAAATTATGATTTGTATTCAATAATTCGTTCGCATAGGTATAGGATCTGTTATATGAAAAACTGTAATTAAAATTCAATGACCAGGGAATTTCCGGGTCCATATAATAAATCCAGCCTCCGGGAATATACTCTCCGGTAAGAGGGTCCTCATATACTAACTGATAGGATGTGTTTTTGCTGTTCTTTCCTCCGCCTGAAAATGAATACGAAGTGGAAAAACTGGCATTGGTAAGCCGGGCGGGACTCCCGGTTTTCATAATATTCAGCGTATTAATTTTACGTCCCCTGGAATCAATGGCATAGGGGTCGAAAGTAGCATTGGCGTTAAGTCCGAGTTTTTCAAAAACGGTAGTGGATAAGGTAACGCTTATGTTGGACAACTTCAATGAGTCTGCAAGAAAATTGTACGATCCCGACAAAGAAAGATTGTCTATAAGCTTGATCTTCTTTATCCCGCCGTTCTGAGTAGTGTCTTTTTTGTTAAAGAGCTTAGCTTCAATATTGTTTCCGAAAGAGAAACTGATAGCAGCCGTACGGCCTTTCGACGGTGGCCCGTAAACAGATTTGTTAGAATATTTATTGTAGTCAACAGAATGATCTACCCCAAGACTGTCTGTATAATTTAACGTTACATAGCCATTGGGCGACGTTCCCAGTTCGGGCCTGAATGAGAAGCCAATAGACGGTGTAATCATATGTCTTATAGCCCTTAGCCGGCCTTTGGGATTGAAGTTGAAAATGCCGTAAATACGGGTAGACATGGAAATCCCCCCTGAATAGGACTGCGTGAGACCAAATTCACTGAACGGTTTGGAATATTCCGAGATTACTTTTTGGGTAACGGGATCGAACCGGCGGGATTCGCTCATAAAATGCCAGTTCATGCCATAAGAAACTGTTGGTGTGAAATTCAGGTACTTAAGCAATGTAAAACCCGGTAAGCCAATGGCAAAGTTGTGTTGCATACCCGTCTTGAAATCTTTCCACAGATCTGGTGTGCCAAACTGTGACGATTTGAAATTTACTTTATTCTGAAACGATGTATTGTAACTCAGGGTAATCTCTTCATAGAATTTTTTCTTGCCAACCCGTTCCTTTTTCTCAAAAGGATTAATCCGGCTCATGGTAAACGTGAAGTTGGGCAATGTAAGAGAGTAGGAAGAGTCACGGTTATTCTGACTGTGCAACAGGTTGACGGACAGATTGAAAGGTGTGCCCGCAAAGGTTTTTGCATAGGAAATACTCGACGAGGTCTGGCTTTGCAGGGCCTCGTTTATTGTCTGGCTGTTATAACGGTTATTAGAAGGACTCGAAAAATTTACAGAAGCACTAAAAGTGGTTCCGGGCCGTTTTTTCGGATCCTGCGTATGGCTCCATTTAATACTGAAATCCCCCGACTCGGAATAGTCGGACGATCCGCGCTCTCCTGTTATGTTCTTTGAATAGTTGACATTCAGGCTCCCGTTATATTTATATCTGTTCTTGTAACGCGCCGTTGTTCTTACTGCCCATGAACCCATTGAGTAAATGTCACCTGTAATGGAAAAATCAAGATAATCACCTATAACAAAATAATAACCAAGGTCCCTGAGGAAGAAACCGCGGGAAGTTTCTTCTCCGTAGCTTGGCATAAGCAATCCGCCGGACCGGTCGGGGCGCTGAGGCACAAAACCAAAGGGAAGTGCAATGGGAGTAGGCACATCTTCAATAACCACATAGGCAGGACCGAATATGGTCTGACCCACTTTCCCGTCCTGTCCGGAAGTGATTTTTGCATTGGTCATTCTCAGATAAAAATGAGGATGTTCTGCATCACAGGTTGTATATTTTCCTCCGTGAATATTTATGGAGTTATCCGGCATTTTCTTAAGGTGGTCTCCGTGTAGGAATCCCTGATCGTCCTGAGTTACCATGTTATTGATCCGTGCTTTCTTGGAAGAAAAATTATAGTAGACAGATTCCATCACGTAGTTATTCTTTCCTTCTTTCATCACGGGCTTTCCCTGCATCACACCGGTGGAATCTATTACCCCTGTGGCAAATACGGTTCTGGAATCTGCATCGTATTCCATATATTCCGCTGTTATTTCCAGATTGTCATAAGTAACCTTTACGTCTCCGTAATAATACAGCATGGTTTTTCCATTGGAGAAATCTTCCACAACCGAATCCCTGGCCACAGAAAAAGCAGGAGCTTCAAACTGAGACCGGGCACGAAGACTGTCCATGCGCGCCGAACTGTCTGTAGAGAAGAGAGTAACCCCGGTTTTTTCCTGTCCCGTACCCAGCCGGCTACCCAATATGGACAACATGGATGCCAGTGTGGGCGATGTCTCCAACCCGGTTACCGGAGACTTCCTGCCCTGCCTGAATGAAGTGCTTACCGGTGTAAGAGCATTATCTATAACCCGCTTATCCTGAGCACATAGTGATGTTACCCCCGCTAGAAGGAACACCACTAAACACACGGTATACAAAATAGTTTTATTATCTTTGTCTGCTGCAGACATAAGCTGCAAATATATATGAAAAAACTGATTCCCGTATTGATGGTCATTTCGTGTATTTGCAATTCATATGCCATCTTTGCTCAAAACATACCTTCCGTTTCTATTAGTAAAATTGTCATTGATCCCGGTCATGGAGGACACGATCCGGGGGCCTTGAGTCCGGACAGGAAATTAAGGGAAAAAGATATAAACCTTTCTGTGGCCAGGTATCTGGGAGCGGCCATCAGGGAGAGTTATCCCGATATTGAAGTGTTATATACAAGATCATCTGATGTGGCCGTTGATCTGGACAAACGGGGCATGCTGGCCACCGAGGGACATGCAGATCTGTTCATTTCCATTCATGTGAACTCCACACGCAGATCCGTAACCGTTCCGGTGGGACCCGAGACCTGGGTTTTCGGTGGAGACAGGAGCCAGAGGAAAGATGACAGCTACGAGGTAGTGCTCAAAGAAAACGAAGTAATCAAGTTCGAGGAAAACTACAGGGCAAAATACGAAGGTTTCGATCCCGAAAACCCTCAGTCCATGATCGTCTTTAATTTTCAGAAAGACGCCATAACCAGACAGTCAAAGATTCTGGCTACCTGTATCCAGCAGACATTACGTTCGGGGCCATTGAAAGGAATTTCAAAAGACCGTGGAATGAAAGAAGGCGGACTGATGGTTCTGGCATATTGTTCCATGCCTGCAATACTCGTTGAGCTGGGCTTTATCAACAGTACACCAGACAGAAAGATTCTGGGATCAGACAGCGGGCGCAAAAAACTCGCCCAACAGCTTTTCCTCGGTTTTGACAAATACTATAAGGCTGTTGCACAACAAAACAATGTTACACAACCACGTCAAGAAGTTGAAGTAGAAGTAAAAGTTGAAAAACAATACCGGGTTCAGGTAATGGCCGGAAACGAAAAAATCCCTGCCACCTCTGCCGTTTTTAAAGGATATGGTCAGGTTGATTACATAGAATGCCCGGGACAGAAATTTAAATATAAGTATACCATAGGCAACTTCGATACACCTGAAGAAGCCTGGGAATTCTGCGCAAAACTTAGAAGCAAAGACTTTCCCGGAGCTTTTGTCATAGCTGTTCAGGGAGGGAAACAGGTGCCTGTCAAATAACACATTATGAGTAAAAGAAAAATTTCAAAAGAGATCCGCATAGGCCTGTTTTTTCTGCTGGTACTGATTGCGCTGTACTTTGTTATACAATTCCTGAAAGGCAACGATGTCTTCCAGGGAACGGCAACCTACTATGCCGTCTATCCGAGCGTAGAAGGATTGGCCCCTACCAGCCCTGTTTCTATCCTGGGTCTGAAAGCGGGCACCATTGATAAAATATCCTACGATCAGAATAACCGGAGAATGATCGTCAGCATGAAATTGAAAAAGAACTTTAAAATTCCTGTCGGGTCAGTAGCCGACATATACAGTGCCGACATTCTGGGAGGTAAAGCCGTTAAAATAAACATGTCCGCCGAACAGACCATTCATCGTTCGGGAGATACTTTGTTATCATCGGTACAGAAAGATCTTATAACGCTTCTTACGGGAGAACTGATCTCTCTGAAAGAACAGATTGCCGGGCTGATTTCGGGGCTCGATACCACTGTGGCAAATCTGAATGAGATTCTTGGAACAGAAAACAAACAGGAAATCCGGGAGGCGCTAGCATCTCTTAATTCTTCCCTTCATCAGTTCAATGGCTTCATTGGGACACTCAACGACAATGCCCCGCATATAGAGAGCATACTCGGAAGCGTAGACACCCTGGGCACACAACTGAATACGGGTATGAATGACCTCAACAAAACCCTCGTCAATCTGCAGGCACTCTCACTCGAACTAAAAGACGCAGGGCTCTCTGAAACCGTAAACGAGCTCACTGCCCTTATCAAACATCTGAACAATCCCGGCGGATCTCTCGGGCAAGTTATGAACAACCCCGATCTATACAATAACATTACCCGGGTGATTGGCAGTGTAGATTCCCTGGTGCAAAAAATTAGCGATAACCCAAAAAAATACTTTAAAATAACTGTGTTTTAATCTGCTAAAGTTGTCCGTAACTATTATCCTGCTTAAAAAACAGGCAATTAGCAGAATATAGGCCTGATTATCAGCGATTTAAAAAATTTAAATTTTTTATCGTTGATTATGAGGGTATTAAAAACTTTTTATGAAATCCAAGCACTTTTCATTTTTTTTTACCATTTTTTTCAACCAAATTTGTGATACTAACCTGAAATCATAAATGTCTCCATCCTCGCACAAAATTGTCTGGAATAATTGTCTCAATATTATTAAAGATATTGTACAGCCCGCAAGCTTCAGCACGTGGTTTGAACCCATCATGCCAGTAAGACTGCAGGATTATGTCCTTACCATTGAAGTCCCTTCTCATTTTTTCAGGGAATATATAGAAGAACATTTTATTGACCTGATAGGGCCCTGTCTTCGTAAAGAACTGGGAAGTCAGGCAAAACTTGAATACAGCGTTAAAGTAGATTCCGGCAGCAAAGGAGTTCCCGTGCCTCATCAGGTTAAAGGGCAATTCCAGAACAAGTCGGTTTCTTTTCACCGCAGCAGTGATGAACAATTGGCAAGCCCCTACGTTATACCCGGAGTCAGACAGGTCAAGATTGACCCACAACTGAATGCCGCCTACTCTTTCGATAATTTTGTGGAAGGGTCCTGCAACAGGCTTGCCCGTACAGCCGGTTTAAGCATTGCCGAAAAGCCAGGGGGTCCGTTTAACCCACTGTTTATTTACGGGGGCTCGGGTCTTGGCAAAACCCATCTTGCCCAGGCTATAGGTATTGAGATCAAGAACAAAATGCCGGAAAAAATTGTCCTTTACGTTTCGGCCAATCTGTTCCAGATCCAGTTTATGGACGCGGTCAACATTAAAAACAAACTCACTGACTTCATGCATTTCTATCAGATGATAGACGTGCTCATCATTGACGATGTACAGGAATTTGCCGGAAAACCAGGGACTCAGAACGCTTATTTCAACATTTTCAATCACCTGCACCAATCCGGGAAACAGCTTATACTAACCAGCGACCGTGCCCCGGTTGATCTCAAAGACCTGGACGATCGCTTGCTTTCACGCTTTAAATGGGGCCTTTCCGCAGAACTGCTGGCACCTGATTATGCCACAAGACTGGCCATCCTGCAAAAGAAATGCTACAACGAGGGCGTTGAGGTTCCCAAAGAAGTCCTGGCATTCATCGCCGAACATGTTACTACCAACGTTCGGGAAATAGAAGGGACCTTCTGCTCATTACTGGCACAATCTACTTTCAATAAACAGCCTGTAACTTTAGAACTGGCACAGTCCATAACGGATAAACTGGTAAATCTCGCGCCACATGAGATTTCCATGAATGACATTCAAAAAACCGTCTGCAGTTACTTTGGACTTTCACCCGACAGCCTCGTTTCCATAACACGTAAAAGAGAGATCTGTCAGGCACGTCAGATCGCAATGTATCTGAGCAGGAACCTGACCAAAAATT
>CAZRJC010000002.1:0-201140 GCA_964600385.1 uncultured Muribaculaceae bacterium
AAAGACGCTGCGCACCAGGTGGAGGATGGAAACCTTTAGGCGGTGCGCCAAAGGATTTTGGGGCTTATATAAGGCTGCTTCGCAGCACCGCTCTTTTTGGCTTCAGCCACAAAGAAAGACAGGAGCTTGCCATTTCACAGCCAAATCAAGGTTCAACCCACAAAGAACTCAACAAGCTATTCAGGTAAGGGAAACCTCGCGCCTGCGGAAGGAAGGACCCGGTTGCGATAGCAACCGGGAGGTGTTTCCCGTGCTGAATAGCTTGTATGAAGTTCTACGTAAGTTGAACCTGCACCCGGTTGCGCCAGAAACTGGTGCATTTAGCTTGCTAAATTTAACCTACATTTGCAGCATGAAAAAACAGATCCTGACCTGTTTATTATCAATTCTTCTGTTTTCAGGCTTACACCCTGCCAGAGCGCAATTTTATTTAACCGGGGAAGATCCGGCCAGATTAAAATGGAATCAGATTAAGGCCGGTCCGTTTAAAGTGATTTATCCCCGTGGAACAGATTCGCTGGCTTTTCGCTATGCATATCTTCTGGAAAAAACCGCGCCTCATGTTGCTGCCTCACTTCAGGCACGCATGCCACACATCCCGGTTGTCCTTCATCCATACTCTCTTCAAAGTAATGGAATGGTAACGTGGACCCCGTCCCGGATGGAACTCATCACTACTCCGTCTTCCTATGGAAGCAACACCCAGAACTGGGACAGGCAGTTGGTTTTGCATGAATTAAGACATGTGGCGCAAATGCAGCGGGCAGGAGAACATTTTTTTGAACCCTTCAGCTGGTTTACCGGGGAAATTTCCGAGGCGGTTTCGGTGGGCCTCTACTTCGGACGATGGCTTGTTGAAGGTGACGCCACGTTTACCGAAACATTGCTTTCGTATGCCGGCCGGGGAAGGGAAGCCTCCTTTCTTATGCCTTATAAAGCTTATTTTGCATCAGGCAAAGATTTCTCCCTGGATAAATGGAAATACGGATCTTACAAGCATAAAATTCCTAATGCCTATGCCTTAGGGTACTTGAGCTTTTCCACCGCAGAAAACACATCCTCTGAATACGCGCTGGCAAACATATTTACCGATGTAACCCGCAAGCCTTACTGGCCATTCGAATATGACAACTCTTTCATACGGAACTGGGGCGCAACTCCGGGCCGGATGTGGTATCATGCCAAAGATTTTTACAGCCGTTTATGGGAAGATCAGGAGAAGGAAAAAGGGGCATATACATATGGGCACCAGATCAACAAACCGGTTAATGATTATGTATCCTACCGCTCCCCGGTCATTGTTACGGATTCTTCAGGAGCTGGTTACATCTATGTCGTGAAATCTTCCCTGGCGCAAACCAGGAGACTGGTCCGCATACAGAAAGGCGATACGACGGGCAAAGAAAAGACTGTTTGTCTCCTGGGGGAGATCAATTCCATGTTATCTGGTGACGGCCGGAACCTTTTCTGGTCCGAGACAGTTAGCGGCCACCGGTGGGCGTATGAGAATTTTTCAGTTATTATCCGGTACGACACCCGGACACGCAAGAAAACCATACTTACCCACGGAACGAGGTTTTTCAATCCCGTGCCTTCGCCGGACGGAAGCAGACTGGCCGTGGTCAGCTACCGGCCCGAGGGGGGCAGTGAGCTGCATATTCTCAATCCCGTAACAGGTGTAAGCATTTTGAAAAGACAGGTTCCCCGGGGCGAGCAATTGTCCGGGCTGGCATGGCAGGACAGTACGCACTTATTTGGGATGCTTACCGGTGAGCAAGGTAAGGGAATATACCGTTTTTCACTGACCGAGGATAAGTGTGACACCGTACTCCCGCCGTTTTTCTTTTCTTTATCGGGATTACGCGCTGAAAACGATAAATTGTTTTTTCAGAGCGACTTCAGTCACAATACCGATAATATCTTTTCACTTGACCCGGCAACCGGGAAAACACTGCAACTTACACAGGCCCGCTTTGGAGCCTTTGATCCCTATCCTGCACAGGGCGCCACAGCAACCCGTCTGTATTATACAGATTATACGGCAACCGGATATCAGCTCATAGAAATATCTGCCGACAGTCTTCTGAATACCCCGGCAGATCTGACAACGAGAAAAACAGCTGTTCTGCCGGTAAACAGAACGCCCCGTTTTATTGTTGATACACTTCGTGTCCCGGAAGAGTTATCCTATCCGGTAAAAAAATACAACAAAGTGCTTCATGCTGCAAGAGTTCATTCATGGCTTCCATTTTACTTCAATTTCAATGAACTGGAGACCTTCACTTTCCAGAAATACTACGAAACGGTCTCGGCGGGTGTGACACTAATGTCCCAAAACACCCTGGGCAACCTGTACTCCATCCTTGGTTACTCATACCACAACGGATTCCACTCAGGTCATCTCAACGTAAACTATTCCGGGTTGCTGCCCGTATTCTCCCTCGAAATTAATGTAAACGACCGGTTCAGAACACAGACTCGTACACGGCGGGAAGACAATAAAATCATCCTGGTAACCGATACAATCCCGTCTCCTCTGTTCGATGCCAGGTTATATTCATATATCCCGTTTACCTTCAACAGTCACGGATGGCAAAGAGGTTTCATTCCGTCCATACAGTACCATTTTACAAATGACTCTTACTATGTAAGTGAAAAGCAGCGGTACGTGAATAAAGGAATACTCCAGGCAGGAATCCGTTATTACCAGGTTCAAAACAGGGCCGAAAGGGATATTTTCCCAAGGCTGGGCATGGGACTAAATCTGCAATGGGGATATACACCGGGAACACAGTCTCTTTTCAGCACAATCGGACTAGTCCAGGCTTACGGGTACATTCCCGGTTTCTTCCGCAACCAGGCACTAAAGATAGATGTGGCCTACCAGGAACAAAAGGTAACCGGCCGGAGTTTTTATCTGGGATCTCTCCTGTCATCGCCCCGGGGAATGAGGGAACAGGTCTTCGCTCCACAGATTTTCAGACTTACGGCAGATTATGCCATACCGATATGGCCGGGAGATCTGTCCTTACCCGGCTTTCTGTACCTGAAACGCATACAACTGATCCCCTTTACGGACCACATGTATGCCAAAGCGCAGGACGGCACTGTGTCCCGTTTTCATTCCTATGGTACCGACCTGTTGTTTGATTTTCACATTTTCAGGATTGGGCCCATGTTCTCGGCAGGAGTGCGGTATGCCCTGTCGCCGCAAAAAACACATACGTTTGAGTTCCTGTTTTCCATGCCCGCATTTTAATCCCTTTTATGAAAAAATTATTGCATTTCTTCAGCCCCTATGAATGGTTCCTTGTCAGTACCATCGTAACTTTGAATGTTATTGTATTCATTGTCACCGGCCAGACAGATATGCTCTCGAGCATAGCAGCCATCTCCGGCGTGTTATGTGTGGTGTTGGTGGCCAAAGGCCATATTTCCAATTATATTTTCGGCCTCATACAAGTGAGTCTGTACACATATATTTCCTGGGGCGTCGGTTACTGGGGCGAAGTGGCTCTTAACGGACTGTATTACGTACCCATGCAGTTCATTGGATATGTCTTGTGGCGGAAACGACTCCGGGAAGGGAGCAAAACGGAGGTCAGGGCCCGCAACTTGAACACCAGACAGCGTTTAATACTTGGAGTTTCATGTGTGATTCTGATTGTCGCAGGCGGTGTGGTACTTAAATACTATGACGATCCGGCTCCATTTCTCGATTCCACCACCACTTTTCTCTCAATTGTGGCCATGTGGCTTATGGTCCGTACCTATTCAGAGCAATGGTATCTCTGGATAACTGTTAACGCGGCAACTATTATAATGTGGACCCTTGCTTTTATTCGTGAGGGTGAAACAAGCCATCTTATTATTACCTGCATGTGGTGTGTCTATCTGCTAAACTCCGTGCACGGGCTTATTGTGTGGCAAAAAGCTGCCAAATCTGCAACGCTGACAATTTGACAGAGAAGAGCAAATGGCATTGATTTTGCGTTACGCTCATTGACCAAAAGAAAATCACATCAAACAATAACTATTATTAAAATTTTTAGAACAATGAAAATCAAACCTTTAGCAGATCGAGTAGTCGTTCAACCGCAGGAAGCGGAAACCAAGACAGCTTCGGGCCTGTTTATTCCCGACACCGCAAAAGAAAAACCCCAACGTGGAAAAATTGTTGCCGTAGGTTGCGGGAAAAAAGATGAGCCTATGGAATTGAAAGAAGGTGATATTGTTTTGTACGGCAAATATGCCGGCACCGAGATCAATGTAGACGGGACCGATTATCTTATTATGCGTCAGTCCGACGTTCTAGCCGTTATCTAACCTTTAACATTAACATATACAATTATGGCAAAAGAAATTAAATACAATATTGAAGCACGCAACCTCATGAAAGAAGGTGTGGATGCTTTGGCAGATGCAGTGAAAGTAACTCTGGGTCCTAAAGGACGCAATGTGGTTATTGACAAGAAATACGGCGCACCCCAAATCACCAAGGACGGTGTAACGGTTGCCAAAGAGATTGAATTGAGCGATGCGTTCGCCAATATGGGCGCACAGATTGTAAAGGAAGTAGCCTCCAAGACCAACGATCAGGCAGGTGACGGAACAACCACCGCAACCGTTCTGGCTCAATCCATTATAAACGTGGGTCTGAAGAATGTTACCGCCGGCGCCAACCCAATGGACCTTAAACGCGGAATTGAAAAAGCCGTTGAATGTGTAGTAAAAAGCCTTAAGGAACAGAGCCAGAGCGTAGGCGACGATCTGTCAAAGATTGAACAGGTTGCCTCTGTATCTGCCAACAACGACTTAACCATTGGAAAGCTTATTGCAGAAGCCATGTCAAAGGTTAAGAAAGAAGGCGTTATTACTGTAGAGGAAGCAAAGGGTACCGATACGGAAGTCAAAGTAGTGGAAGGTATGCAATTTGATCGCGGCTATATCTCGGCTTATTTCATTACCAACTCAGATAAAATGGAGACCGTTCTTGACAATCCGCTGGTGCTGATTACAGACAAGAAGATCTCTACCATGAAAGATCTTATGCCCGTTCTGGAACCGGTTGCTCAAAACGGCCGTTCCCTGCTTATTATTGCAGAAGACGTAGACGGAGAAGCTCTGGCTACCCTGGTAGTAAACAGGCTCCGCGGCACTCTCAAGATTGCTGCCGTAAAAGCCCCCGGATTCGGAGACCGTCGTAAAGAAATGCTGGAAGACATTGCCATCCTTACAGGTGGAACAGTTGTTACCGAGGACAAGGGTATCCGTCTGGAATCTGCTACAATAGAAATGTTGGGCAATGCAGAGAAAGTTGTCATAGACAAGGAGAACACCACTATTGTCAACGGGGCCGGAAGCAAAGAAGCCATTACCGCCCGTGTTGCACAGATTCGCAAACAAATGGAAATTACCACCAGCGATTACGATAAGGAAAAACTCCAGGAACGTCTTGCCAAACTTTCAGGTGGCGTAGCCGTTCTTTATGTGGGAGCCGCATCGGAAGTAGAAATGAAGGCCAAGAAGGACCGCGTGGAAGATGCTCTGAATGCAACCCGCGCTGCCATTGAAGAAGGTTTTGTCCCCGGTGGTGGTGTTGCTTACCTCCGCGCTATTCCTACTCTCAAGAAAATCAAAGCCGACAACGACGATGAAGCCACAGGTATTGCCATTGTTGCACGTGCTATTGAAGAACCGTTGCGCATGATCGTCGAAAATGCCGGCCAGGAAGGCAGCATTATCGTACAGAAAGTACGTGAAGGAAAAGGCGATTACGGGTACAATGCCCGCACGGACAAATATGAAAACCTTTTTGCCTCGGGTGTTATCGATCCTACCAAGGTAGCCCGCGTGGCTCTTGAAAACGCCGGATCGGTTGCCGGAATGTTCCTGACCACCGAATGTGTATTGGCCGAGAAAAAAGAAGAAAACCCCGCTCCCGTAGCCAATCCCGGCATGGGCGGCATGGGCGGCATGATGTAGCAGATAATCATTCTGTACAGACGGTGCGACAGTATAAAACCTGTCGCACCGTTTTTTTTGTATCTTCGCAAGCATATGAACACTTCAAATCCTACCGGTTTCCGCATTGGTTGCCATCTTTCCTCCTCGGGAGGATACCTGGCCATGGCCCGCACGGCACTCAGCATTGGAGCAAACACGTTTCAGTTTTTTACCCGCAATCCACGCGGTGGCGCTGCAAAAGAAATTGATCCTAAGGATGTTGAATCTTTTCTGGAGTTCTCTGCCCTGCATGATATAAGGCCTGTCATGGCTCATGCTCCGTATACACTTAATTTATGTGCCGCTGATCAGGGTATAAGGGATTTTGCTCTGCGTACCCTTATTGACGATCTCAGACGCATGGAATTCACCCCTGGCAATTATTATAATCTGCATCCCGGAAGCCATGTTCAGCAGGGTGTAGAAAAAGGCATTGAACTCATCTCGGAAGCCCTGAACCAGGCTATTAAACCTGAACAAACCACATGGGTCCTGCTCGAGACCATGTCCGGAAAGGGATCCGAGGTAGGACGCACTTTTGAAGAAATCCGGGCTATCATTGACCGGCTGGAACATAAAGAACGTGTGGGAGTATGTATGGATACCTGTCATATATATGACGCCGGTTACGATATTATTAACGAATTTGACAAGGTAATCGGGCATTTCGACAGCGTTATCGGTCTGGACCGGCTGAAGGCCATCCACCTCAACGACACAAAAAATCCGTTCGGAAGTCATAAAGACCGCCACGAAGTGATTGGTCAGGGTCACCTGGGAATCAATGCGCTGAAACAGGTGATTAACCACCCGGCGCTGCGTAATCTGCCTTTCTTCCTGGAAACGCCCAACGAACTGCCGGGTTATGCGGCAGAAATTGCTTTGCTGAAAACAGAGCGTACCGGGGCATAGGCAGCAAGAAAGCCCAGGCCGAGGACAATAACAGAAATAATTAACAGATCTGTAAACTGGACATCTACCGGGTAAGACGAAACCATAAAACTCCCGGGCAGTGCAATTAATCCGAATGTGGTCTGCAGCCAGCAGAGAAGTAATCCCAGAAACAAGCCTGTCGAAAGACCCAGTATGGATATGAGCCATCCTTCCATGATAAAAATTGTCCTGATCTGTTTCTCTTTGGCCCCCATGCTTTCAAGGATTTCAACATCGTCTTTCTTTTCCAGAATTAACATGCTTAGGGAACCGAGCACGTTACATGATATGATAAGCACGATAAAACCCAACAGCAGGAAAATGACAATTTTTTCTGTCGTCATCATCTTGTAGACTGTTTCGTTTTGCTGGTATCTGTTCAGCACCTTAAAGTCCGGTCCGGCCGCTGCAGAGATCTCCCGTTGAAGACGCCGGATATTTACTCCCTCGTTCACCCTCAGCTCCAGATAACTGATCTCGTTGGAGTAATCAAAAAGACGGCGCGCCAAAGCCAGAGGGACAAACAAATACCTGGAATCGTAATTTTGCTCTACCGCGAAGATGCCCGAGGGGAACAGTTTTTCCCTTTTTAGCGAGGCCATGGGGTCGAGAGGAGAAAACACAGCGTCACGCTCGGGGTAATATACCCATAACGGGTCAATGAATGCGACATTTATCCCAAGGTTATTGGCCAGATTACGACCCACAACCGCTTCCTCTATCTCGCCAAAATATATATCAAACCTTCCCTGTACCGTTCGTTCCCTAAGCGGCGAGACAGCCATGAAGACGCTGTCCACGGCCTTGAGCATGGCCACCGATTGCATTCCCCGGTACTGTAAAAAAACATTTTCTTCAATAACAGGACAACTTGCAGCAATGCGTTCATCATTTGTCAGGTCTTCAAGATATGCGGTTGGGGTAAAAACTTTGCCTTCTGCCGGTTTAACAAGCAAATCTGCATCAAAGGTATGGTACATGCCTTTTACAAGGTTATCAAACCCGTTGTAAACAGACATCACCACAACCAGAGCCATTGTTCCCAGCGCAATACCTGCAGCACTTATCCAGGAAATGACATTTATCACCTGCCTTGATTTTTTGGCAAACAGATACCGCCGCGCTATGAAAAATGACAGATTCACCGTAAAAGATCAGCTTTTAAGTAATTCATCTATATGTTCCACGTAGTCCAGAGAATCGTCAATATAGAAAATCAGTTCGGGAACGATCCGCAGTTGTTTCGCCACCCTGCGGCCCACTTCGCCTCTGAGAGCACGCTGCTGGTTCTGTACACGAGTCAGTACTTCTTTTGCTTTAGCCGAAGGAAATACGCTTATCCATACCCGGGCAACCGACAAATCCGGGCTGATACGTACATTTACCACAGAAATCATGGCCCCGTCGTACATGGCCATTCCCTGAGCCTGGAATATCTCGGACAGGTCGCGCTGTATTTGCCGGGCGACCTTCAATTGTCTGGTGTTTTGTCCGGCTTCCGTTGCATTCATATTATATGACTTTTATGATAAAGTAATTCTTTTTCCCTTTCTGTACGAGCAGATACTTGTCGCCTATCAGCTGAGAAACATCAACCGGGGTTTCGGTAGAAAGTACTTTTTCTTTATTTATGCTCAAACCGCCTCCCTGAATAAGTTTTCTTGCTTCGCCTTTTGACGGCAAAACAGAAGTATGAACTGCCAATAATTCGGTAACCGACTGTGGCAAAATGGATTTTGAAATTTCATACTGAGGAACCCCTTCAAAAACCGAGAGGAAAGTTTCTTCGCTCAGAGATCTCAACTGTTCATTGGTTCCTTGTCCGAATAGTATCTGAGAGGCTATAACAGCCTTGTTATATTCCTCTTCTCCATGTACCATCGTTGTTACATACTTGGCAAGCATACCCTGAACAACCCTTTTGTGAGGGGCCTCGTTATGTTCTTCTATCAGTTTAGATATCTCATCGAATGACAGTTGGGTAAAGATTTTAATATATTTCCGGGCATCTTCGTCGCTCACATTCATCCAGAACTGGTAAAACGCATAGGGCGAAGTCCGTGCCGGATCGAGCCAGACGTTGCCGGATTCTGTTTTTCCGAATTTACCTCCGTCGGACTTGGTAATAAGGGGACAGGTGAGCGCAAAACATTCACCGCCTTCCTTTCTGCGTATCAACTCGGATCCTGTAGTAATATTACCCCACTGATCGGAACCTCCCATTTGTAATTTACATCCATAGGTTTTGTAGAGGTACAGGTAATCGTATCCCTGCAGGAGTTGATAAGTAAACTCAGTGAATGACATCCCTTCCGTATCTTCCCCGGAAAGTCTCTTTTTTACCGAGTCTTTGCTCATCATATAATTCACGGTAATATGCTTGCCAATATCACGGACAAATTGAAGAAACGTATAATTTTTTGTCCAGTCATAGTTGTTTAACAAAAGGGCCTTGTTAGGTTGTTCGGTCTCAAAATCGAGGAACCTGGACAACTGTTTTTTTATGCATTCCTGGTTGTGACGCAATGTTTCTTCATCCAGCAAAACACGCTCTGCGGATTTCATGGAAGGATCTCCAATCATACCGGTAGCTCCTCCAACCAAAGCAATAGGCCTATGCCCGCACAGTTGCAGATGCCTTAGCATCATAACTCCTACAAGATGTCCAATATGTAAAGAATCGGCTGTAGGGTCTATCCCAAGGTAAGCTGTAGTCATTTCTTTATTCAACTGTTCTTCGGTACCGGGCATCATGTCATGGATCATCCCCCGCCACTTGAGTTCTGCAACAAAATTATTCTTGTTCATATAATTGTTTGGTATATTTTCTGCAAAGGTAAAGAATAAAAATTTGTACTTTAGCCGAATGAAAGCTTTTTCAACAAACAGATTCATTTTGTGTTTGCTGGCATTATCAGGTCTGCTGATAACTGCCTGTGATCCCCACGCGGATCCCGAGAAAGAGGAAGCGCCCGCTCTGACCCAAAAGGTAAATAAATACATGCTGGATATAATGGAAGAGGTATATCTGTGGGAACAGCATATTCCCGGAGATCTTGACATCCGTTATGAATTCGATGAAAAAGAATTTTTTGAGAAACTGTGCTACCGGGCCGAAGACCGCTGGTCCTTTATAACAGACGACGTTCAGACCTTACAAGAAGGTTCTCAGGGAGTTGAAACCACTTTCGGTTATTCCCTTGCATTTGGCAAATTTTCTAATACCAGTTCTTTATTTGCTATTATACAATACGTTTATCCCCAAACTCCTGCATCTGAAGCAGGTCTCAAACGCGGTGATATTATTGTTGAAATGAACGGACAATCCATTACCGAAGACAATTACACAAACCTGTATTACGCAAGCAGTCTGAGCCTTACTATGGGCGAATACAAAAACAATACGATTTCCAACCTGCCAGGCCCCATATCGCTCACCTCACGAAAACAGTCGCTGAACCCGGTGGTAGCTTCTAAGTTCATTGAAGACAGTGGTCACCGGATTGGCTATATGTGTTATACAGATTTTTTTGGAGGTTCCGACTCGAATTTTCTTCCCGTACTGCAATCATTCAAAGAAGCGGGTATTACAGATCTTGTTCTGGATCTGAGATATAACCTGGGAGGCTATCTCTCCACTGCCAGGATACTTACAGGGGCTTTATGTCCGGCTTCATGTCTCAACGGCACAACTGTCCTGGTTTCAAAACACTGGAACAAACTGTACCAGGACTACTGGACAGAAAATAAACGTAACGACATGTTGTTTGAATACTTTCCAAAAGCATCCGAGCAACCCCTGAATCTGAATCTTTCACGAATATATATCCTCACTGCTCATAATACGGCCAGTGCTTCCGAATTGACGTTATGCGGACTAGAACCATATATGGAAGTCATCCAGGTAGGGACGCCGACCCGCGGGAAATATACCGCAGCCATGGTTTTTTCGCCCGAAAAAGGTACCAACATTGAAAATTGGGGAACACAGGCTATTGTTTACCGGTACGCCAATGCTTTAGGCGTAACGGATTTCCGTGAGGGCTTCATCCCTGATTATGAAAAAGAAGACGAACTGCTGGAAGAGAATTATCCCCTTGGAGATGTTCGCGAAGGGCTTTTTGCGAAAGCCATTTCACTGATAACAGGCAAAAAACCAGTTACCACAAAACAGGCCTTAAAAACCGGGCCCGCTTTTATAGTGAATCCTTCGCTGGCTTCCAGGCCCGCAGCTTTCCACAATGATTTAATAGACACCTATTCCAACACTTTATGAAACTAAAGAAAAGTATCGTTCTACTTGCCTTACTGGCTCTGATTCCCGTTTCCGGGACCTTACCCGCACAAACATTCAGGGCTTCCAGATCCCCGCTGGAAGTTACGTTATCTTCCCTCTCGGGCGTAACCGAAGTTCTTCGGCTGGAAAGCACCGAATTCACTGAAAAATACCAGATAAAAGTACGCCAGATGGTAAATCACAACGAAGTGCGTGACGGGTTCTTTGAACAACGTATTTTCGTAATGCACGTGGGAGCGGACAGACCTACCGTATTGGTTACCGAAGGATACGGTGCCGATTATGCATCGAGTCCCAGGTACAGGGAAGAATTATCCCGGTTACTGAATGCAAACCTTGTAGTGGTGGAACACCGCTACTTTTCCCAATCAACCCCGCAACCCCGCACCTGGAAACATTTAACCGGAGAACAGGCCATGACCGATCTGCATAAGATACGTGAAATGCTGCGTCCCGTTTATCAGGGAAAATGGATTGCCACAGGTATAAGCAAAGGTGGGCAGACAGCCCTGATGTACCGTACATTATATCCCGACGACGTAGATATTACCGTCTCATACGTCGGCCCGCTTTGCCAGAATGTGGAAGACGGACGTCACGAACCTTTTATTAAAAACAAGGTCGGGACAAAAGAAGATAGGGAAAAAGTGCTGGCTTTTCAGAAAGAGTTGCTGATCCGCAAAGACAGTATTATGCCTGATTTTACCTCTTTTTGCGAAAAAGCCGGATATAAATTCACCGAGCCTTTAACCGATATATATGATTTTGCGGTATTGGAATATTCTTTTGCTTTTTGGCAATGGGGAACTCCCGTTGAAAACATTCCTGCCGTTTCTGCTCCGGACTCTCTGCTGTTTGCCCATTTCATGAAAATATCTTCGCCCGATTACATGATGCGGGACACCCCTACCATGTCTTTCTTTGTCCAGGCAGCAAAACAGTTGGGTTACTACGGGTACGATACCAATCCTTTCAGATTCAAAGTAACACGCACCCGGTTTATACCTGACAGTGAAAAGGCAATAGCAAAAAGAGAAGCCAAGGAGGCCAAAAAAGCAGCCAAAGAAGCAAAAAAAGACTCTACAGCTGTTATAAATGGGGTAAATACGGCAGAGGAGAATGACGAAAAGACCATCGGGAATACCACCGAAATAACGGGAAAGTGGGTAACAAAAAAATATCCGGCTATGGAATTGAAAACAGCCGAAGGTTATCTGTCTAAAATATTTCTCCCGGATTTTTATAAACCCCGTTTCAACAAGAAACTTTACAAAATGCAAAGTAATTTTGTAAAAACCACAGATGCACGACTGGTATTCCTTTACGGGGAGTGGGATCCCTGGACGGCTGCCGCTGTCCCCAACCCCGGGAAACCAAATGTACTTTATTTTGTACAACCCGGAGGGAATCATCGTACCCGGATCGGGACTCTTCCCCAGGAAATGCGCGACCAGTTGTTAAAACAACTGGAAGCATGGTTAAACGAATGATATTTTTTATGAGAGAGTTTTCTCCTTTATCTGTTTCCGACCGATCCTCAGTTTTACCGTTTCTTAAGAATGCCAATAAACAGGGTTCCGAGTTTTCTTTTACGGCACTCTATATGTGGGCAGGCATATATAATACCACCCACTCGGTTGTTCCCTCCACCTCCGGCCCGCTTTTGATTTTCAGGAGCTGCAAAGAGGAAAGTGAGCCGTATACATATCTTTATCCCCTTACTGAAAACGGAAAAGAAGTTACTGCCAGAGAGACTGTTCAGACCATTTCGGATCTTGCTCCCGGAGAACCCTTCAGCCTGTGGAGCATCTCGGAACAACAGTCGAACGAACTCCTGAAAGCTTTCCCGGGTCAGTTTGATATCCGTCCCATCCGTTCTTCTTTCGATTATCTTTACCCTGCCAGTCAGTTGGTGCAACTTGGAGGGAAAAAGCTTCAACCCAAAAGAAATCTTATTTCGGGCTTCAAAAGGCTCTATCCTGATTTCCGGACAGAGATTATCACACCTGAAAATATTGCCGAATGTTTAAAGATGAACGATGAATGGTGTGTTATGATGGGATGCCGCCACAACGCGTCTCTTTCAGAGGAAAAATGCGCCGTTCACAGGGCTTTTCAACATTTTCAGGAACTGGAACTCGAAGGTTTGATTCTCCGGACAGAGGGCCGTATCATTGCTTTTACCGTGGGTGAACCATTAAGCAACGACACTTATATTGTGCATATAGAAAAAGCGTTTCCTGAATATAAAGGTGCTTATCAGGCTATTAATCAACTTTTTGCTGAACATATTCAGGAAAAGCACCCCGATCTTATTTATATAAACCGTGAAGACGATGCCGGAGACGAAGGCCTCCGGAAGGCAAAACTCAGCTATCAGCCAGTTTACCTGGTGGAAAAATATGCCGGGTTATTTAGCCCACAAGCCAGACCATAACGTGGTCATCAAGAATTTTATATTCCAGGGTGAAGTTTTCACGTTCTCCGTCCTTGTGAATGAAATCTGCCTCAATTTCTCCCTCTTCCCGGGGATAAAAACGGGCAACTTCCATTTGACGGGCAAAGTCAACATCGTTCTGAGACATATACTTATATATTGCTTCCTTCGCACACCAGATGATTGCCAACTGATTGGTCCTTATTTCGCTCTTGTCTGAAAGAGCCTCGCGTTCTTCTTCATTCATGGCCCTGGATTCAACAGCCGCGAAATTTCTTGACAGTGCTTCTATATCAATACCCACACTGTTTTCCGGATGTGTGATCACACAGGCGAACCGGCCGGTATGGGCAATACTTAGCTCTACAATGGAATTTTGGAGGAAAGGACGCCCGTTTTCGTGATAACGCAGGTAAACTTTTTCGGGGAATAGAAGGTCCAGCAGAGCCCTTACAGAAAGGCGCTCAATCCTTCGTTTTTCGCTTGAGATATATGATAATTCTTCCTGCTCATCGTTAGGCAGGACACAAAGAGCCGACAACTGATTTTCTGTTTCGGTAATCTCCCAAACGGCAATCTCTGCACCGTTTTTAAATTTTTCTCTGTAATAAAGTCCCATATCAATAGCGCAGAATAGAGTCCGTACGCATACGGGACACGATGAAACTGAAAAAACAACTCGGAGGTTCCAAGGATAAAGACATTATTGGGTTAGCGCCACAAAGATATAAAGTTTTTTATATCCTGAACAAACCAAATACAGCAGATCCGCTTCCTGTCATTGAGGCATAAACCGCTCCTTCGTCATAAAGAGCCTCTTTATAGCTTCTGATAACCGGGAATTTCTCAAAGATTGTGGCTTCAAAATCATTTGAAACAATACATTTCCAGGTATCAACCGGCTGGAGCAACCGTTCACGCAATCCCACGTCCCTGTGTTGAGGTACAATACCCGCATACGCCTCGGCCGTAGACACAGAAACAGGCGGGAACCGGAGTTCAATACGATAATTGCTCAGGTCGAGGGGAATGGGTGTAAGCACATCTCCCCGTCCGCCTGCCAGGCAAGCGGTTGGAGGCAAGGGTTGTAAAAAATAAGGCACATCGCTGCCCAATTGCAGGGCGTAGTGCATTAATTGCGCGGGTGAAAGGTTTAGTCCAAAATGCCTGTTGAACAGTTGAAGACATAATGCAGCATCTGAAGAGCCCCCGCCTAATCCGGCTCCCATGGGAATGTTTTTGTACAGATGTATCTCCACGGGGGTCAGTGGAAAATCCGAGGCCAAAAGGCGGAATGCTTTCATGCACAGATTTCCGTACGGATCTCCGGGTATATCAAGACCGTAAGTATACAGAACAGCCTCTCTGCCGGCCTCCGGAGCATCGGTCACCTCCAGAATATCATTTATGGATACCGGGTAGAAAACCGTCTCGATATTGTGATACCCGTCTGCACGTTTATCAAGAACATGCAATCCTATGTTGATTTTGGCATACGGATATACAACAGATGTTGACATAAGGACGATTAATTAACCGCATTTGGAGAAACCACAACTCATACAGAGCAGACATCCCTCCTGGTATACAAGGTTTTCGGACCCGCATTTCTCGCAATGAGCTCCCGAAGAATCCTTTGTGCCGTTGGGGATATAACGCTTGAGCGCACGTTCCACACCCGATTTCCAGTTATTGATGGTCTGGCTGTCCAGTTCCAGGGAAGAAACAAGATGTACTACTTCTTCTACCGGTAGTCCGTTCCGTAAAACCCCGGAAATCAGTTTTGCATAATTCCAGTAAGCCTGATTGAACATATGGGAAATTCCTCCCACGGTGTTCGGATACCCATATTTGTCTATGTACTTGAAATCATAGCGGGATCCGCTCTCATCCACTACCTTGATAACCTGTCCCATGATAACTGATTTAGGTATGGTCCGGGTATCTTCGTCGAGTTTCCCTGTAAAAATCTCATACGGGCGTCCTTCATACAGTCCTACAAAGGCAATCCACTGTTCGTTAGCGTTTTTAAAACGGATCACTTCGGCCTCCAGCGCAATGGGGCGCAGTTTGGGCATCGACTGCATCATTTTACCGGGTTTTGCTTCTCCATCGGCAGCGACCAGGACTCCCGTACGACTTCCGTCCCTGTATACGGTAACACCTTTACAGCCCCATTCCCAGGCTGTCCTGTATACTTCAGCCACCATTTCTTCAGTAACATCGGCCGGCAGGTTAACAGTAACGCTTATGGAATGATCCACCCATTTTTGCATTTGTCCCTGCATTTTCACTTTGGCCACCCAATCCACATCATTTGCTGTAGCTTTGTAGTAAGGAGATTTTTCCACCAGGGCTGCAAGGTCTTCTTTATTCATGCCAATCACGGAATCCCGGTCATAACCGTTAATAACGGCCCAATCCAGGAATTTATGATGAAAGACATTGTATTCTTCAAACGCATCTCCCATTTTATCCGTGAAGGCAATCGTCACATTTTTATCGTTGGGATTCACTTTTTTACGACGTTGATATACGGGAAGGAATACCTGTTCAATGCCACTGGTAGTCTGTGTCATCAAACTGGTCGTTCCGGTTGGGGCGATCGTAAGCATGGAAATATTACGGCGCCCTGACTTAATCATTTTTTGGTACAACTCTTCATCTTCCTGACGTATGCGTTCTATCATGGGATTCCTCAATTCTCTGTTGGCATCGAAAATGGGGAACGGGCCACGCTCCTGAGCCAGTTGGACAGATGAGGCGTAGGCAGAGAGTGCAAGTGTTTTCTGTACAAGTACACCTACTTTGATGGCCTCTTCAGAACCATAGCGAAGACCAAGTGCAGCAAGCATATCACCCTCGGCGGTAATGCCCAGACCGGTACGCCGGCCACCCAGGGATTTGGCTTTGATCTTCTCCCACAGTTCACGCTCGTTACGTTTTATATCTTCATCTTCGGGATCTTTATTGATTTTTGATATAATGGCATCTATCTTCTCCATTTCCAGATCAATAAGATCATCATTCAAACGCAAGGCTTTCGCTACGTGGGTTTTGAATAATTTCATATTGAATTTCGCCTCCGATGTAAAAGGATTTTCCACGTAAGAGTAGAGATTCATCGCAATCAGACGGCAGGAATCATAAGGACACAAGGGTATCTCACCGCAGGGATTGGTGCTGATGGTCCGGTAACCCAGATCTGCATAACAATCGGCAATAGATTCCCTGATAATCGTATCCCAGAACAATACGCCCGGTTCGGCGGATTTCCAGGCATTATGGATAATCTTTTTCCATAATAAAGAGGCATCGGTCTCTTGTTTATATTTTGGATTGTTCGAATCTACAGGATATTGCTGTTCATAAGGCTTCCGCGCGAGGGCAGCCTTCATGAACTCATCATCTATTCTTACCGAAACGTTAGCACCCGTCACTTTATTCTGTTCCATCTTGGCATCGATGAACTTTTCAGCATCGGGATGTTTGATGGAAATAGACAGCATGAGAGCGCCTCTTCTGCCGTCCTGTGCCACTTCTCTTGTGGAATTCGAATACCTCTCCATAAAAGGAACCACGCCAGTTGAGGTAAGCGCCGAGTTGAGTACGGGAGAACCTCCCGGACGTATATGCGACAAGTCATGACCTACGCCACCCCGGCGTTTCATCAGCTGAACCTGTTCTTCATCAATCTTCATTATACCTCCGTAGGAGTCGGCAGGATTTTGATGTCCAATCACAAAACAATTGGATAAAGAGGCCACCTGGTGGTCATTGCCTATGCCTGTCATGGGCCCTCCCTGAGGCACAATATATCTGAACTTCTCCAGCAATCCGAATATTTCCTCTTCGGTCATGGGATTCGGATACTTTTGTTCAATGCGGGCAAACTCACGAGCAAGCCGTTTGTGCATATCGGCGGGTGTGCATTCATAAAGATTCCCGTAAGAATCTTTCATGGCATATTTATTTATCCAGACAGATGCGGCCAGGTCATCTCCGTTAAAATACTCTTTTGATTTGGCCAAAGCTTCCTCATAGGGAAAAACGACCGCTGCATTCTTTTTTTGAGAATCCATAACGCTGTATATAAGAGGGTTACTAAATGGGCAAAGCCTTTTCAGTTGTAGGAAAGGGAATGCAAGTTACTTTAATAGAAAATTAAAAAACAGAGGTAATGAAAAAAGATATACACATTATTCTTAACAACAATGCATGGTGCAGTGGGAACATTTGGAAAATTCCCCACGCAACCTGCTCTCAACCATCTTCTCCAAACGTTCTCTAATGGTATCGGTCTTTATTTTACCAAGCACATCCTGGACAAAAGCCATTTGTTGGAGAGTCTGTGCTTCCGGAAGAGAGATTCCACGCGACCGCAGGTAGAAAAGACCGAGCTCATCGAGACGGCCTATGGAGGCTCCGTGGGAACATTTTACATCGTCTGCATAGATTTCCAGTTGAGGCTTTGTTGTGATTTTTGCTTCTTTGGAAAGTAATAAATTATGATTTGCCTGGTAGGCTTCTGTTTTCTGCGAATCTTTTGCCACGAGAATAGTGCCGCGGAAAGATGCCCTGGCATGGTTGTCAAGAACACCTTTAAACAACTGACTGGATGAACAATTGCCACTCAGATGCTTAACATCCACATTATATTCAATGCCCTGGTTTCCGTCGGCCAGATAAAGACCGTCCAGGTTACACCGGGCCCCGGGCTGGTCCATGACCACCTTTACAGTATTGCTTATGGCACCGCCATAGAGACTAATAATATGAAAGTCAAGTATAGCATTTTTACCCAGGCATGCATTCACGTCCAGCTTATAAGACGAGTCTTTGTGTTCGTTTTGCATGAACAGGATATCGAGCTGTGCTCCGTCGCCCAGTGATATGACCGTGTTTCTCAAAGTCTGGTAGAGATATTCCTTGATCGTATGATCACATACAATCAGCTGCATACGTGCCCCGGGAGCGAGAATCCATTCATTAGTAAATTCCACCGGATGAGGCATATCTTCACTCCTGACGCTTATGATCTGCACCGGCGAAGAGAACTGGTCTCCGTGTACGTTCATGATCAGTCCCTTACCGTCTTTTCCGGGCACAAGTTCCCATCCGTTTTCAATGTCGGTGGGTTCCTGAAGCTGCCCGTCCACCATGAAAACCTGCTTTATGCCCGCACTGGGCACACTGCAACGGAAGGCCTGTTTGACTTCGGGTAGATAAGTGTACTCTTTCATAACGCGTTGATGAGATGGTCGTATCCCTTTTCTTCTACCTCCAGTGCCAGTTCCTTGCCGGAAGTTTTTATGATTTGTCCTTTATACAAAACGTGGACGATATCGGGGACAATATAATCCAGCAACCGCTGATAGTGGGTTATGACCACAAAGGAATTCTCTTTGGTTTTGAGCTTGTTAACCCCCTGAGCCACTATGCGTAAAGCATCGACATCCAGACCGCTGTCTGTCTCGTCAAGAAGAGCAAGAGTGGGTTCGAGCATAGCCATTTGAAATATTTCATTACGTTTTTTCTCCCCACCTGAAAAACCCACGTTTACACCCCTGTTTCCGAAAGAAGTGTCCATCCCCACAATAGCCATTTTTTCACGCATGAGTTTAAGAAATTCAGCAGCTGACAATGGCGGCAGGTTTTTATATTTCCGCTGCTCGTTCACAGCCGCTTTCATGAAGTTCACGTTTGAAAGTCCCGGAATCTCCACAGGATACTGAAAACCGAGGAATACACCCTTACGGGCGCGTTCTTCCGGGGCCATGGCCAAAAGGTCCTCTCCATTATACAACACCTTTCCCTGTGTCACAGTGAACATTTCACGTCCGGCAAGGACTGCTGCAAGGGTGGATTTTCCGGATCCGTTCGGGCCCATGATGGCATGCACCTCACCCGGTTTAATTTCCAGGTTAATACCCCTTAATATTTCCTTTTCGCCGATACGTGCGTGTAAATCAATTATTTTCAACATAATTCTCTTGTTTTTTCCATTCTTTTTTCCAATGAATGACTCCAATAACATTCAAAACCAGGTAACAAACAGCCACAATAGGCATAAAGACAAGCCCGGCGGAAATATATAATATTACATTACAAACATTTAAAACAATCCATAAAATCCAGCTCTCCCATTTCTTTTTAGCTGCAAGAAGCTGCGCCGTTAACATCAGGCCTGCCACTGTTGCATCCAGGTAAGGCGCACGGGCCGGAGGAAACACATCGGAAATAGAATGTAGCCTGGTAAGAATAAAACCCCAGATAAAAACAATCACACTTAGAAGGACCACATACACTATTCTCTGTTTTGGCGTTAAAAACGAGATCTTCAACTGATTGTTCTCATTCTTTTCTCCCGCAGCGGGACGCGTCCATTTATACAGCCCGTATATTAGTATACCTATGGAAACGGGTTGTAATAACATGTTGGTATACAGGTTCTTTTGAAAGAACATTAAAAACAACAGTGCCGAGTACACAAATCCGATCCAGTAGTTAAGCGCCTTGGCAAGGCTTGCCAGAAAAACGGACGTTAACCCAAAAATAACGGCACAGAATTCCAGATACGAAACACACTGTCCGTTAATGGTGAAAAAGATATTGTGTAAATCAAAAAAAGCACCCATACCTATCCAATCGAGCCTTCCAGCGATACACTAAGCAATTTCTGGGCCTCAACAGCAAACTCCATGGGAAGCTTATTCAGCACCTCACGGGCATATCCGTTAACAATAAGACCAACAGCGTCTTCCGGTCCAATTCCCCGCTGCATGCAATAAAACAGCTGGTCTTCTCCGATTTTGGATGTTGTGGCTTCGTGTTCCACAACAGCCGTGTCGTTTTCGTTTTCTATATATGGGAACGTATGCGCCCCGCATTTATCTCCCAAAAGGAGTGAATCGCACTGTGAGTGATTATAGGCATTATCAGCTCCGGGCAACATTTTCACCAGTCCCCGGTAAGAGTTCTGGCTGTGTCCGGCCGATATACCCTTGCTGACAATCCTGCTGCGGGTATTTTTCCCTATATGTATCATTTTTGTCCCGGTATCTGCCTGTTGAAAGTTGTTTGTTACAGCCACCGAATAAAATTCGCTCAGGGAATAGTCACCTTTGAGAATGGTACTGGGGTATTTCCAGGTAATGGCAGATCCCGTTTCCACTTGTGTCCAGAAAAGTTTGGCATGGGAACCCTTGCAAATGCCTCTCTTGGTAACAAAGTTATAGATGCCTCCCTTACCCTGCGAATCGCCCGGATACCAGTTTTGTACGGTTGAGTATTTAACCTCGGCATCCTGCATGACAATAATCTCAACCACAGCCGCATGAAGCTGATTCTCGTCTCTCTGGGGCGCAGTGCAGCCTTCCAGGTAGCTCAGGTAAGATCCTTCCTCGGCAACAATAAGCGTTCTTTCAAATTGTCCCGTTCCGCGGGCATTGATCCTGAAATAGCTGGAAAGTTCCATGGGACAACGTACCCCTTTGGGGATATAGCAGAAAGATCCGTCTGAAAAGACTGCCGAATTCAGTGCGGAAAAGAAATTGTCGCCAACAGGAACCACACTTGCCAGGTATTGTTGAACAAGGTGCGGATAATCACGAACCGCCTCGGAAAAGGAACAAAAAATAATGCCTTTTTCGGCGAGGGTTTCTTTAAATGTAGTCTTTACCGAGACCGAATCGAAAACTGCGTCTACCGCCATACCGGCCAGCACGTTGCGTTCATGCAGCGGAATCCCGAGTTTTTCAAAGGTTTCGGCCAGTTTCGGATCCATCTCCTGTTCGGAACCGGGGGCTGCGGCAGAGGGACTTTTGGGGGCGGCGTAATAAATGATATCCTGGTAATCAATTGGAGGAATATCCAGGTGTGCCCAGCCGGGCATTTTCATGGTCAGCCATTTTCTATATGCATTCAGGCGGAATTCCAGCAACCAGGAGGGCTCTTCTTTCTTTGCAGATATGATACGGATCACTTCTTCGTTTAATCCTTTTTGAATGAATTCCTGTTCGAGTTTTGTTTCAAAACCGTGTTCGTATTCATTCTCCGTGATCCTCTTTAGTATAGTATCCTGATGTTCGTTCATAGCGTGCAAATATACACGATAATTCTTACTTTTGCAGTATGAGTAAAAAAGAGAAAGAGACGAGAACACCCGTTTCGACACTTGGAAAGTACAATCTTACAGAGCGTTTGGCAGCCCGGTTCACTGTTGTTAACGATGTCACCCTGCAAGGCTGTGGAGACGATGCCGCTGTGGCTTATTTTATGGATCCGTTAAGCGTATCTGCCCAGCAATTGGCGTTAGAAGGGGTGGATTTCGATCTGAGTTATGTACCGCTGAAATTCATCGGATATAAAACGGCTATCGGGGCCATGGGACAGGTAATGGCCATGAACGCGGCACCGGCGCAGCTTTTGGTAAGCATAGGCGTTTCACAGCGGTTTTTTGTGGAAGATATTGAATCTGTTTTCGAAGGTATATCGGCCTTGTGCCGCCGTTACTCTGTAGACATTGCAGCCATCGATGTTCAATCATCCTATACGGGTCTCTCACTGGCTGTGACCGCCATTGGACAGGTAGAACCCGGTTTGCTTACACGCAGGAGCGGAGCACAGGAAAACGACCTAATTTGTCTGAGCGGAAACGTAGGGGCTGCCTATATGGGACTTCAGCTTCTGGAAAGGGAAAAACGCGTTTTTACCGGAGAGACGGAAAAAGATGCGCTGCCCGACCTGACCGGGTACGAATACATCCTGGAACGTTACCTGAAACCGGAATTGCCCTCGGCCCTGCTGGAGAATCTGCGCAAGGACGACCTGGTACCCACTTCCATGTGCCTTCTGAAAAACGGACTGGCCCACGGTATTTTAAGTCTCTGCAAGGCTTCGGGAAAAGGCGCCAGGCTGTTTGTCAATAAGATTCCCATTGCCCGTCAGTGTTTTGAATTTGCCGGGACCGACCCGTCTCTTTCGCCCCTGGTGGCAGCACTTAACGGCGGGGACGATTATGAAATGCTTTTTACTCTGCCTTTGAGTCAGTACGAAAAGGTACAAAAAGAATACAACCTGGACACTATCGGTCATATTTGCGACGTGTCGTCAGGTTGTAAACTGATTACTCCGGACGGGCAGGAGCTGACAGTGGAAAGTCCGGGTATGTAATAGAAATCTAGAATTCCACTACTGGAGCTTTATCTGCTCCTTCGGCTGCTTTAAAGTAGGCTTTCTTCTCAAACCCGGCAAACCCTGCAATAATTGAATTCGGGAATTTGCGGATGAGGGTATTGTAGGCCTGTATGGTTTCGTTGAATGTCCGGCGTTCTACAGTTATCCTGTTCTCTGTGCCTTCCAGTTGTGCCTGAAGCTCCAGATAGTTTTGATTGGCCTTTAACTCGGGATAGCGTTCAATGACAACCATGAGACGCCCCAGGGACTGGCTCAGATTGTCCTGTGCACTTTGGAAAGCTTCCATACTTTCCTCGGTAAGATTCGAAGGATCCACAGTAACCGATGTGGCCTTTGCACGGGCTTCAATTACGGCTTCCAGGGTTCCTCTCTCAAAATCTGCAGCTCCCTTAACGGTAGCCACCAGGTTGGGAATGAGGTCTGACCTTCTCTGGTAAACATTTTCCACTTGTGACCATGCCTGCACGGCTGTTTCTTCTGCAGCCACCATCCGGTTGTTCACTTTAACGAACCATAAAACCAGAATGGCAATAATGGCAATGATAATAATCCAAATTCTGCCTTTTTTCATACTTTTTAAATGTATTAGTTTATCAATTTATAATCAAGTTGTTTTTGTTCCAGATTGGCTCTTTCAACCAAAATGCGGACTCTTTGTCCCAGCTCGAAATGCCGGCCTGTATGGGAGCCCGTGAGCGTATAGGACTCTTTGTCAAATACATAATAATCGTCTGTCATCTCCCTTACCGGAATCATTCCTTCAATGAGTGTTTCATCAAGCTCTACATACATGCCCCATTCGGTGAGCCCCGAGATGGTCCCGTTGAATTCCGAGCCCACCTTGTCCTGCATGTACTCTACCATTTTGTACTTTACACTGGCACGCTCGGCATCCATGGCAAGTTGCTCGCGTTGAGAAAGATGCAGACATTTGGTCTCCATGGCTCCCTGATCTGCAGACTGACCTCCGCTCATGTAATGTGCCAGCAGGCGGTGTACCATCAGGTCCGAATAGCGGCGGATCGGGGACGTGAAATGGGTATAAAAATCGAAAGCAAGGCCGTAATGGCCCAGGTTATGTGTCGTGTAATGCGCCCTTGCCATGGAACGAAGTGCCATAATGACAATTCCGCCCGCCTCGGGTTTTTCCCTGGTCTTATCCAGTAATTTATTCAATTCCCTGGCATAATCCCGGGTAGTCTTTGTTTTCTTCATGTTATATCCAAAATGGAAAACAAAGTCGCGGAAGGCTGTCATTTTATCTTCTGCCGGCGGTTCATGCACCCTGTAAACGAATGCAGGCGACTTTTTCCCGGCTACGAACGTGGCAACTTCCCTGTTGGCCAGCAACATGAATTCTTCTATCAGCCAATTGGAATCAATTGTTTCCTTAACGACGACGGCCAGCGGTTTTCCTGTCTCATCTACCTGTACTTTAACCTCGGGCCTCTCAAAAGCAATGGCTCCCTTCTTAAAGCGGTCATCCCGCAGCTTCCCGGCCAGTTTATGCAATACGACAAGCCCCTCCCGGATCTTTTCCGGTACGGGCCCCGAGCCGGCCGTAGAAACATTTTCCACACCGTTCAGTATGGCCTGTGCTTCTTCGTATGACATCCTGCTGCCTGAACGAATAACGGTCCGTCCAAACCACCTGGAAAGCACCTGTCCCTTATCGTCCAGTTCAAATACGGCTGAAAAACACAATTTTTCTTCACCGGGACGAAGGGAACACAAGTTATTAGACAGTTTTTCGGGGAGCATGGGAACCGTCCGGTCCACCAGATATACGGAGTTTCCCCTTTCGAAAGCCGATGTGTCAATCAGCGAATCGGGAGTAACGTAATAACTGACATCGGCAATATGAATTCCTACTTCCCACTGTGCCCCCTTGTTATTGGAGGGCCTTATGGATAGTGCATCGTCAAAATCTTTGGCATCTGCCGGATCTATGGTGAATGTGGGAATGTCACGAAAGTCCCGGCGTTGTTTGAGCTCATCTTCAGGGATCTCAGAGCCGATTTCTTCTGCCTGTTTTTCAACCTCTTCTGAGAACCGGTAAGGTAATCCGAATTCCGCCAGGATGGCATGCATTTCTGTGTTGTTCTCTCCGGGAAGGCCCAAAACATCAAGGACCTTGCCAAGAGGCAGGTTGTTCTTTTTGTTCCAGTCGGTAACCAGAATGGCCACTTTTTCCCCGTTATGCGCCCCTGCCAGCTTACCCCGCATCACCTCTATATCAAAAGGCATATTCTTTGAATCTGTGATCACGTAGGCCTGTTTGTCAACCAGTTGAAGTATGCCTATATAAGGCCTTTTTGAGCGTTCAAGTATCTGAATGACTTCTCCTTCTTTTTTCTTTCCTTCCCTGGCATTCCGGCTGATAACAGCCACCTTCACCAGGTCACCGTGCAAAGCGCCGTTTAATTTTCTTGCAGGCAAAAAAATATCTTCTACGGGTTCTGCCCCGTTCTGTGTGCTTACTACCAGAAAAGCAAAGCCTTCCCGGGTCATGCTTAGGGTCCCCTCACACTCAACAGCTTTCGATCTCCCCCGGCTTCTTCTATTTCCGTAATCCTTTTCCTGACGGGCATTCCCCGACGGTTTGCCGCGTCCTTTACGGCTTGTTTGATTTCTTTTACTCATAATATACGACAAATGTACGTAAAATCTTTTGTGTACCTTTGTAGCATAATTTTACGCACATGAAAAAGAATGTATTATTGATGATCCTTGACGGATGGGGGGAAGGAAAACATGACCACTCCAATGCCATTTATACTACGGGGCAGCCTCATATAGATGCTCTCCGGACACAATATCCCAACAGCACCCTGAGCGCATGTGGCGAAGACGTAGGACTCCCCGACGGCCAGATGGGAAACTCAGAAGTAGGACATCTGAATATCGGGGGAGGACGCATTGTTTATCAGGACCTTGTTAAAATCAACAAAGCCTGCCGCGAAGGTTCCCTGGAAAAGAACAGCGAAATCAAAGCTGCTTACGAATACGCCCGGAACAATGGGAAATCACTGCATTTCATGGGATTGGTTTCTGATGGAGGGGTTCACTCTTCCCTTGAACACCTTTTTGCTTTTCTTGATCTGGCCAAGGCCTGGAATCTCCCCCGTGTTTACGTCCATTGCCTTATGGACGGACGCGACACAGATCCTCAGAGCGGTAAAGCTTTCGTACAACGTCTGGAAAACCATATGGCCAAATCAACGGGTAAAATTGCCAGTGTCATTGGCCGTTATTACACCATGGACCGGGATAAAAGATGGGACCGGGTGAAACTTGGTTATGATCTGGCTGTTAACGGGACAGGTACCCCTTTCACAAGCGCTGTGGAAGGAATAAGCCAAAGTTATGCCGCCGGTATTACCGATGAATTCATAAAACCCATTGTTTGCGTAGACTCCCATGGTGCTCCTGTTGGAACAATTCAACCGGGTGACGCCATGATATTTTTCAATTTCCGCAACGACCGGGCGAGAGAAATAACACGCGTCCTTACTCAGGAAGACATGCCTGATCTGGGCATGCATACACTTCCCTTGTATTATTGCTGCCTCACTCCTTATGACGACAGTTTCAAAGGCCTGCACATTCTATTTGACAAGGATAATGTACAGAAAACCCTTGGAGAAGTGGTCAGTGCTGCAGGAAGAACCCAGTTGCGCATTGCCGAAACCGAAAAGTACGCCCACGTCACTTTCTTCTTTTCCGGAGGCCGTGAAGAAATGTTCCCTTACGAAGACCGCATTCTGGTACCTTCGCCCAAAGTGGCCACTTACGATCTGAAACCCGAGATGAGCGCCCCACAAGTAGCCGAAAAAGTAATGGATGCGCTCCGTAGCGGGAAATACAACCTTATAGTCCTCAACTTTGCCAACGGCGATATGGTGGGCCACACCGGTATCTACGATGCCATTTGTCAGGCTGTCAAAACAATAGACAATTTGGCGGGACAGGTTGTGACTGTGGCACAGGAACATGATTATTCCGTGCTCATAACCGCCGACCACGGCAACGCTGACAATGCAGTTAACGAAGATGGATCGCCCAATACGGCACATTCGCTTAACCGCGTCCCTTTTATTGTAGTCGACAAAGAAGTAAAAAAAGTACAAAACGGTATCCTGGCAGATATTGCCCCCACTATTCTTGATCTTATGGGAATCCCGGCCCCCGAAGAGATGACCGGACATTCACTCATTAGCTAAAAATAGTCAGGCATGCCTTCTTTCGTTCACTTACATGTACATACGCAATACTCAATCCTGGACGGAGCTGCTTTTATTTCCGGGCTTTTTAAAAAAGCTTCTTTTGATAAGCAACCCGCCCTGGCAATTACTGACCATGGTAACATGTTCGGTGTCAAGGAATTTCTGGACACCGCCAAAAAGTACCCCGACGTCAGGCCTATTGTTGGATGTGAAGTCTACGTTGCACCGGAAGGCCGCTTACTGAGAAAAAACAAAGAAGAAGCCACCACCTGTCACCTGGTGTTACTGGCGAAAAACATGACCGGATACCACAATCTCATTAAACTGGTATCCCAGGCCTGGATCGACGGTTTTTACTATAAACCCCGTATTGACCATGAACTTCTGGAGCAATACCATGAAGGGCTCATAGCGTCCAGTGCCTGCCTGGCCGGCGAACTGCCCCGGCATATAATGGCCGGCAGAATGGACGAAGCCGATGATCTTATCAGGTGGTATAAACAACTTTTTGGCGACGATTATTATATAGAACTGCAGCGTCATCAAACCCTGCTGGACATTCCTCACGTCAAAACCACCTATGAGCTCCAAAAACAGATTGAGCCTCATCTTATTTCTCTTGCCAGAAAAAACAATGTTAAACTTCTGGCAACCAATGACGTTCACTTCGTAAACTTCGAAGACGCGCCCGCACACGATCGTCTGATCTGTGTGGCCACAAACGACGATGTGACCGATGAGACCCGTAAACTCCGTTATACCCAGCAGGAATATCTGAAATCATGCGAGGAAATGCATGCGCTTTTCGAAGATATCCCCGAAGCGCTGCAAAACACACTGGAACTGGCAGAAAAAATTGAAGTATACAGCATTGACAGGGACCCTATACTTCCGCATTTTCCCATACCCGGTACTTTTAAAGATTCAAACGATTATTTAAGGCATCTTACTTACGAAGGAGCCCGGAAACTCTATCCCGCAATCACCGCCGAGCTCAGAGAACGTATTGATTTTGAGCTGGATACAATTTCGCACATGGGTTTCCCCGACTATTTTCTTATTGTAAGGGATTTTATAGAAGCATCCAGAAACATGGGTGTCTGGGTAGGTCCGGGACGCGGATCGGCGGCCGGTTCGGTGGTCGCTTATTGTCTTCGCATCACATTGGTAGACCCCATCAGATACGGCTTGCTTTTTGAGCGTTTTCTGAATCCCGACAGGGTTTCCCTACCCGATATCGACATTGATTTTGCAGACGAAGGTCGTGGAAAAGTGTTGCAATACGTAGAGGATAAATACGGAAAAGATCATGTTTCGCATGTCATTACTTTTGGCACCATGGCGGCTAAAAGTGCCATTAAAGACGTTGCCCGTGTACAGCGTCTGCCCCTCCCCGAAGCCGATCGTCTGGCCAAACTCATTCCGGACAGGTTGCCCGAAAAAGACGGTAAGCCGCAAAAAATAAATATCGATAATGCAATAAAGTACGTTCCGGACTTGCAGGCTGCGTTAAAGTCAGAAGATCCTTTAATCAGTACCACAGTGGAATATGCAAGGAAACTTGAAGGATCTGTACGCAACACGGGGGTTCACGCCTGTGCCATTATAATCGGGCCTGAAAAACTGACCAACCACATTCCTCTCTCTGTAAGCAAAGATAAAGACACAGGGGAGGACATGCTTGTCTCTCAATACGAAGGGTCTCTTATTGAACAGGTGGGAATGCTTAAAATGGACTTTCTGGGGCTCAAAACACTCAGTATCCTTAAAAGCGCCGTAGACAATATTAAAGAGACGAGAAAAATTGAAATAGATATAAACGAGATTCCTCTTACCGACGGGCCCACCTATGAACTGTTCAGTCGCGGAGATACCATAGGGGTGTTTCAGTTTGAAAGCGACGGTATGCGAAAATGGCTCAGAGAACTGAAACCCACCTGCATAGATGACCTTATTGCCATGACAGCCCTGTACCGTCCGGGCCCCATGGACTATATTCCCGATTTTATTGACCGGAAGCACGGACGCAGGGAAATCGTCTATGATGTCCCCCAGATGGAGAAATATCTTAAAGATACTTATGGGGTTACTGTTTACCAGGAACAGGTGATGCTTCTTTCCCAGGAACTGGCCGGCTTCTCGAAAGGACAAGCCGATTCGCTCCGTAAAGCCATGGGAAAGAAGAAAATAGCCGAGATGGAAAAGCTGAGAGAGAAATTCATGGAGGGCGGTATTGCGCGGGGATACTCAGAAGCCGTGCTCAAGAAGATCTGGTTTGACTGGACCGCTTTTGCACAATATGCATTCAACAAGTCCCACGCCACCTGCTATTCCATGCTCAGTTACCAGACAGGGTATCTTAAAGCAAACTACCCCGCCGAATTCATGGCCGCTGTTCTTTCAAAAAACAGGGACAACATAGAGGAAGTGTCCAAATTCATGGACGAGTGCAAACGTATGGGCATTAATGTTGCCGGGCCGGATATCAACGAATCGGTTCACGATTTTACGGTCAATGCCCACGGCATAATACGTTTTGGGATGGCCGGCATCAAAGGTGTCGGGTATAACGCCGTAGAGTCGATTGTCCGTTCCCGGACAGAAGATGGTCCCTTCACCGACGTGTACAACTTTGTGGAACGCATTAACTCAAACATATGCAACCGGAAGGTGTTGGAAAGCCTTATTTATGCCGGTGCTCTGGATTCGTTCACAGATATCAAAAGAGGTCAGTATTTCCTTCCCTGCAATAAAGACGGGATTTTTCTGGACAGTCTCATACGTTACGGAGCCAGAATAGAAGAAGAAAAGAACAAGGAAATATCCAGCCTCTTTGGCGAGGGAACGGAATCTCTTGCCCCGCCGGCCCGGCCTGTCGCTCCGCATACAAGTCTTGAAATTGAAGAGGATTTCCTGAAAAAGGAAAAGGAAATGGTAGGGGTATACCTCTCTTCACATCCGCTGGACCGGTTCCTGTTTGAAATGAAACACTTCACCACCTGTACCATTCAACAGGCAGAGGAGATTCTGGCCAATGCGGAAAAAGAAGAACATTTTCCGCCGAAAACTATAAGAATCGGAGGGCTGGTAACGAATGTCACCTCGGCCTTATCAAAGAGTTCCGGGCGTCCCTGGGGCAGTTTTACCCTGGAAGATTATACTTCCAACAGGAAATTCACCCTCTTTGGCAAAGAATATGAACAATTCCTCCCCTACATGAGGCAGGGCGAGGCGTTGCTTATCCAGGCCACACTACAGGAAAAACCACTTTTCGGTAAGAAACGCGATGAACGACCTGCCGGACCGCGTGAGAAAGAGGTTAAAATAAACAGCATTTCTCTTCTTGCCAATGCCAAGGATTCATTATCGTCTATATCATTAAGCATGGACGTGACACAGATAACCGGACCTTTCCGGAAAGAACTGGTGGCGGCAATCGCAAAGAACCCCGGGAAGCTCACCATTCACTTTGTTCTCAGGGATGCAGGCAACAATATGACCGTTAAACTATTCTCCCGGTCGCACCACGTGGATATTACCGCAGAATTCATTGCATGGCTTGACAGGAAAGGGATCCATTATTCGGTGGAATAAACCTTGTCTGTCACGATTCCAGCCATTTTTCAAACAGGTTCAGATCTTCGGGATAAGTAAGTTTTCTGTTTTTCTCATCTCCCAATACCAGGAACACTTTTTCTCCCGGCAAATACCGCACTACCGTTCCGCAATCATCTGTGCCTGAAAAATGAGCATCTGCCAGCGCGTTTTGGTACGCTTCACGTATAACGGACACACGGAAAGCCTGTGGAGTTTGTGCGTGCATGACTAAAGCACGGGGAGGCACTTCAGACACGAATTTTCGTTCACCATCGGTCAGAAAGAGCGTATCTGCGGCCGGAACGGCTACTCCCACGGCTTTATGGAACTTGAGCGCGGCCGTCACGTCGCTGATTATCCGGTGATCTACCAGGGGACGTGCCGCATCATGAAAAATCAGATTATCATCGGGGTTATCCTTGAATGCCTCAATGGCAGCGAGCGACGAATGGAACCTTTCCTCTCCGCCCTGAAGGATCCTGCATACTTTTTTCCAGTTGTTTTTATGGACCATGTTCTCCACGTTGGGGACATAAGCCCGGGCCACTACAATGGCAATCCTGTCTATAAGCGGATGTGTTTCAAAAGCATCCACAGCTCTTTCAATAACGGTTCGGCCTGCAATAGTCTGGAATTGCTTGGGGACCCCTCCTCCCACACGGATTCCTGCCCCTGCAGCCATTATGACAGCAATATTCATAGTAATCTGTTTATTTGTATTGTCTAAGGAATGGTCCCAGATCATCTCCAAAGTCGATGGTAAAACTGCCGGCACGTTCAATGACAGGATTGATTTCGAATGTGATGTTGAAGTCCTCATCTCTGGCATGAAACTGAAAACTGTTGGCATTCAGGTGATGCAGGGGCGCGTCTATATCGTTGATCCTGATACGGAGCGTTTTGTCTGCTTCATAAATTCTTACCGGGCCAAAGAGCTCTTTAAAGTAATCTCCGGCATAAACATCCGGACACAGAGGCTGCACGTATTCTTCTTTTTCGGACGGAGTGCGGGGAGCTGCCGGCTTCATGTACTCATCATATGTTTTAGTAATCCAGTCTGACTCCACACCCCTGTAAAGGTCAATTATCTGGCGAATAATGGCTGTATGCGGAGCAGTGGTGGATCCCTGGTTCATCAGGACGCTCACACCGATATTGAGCTCGGGAACCAGCACAACCCAGGCCGTATAACCTCCGGCCAACCCGGTATGGTTAATGAGCTTCCCCTGGACACCCTGCTCAATTCTCCAGCCCTGCGCATAAAGCACGACACGGTCCTTTTCGTTGGAACAGATTGTCTGAGGTTTAAAAAGATAATCCACACTTTCCTCGGACAAAAGCCCTTTTCCTTTATAGACGCCTTTCCCAAGCCACATTTTCATCCACTGACCCATGTCATTTGCATTTGACATTATGAATGCTGCCGGTGAGACGGCCTGCATCCAGGCATACGAATCTTCCCTGTCGTTGCGCGGAGTGATCTTAAGCCCATCCTTTGTTTTTGTCAGACTATGACCGTATGCAAAGTTTTTTGCCGTAAAATAACTGTCCTTCCCGGTAGTGGAATGCTCCATCTCCAGCGGGGTATAAATATAAGCTTCTATAGCCTCTTCCCAGGTCATCCCGGAGTATTTCTCAATGATCTTTGCAGCCGTAGTATACGCAGCATTGCAGTATGAATAGGTGGTCCTGAAACTGAATGTGGGTTTTATCAGACGCATCATAAGATACAGATCGTCCCTCCCGTAGCCCAGGGCGGGAATTGGATCAAGAGCCTGTGCCTGGAATCCGCTTTTGTGGTTCATTATATCCTGGACCATATAATTCTGGGTAATCCACGGATCGTACATCATGAAATCGGGAAGATGATTGATTACAGGATCAGTCCACTGAACATACCCCCGATCAGCCATCATGGCCAGAAGTGCGGCAGTAAAAGCTTTTGAAGTAGAGGCGTTTACAAAAAGAGTATACTCATTCGCTTCCGGAGCATCCGGCGTTGTTGCGAGTTTTCCGAATCCTCGCGCATAAACCGTCTGAGTGTCCTGTACTACTGTAACAGCCATAGCCGGGATATTCCATAACTCTTTTACTTTGTTCGCAATGGTGGTTATTTCAGCGGCGGATGGAGTCGGTTTATTCTGTCCGTATAAAGGAGCAAGAACCATAAAGGAGAAAAGGACGGCAAGGGATAAACAGAATTTTCTCATAAATCAGGATTTTTGGTTTCGTAAAAATACAAAGAAATAAGTAATTTTGGGCCATTATGAAAACTTCCTTTTCCCCGGTCACATCCAGTTATCAGATAAGTGAGCTAAGCGTGATGGCTTCTGAAATATGGCGTGAAGCATACAGCGCCACCCACAGTCAGGAGCAGATTGAATACATGCTCAACCTCTTTCTCTCTCCGGAGAGCATTACCGAACAGATAGAGAAAGAAGGATTCATATACCGTTTAATTGAGCACAATGACACGCCTGCCGGCTTCTTTGGCGTATGCCCGCGCAAGGAAGGCGATACGCTTCTGTTGAGCAAGCTGTATCTTTTTAAAGAATTTCGGGGAAAAGGCCTTTTTGAGGCATCCATGGAAGAGATCCGGCAAATCACGATCCGGGAAAAATTGCCGGCAATTCGCCTGCATGTGAACAAACACAACACGCGCGCCATCAATGCCTATAAGAAATACGGATTCATAGTGGTGGAGATTAAGGCCTTTGATATTGGCAACGGCTATTTCATGGATGATTACGTAATGGAATACGCATTGGAATAAAAAAAGCCGTCCTAAAGGGCGGCTTTTTTATGCTTATCCGGGATTCGTTTATTTAGCAGATTTTCCGGCCAGTTTTTTCTTTTCGCTGCGTTTCCACATATCAAAAACAATAGGAGTGGAAAGCAGCACGGAAGTAAACGGACAAATGGTCACACCCACTGCCAGTGCTACGGCAAAACCGCGGATCACTTCACCACCAAAGATGGCAATGGCAAGAAGAACCACCAGGGTTGTGGCCGAGGTATTTACAGTACGTGATAAGGTTGAATTCAGTGCTTCATTCATATTCTCTAACGTATCCCGTTTAGGATAGAGAGCCTTGTATTCTCTTATGCGGTCAAAGATTACTACGGTATCGTTCAGTGAATAACCGATAATGGTCAGAATAGCCGCTATGAATTGCTGGTCCACATCCAGAGTGAAGGGCAATATACCCGAGAAAATGGAAAAGAAGGACATCACGAATATGGTGTTGAATACCAGAGAAACCAAACCTCCGGTTCCCCAGGTCCAGTTGCGGAAACGTCCTGCAATATAGAGGAAAATGGCCAGACAGGAGAGCAATATGGCAATGATTGCATCGCGTTGGATGTCACTGGCCACTGTAGGTCCTACTTTTTCTGAACTGAGTATACCGTTTGGATTATCAACTGTTGAAAGGAATTCTTCCAATGTAATAGGATTGGCATAAAAACCGTTAAGAGCCTGGTAGAGCATGTTATCAACTGTAGCATCGGCTTCGGTACTTTCATCGGTGATCAGGTGTTTTGTAGTGATCCTCATCTGACTGCTTCCTCCAAACTCTTTTACTTCCACACCTTCTTCAAATATTTCAATCACATTGGCTCGCACTTGCTCGGCAGATACTTCCTGGTCAAAGCGTACTACGTAGGTACGGCCGCCGGTGAAGTCCACCCCGTAGCTGAATCCCTTGGTTAACATGAATGCGACACCAACAACTATAACAGCAACTGCGCCAATATAGAATTTTCTTCTGTTTTTCAGGAAGTTAAGCTTTGTGTGTTGCAGGAATTCACGTGTATATTTATTATCAAATGTGATGTTTTTGTTTCTTGAAAGACGGGATTCAAACAACAACCTTGTAATGAATATTGAGGTAAAGAGCGAGGTAATAAGACCTATTACGAGGGTTGTTGCAAATCCTTGAACAGGGCCTGAACCAAAGAACATAAGGATGATACCGGTGATGAGCGTGGTGATATTACCGTCCAGGATGGCTGAGTAAGCGTTCTTGTATCCATCGGCGACAGCCAGGCGCAAGGCCTTACCGGTACGCAATTCTTCTTTTATTCGTTCGTAAATGATTACGTTGGCGTCTACCGCCATACCCATTGTCAAAACAATACCGGCAATACCCGGAAGGGTAAGGACAGCCCCGAATGACACCAGGGCTCCAAAGAGGAACAGTACGTTGCATATGAGAGCAACACTGGCTACCATACCTGCCCGGTTATAGAAGAACATCATATAGGCCAGCACAAGCAGGAACGCTATGGCAAACGAAGATAAACCTGCATTAATGGATTTGGACCCCAGCGAGGGTCCTACCACGCTTTCCTGTACAATACTTGCAGGAGCCGGCAACTTACCGGATTTAAGCACGTTGGCCAGGTCATCAGCTTCTTCTGAAGTAAACTGACCCGTAATCTCCGAACGTCCGCCGGAAATTTCTACACTTACCCCGGGATAGGAGTACACCATGTCGTCCAGGACAATGGCTATGCATTTGCCAATATTGTCTGCTGTCATGCGGGCCCATATGCGGGCACCTTCGGCATTCATGCCCATATCTACGGTAGGTGTACCGCCGCCTGTATTGTTATAAGCCTTACGGGCATCGGTCACAACGCCTCCGTCCAGCGGAGCACGTCCGTCGCGGGTATTCGCCTTTATGGCTACCAGTTCATAATATATCTTATTGGTTTGATCCGGCTTTACAGACCACATCGCACGCATATCTGCGGGAAGGACGGCCTGCACCTGGGGCAAATGTAGCCAGCTGTTAATTAGCGTGGTATCTTTATAATGTGCCCGTCCAATACAGGGTCCGGGAGCAATCTGTCCTTCGTAAACGCTTGGAGACAACACGTTGAAGAGTGGATTTTGTTTGGCCCATGCCGCCATGTCGTCAGACAACGAATCTTCTTTGGTCAACTGAGCGAGTAAATCTTCTTCTCCTGCAGCTTCGGCCAGTGTAGTATCTTTAACGGCCTCGTCTCCAAGGTAATCGCAGATAATCCGGTTTGCCTCTTCGAGTGAAGGATAGATCTCTGAATTTTCGTAGGTTTCCCAAAATTCCAAAGAAGCGGTTCCCTGAAGAAGTTTGCGTACGCGCTCGGGTTCCTTGATACCGGGTAACTGTACCAAAATACGACCAGTTGTTCCAAGGCGTTGAATATTGGGCTGGGTAACACCAAACCGGTCAATACGGTTACGAAGCACATTAAAGGAGTTTGCCATGGCAGACTCGGCTTCTTCACGTATAATCTTAATAACCTGGTCGTTGTTCGTCTCGGGTTTGATTTTTTCACGCAGATCGTAAGTACCGAACACTCTTGACAGACGATCCCCTGGAGCTACTTCTTCCCAGGCGTCAGCAAAAAGGGTCACATAGTCTTCCCTGGCGCCTTCTTTCACCCTCTGGTTAGCTATTGTGAGTGCCTGATTAAAAACGGGATCCTGACTGTAGTCAGCCAGGGCACGGATAAGCATCTCGAGCTTAACTTCCATCATCACGTCCATACCGCCTTTCAGGTCAAGGCCAAGACTAACCTCTTTTTCTTTAACTTCTTTAAAAGTAAACCCAAGGTATACCTTTTCCGGAGTTATGGAGTCAATATAGAAACGCTCTCTGGCATTTCTGAGTGAATCCAGGAAAAAGGCCTGATCGAGTTCGCCGATCAATTTATATTCCGGAGTTGTTTGAATGGCAATAACTGCCTCTTCTGCATAATTGGCCGCTTTCTTTTCCTGATACCTTGTCACCGCAGTGAAAGACAATTGGTACAGACAGGCCAACCCGATGATTATAGCCACAAAACGTATGGCACCTTTACTTTGCATGAAATCTTAATATTTATAAATTTATATAAGTCAGGTAAAATAGGGTGCAAATGTAATATTTTTTCCCTAATTAATTAACTTTGTATTTCGCATTTACCTTATTTATGAACGTCTCGTCCCATATTAAAACTCTTTTTTACCTAGGATTGATACTTACCTCTCAATCCCTGAAGTCCCAAAACATCAACGCCGAATCCTGTTTTGAAGAAGGGGAAAAGTTAAGAAAATCTTATGAATTCAGCCTGGCAAAAGAAGCTTATGCCAGGACAATAAGCGCATCTGACGATTCGGTACTGACCACTACGGCAAAACAACAAAGCATCCTGTGTGACAACGGACTGACTTTGAGCAAATACATAGCAAGGCCCAATGTCATTGCCTCTCTTACGGTACCTGAAAAAGATTTTTTTCTGTATTACGACCTCTGTCCTTCGGGATCATGGATCTACCCTCCCCGGAAGTTATTAAAACACGTAAACGATTCAGGCAATGAAAGGTATCCCGCTTTCTACCGATCCGATGCAAATATGCTTGTTTTTTCTGCAAAAGACTCTCTGAGCGGGACCGGTTCGGATTTGTATGTTATCCGGGAAAAAAGTGCAGAAACAGATTCAGTCACTGTCTGGGAAGCTCCCCAAAAGCCGGGCCCGGGAATCAACAGTGATGGCGACGAATTATTCCCGACATTGAGCCGGGATGGCAAAACGTTATATTTCTGTTCGAACGGGCTGTTTGGTCTGGGAGGATACAGCTTATACATGAGCCAGTGGAATGAAGAGGCGCAATCCTGGAACCCGGCGGAAAACATGGGGATTCCCCTATCATCCCCTGCTGACGACATGTTGTATATGCTAGCCGACGATTCCCGTTACTTTTATTTTGTTTCCAACCGCGGCACTTCCCGGGATTCGCTTATCCTGTATAAGGTAGAACACGAAAGTTCTCCCGTCAGGATGACCCCTTCGTCTGTTGACGAACTCAGGGAGATTGCCTCGCTCAGCAGGCCTGTACAACAGAATACTCCTCTTGCCGAAAAAGTCCAGCAACACACAGAGGGCCCTCTTCCCGACTCTGCCCTTGTAGATTCCAGGGAAGCCTCGGCCCATTATGCAAGCCTGGTACAATCCATAGGGAAACTTTTGGACGAAATAGGCGCCCATGAGAAGAAACTCGCCAATTTCCGGACTCAATACAACGACCTTTCCCGCGAAGAAGACCGTATGGCTTTATCCAGTATTATACAAGAAGAAGAACTGGCCCTCATGGACCTTCAGGAATCGCTCATAGACACACAGAAAGCAGCTCAGAATATAGAGACGCAATTCCTTTCATACGGGGTTCTTCCGCCCGCTGTTCCCGGTAAGGTAAACATCCGGATTCCGGAAAACTCTGAAAAGACAGATGTCTTTAATCCCGCCACACAGTCTTTAGCCTCTATCGACCATCATCTTTTCGAAACCCCTGTACCTGTTATACCTCCGGTTGACCTGACTTTCCGCTTTGAAAATGAATCTGTGATCGTCCCCTGGGAGAAAGAGCCCATGGGCCTTTATTACCGCCTACAGCTTTTTACCGTTTCACAAAAAGCCACACTTCGTCAACTGAAGGGGATCAACCCGGTGTTCGAAGTAAAAACCGGCACCCGGTATGTATATTATGCAGGCCAGTTCACATCCTACAACCAAGCCTCACAGGCACTGACCTCTGCCCGGCGGAAAGGTTTCCCGGGCGCCATTGTAGTAGCATATTTCGAGGGGAAATCCATTCCTGTTCAGGCTGCCCGTAAAAGGGAATCTGAAAAACGGACGGCTCCGGAAACGCTGGTTACATACAGGATATTCCTTGCTTCCGATGAACTTCCTGCAGATATGATCAGAGAAGTAGGTTCTCTGACAACGAAAGATATTGTTAAAGAAATCAGGGATTCAAAAGTTGAGTTTTATATTGGGCCTTTTTCAAACAGTACCGAAGCGGAGAACCTGGCCCAGGCTCTCCGGGATCGCGGATTTACCCAGATAGTTGTGCAAACTGTTAATAATTAAATATATGGCATTTATCATTACTCTTATCGTAATTGGCCTGATCTTGCTCATGGCCGAATTGACCATTATTCCCGGATTCGGGATCGCCGGGATTCTTGGGCTTGCCAGTTTTATCGGAGCCATTATACTGGCATTCACTCAATTCGGATCTGTAGTGGGGTTCTGTGTGCTTTTTGGTGCCCTGGTCGTTTGCGGTGTCCTTATTTTTTTCATCCTCCGATCCAAAACCTGGCGGAAGATTTCGCTCAAGCAAAGCATTGAGGAAAAAGCCACAGCTTCACCGCAAGATAAAGGAATTACCGTAGGTATGGAAGGGATCAGCATTACCAGGCTCAATCCGGCTGGGAACGGACGCTTTGGCGACGTCACCATTGAAGTCAGGGCCGAACAGGGTCTTATCGATCCCAAAACACCCATCAGGGTTACTGAAATAGATGGCTTACGAATATTCGTAACGCCTGTAGAAAATTAATTTTTAAATAATACTATTATGCTTATGTCAAGTACAGGAGTCGCACTCATGTGGATAGCCATCGGAATTGTTGGCTTTTTCATCCTTTTATGGTTCTTCCCGGTTACGCTCTGGTTTCAGGCGCTCATCTCGGGAGTCCGTATCAACCTTATTCAGCTGGTGCTTATGCGCTGGCGCAAAGTACCGCCCAGCACCATTGTCATGGCTATGGTTACAGGAACCAAAGCCGGCCTCACACTGGACGCCAATTCGCTGGAGGCACATTACCTGGCCAAAGGGAACGTGACGAAAGTGGTGAATGCACTCATCTCTGCAGATAAAGCCAATATCCCCCTGGATTTTAAAATGGCTGCAGCTATTGACCTCGCCGGACGAGACGTGTTCGAGGCCGTACAAATGTCTGTTAATCCCAAAGTAATCAATACGCCACCCGTTTCCGCCGTGGCCAAAGACGGTATTCAGCTCATTGCCAAGGCCCGTGTTACAGTCCGTGCCAGTATCAAACAACTGGTAGGAGGTGCAGGTGAAGAAACCATCCTGGCCCGGGTGGGTGAAGGCATTGTCTCCAGTATTGGCTCTTCTTCATCTCATAAATCAGTGTTGGAAAACCCGGATTACATTTCCAAGGTTGTACTTGAAAAGGGGCTGGATTCCGGAACCGCTTTCGAGATCCTTTCCATTGATATTGCCGATATTGACGTTGGTAAGAACATTGGAGCCGTACTTCAGATGGATCAGGCCAATGCAGATAAGAACATCGCTCAGGCACGGGCCGAGGAACGCCGCGCAATGGCTGTGGCCCTGGAACAGGAAATGAAAGCTGCAGCACAGGAAGCACGTGCCAAAGTGATCCTCGCTGAGGCAGAGGTTCCCCTGGCTATGGCAGAAGCCTTCCGAAAAGGGAATCTCGGCATCATGGATTATTATCGCATGAAGAATATTCAGGCCGATACCGACATGCGCGAGCAGATTGCAAAATAAAAATATTTACTTACCTTTGCCGTCCTTAAAAGCAAAGGTTTGGTGAGGTGGGTGAGTGGCTGAAACCACCAGTTTGCTAAACTGACGTACTCGTAAGGGTACCGGGGGTTCGAATCCCCCCCTCACCGCCAAAGAAAAAACAAGCCAAGCCCCATAGGGGTAAAGCAAAAAAAAAGACCGTCTTTGAGCAAGCTCAGACGGTCTATATTTTTTTGCTTTATGAACTGCCGCAGGCAGTCTGGCTTGTTTTTTCTTTTGAGCTTCCCCCTCAGGGGATCACCGAACGAAGTGAGGTAATCCCCACAGGCAGTTTGGCTTGTTTTTCTTTAGGACCTCCCCTCAGGGGATCACCGAACGAAGTGAGGTAATCCCCAGGTGGGAAGCGCCCTAGCTCTTAATGCAACGCACTGACATCCCTTTATCCTTTGCAGTGTAGTCGTTCCTGTAAAAATAAACTTCATCGAAGTACAGGACCCGGTACCATGCAGTGCTTATGCTCTCTGTAGAGCTCCAGAAACTTATAGCGCCAGCCACGTAGCTAAATATATTTTCAATATCACGGGCTCCTCCAGCCGGAAGGGCTGAGAAACCCGACTTGTTTCTGTATTCGGAATAATCAGTATTGCCGGGGGTGCCTTCATCGCTTGAAACAGCCCATCCGGTATCACTTGACAAAGATTTGGCAATTTTATTACCTTCTGCAGTGCCGTCATAATTGTGGCCATTGGCAATAAGGTAGTCCTCCATTAGTGTCCATTCGGCATCACTGGGCAAATGCCACCCTTCGGGGCAGGCCGTCATGGCTGCCGGCCAGTTGTACAATACTCCATATGTGCTGTAATTGGCCGTGGCTTTGGCTGCCGTCACATCTGTCCCATTATAATCATATACGTAATAGTGCAAATCTGTCTGTGATCCCGAAGAAGGAGCACTGACGGCCGGCAGGTAAGCCAGGTTTTCAGCCAGCCATACCTGGGTCCCTATGGTTACTGTTTTGTACACTTTGCCATCCCGGCTGTCTTTGAACGTATTTGGAGCATCTTGAGGACAGCAGGAATAAAATAGCACCATGGTCAACAAATAAATAATAGATTTTTTCATCTTTTTAAGGTTAATAGTGAATAAAATATTAAAGAATTGATTGGGGAAACAGGCTGAAACATAGACGTGACTTGGAAAAGCATTATAAATGTAGTAATTATTTTTATATGGCAGATTATTTGTATCTTAGAATCGATATAATCGCTAATAAATTAAAAAGATACGATAATGAAAACATTACAGTTAACGCTTATCCTTCTCCTGGCCGGCCTGACTGGTTTGCCATACGGACTGGGAGCCCAGAGTGTCTCTCACAACTTTACATTTAATCCGCTTCCTTATGCCTACGATGCCCTGGAACCACACATAGACCGGCTCACGGTAGAAATACATTACAGCAGGCATCATAAAGCCTATTTTGACAATTTTATAAAATCCGTGCAGGGAACTGAAATGGAGAAGATGTCCATCGAAGAAATATTTGGCAATATCAGCAAATACCCTGTAGCTGTAAGAAACAACGGAGGGGGCTATTATAACCACAATCTTTACTGGGAAAACATGAAACCAGGGGGCGGCGGAATGCCCGAAGGTTCTCTGGCTAAAGCCATCGATAAAGCTTTTGGCTCCTTCCAGGAGTTCAAACAGCAATTCGGGGAGGCTGCCAAAACACGTTTTGGAAGCGGGTGGGCCTGGCTATCTTATAACACCAGAGAAGGTCTTTATATCTGTTCTACCCCTAATCAGGACAATCCGCTAATGGATACATCCGAAAAAAGAGGCATTCCCCTTTTGGCCCTTGACGTATGGGAACATGCTTATTATCTGAAATACCAGAATAAACGGGCAGACTATGTAAGTGCCTTCTGGAATATTGTGAATTGGAAACAGGTTGAAGAGCGGTTTGAAAAAGCCTCGCGGAATTAGATATGGGAACGCTTGATTACGGAGCTGTAGGAAATGGCAGAACAGCCGCATTAATTTCGAATGAAGGCAGTGTCGACTGGCTTTGCTTTCCCGATTTTGATTCCCCGGCAATCTTTGCTAAAATCCTTGACCGGAAAAAGGGAGGCAGTCTTGAGTTCATTACAGACAAAGATTGCCTCATTTCCCAGAAATACGTGGGACATACAAATATTTTGTGTACCACATATGATATGAAGGAAGGTGCCTTTGAGGTATTGGATTTTATGCCTCGTTACAAGATAGGAGAATTCAACAGCCATTACCTCCCTCCTGAGCTCTATCGGCTTATTCGTTTAAAGCAAGGAGCTCCGCGTTTTAAAATCAGGTACGATCCCAGGCCAAATTACGGAAAAGACCGGGTCATACATAAGACAGGACCCACCTATATTAAAACTATTTCTGTTAAAAACAGCCGTGATACGGTTTATTTGTATTCAACCCTCAATTTGCAGGCCATTCTGGATGAAAGAGAGGTGGTGCTTACCGGTGACGCATATATTCTTTTTACTTATAATCAAAAGCTTATAAAAATTGACCAGAGCCGCGTGGATTTGGAATATCAAAGGACCAAGGTATACTGGCTGGACTGGACAAACCGATCCAGGAAATTCTCTCTTTATAACAATTATATAGAAAGAAGCATGCTGGTTCTGAAGTTGCTTTCTTATCAAAGCACAGGGGCTGTGCTTGCCGCTTTGACTACCAGTATTCCCGAGACAGTGGGAGATATAAGAAACTGGGATTATCGCTTTTGTTGGTTGAGGGATGCTTCCATGTCCATTAAAACCTTGATATCCCTGGGCCATAAAGGGGCGGCCAGAAGATTTATGGGATTTATCCACAACATACTGAAGTCCAAGCAGGAGCAATTCCAGATAATGTATGGCATACGCTACGAAAAGGTTCTGAAAGAGACAACACTTCCCCACTTGGCCGGGTTCCGTAATTCAAGGCCGGTTCGCATAGGAAATAAAGCTTACCTGCAAAGACAGAACGATTCCCTGGGATACCTCATGGACGTCATATACAACTACTATCTGTATTTCCCGGGGACATTAGACGAAATTGAAGAAATGTGGGAAATCGTAAAGAATGTTGTAAAAACCGTCATAGAAGAATGGCAGAAACCCGATAATGGTATTTGGGAGATTCGTGGTCGTGTCAGTCACTTTGTCATCTCCAAGGTAATGTGCTGGGTAGCCATGGATCGGGCAGTAAAAACCGCCGCTTTATTGGATGAAATGGGCTATGTTGCCAAATGGGAAGCCCTTGCACAAAAAATCAAAGAAGATGTTTTACTGAAAGGATGGAAAGAAGAAATCGGAAGCTTTTCTCAGGCATATGATAATACCGAACTCGATGCCTCGCTGCTTCTAATGGAAGACTACGGTTTCATTTCAGCGAATGACGAAAAATATATCCGGACTGTTCACGCAGTTGAAAAAGGGCTTATGCATAACGGGCTTTTGTTCCGATACAGGAACCACGACGATTTTGGTCAGCCCACTTCTGCATTTACAATTTGTAATTTCTGGCTGGTAAAGGCTTTATTCCGTATTGGAGAAAAAGACAGGGCAAAAGAATTATTTGAAAGGTTACTCACATATGGGAATCATGTGAACCTTTTCAGTGAAGATCTGGACTTCGAGACAAAAGAACAATTGGGCAATTTTCCTCAGGCCTATTCTCATTTGGCCTTAATAGAAACAGCAGTACTTTTTGCAGAAGAACAATCACTTTCACGTTTTATCCGGCCCTGAGCACTCGGCCAGCAGCCTGAGGAACGGTAAAGTCTCGGATTGTGTGATCAAATAATACCGTGCATTATCCGATACGTTCCCAATCTTGATGGTATAAGAACGTTTGGGAAGTGCCCGGAAAGTATCTTCATCGGTTACGTCATCTCCTATAGCCAGGATAAAATCATATCGGTCTTGTTTAATTAATCTTTTAGCCTCGGATCCTTTTGAGAAGACGGGGGGTTTTATCTCAACTATTTTATTCCCTCTCATGATTTGCAGGTTTAACCGGGAACAAGGCTCAATAAGTGTATTGATGAGCTGCTGTTCACGTAAAGAAGCCAGCCAGGCGTCCACCCTCCTGTAATGCCAAACCAGAGCAGTCTCTTTTATCTCAAGCACAGAGTTGGTAGTCTTATCCACAAATGTTTCAAGAATCCTGAGTATTTCGGGATTCCAGGACACCGGTTCACCGGTCCTTACCCATTTACCGTTTTCTTTGTAAAAAGCCCCGTGCTCTGCCGCCATATCTATATTCAACGCTCCAAACCAGGCTTCCAGTGTATTATGATCACGACCGCTGCTGATAACAATTTTATTCCTGGGATCGTTCTTTAATTTTCCCAGGAAATCGAGCAGAGATGTTGCGGGGATGGCATCGCCCGGTTTGTTTTTAAACGGGGAAAGCGTACCGTCGTAATCAAGAATAAGCAATCTGTTCTTAGCTTTTTTATAAGCAATGCAAATCTTCTCCACATTTTCGCCTGTCATCCGTTTCATATCATTTTCAAGATTTTTTTTCCGGATGGCCAATAATTGGTTAATGAAAAGTTCAGCCCACCTGTTGACTGTATGGAATGAAACCGATTCCCTCATACGTTTCAATGATAATAACTGTTGTTCAACAGGCATTTCAACGGCTGTACGCAAGGCTTCGCTTATTTGAATAATATCATTCGGATTTATAATCAGAGCATCTGATAACTGTGCCGAGGCTCCCGCCATCTCGCTTAATATAAGAACTCCGGGATCATCCCTTTTGGCTGCCACATATTCTTTGGCTACAAGATTCATTCCGTCCCGTAAAGGAGACACAAGGGCTATATCTGCAATATGGTACAACGCTACAAGCTCATTGAACTGGAATCCGTAATAAAAGTAATAAATAGGTGTCCAATGGATGGTAGAATACTTACCGTTAATGGCTCCAATGGCCTCGTCTATGCTTTTTTTCAGTTTGGCATAACGATTAACGTTACTTCGCGAAGGCACCACCACCATAACAAGAGATACTTTCCCGTGGTATTGTGGATTATCTGTAAGAAACTTAGAAAAGCCCTTGAGCCTGTGCATGATTCCCTTACTGTAATCCAACCGGTCAACTGAGAGAATCAGTTTATGGTTGCCATATTCCTTTCTGAATTGATCGGCCTTTTTTCTTACTTCCGGATTTAATATAGCGTTATTATACAATTCAAAATTGATCCCCATTGGAATAGAATCTACCTGAACCACTCTGTTTCCAAACAGCACCTTATCCAATTCAAAATGAAGACCCATAACTCTTTCAACAGCACTAATAAAATGCCTCATATAATCGTGCGTATGGAAAGCTATCAGATCTGCCCCTAATAATCCTTCCAGAAGCTCTGCCCGTTCCGGCAGGATACGGAACAATTCATAAGAAGGAAAGGGAATGTGTAAAAAGTAACCGATATTCAGCCCTTCAGATATTCCCCTCAGAATTTTTGGAGCGAGCATCAACTGATAGTCGTGTATCCACACGACATCTCCGGGATTGGCAATATCTGCTGTTTCCCTGCAAAAAAGCATGTTTACTTCTTTATACGTTTCCCAATAAAGATTTTCATATTCCACAAACGTAAAGAAGTAGTGACATAAAGGCCAAATAGTACTGTTGCTGTATCCTTCGTAATAATTTCTGATTTGCAATTCAGAAAGAAAAACCGGGTGAAAATTTATGATTTCAAGTTGACGCTTAACAGCTTCCTTTTCGTTTTCATTTTCAATGAATATCCCGGGCCATCCAATCCAATGCATTTCAATGTCCAACTCAAGCGATGCAAGGCCGGTAGCCAGGCCTCCTTCACTTCTTGAAAACTCATATCGGCCCTCAGAATTTTTATGTGCCTTAACCGGTAACCGGTTAGCTATAATAAAAAGTTTCATCTTAACTCTATTTGGAAAAAGGGACAGGGAGTCCGGAGCCGGAGCAATACGTACAAAGATATTAAAAAAAAAATACCTATCTTCGCAGCCCTAAGTCCGGGGTGTAGCGCAGTTGGTTAGCGTTCCTGCTTTGGGAGCAGGGGGTCGCCCGTTCGAGTCGGGCCACCCCGACTTTATCTGAAAAGCATTTACATGAACTTGTAAATGCTTTTTGTTATTGTCTTTAAGTTTATTTCCTCACCTGTAGCAAGATCGTATTACGGTTCTCACAGTATAAGTATTCCACTTTCTCACAGAGGGCCTTCAGCATGGCAACGGCCATCTCGTTTTCTTCCTTATCCATGGGATTGTAGGGATCACCTGTCCCGGAACATTCCAGTGTTAGCGTCTCGTCCTTTTCAGAATAGGACAATTCCAGAAGTACACTGGTATGGTCCCTTTGTATCTGAAGCACTTCCTCGGCCAGTATCTGAACCCGATTACTTACTTTAGATGAAATGGCGTGTTTCTCACAAAATCTGGCAATTTCGCCCTGTAACCTGTAAAGATCATACAAAGGACTCACAATATGGTATTGCAGGCTTCTGATGCGTTGTATAAATGCTTTTGTTTTAGCCTTTTTGGGATTTTCAAAAATCTCATCCGGAGTGCCTTCTTCGTAGATAACTCCTTCGTCCATATAGAAGACCCGGCTGGAAATACTGCGTGCAAATTCCATTTCGTGCGTGACAATCATCATGGTCATGCCCTCCTTGGCCAAACGCCTGATTACCGCCAGTACTTCACTCACCATGGTGGGATCAAGGGCCGAGGTGGGTTCGTCAAATAACATGATTTCCGGATCCATGGCCAGGCAACGTGCAATGGCCACCCGCTGTTGCTGTCCGCCCGAGAGCTCGTGAGGGAAACTGTCGGCTTTTTCCGCCAGTCCTACCAGTTTCAGAAGTTCCAGCGCTTTTGCCTCAGCCTCGGCTTTTTTCTTTTTTTGAAGTATTACCGGGCCGAGTGTGAGATTTTCCAGAACGGTAAGGTGAGCGTAGAGATTGAAAGATTGGAACACCATACCTGTTTTCTGACGAATGGCGGGCACATTTATCCCTTTATCGAGTAACGATATCCCGTCAATCAGAATCTCCCCTCCATCGGGGATTTCAAGTAAGTTAAGGCACCTGAGAAAAGTGCTTTTCCCGGTACCCGAAGGCCCGATCACAGAAATTATTTCGCCTTTTTTTATCTCGGCATTAATACCTTTAAGGACACAAAGGTCCCCGTATTTTTTCTGAAGGTTTTTGACAGTTATCATTTCCGTAAGCGTTTTCTTTCAGGGACAACAGATATTTCCACCTTATCGAGCAGGCGGGTTAACAACCAGGCAAGGACCAAATAAATAGCCGCGGCCAGAAGCAATGGGAAAAAAGCATCGAATGTCCGGCTGCGTATTATATCGCTCACCCTGGTTATATCCTGTACGGCAATATAACCTACTACAGAGGTGGCTTTCATCATGGAAATAAATTCGCCTTTATAAACCGGCAAAGCGTGACGAATGGCCTGCGGTAGTATTATATGTCTGAATGTCTGCACATTTGTAAAACCACCCGCTTTACCTGCCTCCCATTGCCCCTTGTCTACGCTTTCTATGGAAGTTCTGTATATCTCAGATACATAGGCGGCAAAATTCAATCCAAATGCTATTACGGCAACAATTACCGGGGTGACCGTTACTGAAGCAAAAACAACATAATAAATAATCAGCAGGAGTACCAGAACAGGTGTTCCGCGAAAGAATCCTATGTAGATTTCGGCAATCCTGCGGCTCAGTTTACTGTTAGACATTTTCATGAAACAAATTCCGCCTCCCAGCACTGTCCCAAGGATAGCCGCCAGAATTGTTATAATAATCGTAACCAGCAAACCTTCCAGGACAAGTTTATATCTTCCCTCAACTATCAGATTGTCATGGACGCTATCTGATATGGATTGGAAAAATGGCGTTCGGGCACCGGTGTTTTCCTGCCCTTTCACAATGACTGCCAGCCCCCCACGGTAATAGGGTTCCGAGAAAAGTACACTTTTGGCCCGTTCCTCCGTAATAGACAATCCGGCACCAATCATATCCACTTTACCTGAGATCAGAGCGGGCAACATGGCTCCGAATTCCATATTGACTATATTCAGTTTTTTTCCGGCTTTTGCGGCAATTCGTGAAGCAAACTCAATATCAAAACCAATAACCTGCTGATTTTCTCCAACAAAAGACATGGGCTCAGTAACCGCAGCAGTTCCGAAAACGAGTTCATCTTCAGATCCAATCTCAGGAAATTCAGGCATGGGCCCGGGTGTCCCGGCTTTGGGAAACCACCTGGCCGACATGGCCTCATAAGTACCATCTGATTGAATTTCAACAAGTACCTGATCCATTATTTTCTTTAAGGCTATGTCATCGTTGCGTACAGCAAAACCGTACTGGTCATCCATGATCATTTCATCAAGAACACGCAGCCCATCAATTTTTGCTGCAATGTTAACGAGTACCGGCAGATCGTATGCCGTGGCTTCGGCCTTTCCTTCTTTTACGGCTAATGCACAATGCAACACATTATTAAAATAGATGAGTTTAGCATCGGGAAATCGTTGCAATACCATCTGGTCTGCGGCTGTACCTGCTGCAACTGCAAACACATGACCCCCGTCCAGATTTGATAACTTGTTTATTGATTGCTGTTCGCTGCTACATCCTGTCAGGAATACCAGGAAAAGAAGAAATACTGAAGATAATTTCATTGATCGTCTTTTTTTATGAATTCAGAGCTGGCATTTGGTTTTATCTTTTTACCGTGAAGACGCGCATGTACCATGGTAAATTCAGCTCCCAGATACAGGGTAATGGCAGAATAATACACCCACAATAAAATCAGGATAACAGATCCGGCTGCGCCATAAATCGTTACTATTCTTGAAGAACCCAGGTATTCACTGAAAAAATATTGTCCTATCATAAACAGAACGGCAGTGAACAAAGAACCTTTGAGGTTATCTGTAAAAGATATTCTACCATCGGGTAAAGTCTTGAATATTAACATAAAAAGAACTAGAATGGCAACAAAAATAACTCCGGTATTAATGCTGTGAAACAATACTACCGACCCGCGATCCATAAATTCGGCAATATGTTGGCTTAAGATCTTTAGAGCTGAATTTGCAATGAGTCCCACAAGTAAAAGAAAGCCTACAAGACCTATCATGGATAATGAGAAAAGCCTGTTTTTCAAAAACTTTATAAACCCCTTACGTGGCTTTGCCTTGAGACCCCAAATAAAATTAATGGATGTCTGGATTTCGGCAAACATACCCGAAGCACCAAAAATCAGAATGATAAACCCAAGAAAAGGAGTTAAGGTGTTGTGATTTGTTAAATCGGCATTACGCAGTATCTCCTGCACCTGTGTGGCTGCTTGATTCCCCAAGACTTCCCGTATTTGTCCGAAAATTTCTGACCGTACGGCATCAGGTCCGACAAATAATCCCGTAAGGTACATGATGACCAGAACGAGAGGGGGTAAAGAGAAAATTGTGTAGAAAGCCAGCGCAGCACTTAATTTAAACCCTTTGTCATTGACAAAACCCACAAAGGTCTCCTTAAGCAAATTCCCTGTCTTTCGTGCTGCCCGTTTCAGTTGCATATATCCTTACCGTGCTATACGTTATTTTATGTAAAAATAACATAAAATTCGCGGCATTAATATTCAACACCTTTTCTAGCCTCCACTCCGGATCTAAAATAATGTTTAATTTCTACCATTTCCGTGACCAGGTCTGCAAAATCCAATAATTTCCGGGGCGCATAGCGACCAGTAACAACAATTTCTGTTTTGTCCTTCTTCCTGCTGATTGCCCGGATGAGTTCCTCCACTGTAAAAAGTTCATAATATATCGCAATACAAGCCTCATCCAGAACAATCAGATCGTATTCACCCGAAGCAATAATTTCCGAAACCTGCTCAAGGCCCTTTTTCGCGGCTTCAATATCTGTTACCAAAGGGATTTGACCCAACAAAGGCACTATTTGTGAATAACTGAAGCAAGGCATTAGATACAAGAGGACCTCTATAAATTAAAGAGCGCTCAGGAGATAAAAAAACCTATTGAGATAATCTCCTTATTATCCCTCGATATTAAACGAGGCCTTTCCTCCTGAATACCAAACATTAATGGAATAGAAGGGCCGTCAGATTAGCTGCAATAGTTGATTTGCCGACCCCTCCTTTCCCCGATGCTACAACAATAATATGTCGAACATTAGGGAGGACAACCTTTTGGACAGGTTTAGGATCCATAACTATTCGTTATGCATATTTTCCAGTTTCTGGAGCCTTTTTTCAATATTACTGCTCCAGTCTGCTCCAACGCCCCTTCCTCGTCCAAAACCACGACCTCTTCCCAGGCCCATTCCACGACCAATACCTGATCTGTTATTCATACAACCCGGGGTGTCATTTCCCTGACAGAAACCCATTTTTCTTCCGGTCATAGGACCTTGTCCCATGGGGCCGGTACGATCACCTGCTGGCATAATTGATAAAATTATATTTGTTAGTTGTGCAAATATAGTAACTATTATGAACCATTGTTCAATTCAATCGAAAAAAAATGCCTCTTTCTTCTGGTATTGAATAAATCTTTCCTTCCTGTTCCAATGTGGAGAGGTATTTATTTATCTCATTACCATGTAAACCAAGAATAATTGATAAGTCCCCAAGTGTGCAGGGCCTTCTGGCAATCGTTCCAAGGATAACACTCTCTATGTCTTGTTTATAGGATTGTATCTGTTTTCTTAAGACGGCAGATGCAATTATTTCTACATCCGGAAGATTCCAGAAGTCAATAATTCTCATTAATTCTTCTCTTGTTGCACTTCTTAATCCGGGCACAGTACCTGGTCTATCGAGTGTATTTATTTGAATCTTATTTGGTTGAATGCGCAAAATAGCATTTTTAATTGCTGTTAGTTCATAAGGAGCATCATTATAGCCGGGAAGAATAAACACCTCAAGCCAAATTTGTCCCCGATATTCTTCTCTAAATAACGTCAAACCCTCTATACACTTTTCAGTATTTAAAAGAGGAAACGGTCTGTTTATTTTTACAAAAATTTCGTCTGTAGCAGCATCAAGCGAAGGAAGAACCAAGTCGGCTTCAAGAATGGCCTGACGAACGTTTTTGTCGGAAAAAAGTGTTCCATTTGTTAAGACAGCTACCGGTACTGACGGTTTTAAATCTTTAACATATTGCAGTATTTCTTCTATTCGATTATTAAGGGTTGGTTCTCCGGATCCAGAGAAGGTTATATAATCGGGATCCTCATTTTTACTGAAAAAATCATTTAGTTCCTCAAGGATTCCATTTAGCGGGACATATTCTTCTCTGTTAACAGTTAGTTTGGTTGTTCTGCCGACTTCACAATAAACACAATTCAGAGAACAAACTTTAGCCGGGACCAGATCGATTCCCAAAGACATCCCAAGGCGCCGGGACGGAACAGGACCAAATAAATATTTATATTTTGACATATAGTTTAATCATATGCTTTCATTGTAAGAGGATCTGATATGACAGGTTTGATTAGTTCCTGCCATTTTGTTGAATTCCATGTTTTTAGTGCAGTATGAGTTGTTAGATATTTCTCAGGAATAGGATGCGTTCCTATTATAACAGGAATCTTATATTTTTCCTCGATAAATCTCTTAAAATATTCAACCCTCGGACAAGGGGGATAACCGACCACCATCCCGGTAGCTAAATGGATAGCTTCTACTCCGTTTTTGATCATCTCTGCCGGGGCGTACTCCACATTTACCCCGGGACAACCTCCGCATCCCACATATCCTACAATTTCAAGAGGTTTATCCTTGCTGTAAACAGAGAAAGCTCCTTCTCTTTTTTGCATAGCTCTGAAACATTTTCCGCCAGCGCAGTCTTTATACCTGCTACAAATAATAATACCAATTTTCATGCGATTGTTCTTTTGTATTTCTGAACAAATATACTAAACTAATGAACTATTGTTCATATTAATAACTACATTTGCTCAATTATTTTATTTATGGACACTCTCAATCAGCAAGTAATCATTTGTTCTGCATGTCCTCTGTCAAAAACAAGAAATCATGTTGTATATGGCGAGGGCAACATGGAAGGTGGCATTTTTATTATTGCAGAGGCACCCGGAAAAGAAGAAGACAGACTGGGCAGACCTTTTGTGGGAGTATCGGGCCAACTAATGGATAAGATACTTTATGCCTGTGGATTCACAAGAAAAGAACATGTTTTCATAAGTAACATTGTTAAATGCAGGCCCCCGGGAAACAGAACACCTACTCCGGAAGAGGTAAACTCCTGTATTCACTGGCTTCATAGTCAGATTGAACTGGCAAATCCAAAAATCCAGGTTTTATTGGGCGCTACGGCATTGAGATACATGGCAGGGCCGGAATACAAGATTACACGCGATCACGGTAAATGGTTAAACTGTAATGGAAGATTGACTATGGCCGTCTATCATCCCTCAGCTTTATTACGAAACCCAGCCCTCAAACGTGAGACATGGGAAGACTACAAAAACATTGTATTCAAGTACAGGGAATTGGTTAACGCTCAGCATTACTCACCTTGTGTTTAGGTATTGCAGACGTATGTTCCCAAATCTTCAAATCAATACAGTCTATCCTGGTTTTTTCACCTTCCAGGGAAACAATAACGCCTGAATGTACTTTTCCCATCATACAATGAGCCGGCAGAAATTTAACCGTTTGCCCCACATAAGGCCTCGGGCCCTCAATCACCCCTTGGAAGGAAAGAACCATACAGATACCCAGTTCACAAGGATTTTCGTCACGATCCAGCAATTTTCCGGGACCAATAACCCAAACATCAATCAGGCCGTTCTCAATAGTTATAATCTTTGCAAAATGGGTGATTGGGCATCCCAAAGGTCTGTATTTAACAACCATTCCTTCTGATAATTTCACCGGGGCAAAGGAAACCAGCGTTTCCCTGCAGGCCGGCTCTCCGGGTAAGGGATGCAGAATAAAATCGGCTCTTGCGTGATCAATCAGACCGATATAATCTTCTTTACAGTCCTGGCAATTCAAAGGACCGGCCAGACACAATTCCAGCTGGTTTTTATTCCGGGCAAACCGTTCCTGGGACAGCACCGGGCAGTTGCCGGGAGTAACTTTTCCTTCTTTTAACGCTTGTGCAAAAGTCTGGCAATCTGTATAACCGCAGGTTCCGCAATTGAAACCGGGCAACAATTCATACAATTCGTCAACCGATTTCATTTCACTCTCCTTTGTATGTTTGTACTCCATCAATATGTCTGAGTACCCCTCTATGGTATTTCCGGTTAATTCTTGTTTCTCCTACACACAATGTACAAATGGAGAATGGAGCATTGTGCCTGAGCGTGTCTTTGTCATAGCTGAATTCTCCGGCCTCGGTAAAGCACTGCGCCAGCTCGGCTGCTCCCTTGCCGGTCAGGCCGTTTGCTTCTATGATATGGCAACCCGGATTCATCTCTATGATCCGTTCCCTGAAGATCTCACGCTCGGCCTGTGAAATGACATCGCCTTTTGTTATGGCCACCACGTTAGCCGTACTTAGGAAAGGGCCAACCTTGAGCGGCGTATTGGGCCCTGTTGTCGCGTCAATAACACAAACTCCAAGACTCGAGGCTGTATACGGAGCACAACGATGGCAGAGTCCGGCCGTTTCTATAATTAACATGTCTGAATCGTTCTCACGGGCAAAAGCGGTCATTTCCGCCAGATTATAGATTGTAAAATGATCGGGACACATATCTTTTGACAGCCCGAACATGGTTGGAACCCCTAATTTTTCAAACCTTAAATGGTCTTCTGTATAAAGACAGTCGATCTTTGCTATTGATACATTGATATTCTGTTCTTTGATACACTTTACTGCATGTAATAATACAGCCGTTTTACCCGCACCGGGTGTGCCGGCGACAATTACCAAGTTCATATTTTTTCACTTATTTATGCGACCACTTCTTCCCCTTTTCTGACCATCTCGCGTATAACGAACAGTCTGTGGTCTATCTGATTCAATTGGCTGCACAGATTTATTTCTCCCCGTGTAGTCATAAACACTTTCTCCACGCCCCCGTTCTTCATTACAATCCTGCGTTGTGTCATTAAAGCAAGTAAGGGGTCATGTGTTACCACCAGAATGATTTTCCCGCTTCCCGACAATAGCCTCATTGCCTCGTGCTTTTTTATACCGGCATTTTCAATTTCATCAATCAACACTATGGGAGAATCGCTGATAAAGGCCACGTCGGCTACCATCAGGGAACGGCTTTGACCGCCACTAAGGACCGTGAGGTTCATGTCTTCGTGAATTGGTTCGCCGGTAAGCGCATTGGCATGATGAATCACCTTCTCTATTAGCTCGGGATCTTTACCTCTGCACTTGGAATGGAGCAGCAGGAAATCTCTGACGCTCATATCTGCCAGGAAATTCATATTCTGAGAAAGCTGGGCAATCAGTTTCTTTTTAGGATCGTATCTGAGGGTCGGATCGGGAATGCTGTTGTTTATTAATATTTGTCTGTGCGTTACCGTATCCTTCTGCGCCAATTGCTCAATATCCTCTATCAAAGCACTTTTACCGCTTCCCGTGGGGCCTACGACTCCAATGATTTCTCCGGGAACTGCATCAATACGGCTGAATCCTTCCGGCTCACCGTTTTTATTTACGCCGGCAATAATTGAAATACTCTCTACCATAATATAAGATTTTGGTAAAGGTAAGCGCTTTTACTAATTTTTTAACGCGCCAGAATACGTATTCGATTATACGTATAAACACGTAAATAAAATAGCTATAAACTGATTATCTGGCTTTTGAAGGCGTAAATGATGAGGCTTGCCGTGTTCTTGGAATTAGTTTTCTGGAGAAGGTTTTCTCTGTGCTTTTCAACAGTGCGCCGACTGATAAAAAGCTGTTCGGCTATTTCTTCGTTGGACCAACCCTTGCATATACCGCACAAAACATCCATTTCTCTGGGCGTAATCAGCGAGTTGCCTGTATCGGGTTTTTTGCATGATAAATGGTTCTTCAATGCCTGTATGATTTCTGCTGAAAAATAGGTTCTTCCCGCCATCACATCTGAAATAGCCGTTTTGACTTCTTTGAAATTTGAGTTCTTCAATAAAAAACCCACTGCTCCGGCTTCAATCATGCTATAGTAATAGCTTGCCTCGGAATACATGGATAATGCAATAATCTTCAGAGAGGGATCAGCTTCGAGCGCTTTGATGGTTGCCTCAACACCGCCAATAACTGGCATTTCAATGTCCATAAGTACGAGATCCACCGGGTTGGCGGATAATCCGTTCAGAAAAACAGCTCCATTTTCTGCTTCGTAGACATTATTGACCATTTCAATTTTTGATAACAAAAACCTTAGCCCTTCGCGAAAAAGGGAGTGATCATCTACCAGATAGATATTGATTTTATTCATTTCAGGGGAATGTTTATCGAGATCCTGACTCCCTTGCCGGGAGCCGTTTCCATATTAAACTGACCGTCAAGAGATTTCACTCTTGAACTGATATTTTTCAGGCCCATGCCTTTCATTCCTGGTATGTTTTGATATTGTACCGGATCGAATCCCTGTCCATCATCGGAGTATTCAAAACAACATGCATGGGAATCCCGGGTAATAATGAGTGATATCTTTTGGGGATTCCCATGTTTCATGCTATTGGTCAGCAACTCGGTGATCACGCGATACATATTGATTTCCAAATCATAAAACAGTCGGTCATCCCCAATATCGGACTTTAGCCGGAATTGAACAGGGGTATTATCAAAGAGCCGTTTTGTAAAGGTTTCCAGAGCTTTTATCAATCCGTAATTTTTAAGTATATGAGGGGAAAGATCGTTTGATATTTCTTTTAAAGTAACAATGGTTTCGTCTATCACAAAACAGGACTTTTCTATAACCTTTCTATTGTCCGGATCCATTTTATCCATATCTATAGAACTGATAATCATTTTAATTGAAGACAAAAGAGGCCCTATTCCGTCGTGCAGGTCGCTGGCTATAGTCTGACGTGCTCTTTCTTCCCCCTGGATGATGCCGGTAAGTAGCTGCTTCTCATTTTCCTTTCTCATCTTGTCCACCTCGTCCTGCAAATTGAATATTTGCCTGATATAATACAAGCTTGTAAACATCATCACGGAAACGGCCACGCCCAGCCAGCTGCGGACCTCTTCTTTGGGGAATATCTGAGTTTCCCAGAAAAGAGAAGAAAATTCAAAGAGACGTTCAACCGCAATGAGTACAAACCCAAGTGAGATAAGGATCCATGAAATCCTGAATTTAGTCCTTCGCACCATACTAACTGCTACAATGGCAGTAATAAGCTGTATGAGCATAGAACACCATAAAGCGATCTTAAGCAGCATTTTTATGTAAAGTTACTTCTTTTAAATAAAAAAAGGCCGTCATTGCAGACGGCCCATATAATAGCAGAATAAACTGTTAGTCCATTAATTTTTCACGGGCAACGGTAATATCGGCAGCCAGGGTTTTCAGCTGTTCTTCCAGTTGTTTCACATTAATGGCATTGATCACTTTCAGCGGTTCCAGAAGGCCTTTTACGGTTTCCAGTTCGGGATGATACGGGATGAGCGACTCAACGCCGTCAACAACCAGGACAAAACGATACGTTACATCGGCAGCTGTTTCATCATTGAAGTAGGTTATATAACGGGGAATATCAAGGCTGGTGATATACAGCGATTCCAGCATGGCGGCAGCTGCCAGTTCAAAAAACATGTGCACTTGTTCTTTTGCCAGTTGTTCTTCACCCATGGTAACTATCCAGCTGTTCATATCGTATGAATTCACTTCCACGTTAATCTGCGCACCGTCTATCATGGCCTGGTTGTCTGTTTCAACAGCCAGTTTACCAATCACCTGATCGTATTCTTCGGTCGGCAGTCCGTACATGGTAGCCACTTCCCTGTCTATTGCATATACTGCCAGAGCACGGTTTTTCTGACTGAGGGTCACCAGGTCGGCTGCTTTTGTCAAAGGCATGAGGAAAGTAGGTTTAACTCTTTTTTCCTTATCTGTAAGCACTACCTTTCCGTCTATCATGGCCTGCATGTTAGGCATCATACCCAGTTTCTGAAATCCTGAAATTAAAGAGTCCAGTTTAATTATAAGATCTTCTGTGAGATACTGTTCCTGCTGGCTGGTTTCATCAGCTTTTGTTTGAGCATCTTTCTTCTTTGAAGCGTTATTGCCACAGGCACTCAAAACAAGAGCAGCTGCCAGCATACAAGCAATAGTAATTTTTTTCATATTTAGGTGTTTTTGAATAATAATTCGTTATTATCATGCAAATGTATAAAAAACACGTAATTATTCACTCCCCTTTTTCATAAACCTTGCGGGGATTTGAAAAAATAACGCCATGGCCGTTAAGACAGCCATAAGAGCCATGACTCCCAGATTATACCACAATGTAGGAACATGCCAGTTGCCCAGGATTTTCTCATGACTGTAAAAGGGTGCGCGACCGTTCCGGCTGGACGGTTCAAGATAAATCTGACCTACCTTGGGAACAATCACCTGATCGGTAACGCGATAGAGTTTTTTTGTCGCTGAATTAAGCACCAGCTCCTCAAGAAACATGTTGTGGTGATCCCGTTTCAGGGCAATGATTCCATCTTTCCCTATTTCCTTTATTAATTCGGCTTTTGTTTCATCAATGGCATAGGTGTAAGCCGAGGAACGTTTTCCAAGCACGTTGTCCGCTTTCTTGAAATAGGACTCCAGGCTGGCATAAAGTGCAGGAGACCATTTTTCCTCCCATCCCGTAAAAGGCTCTTGTCCTGTAATCCTGGCAAGTTGTGGAAGGCCGGTAAGAATAATCTCTCCGTGTGCCCTGTCTGTTTCGCCTTTGGTCAAAAACTCATCCTGAGCAGTTTCCATCTGGCTCTGAAGCTCTTCCAGAAATCCAACCCGGTAATACTGGGCCCGGAATTTTTCTTTTTCGTCATCAAAGAAATGATTCATATACCGGTTGTACTCAAAGGAACTTACAGCCAGTGCCTCAAAGGCCCATCTGGACGGGATCACTTCTCCTATTACCGGGACATTACCCGTTTTGCTATTGGGCGTCAGGTCATCAAACTTGACAACCAGACCACAAAGGAGTATCTGGGGAATAAGCAGCAGCGGGATTGTGATATAGATGGCCACAATGGAATTGAGCGACTGGGAGAGCACCAATCCGGTCAGATTGGCCAGGAAGGCCGCTGCAAAAAGTATAATCCACCATATACCCAGCATCCCGTGAATTCCCATAACCGCATGCCCCACCAGGATAAAAAGTAACGTCTGAATGAGTGAAAGAACAGCAAGATAGACAATCTTTGAGGTAATGTAACTGCTGTGACTCAGTCTCAGGAAGCGCTCACGTTTAAGCAGGGCTTTATCCTTGAATATTTCCTCGGCACTGACACTCATTCCCATGAAGATTGCCACTATCACCGCCATAAAGAAGAATGACACCAGATTTTTATTCTCCAGAAGCGAATAGCCGGTCTCAGGGGCATACCTGGTAAGCAGAGCCACGACGCAAGCCAGAAGAGGAGCCTCGAGCAAAGAAATAAGCAGGTATTGTGTATTTGTAATCTTAGTACTGACGTTCCGCTGTAAAAATATCAGGAATTGCTTAAAAGCATTGGGTTTTCTTTGTCTTGTAGGAGGAACCTCATCATTTCTGATTTCATCGCCGGAATCCCTGCTGTCCAGATAACGCCGGTGCCATTCCTGGGGATTGATTTTTCTTTCCTCGGTCAGCCGTCCGCTATCGTCCAGCGATTTGGATTCAATGATATTCAGGACGATCTCGGGATTCACATTTCCGCAAACGTCACACATGCTGGTATCGGCATCGGCGTAATGCACGGCCTGTTTGAAATAGGTTACGGCTTCTATGGGATTTCCATCGTAAACGGGGTACCCGCCCTTGTCGAGCAGCCACAGCCTGTCAAACAATTTATAAATGTCAGAAGAAGGCTGGTGTATGTTGACCACTATCAGACGCCCCTTAAAGGTCTGTTCTTTAAGCAGGTTAATCACTTTTTCGGAGTCAGATGAACTGAGCCCCGAGGTGGGTTCATCCAGAAAAAGAACGGATGGTTCGCGAATAAGCTCCAGCGCAATGTTCAGCCTTTTGCGCTGACCGCCGCTGATGGTCTTGTTAAGGGGTGACCCTACTTTCAGGTCTTTGACCGCGGCAAGGCCCAGGTCCGTTAGTACAGACATTACGCGTGAGTCCATCTCTTCGGATCCCATGCCGTCGAAACAGAGGCGGGCAGTATACCAAAGATTTTGATAGACAGTGAGTTCTTCTATAAGCAGATCGTCCTGCGGCACAAAGCCAACTAGTTTCTGAACCTCAGGGGTTGAAATGGGATGGCCGTTGAGCAGGATATCGCCTTCCTGAGGTTTAAGATTTCCGTTTAGCAGCGATAGTAAAGTAGATTTCCCTACTCCGCTGCCTCCCATTATGGCCACCAACTGTCCGGAGTAAAGAGTAAAGGAGAAATTGTGCATTCCGTTATCACTGTGGGGAAAACGAAAATTAATATCTCTTCCGGCCAACTGAATGACAGCACCTTTTGTTCCATCCCTTTCAAAAGCAGCCTTGACGGCACTGTAATACAACGGACTAATATGCTGACTTTTAAGCACGCCACTCTGTTGCCAGAGCTGGAAAGTTCCGGGCAATACCGGGACATCGTTCATCAATACAAGCCGGGTACCCCTATAGCTGAAAGCCATCTTATTGAACGAAGGCAGGTCTATGACCCGTAACACACCGTCCAGTCCGGCAGGCGACAGGGTTATAACCCTCTCTGTGTCTTCATCCTGTACAAAAGCATAGAAGTCACCAAACTGAGCATCGTCCAGTCCGAATTGTTGCGCAACTTTCTGAAAAACATCCCGGTTATTTATGAATCCTTCCCGGTTGACGGCAGAGAACTCCATAAAACGCAGCAGAAGTAAAGCCTGTTCCTCGGCAATTACTTTTTTACGCAAACCCCCGCATATGCCATTTATTATTTTATCCTTGTCCAACTGGGGCGAATGTTCATACAAATCGCTCAAATCATCATAAAGCCCGAGGTAGGTTTCGGTACGACGTACCCCAAAATGTTGATTCAGATAAGCCGAGATGAGCTCCCTTGCTTTTTCCCTGTCAATACGGGCTAACGCCCCGAACAAGGCAAACAGATTGAGCAGTCCGGATAGAATAATGTCATTCATGGTATATTGTTTTACTTGCGTTTAAACAAACAGAAAAACAACAAAAGCGGGATTCCAAGTACGCTCCCCACAATATCGGCTGCCACATCGGTAATATCTCCCGAACGGTAAGGCAAATAGTGCTGGATCAATTCCGTAAGTACTCCAAATATCACTCCTGACCATAATATGACTACTTTGGTAATGGCCCACTTTGGTCTGAAAGCGAACCACGCCAGCGGAATCATGGGCAAAAACAACATCATGTGAAGTATCTTGTCTGCTTTTACACCCAATGTCGTGCTTGCCCAAAGGACAAATCCCTTATTCTGGATATCCATAAGCGAATCTCCCTTGGAAAAAAGAAAATACGTATTTATGGCCAGGTAAGCGATAAAAATAATTATGAATACTTTGCGCACTTGTATTTTATTGTTCAATTTTTTCGAGCCAGTAACGGATATTCAGCTTCTTGTAAAGAATATCCCTGAGGGCGCTTACAGGAATGCGTTCCTGCACCATGGTATCTCTATCCCTGAGCGTAACCGTTCTGTCTTCGCGGGTCTGGTGATCGACGGTTATGCAGAAAGGAGTCCCGATGGCATCCATGCGGCGGTAACGTTTCCCAATACTGTCTTTTTCGTCGTACAGACAGTTGTAGTCAAGACGCAGGTCTTTCATGATCTCCTCGGCCAACTCGGGCAGTCCGTCCTTCTTTATGAGAGGAAATACAGCCAGCTTGACAGGAGCCAGCACGGCAGGAATGCTCATGACTACTCTTGTTTCTCCGCCCTCGAGTTGTTCTTCCCTGTATCCCGAGGCGATCACAGACAGGAAGGTCCGGTCCAGTCCTATGGAAGTTTCAATAACATAAGGCACATAACTTTCATTGGTTTCGGGATCGAAATACCTCATTTTCTTGCCGCTGAAAGACTCGTGCCGGCTCAAATCAAAATCGGTACGGGAGTGGATCCCTTCCAGTTCCTTGAATCCAAACGGGAAATCAAATTCAATATCGCAGGCCGCATTGGCATAGTGAGCCAGTTTATCGTGATCATGATAACGGTATTTATCCTGACCCATACCGAGTGAAAGATGCCAGTTCAGACGCATCTTTTTCCAGTATTCATACCATTTCATTTCATCTCCGGGGCGCACAAAAAACTGCATTTCCATCTGCTCGAATTCACGCATCCTGAAAATGAACTGTCTGGCAACGATCTCATTTCTGAAAGCTTTACCAATCTGAGCGATCCCAAAGGGGACTTTCATGCGGCCACTCTTCTGCACGTTAAGGAAATTGACAAATATACCCTGGGCGGTTTCGGGACGAAGATAGATCTGGGACGCCCCTTCGTTCACACTGCCCAGTTGCGTACTGAACATAAGGTTGAACTGCCGGACCTCGGTCCAGTTCTTTGTCCCGGAAACAGGACAGGCTATTTCGCAATCTATGATCAGCTGACGTAATGCAGTCAGATCATTTGCGTTTAGGGCATCTACCATCCGCTGACGCACAGCGTCTGACTTTGCCTTTTCCCTCAGCACATTGGGATTGGTGGCGCGAAATTGCTGCTCGTCAAAACTGTCTCCAAAACGTTTTTTCCCTTTGGCTACTTCTTTGTTTATTTTTTCATCGATCTTAGCCAGAAAATCTTCCAGCAGCACATCGGCCCTGTATCTTTTCTTTGAATCCTTATTGTCTATGAGCGGATCGTTGAACGCGCCCACGTGACCGCTGGCCTCCCAAATGCGGGGATGCATGAAAATGGCCGAATCCAGACCAACAATATTATCATGCATGCGCACCATGGAATCCCACCAATACCGCTTTATGTTGTTTTTCAACTCCACGCCGTTCTGTCCGTAATCGTAAACCGCACTAAGCCCGTCGTATACCTCGCTGGAAGGAAAAATAAAACCATATTCCTTGCAGTGGGCAATAATGTTCTTGAATAATTCGTCCTGTGTCATATTTATCTGGGGTAAAAATCTGTCAAAGATACGTTTTTTGGAAAAATCTCTTGTATCAAACCTGTGGCAAACGGTCTTTCCAATAAACGCGGGTGTGGAATATCCAGATTTTCCGAATGATAGCAAAGCCGATCGTACAAAAGGATATCTATATCAATGGGGCGCGAGACATATTTACGGCCGGTTTCTTTGTTTGTCTGACTGCAAATCCTCGTCCTTCCCAATTCTTTTTCAATGCCGAGGCAGACCACCAGCAGCGATTCGGGATCGAGCTCGGTTTCCAGGCGCACCGCCTGGTTGAGAAAAGCAGGAACCGGAGTGTCAAAACCCCATGGTTTCGTTTCCCTCAGCGCCGACACGGCAAGCACCCTTCCTGCCCTTCTGAGTCTTAGGAGGGCTTCCGACAGGATGGATTCCCTATCACCCAGATTACCACCCAGAAGAAGATAAGCAATATGCATAAAATCCGGTCTTAGTACATTCCCATCAGACCCGTTTCAAGAAGGGCCTCTTCGCTCATCATGGAAGGATCCCAGGGCGGTTCAAAAGTCAATCTGACAGTTGCCGAAGAAACACCGGGAACCTGGCTTGCAGCTATTCTGGCATCTTCAACCACTTCGTCTGCAATGGGACAGTTTGGGGCGGTCAGGGTCATTACCACAGTAACGGGAACACCGTCTTCTGTGGAAGGACCTGTTTCTATGCCGTACACCAAGCCCAAATCCACAATGTTTACGGGAATTTCGGGATCGAATACCTGCTTGAGTGCGCGTCTGATATTATCTTCCAGTTCCATGTCTGTATTTATTTTGCAGCGCTGGCAGCCAGTGCATACATATTTATCTGCTCTATCATGGCCAGCAAACCATTGGCTCTTGTGGGAGAAAGATGTTCCTTCAATCCTATGGCATCGAGGAATGACAAATCGGCCTCAAGAATCTCCTGTGGTGTACGACCGGAAAACACCCTGACCAGCAGCGAGACAATACCCTTAGTAATGATGGCGTCACTGTCGGCTTTGAAAACAAGTCTTCCGTTCTCAAATTTTGCATCCAGCCACACTCTTGACTGACAACCCTTTATCAGATTTTTCTCTTGTTTTCCATGTTCTCCTATGGGTTCCAGACCTTTTCCCAATTCAATCAGGTATTCATATTTTTCCATCCAGTCCGGGAACATCGAAAATTCTTCTATGATGATGTCTTGTGTTTCTTTAATTGTCATGGGGCAAAAGTATTAAAATATCACCGGAGCATTGCAACCGCTTTCTCCAGGCATGTTGCAAAATAATCAAGTTCCTCCGGTGTATTGTATACACCAAAAGAAATCCTCAGCAGGGCTGTCTGTCCCAACCGCTCAAGAAGAGGCTCGGCGCATAACTGCCCGGAACGTACGGCTATACCCATCTTGTCCAGTAACAGCGCCATATCGTTGGGATGTGCTCCTTCCACTGAAAAAGAAAACAGGGGAATCTTTTCCCATGAAAGCCCGTAATAGGTACCGGCATTCCCATATATCGTAAGCCCTTCTATTTTGCCAAGTCTTTTTATCGTTTCTCTAACCAGCGTTTCTTCATGCGCTCTGAGCCATGATTCATCTACCGAGTCCATGAATTCAACGGCAGCTCCCAGGGCGGCGGCTCCAATGTAATTGGCTGTACCTGCCTCGAACTTCATGGGAAGGGGGGCATATGTCGTTCCCTTTGACAGCGAGACCGATGCAATCATATCGCCTCCGCCCTGCCAGGGTCCCATTTCCTCTAAAAACTTTTCTTTTCCGTAAAGCACGCCTGTTCCTGTGGGGCCATACATTTTATGGCCTGAAAAAACATAAAAATCGGCATCGAGATCCTGTACGTCCACCCGTCTGTGAACAATCCCCTGCGCCCCGTCAACCATAACGGGGACCTGGTAATGATGCGCAATGCGAATGATATCCCGTATGGGATTGACCAACCCCAGCACATTGGATACATGCGCAATGGCCAGCAGTTTGGGAGCCGGACCGGGTTTGTCCAGAATGGCTTCCAGTTTTTTGGGATCCAGCGCACCCGAATCGTCCATATTCCAGACTTCAAGCAGGGCGCCTGTACGTTCACACAACATTTGCCAGGGAACGATATTGGAATGATGTTCCTGTGTCGTGACCACTATCCGGTCTCCTTTCCTGATGTATCGCTGACCAAAAGAATACGCAAGTAAATTCACCGAGGCGGTGGTACCGCTGGTAAAAATAATCTCGTGTTCATGAGCGGCATTTATATACTTTTTAATTGTCCCCCGGGCTTGTTCGTAGCGTTGGGTGCATTGGGCGCTCAGGAAGTGTACTGCCCTGTGTATATTACCGTTAACACCACGATTCATTTCATCCAGCAAGGCGATAACCTTCTCCGGTTTTTGAGTTGTGGCGGCATTGTCCAGGTAAACCAGCGGTTTCCCGTATACTTTCTGTTCCAGGGCCGGGAAAGCTGCCCTGATATCCGGTTCATTCATGTTCCAAAGATAGAAAAATCATTCTGAATGGTGTATCTTTGCGTCTCATTGAAAGCAACTGACATGTACGAATACATTACAGGAACCCTGACGGCCGTTAATCCAACCCAGGCGGTGATTGAAACAGGAGGCATTGGCTATGATATCCTTATTTCGTTACAAACCTACTCTCTCATCCATGAGCAGAAAGAAGTAAAATTGTGGATTCACCTTCTCGTGAGGGAAGATGCCCAGTTACTCTACGGTTTCGCTACCCGCGACGAACGTGAAATATTCCGCCGGCTGATAAGTGTCTCGGGAGTCGGTCCCAATACGGCACGAATGATTCTCTCGGCCATGAGCAATAAAGAGATCCGTAACGCACTCATGACAGGTGACGTTGCCAGAATAAAAAGCATTAAAGGAATCGGCACCAAAACCGCCGAACGCATGATTATTGAGCTAAAAGACAAAATGGTTAAACTGGGCCTGGAACCGGGCGATGAACCCGAACCTGTTTTCACTTTGTCCGACACCGTGGCCGAAGCGTCTTCTGCCTTGCAACTTCTTGGTTTTGCGAAGCCTAATGTGGAAAAAGTATTGACCCGCCTCCATAAAGAGGACCCGTCCGGTTCACTTGAAGACCTCATCAAACGTGCCCTCAAGCTCTTGTAGACTGCTATTATTGGCTATATTTGCCAGGAAAATCAAACCAAATTTTACTTAGATATGAATATTCCGGGAAACCTTAAGTACACCAAAGATCACGAATGGGTGAGAATTGAAGGTGAAATGGCCGTTATCGGCATTACTGATTTTGCACAAAGCCAATTGGGAGATATCGTTTTTATTGATATCCAGACAGTAGGCGAAACACTTGAGAAAGAAGAAGTATTCGGCGCCATTGAGGCCGTCAAGACCGTTGCCGATGCTTTCATGCCCTTATCCGGTACTGTAGAAACCATGAACGAGGCATTGGAATCTGCCCCTGAAATGGTAAATCAGGATCCTTACGGAGAAGGTTGGATGATCAGGATTAAAATCAGCGATCCCAATCAGATTGCCGAACTCCTCACTGCCGAGGCATATGCCCAGCTTATTGCGTAGATACAATGCGTATCAGTTTTGGCAGCGACAATCATTCAGGGATACATCCGGCTATAATTCAGGCCATTGAAGAAGCTAACACTGCTTATCAGCCGTCTTACGGTGAAGATGAATACTCAGCCGCTGCCCTGAAAGAATTCCAACGTATTTTCGGATCCGGTATCCGAGTCTTTTTCGCCTTTAACGGCACAGGAGCGAATGTCCTGTGCCTGAAGGCGCTGACACAATCGCATCATGCGATCATATGTGCGTCCACAGCACATATCAATACCGACGAATGCGGTGCCCCGGAGCGTTTTACAGGATGCAAACTCATTGACATCCCTACCACAGACGGGAAATTACGTCCAGCGGATATTATTCCCACGCTACACGGTTTTGGGTTCCAGCATCACTCGCAGCCAAAGGTGATTTCCATATCCCAGGTCACCGAACTCGGCACGGTATATACTTTTGAAGAGATTAAAGCGCTTGCAGATCTGGCACATGCCCATGACATGTTCCTGCACATGGACGGGTCCAGACTGGCCAACGCAGTGGCAGCGCTTAATGCCGATCCTGCAGATCTTACCGTCAGGGCCGGCGTTGATGCATTATCCTTTGGAGGGACAAAGAACGGAATGCTCATGGGCGAGGCGGTTATTTTCTTCACACCCGCTCCGGCACTTGATTTTATGTATACCAGAAAACAGTCCATGCAGCTTTTCTCCAAAAGCCGTTTTATTGCCGCTCAATACCTTGCCTATTTCAAAAACGGGCTCTGGCTGAAGAATGCAGCACATGCAAATGAAATGGCACGGTATCTTGCGGAGCAGCTCGCGGGGGTACCCCGGCTTCAAATCACACAAAAAGTGGAAAGCAATGCCGTGTTTGCTATTATCCCCAAAGATTGCTGCCAAAAGATGCTTGATAAACATTTTTTCTATATTTGGGATGAATCTACCAGAGAAGTACGGTGGATGTGCTCCTTCAATACAGAAAAAACCTTTATTGATGAATTTGTTAATGATCTAAAAAACATTCTCTTATGAAAGAAGAAGTAAAAGTGACCCGTTTATTCGATATTTTGGAGCGTCTGCAGAAGATGTATCCGAAAGACGATATTCTGGCAGGAAAAGTCAACGGACAATGGAGAACATACAGTTGTGACGAATACGCAAAGATATCCCATTTGTTGGCATACGGTTTTCTTGAACTGGGCCTGAAAGAAGAAGATAAAGTTATCACTGTCATGAATAACCGGCCCGAATGGAATTTCATTGACATGGGCACATCAATGGCCAGGATTGTACATGTACCGGTTTATACCACCCTGAGCGAAGCGGATTACCTTCACATTATTCCTCATTCAGATGCTAAAGTCATTATCATTGGGACGGCAATTCTTTATAAGCATTTGGAACCCATTATAGCCAAACTGGAAAATCCTCCTATGATCATTACGGTAGATAAGGTAGATAACGTTAAAAATCTGGATGACATCCGCAAACTGGGAGAAGAAAACAAATCAAAATGGGAACCGGTTGTAGCTTATAACAAAGAAAACATTACCCCCGAAACCTTGCTTACAATCATCTACACATCCGGGACTACCGGCACACCCAAAGGAGTAATGCATTCGCACCGGAGCATTGTTTTCAACTTTCTGGGACATGCTGCATGGCAGGTAAAAGATTCTTCGCACCGTTACCTGAGTTTCCTTCCTTTATGTCATATATACGAACGTACCATGAATTATGAGTTTCAGACTCTGGGCATAAGTATATATTATGCAGAAAACATGGGAACCATAGCCCGTGACCTGAAGGATATCCAGGCAGACGGTTTCTGCGCTGTGCCACGTGTCATTGAAATGATGTACAAAAAACTTGAAGATGCCGGTAAGAGCCTTAAAGGCATAAAGAGAATTATCTACCGGTGGGCCTGGGATTTTGGAAATACATTTGATTATGAGCGGCTTACCCCCATGCGTGTTTTATTGAACAAAATTTTTGACAAACTCGTGTACAGTAAGTGGCGTCAAAATCTGGGCGGGCACGAAATGCTCCTGGTTACGGGAGGTTCTTCAATACGTGCCTGTGTTATCCGTCTTTTTTCAGCTGCCAAAATGTACATTTATGAAGGATACGGTCTCACCGAGACGGCCCCGGTTATTGCCGTTAACAATCCCAAGGAACAGATTCGCAAGATAGGAACTGTAGGTAAAGTAATGACAGGCACTGAACTCATGTTCGCACCCGATGGAGAAATCCTTACGCGCGGCCCTCATCTGATGATGGGATATTACAAAGATCCGGAAGCCACCAAACAGGTTATTGACAGTGAAGGGTGGTTCCACACAGGCGATGTGGGCGAAATGGTCAATGATATCTATCTTAAGATCACCGACCGGAAGAAAGAAATCTTCAAATTGTCAAACGGGAAATACGTTGCCCCCCAAATGGTCGAAAATAAACTGAACGAATCGACCTATATTGAAAGCTCCTTTGTCGTGGGAAGCAACCAGAAAGTGGCCGCAGCCATTATCATTCCCAATGCGGTTCAGGTACAAGCCTGGGCTGCCCACCAGAAGATGGTTTTTCAGGACCTTGACAATCTTTATAAGACTAAAGAAGTCAACACGCTTATTCATAAAGAAATAGAAAAGGTTAACAAAAACCTGGCCCCCCACGAACAAATCAAGTTTTTCCGTATCGTAAATGACGAGTGGAGCACCGCAAACGAGTTGCTTTCACAAACCCTTAAATTGCGTAGAAATCAACTTAATAAGCATTACGAAAAATTGATTGCCGATATCTACGAAGGATGATACGGCAAGCATCATATGCAGATAAAGCAGCGCTCCGGGACATTTGGGGTGCTGCTTTTCATGAAGACACATCATATACCGCATTCATTATTGACCACTGCCTTAAGCTGGGGACCGTTTACTGGCATCCCCGGGGACTGGCCTGCCTGACCCTTTTTCCCGTCCTGTTGTTTTGCGGCGAACGGGGAAAATACATGGAAGGCAGGTACGTGTATGGGGTGGCCACCCATCCTTCCACGCAAAGAAAAGGATACAGTTCCCTTTTACTTGAGCACGTTTCGGATCTTTTCCCTTTTTTACTGCTTTTCCCCGCCTCAGACGCATTATCCGCTTTCTATAAGGCTCGCGGGTTCGGCCAGACAGTAAATGTACCTGAGCCAATATTGTCTGTACAGAAATCCACTCCGCCTGAAGACATTGTTTTCCCGGGGGTGGCAGATCCGGACAGGTATAAATTTTACCTTGAATCTGCAGCTGTTTTCGGAAATGCTTTTGTCTGGCCTGAAGAAATGTTCTCCTTTGCCTGTGAAGAATGTCTCTTCAGGGATGGATCCATTGGTCCGGACAGATTATCATATCCACATCAGACAGGCCGGGAAGAAAAACTGTTTATCTCCTCTCCCGGAACTCTGAACAAGAATTGTAACAAAGGCCTTGTAAGGTTCAGTGAAAAAAAAGACGCCCGGAAATACATTCCGGACGCCAGTTTTTTTGCTTTACCTCTGGACTAACTGTTTCTTTAAAAAGTGATCCGGTAATAACCCAAAGGAAGAATACCCGTCTGGTATGTAGTTTTCATATCTTCGATTTTGGCATCATAGTCATATGAATAGATATTCTTGCGATTCGTGAAATTTCGGATCTCTGCTCCCAGTTCATGCGTAATCTTCCGCTGGTGCACCTTTGCCCAAACCTTAATATCGCCCCTGAAGTATAAGGGTAGCTGCGGTTCATAAGCCTCTTCAAAAATATAAACAGTACTTCCGCTTTCTCTTGAAGCGTCCAGGTCAACCGGAATATAACGCTGGCCACCGGCTAACGCAAATTTTATGTCACCCCCCATGGACCAGATATTATTGGCCGTTGTTGACTTTGTCAACTGCAACTCTTTACCAACCAGAATATTAGCCACGTAATTACCATTATAACGTGAATTTCTTACTATATTGTCTATACTTTTGAATTTACTCTGGAACAGAGAGGCTGTCCCCATATAATACCAGCCGTCGGCAAGAAACCGTTCCACAGTCAGTTCCAACCCGTAATTATACCCTGTTGCTTCGCTCACATAAACACGGCCGTATTTATCGAAATTCATACCGCTCAGATTGATAACGGAATAATAGGGTTCGTACAGGTCTACGGGAATATTGTACAGATACTGGCCATAAGCCTCTACCTTAAACCGGGTTGCAGCAGCCAGCCGCCATTGGTAGCCTACTACCAGATGGTGTGCCCGTGTCATATCAAGGAATTTGTTGGGATAAATCTTACTGTCTACCGCCTGGGAAAACAATTTGGTCATGTATATTTCCAAACCCTGGTACTGGCTGTGAAGCCCGTATCCGAAAGTCAATTCGTGTTTGGGTGCCAGTTTCCAGGTAACCCCAACCCTCGGATCAATATTCCAGGTTTGGTTTAATACCAGAAACTGGGCATTAACACCGGCATCCAAAGAGACAGAGGCTGAAGCCCTGTAGGAAATTTCCGAAAAAGCCTGTAGCTGGAACGTCCATCCTATTTCGTTTACATCCTTGGGATATGTTGTTTTTGAATAATCGTTGGATATGAATTTATAGGCAAGCCGTTTACCGGACAATCCGGAACGCATGGACAATTTAGGACTGAACTTTACATTATGAACGGCCTGAAGCGTTTGAAACTCCCGCATTAACAAAGCATCCTGGCTGGGTTCTTTCAATAATGAAACAGGATTCAGGGAGTCTATCTGTGCGGCAAATGACGAATAAGACGACGCCAGTGAAATTTTTATTGATTGGTTGTGCCCAAGGGGTTTCTGGTACTGTATCCCGGCTACGGACATGGATGATTGTGAAGCTATATCATCAGCATAGGTATAGAAGCCCGATTCACCGTTTTCCATACTTATATCACCCAATCCACCGAGGGTAAAAAGTGATATGGCTCCACCCTTCTTCAAGGGGATATTAACCTTAGCTGTCCAGTCCTGGTAAGTCGGAACGGCAGATCCCGTTCCAAAATCAAAACCCAGGTAAGCTAAAACACCCAGAAAAGAATAACGGTAAGACGCCATATAAGACGCCTTCAGTTTTCTGGAAATGGGGCCTTCCACACCTGCCTCAACACCATTAATACCAATTTGGCCCGTGAATTCATGTTTATCGTAGTTCCCTTCACGTAAACGAATGTCGAAAACGCCCGAATAGGCATTCATATATTCTGCGGGGAAGGCACTTGTATAGAAATCCGAGTTGGACAGAGTATTTACATTAAGCATACTTATGGCACCACCCGTTGCTCCGCCGTCTGCAAAATGGTTGGGATTGTAAACATCTACCCCTTCAATCCTCCACAAAAGTCCAAAAGGCGAGTTGCCACGGACCACAATATCATTACTCGAATCGCTGGGAGAGCCTACACCTGCAAAATTCTGAGCCATGCGGGAGATATCATTCATAGCACCTGCATATCTTTGGGCATCGGCCACAGAAAAAGTCCGTGCAGAAACAGATGCCATATCGTTTACCGGACGCAGTTTATCTCTTTCTGCGGTAATGACAACTTCGCTCACAGCAACCACATCTTCTCTCATAGTTACATTCAGGAGGAGCTCTTTACCGGCATTCAGAGGAACGTCATCCATGGATATGGTTTCGAATCCAACACAGGAAAATAGTATGGAGATCTTGCCCACAGGTACATTGGGGATATTATAATAGCCGTCTATATCTGTATATGTTGTAAGGTAACCGTCACGATTCACCACAACAGCAATACCTACCAGGGGTTGTTCAGACACATCATCAACCACCCTGCCTTTAACCGTTTGCACGGTTCCTTGTGCATAAACACAAAAACAAGACAATACAACACAGATTAGGGAAATAATAGTACGTTTCAAAATCGGGAAATATCTTTAAAAACAAATTTAACAAACCAACAAAAATAGCATATTTTTCAATTAAAGTGCAACATGATAATAAGTAGCTTTCCTGTCAAACAACACTCCATTGAAATTAATAATAAGCATCTTACAGCGCTTATATAAAAGTTCCACGTGGAACAAAGCCAAAATCATGCTACCGGCCTAAGTACAACAATAAAACTGAAACATCTGCAGGAGAAACGCCAGGAATGCGTGATGCCTGGCCAATCGTTCGTGGATGTATTTTCTGTAGCTTTTGTCTTGACTCCATAGACAATGATTTCATAGAAGAAAAATCTAAGGTATCCGGTATTATTACTTTGTCAAGTCTAAGAATTTTCTCAGCGAAAGCCCCCTCCCGTTCTATATAGCCCTTGTACTTTATGGCTATTTCAACTGATTCATAAATTTCTTCTGCCAAAGGATTATCATCAATTAGTGTTCCACGTGGAACAAACGGAAGCAAATGTGAAAGGTCCACCTGTGGCCTTGAAATCAAATCAACATATTTCTTTTTTTGAGTCACAGGAGTAGACCCGACATTATTTAAAACCTGATTAGCATCTTGGGGGTTTATTGACTCATTTTCAAAAAAAGCAAGAAGTTTGTTACGTTCTGAAAACTTATTTCTGAATAAGTCATACCTGTCTTTTGTGGCCAGTCCAAGATTGTATCCAATTTGAGTTAACCTTTCATCGGCGTTGTCTTGTCTGAGCAGTATCCTGTATTCTGCTCTTGAAGTAAACATACGATAAGGTTCGTCTACGCCCTTCGTTACCAAGTCATCTATCAGAACACCTATATAAGCTTCATTGCGACTCAGTACAAAGGGCAGCAGATTATTAATCTTATGGTGCGCATTTATTCCAGCCATCAACCCTTGAGCTGCGGCCTCTTCATATCCGGTAGTCCCATTAATTTGTCCGGCAAAAAACAAATTAGGAATATTTTTTACTTCCAGAGAATGCGATAATTGAGTTGGGGGAAAGTAGTCGTACTCAATAGCATAAGCAGGACGGTAGCAAATGGCATTCCCCAGCCCTTTGATCTTTCTAAGTGCCTGGAATTGAATGTCTATTGGGAGTGACGAAGAAAAACCCTGCAAATAAAATTCGTTGGAATTCCAGCCTTCAGGCTCTAAAAAAAGCGGATGTTGATCCTTCCCTGCAAAAGTTCTGAGTTTATCTTCAATACTTGGACAATAACGAGGGCCTCTTCCGGCAATTCTTCCACTGAACAAAGGGGAGTCATCAAAACCAGTTCTCAGAGTATCGTGAACATCGCTATTTGTGTATAGCAGGTAACAAAACTTTTGTTCTCCTCTTGCTTGAATTTCTGAGGGGATGTTAAGAAATGAAAATCTACGTGGTCTTGTATCACCCGGTTGAGTTTTCAAAGCAGCAAAATCTACTGATCTCCCGTCTATCCTTGGAGGGGTCCCGGTCTTCATTCTGTCAACCGTAACACCTCTCGACCGGAGTTGCTCGGTAAGTCCGATAGAAGGAGGTTCTCCTATCCTTCCTGCCTGAGTTGTATTTTGTCCTATAAATATTTTCCCGTTAAGAAATGTGCCGTTTGTAAGAATGACCGCTCTTGTCCCGAATTCCATTCCAAGTTCAGTTCGTACACCTGTCAGATTATCATTACTAAAAAGTAAGGACACAACCTGGTCTTGCCATATATGCAAGTTTTTAGTGTTCTCCAGACAGGAACGCATTTCAGAAGAGTATAGCATTCTATCGCACTGTGCTCTGGGACTCCACATGGCGGGTCCTTTTGAAAGGTTTAGCATCCTGAACTGAATAGTGCTTTTATCTGTAATCAGACCCATGACACCGCCCAATGCATCTATTTCTCTGACTATCTGTCCTTTAGCAATTCCACCAATAGATGGATTACAGGACATTTGAGCCATTTTGCCCATATCCATAGTCACCATTAAGGTTTTGGATCCCAATAAAGCAGCAGTACGGGCAGCTTCACAACCGGCATGACCGGCCCCTACAACTATTATATCATAATTTTCTCTCACCGTAATCCTCTGTAAATAATAACAGGTAATAATCCTCTTTTGATCTCATAATCACTTTCTCCTCCTCACTTTCATCGTTGTAACCGAGCAAATGTAATACACCATGAACCATTACACGTAATAATTCGTTATAAAAAGTTACTTTGTAATAAAGAGCATTATCATTGACAGTATTGATGTCAATAAAAACATCTCCCGAAACACGATGTCGTTCATCATCATAAGGAAAAGTGATGACATCTGTACAATAATCGTGCTGTAAAAAACGAACATTCATATTACGTAAATATTCGGATGAACAAAAGATAATATTAATATCTCCCGGACAATGTTTCTCGCTTATTATTACGTTGTTAAGCCAATGTTTTATGGCACGTCTATTGCATACTCTGTAAGTGACGTCCTGATTGTAAAAAAGTATCATAAAGCACAATTTTAGACGCCCCAAAAGTACGAAATTGTTTTTTAAAATATTTTTTTTACATTTGCAAGCCCTGACGGGCCATTAGCTCAGTTGGCTAGAGCGCTTGCATGGCATGCACGAGGTCGTCGGTTCGATTCCGACATGGTCCACAAAATTTAAAATAACAAAAATGGAAACCAAAAAAAATCCGAAAGTTGATCTTGAGAACAAAAAGGTATTGTTCGTTGAGTTCGGTTTGATTATCTCACTTGTTGTTGTATTAGGGGCATTTGAGTATAAGACATACGATAAAGATCTCTCAATGCTGGATACTGGTATGCAGATTACAGTTGAGGAAGAGCAGATCCCTATAACCATGGAAACTCCTCCCCCTCCTCCGGAAATGCCTAAAGCACCTGTTCTTTCAGAGGTTATCGAAATTGTTGAAGATGATATTACCATTGAGGAAGATATAATAGTTAATACTGAAGACGATGCTTCCCTTGGGATTGAGATCAAAGAATATGTTTCCTCTGCCGGAGAAGAAGAAGTTGTTGAAGAAGAAGCTATTCCCCTCGCCATAGTGGAAGAAAAACCCAAATTCATGGGAGGTGATGAAAACACCTTCACAAAATGGGTTTTTGAAAGGATTGTATATCCCGAGGTGGCTAAAGAAAACGGGGTTCAGGGTCGTGTAGTTCTTTCCTTTATTGTAGATGCAGATGGTCAGGTAAAGAACGTTGTGGTTCTTCGTGGCGTTGACCCTTCAATAGACAAGGAAGCTGTTCGCGTAGTTTCTTCATCTCCCAAGTGGACCCCCGGAAGACAACGTGATAAAGCAGTAAAGGTAAAATACAATTTCCCCTTGAACTTCCAGTTACGCTAGATATTTAACAATGGATTTATAGAGCGCTCCATAAAAAGGGCGCTTTTTTTTACACCGTATGGATACATTAAAAGAAGAAAAGAAAGATAAAGCAGTATTTGTAAGCATCCTTCGTCCCAGAACAGATGAATTGCTGTTTAATGAGTATTTGGATGAACTGGAATTTTTGGCCGAGACTGCCGGATTGGAAGCAACCGGACGTTTTATACAAAAAATGGAAAAGCCAAACCAGAATACTTATATTGGCAGTGGTAAAATTCAGGAATTGGCCGAATATATTAAAATAGAGGAAATTTCTGTAGTCGTATTCGACGATGAGTTGTCCGGTTCACAGTTACGAAATCTTGAAAAAGAACTGGAGTGCAGGATACTTGACCGAACTAATCTTATTTTGGATATTTTTGCTCAGCGTGCTAAAACAGCATATGCTAAAACTCAGGTTGAATTGGCGCAATATCAATATCTTCTGCCTCGTCTTACACGCATGTGGACTCACCTTGAAAGACAACGCGGTGGTATTGGCATGCGTGGTCCCGGTGAATCTCAGTTGGAAACTGACCGACGTATTATTCTCGATAAGATTTCCCGCCTGAAAGATCAACTTAAAAAGATTGATCGCCAGATGATTTCCCAAAGAGGTAACAGGGGATCATTAGTTAGGGTTGCACTTGTTGGTTATACTAACGTTGGTAAAAGCACTATCATGAATCTACTGGCCAAAACAGAAGTTTTTGCTGAGAATAAATTATTTGCCACACTTGATACAACAGTCAGAAAAGTAGTTTTTGAAAATATCCCTTTCCTGCTAAGTGATACCGTTGGTTTTATAAGAAAACTGCCGACTCAATTGGTAGAGTCGTTTAAAAGCACACTCGATGAAGTACGGGAAAGCGATGTTCTCATTCACGTAGTGGACATTTCGCATCCCAATTTCGAGGAAATGATGCATGTAGTAAATCAGACATTACAGGAAATTGGTTGTTCAGAAAAGCCTGTATTTCTGTTATTTAACAAAATAGATCTTTACCACGGGGACATTCAGGCACTAAGAGAAACGTGGATGGCAAAAATCCATACTCCAAGCTTGTTTATTTCTGCCAAAGAGAAGATAAATATTGATAAGTTACGCAAGGACCTTTATAATATTGTAGCCGAGGTGCAGGCCGGCAGATATCCTTTCGGGAATTTCCTTTGGTAACGTTCAGGAACAGAATCTGATAATTTCCTCTACAACCTTATCTGGTTCTTCAATAAATCCCTGGTGACCACTGTTTTCGAGGAATACTGTTGTTGCTTTGGGATACTTATCAACTAAAATATGTGCACGATCCATAGTAATGAATTGATCTTCAGATCCAAAGAAAAACAATAAAGGACAATTAATCTTTAATAGCATTTCTTCATAGGAAGGACGTTCTATCATTCCTTTTAATGAAGCAACAATGCCCTCGGGATCATGAACCATGGCCGATCCAATCGCTTCATCTATGAATCTTTCAAAGGATTTTCGGTTTTTGGGCGCATATACAAGTGGCATGAAATGTTCAATTACATCTTGTATTTTACCTGCTTCAATCTGAGATATTTCCTGTACTCTTATTCGTTTTTTTTCTTCAGAATCAGCAAAAGGTGTTGAATGAATAAGAACAAGTGAATGGACAGCCTGTGGATAATCCAATGTAAAAGCCTGTGCAACATACCCACCCATTGAATGACCTGCCAGAGTCACACATTGGATTCCTTCTTTGTCCAGATATGCTTTGACAACTGCAGCCTGGCGGGACATGGTATTCACGTCATAAGTACCGCTCATACCGTGACCTGGCAGGTCAAAAATAATAATTCTGTAATTCTCTTTAATCAAAGGGACAAAACTGTCCCATATTTCCATGGTTTCCAGATATCCGTGAAGCAGCACAATGGGTGTTTTATCCGTCTTTGTATCAAAAACACGGACAGGAATGTCTTGAAGAATAGTAAAAGAGTTCATTATTAAATATTTATTATTTTTGTTCAGCAAATTAACAACAAATTGAGTAATTCAAAATTCATAGTTTTTCTGGCGGCAACAGCATTATTATGCATTTCTATCCACGGCTGTACAAAGAATCCCGCAAAATACGTTAATAACGTGTATCAGGGAACCTGGCAGATAGATACTTCCAAAGTTAACGTTTCAATAACCGTTGATGCCGGCGATGCTGCCAAATTACAGCAATTTATCCCTTTTATCACAGAAAACTATCAGGATATCAGATTACTTATCAAAGAGCCTTCAAACATAATCGTATCTGCCACCTCATCTGAAGATCCATATTCCGGAAGTTATACTCTGGTATTCAGTTCGGGGATGACAAGAACAGGAAACTATAAACTCGCCGGGAATATTTTATATCTGAATTTATCAGACAATTACGGCCATTCCTACACAATACCCTGTCAGGCAGATGGTTCCTCCATGCAGATATTCTATTCAACCCCATACATGAAAGCAGTATTACTGGATTACATAGAAACGCACTATCCACAACATTCAGAACTCATTTCATCTGTTGTATCCGGCATCGTATTCACTATCGAGGGCCTGGGTTTTTACAATACAAGAACTCGCGGTTCAGTCGGGCAATATGAGCAATAGATATTCCTTTGGGACATTCCGCCTGGCATGATCCTGTGTTGGTACAGGAACCGAAACCCAATTCATCCATTTTGGCGACCATTGCCCTGGCACGCTTGCAAGCCTCGGGCTTACCCTGTGGAAGATGTGCTAAAGCACTTACCCTGGAAGCAACGAACAACATGGCCGAACCATTCTTGCATGCAGCTACACACGCACCACAACCTATACAAGAAGCAGCATCCATGCTTAGATCGGCTTGTTTCTTAGAGACCAGATGAGTATGTGCTTCCGGAGCAGAACCGGAATTTACGCTTATGAATCCTCCTGCCTGAAGTATTTTATCAAAGGCACGTCTGTCAACAATCAGATCTTTTATAACAGGGAAAGCCTTACTTCGCCACGGCTCAACATAAATAACAGCATTATCCTCAAACCGGCGCATATATAACTGACAGGTAGTAATACTGTCGTCCGGGCCATGAGGCCTGCCGTTAATATACAAGCCACAGGCACCGCAAATACCTTCCCGGCAGTCGTGATCGAAAGCAACAGGCTCCTCCCCTGTTTCAATAAGTATATGATTAAGGATATCAAGCATTTCCAAAAAGGAAGTATCATCCGTAATATTATTAATAGTATAAGTTTTGAATGCTCCCCTGGATCTGGCATCCGGTTGTTTCCATATTTTTAATGTAAAATTCATAGCTACTTGTAATTACGTTGAACTACCTGTGCAAATTCAAAGGTTAATTCTTCCATATGCAATACAGGTTTCTGATCATATCCTTTATACTCCCATGCTGCAACATACATGAAATCACTGTCATTCCTCAATGTTTCTCCTTCTGAAGTCTGGCTTTCACTTCTGAAGTGACCTCCGCAGGACTCTTCTCTTGATAGCGCATCCATAGCCATCAAACGGGCAAGATCAATGAAATCTGCTACCCTTAAGGCTTTTTCAAGCTCCTGATTCAATGAATATTGAGAACCATGAACACACACTCCGGCAGCGTAGTCTGTTTTCAGCTCTTCCAGTTGTTCCATGGCTTTACTAAGACCTTTTGCCGTTCTTGTCATACCTACATATTCCCACATAATATTACCCAGTTTCTTATAGTAAATATCAGTAGGTATATTGCTCTTATTTCCAGTCAGAAGCATAATTCGTTCATGGACCTGTTTCTCGGCAGTATCAAAAGCGGGGTCAGAGATTTCAAGGTTCTTCTCCCCTATTTTTCCTGCAAGATAATCCGGCAGAGTGTATGGAAGAATGAAATATCCGTCGGCCAATCCCTGCATGAGTGCCGAAGCACCCAGCCTGTTTGCTCCGTGATCACTGAAATTAGCCTCCCCAATGGCAAATAGTCCCCTGATGGTAGTCATCAGGTTATAGTCAACCCACAATCCTCCCATTGTATAGTGCATAGCAGGATAAATCATCATGGGCTCCTTAGCGGGATCTTCACCGGTTATCTTTTGGTACATGTCAAAAAGATTTCCGTAACGTTCATAGATCACCTGATATCCTTGTTTCCTTATAGCTTCTGAAAAATCGAGGTATACCGCCAAACCCGTTTCACTGACACCAAATCCGGCATCACAACGCTCTTTGGCAGCACGGGATGCCACATCGCGGGGAACAAGGTTGCCAAAGGCAGGGTATCGTCTTTCCAGGTAATAATCCCGTTCATTTTCAGGAACTTCTGATGGCTTTATCTGTTTCTTGCGTAATTTCAATGCATCTTCCCTGTTTTTTGGAACCCAGATGCGGCCGTCGTTTCGTAACGACTCACTCATAAGCGTAAGTTTGGCCTGATGTGTTCCGTGCACGGGAATACAGGTAGGATGTATCTGGGCAAAGCAGGGATTGGCAAACCATGCTCCGCGGCGATAGCATTGCATTAAAGCGGAACCGTTTGAATTCATGGCATTTGTGGACAGAAAATAGACATTGCCGTATCCTCCGGTTGCCAGTACAACAGCATGTGCTGCAAAACGTTCAAGCTCTCCCGTCACCAGGTTACGGACAATTATTCCTTTCGCCGCTCCGTCAATAACAACCAAATCCATCATCTCGTACCGTGAATATACTTTCACTGTTCCCCGGGCCACCTGACGGTTCATAGAAGAATATGCTCCCAAAAGTAATTGCTGGCCGGTCTGTCCCCGGGCGTAAAAAGTACGGCTGACCTGGGCCCCGCCAAAAGAACGGTTGGTCAGGTATCCTCCGTAATCTCTTGCAAACGGAACTCCCTGAGCAACACAATGATCTATAATAAGATTACTTAATTCCGCTAACCTGTAAACATTTGCCTCCCTTGCCCTGTAGTCTCCGCCTTTTATAGTATCCAGGAAAAGACGTCTCACAGAATCGTTGTCGTTTTGGTAATTCTTGGCAGCATTTATCCCTCCCTGGGCAGCCACCGAATGTGCTCTGCGGGGAGAATCACTTATGCAGAAAACACTTACATTATAGCCTTGTTCTCCCAAAGCTGCAGCGGCAGAAGCTCCTGCCAGGCCGGTCCCGACAACAATCAATTTCATAGCTGATCTGTTATTGGGAGCAACAAGTTTTAGAGAGGCTTTATGGCGGGTCCATTTCTCTTCAAGGGGTCCTGCCGGGATACGCGCATCGGGTATATTCTCCATAAGTATCTTGTTATTTGTACAAAAATACAAAACAATGCCGAGATGCAATTTTTTCCTAACTTAGTACGTTAATTTATCTAATTATATACACATGAAATGCTTGTCAATATTAGGTATTTCCACAGTATTACTGTTTATTGCAGCCTGTGGCAATACGCCCGTTATAGAGGAACTGCGCACGGGCGCGGAAAACACCTCGGCATACCTTCCGCTGCTCAAGGGTAAAAAAGTTGGGATACTTACCAACCATACCGCTACTATCGGCAACACTCACCTGGTAGACAGCCTCATGGCCCTGGGTGTGGATATAAAAGTGATTTTTGCTCCCGAACACGGTTTCAGAGGAGATGCAGATGCCGGAGGGCATATAGACAATAATACAGACCCTGTAACGGGTATTCCCATCGTATCTGTTTACGGTAAAAACTTAATACCCTCAGACAGCATAATGCAGCAAATTGACGTCGCCTTATTTGATATTCAGGATGTTGGTCTGCGTTTCTACACATATCTCTCTTCTATGTATTATTACATGGAGGCCTGTGCCAGGAATCAGGTTCCCCTGATTGTACTGGACCGGCCGAATCCCAACGGGCACATTGTTTCCGGGCCTGTTCTTGATATGAAATACCGTTCATTTGTAGGAATCATACCAATACCTGTTGTACATGGAATGACACTGGGGGAACTGGCCTGCATGATTAACAAGAAATACTGGCTGCCAGACAGTCTGCAGGCAGATCTTACCGTTGCTCCCTGTCTGAATTACAACCATTCAACCCATTATACTCTGCCGATAAAACCTTCTCCCAATCTTCCCAATAACCGTTCCATCTATCTTTATCCGTCCATCTGCCCGTTTGAGGCTACCCCGGTAAGCCTGGGACGCGGTACTGAATTTCCTTTCCAGGTTTACGGACATCCCCTGATGCAGGGTTATTCTTTTTCCTTCACCCCTTCGCCCATGCCAGGGGCAGGCAATCCTCCGCAAAAAGGGAATCTTTGCTATGGAGTGGACCTGAGGACTTCACCACCGGACGAAGCCATATGGGAAGAAGGCTTTACGCTTAAATACGTTATAGATGCCTATAACAATCTTCAACAGACAGATCTTGCCGGAGCTCCTTTCTTTACCGATTATTTCGAAAAACTGGTGGGTGTGGAATATGCCCGTTCCATGATTCTGGAAGGTAAATCGGCAGAAGAAATCGCCGCTCTTTGGAATGACAGTCTGGAGTCTTTCAAAGCAGAAAGAAAACAATACCTGATTTACCCCGAATAATAATTAAAAAACATGAAAAGCAGACATTCATATCCGTTATTTACTGCTGTAATTTTGTGTCTTACAGTAGCTACAGCATTTGCCCAGACGCGAAAAGAGGAAAGGGCTGCCAAACGTGATTCTATGGAAAACGTAGTAAGAGAAATCGTTGAAAGCGGTACGTTTACCATAGAAATTGACCGTGCCAATCCCATGCGCGGTGCTTCCCGGAATTTATTTCCTTCATATGAAATGAAAATTGAGGGAGATAAAGTAACTACTTATCTGCCGTATTTCGGCCGCTCATACACTGCCCCTGCCGACCCCAGAAACCTTGGCATTGAATTGAAAGATTACCAAACTATCATCAAGCAGAAGACAAACAATAAAAAAGATAATATATTCTCTTTCGAAGCTAAAACAGCCGGTAACGAAACATGTAATTTTACAGTGACTGTCTCTGCCGGGGGAAGTGTTGCTATTTCTCTAATAAGCAGTAACCGGCAGGCTATTACTTATTCAGGACAAATAATAACAAGTGATAAATAATTAGTCATGGACATTCTCCGCTTTTATATTAACGGGCAGGAAAGGGAAATTGATTTTTCGGAACCGGAAAGTCCTTCTCCTTTCTGTTCCGTTTTACACTATATCCGTCATTACGAAAAGTTGACCGGAACAAAAGAAATGTGTGGCAAGGGAGACTGCGGTGCCTGTACGGTTATTCTTGCATCCCCAACGGATAAGAAGGGAGAATGTAATTATCGGGCGCTTGATTCCTGCCTGTTGCCTATTGCCGAACTACACGGCAATCATCTGCTTACCATAGAAGCGCCGGCAGATTGTATGGACACTTTACCAATTAGAGAGGCTTTTTTGAAGGAAAGGGCCAGCCAGTGCGGGTTTTGTTCTCCCGGCATGGTTCTCTCAATATATTCTCATATTAAGAACGGTTATCCCTTTACATCGGCTTTTATTAAACGGACTTTGTCGGGGAACCTCTGCCGGTGCACAGGTTATACAGCCATACTCCAGGCGGCCCTGTCACTTGAAAAAGCAGGAGCAATCATAAACCTGAATGAGAAACCTCTTATCTTCCCGGTCATAGAGAGCAAAAGTCTGTATTTGAGAAAAAACGACGAATCCTATATCCGGCCAGCCTGTCTTCAGGAATTGAAAGAACTTCGCAAGGATAACCCAACCCTGCCTTTGGCCGGGGGTCTTACCGGCAGCGGAATGACTCACAGGCAATCCGTTATTGATGTATCACATGTCAAAGAAATGCTGGCATGTGAAGAAACAGAAGATTCCATTACACTGGGAGCCTCTTGTACCATTAAAGAAATGAACACATTACTGGGTAAACATTTTCCTTACATGGTTCCTTTCCTGGAAGATTTTGCATCGGAACAGATACGTGGAAAAGCCACAATAGGGGGGAGCCTTGCAGACGGATCTCCCGTGGGAGATATTATGCCTCTGTGCATGGCGCACAACGCGGTATGCATTATTATGGGAACTGACAGCATCCGGGAAGTGGACTGCGACCGTTTCCTGCTCAATTACAGAAAAGTAGATCTGAAACCCGGGGAGTTTATTTTTGCCGTTCGCTTTAAAAAACCGGCAGATAACGTTTTTTATGCCGCTTTTAAACAATCCCGGCGAAAAAATATGGATATTTCATCTGTTTGTCTGGCTGCTGCCGTAGAACTTATAAATGGAAAATGTCGTTCGGTGAGACTTGTTTACGGAGGAATGGCGGCAGTAACGGCACATGCACTACACACAGAAAAATTCCTGAAAGGAAAAGTGTTCTCTCTGTCCAACTGCAAAAAAGCCGCTGCCTGTCTGGATGCCGATTTTGAACCTCTTTCAGACCTGCGCGGGAGCAAACAGTACCGTATGGATACAGCCAAAAACATGTTGATTTCCTTATATGAGAAATACACTAAGCAAAATGAATAACCCGGACATGTTTCAATACAGGGAAGCCTCGCATCTTTCAGGAACCACTGACTATATACCCGATATGGATGTCAGTGCTTCCAGTCTGAAAGCTTATGTGGTTACTTCGCCTTATGCCAGGGCCAGACTTGTCAGGTGTGATGTTTCCGGAATTAAATCCGCGCCGGGCGTTCAGGCAGTTCTCACAGCAGAAGACATACCGGGAATCAATCAAATGGGTATTGTGGCCCCGGACGAACCCTGTCTTATGCCTGCAGGAACCGTTTGCGGGTATATGGGACAGGCTGTATGCCTGATTGCGGCTCAGACTTTCGAAATGGCAAAAAAAGCTGCTTCGCTTATCGAATGGGAATGGGAGGAACTGGAACCGGTACTTTCTCTGAAGGAAGCCATGGATAAAAAGAACTTTCTGTTTGACCCTCTCATTCTTACACGGGGAAATCCTGAAAAGGCCATGCAGGAGGCTCCTTTTCATGTTGAAGGAATGCTATCAGCCGGCGGACAGGAACATGCATATTTTGAATCACAGTCTGCCTATGCCGTTCCCCGGAGCCAGGGTGGATTTTTCATTCGTTCATCCACCCAGAATCCAACCGATAATCAACGCATTGTTTCACAAATACTTTCCCTTCCGGCATCTATGATTGAGATAGAAGCAGGATGTCTTGGGGGAGGTTTCGGGGGAAAACAAAGCCAGGGCTCATGGACTGCCGCCTGGGCTTCGTTACTTGCCTGGAATACCGGGAAGCCCGTATTAATGATCCTTGAAAGGGAGCAGGATATGTGTCTGAGTGGAAAACGTCATCCCGTGGAAGCACGCTGGAAAGCGGGTTTTAATAAAGAGGGGAAGATTCTGGCGTATGAAGTATCCATGGCTTTTGACTGCGGATGGTGTGAAGATGTATCTTCTGCCGTATTGCATCACTGCATTTTTCATATAGACAGTGCCTATTTTCTTCCGGCTCTCTCGGCCACACTGTATGCCTGCAGAACCAACAAAACAAGCAGTACAGCCTTTCGTGGTTTTGGGGTACCTCAGGCAGCTGCTGTTATTGAATCGGCTATTACTGCCATATCCGGGGTGTTGAAGAAAGATGCGGCCGTTATCAGACTTAAGAACTATTACGGCATAAAGAAAAATAATACAACACCGTGCAATATGACAGTGGAACATAATATTTTACGTTCTGCACACAGCCAAATCATAAAAACCAGCGATTATAAAAAGCTAAGAAAGGAAACCACTGAATTCAACAGGAAGCATGCTTATATAAAAAGAGGACTGGCAATGGTTCCCGTCAAATTCGGAATTTCATTCAATGAATCTTTTCTTAACCAGGCCGGTGCCCTTGTTAATATATACAAAGACGGCTCGGTGCTGCTGCATCACGCAGGCACCGAAATGGGCCAGGGATTGCACGATAAAATGAGAATCGTTGTCCACAGGGAACTGGGTGTTCCCTTGGAACGAATCAGAGTTTATAATACGACAACCTCGGTAATTCCCAACACAACCTCTACCGCAGCATCCACAGGAACTGATTTTGGGGGAGCCGCTCTAAAGGATGCCTGTGATAAACTTAAAAAACGTCTGGTTCCTTTTGCCCTGGAACTAATGGACCGGAAAAAAGGATCTCTTTGTTGGAAAAACGATCAGATAACCTGCTCCGAAAGCGGTCAGGAAATTTCTTTTATCTCTTTGGTTAATCATGCCTATATGATGTGCGAATCGTTAAGTGAAAAAGGATTCTATACACGCAAAAATATTGGTTTTGATCTGGAAACCATGGAAGGACGCCCTTATTGGTACTATGTGATGGGGACTTCAGTTGCCTATGTGGAACTGGACCTGCTTACAGGAAATCACCGTATTATTGATGTGTGGATTGTCCATGACTGTGGAAAAACAATAGACAAAGGAATTGATCTGGGTCAGATCCACGGAGCTTTCATGCAGGGAACAGGATGGTGCACCCTTGAACAGTTAATAACAGACAATAAAGGCCGTTTATTGACAGATTCTTTTGATAATTATAAAATACCTGGAATTTATGATATCCCTGAAAATTATCATATCGCTCTTTATGAGGGTAATCCAGAACCTCTTAACATACAGAATACAAGAGCCATTGGAGAACCGCCCCTTATTTACGGGCTGTCTGTATGGCTGGCCCTGCAGGATGCCCGGGGCACAACTTTACCCATACCGGCTACTAAAGAAATGTTAATAAAACCAATGTACAATGAGTAAGTATCTGCGAATCATAATATTCTGGTCCGCCTGCTGGGGCCTTACAGAGGCCGTTGCAGGCTATGTACTGCATCTTACAGAAGTATCACCAGGAATCATTTTGTATTTTTTTGGTGCTTATTGTCTTATGAAGGCATACACACAATCGGGATACCGTTTTGCTATTCCCGTTGCCATAACGCTTATTACTGCATTGCTGAAACTCAGCAATTTGTTTTTCACTCCATATTTGCTTCATTACAGGGTATATTATCCTGTATTGGCTATATTGGGAGAAGGTTTGATTACCTCATTCCTTTTGTTGATAAGTTCAAGCTCTCCTGTGAATAAGTTGTTAAATACTCTGCTGATAAAAAACAAAAAGATGTGAATAAAACGAAAGCTGTGGATAAAGGTTCTTTTATCCACATTTATCCACTCTTTTTTAAACAGGTAATTGATTAATTAAAATTAATAATATATTGATAAACAATAAATTACATATATTTATCAACATATTAACAGGCAATAATAAAGAACACAAAACATAAATTAAAAAAGTAATTATATATATTTCCCCATGGAAAAATTTGATCCACACAAACAGAGAGATGTTACCGACGGAGATTACGAAGAAAAAATAAGGCCACAGGAATTCAATCAGTTTTCAGGTCAGGATAAGATTACAGATAATCTGAAAGTATTTGTAAAAGCGGCCCTGTTACGCGGTGAATCACTCGATCACGTATTACTTCACGGACCTCCGGGCCTTGGAAAAACCACACTGGCTCATATCATTGCACATGAACTGGGCGTAGGACTAAGAATTACCTCGGGCCCCGTTTTGGATAAACCGGGTGATCTGGCCGGATTATTAACAGGGTTGGAACACGGTGACGTTCTTTTTATTGATGAAATTCACAGATTATCTTCGGTTGTGGAGGAATACCTGTATTCAGCCATGGAGGATTATACCATTGATATCATGATTGACAAAGGTCCCGGAGCCCGTTCCGTGCAATTGTCATTACAACCCTTTACTTTGGTAGGAGCCACAACAAGAAGCGGTTTATTGACAGCCCCACTCAGAGCCCGTTTTGGTATTCAGTGTCATCTGGAATATTACGACGCACCGGTATTATTACAGATTATTTTGCGTTCTGCGACTATTCTTCAGGTGGATATTGATGAACAGGCCGCTATGGAGATTGCATCGAGGAGCAGGGGCACTCCCCGTATTGCGAATGCTTTATTGAGGAGAGTAAGGGATTTTGCTCAGGTTAAAGGTGACGGAACCATAGATACATCAATAACAAAATATGCCCTGGACGCCCTTAACATAGATAAAAGAGGACTCGACCAGATGGATAATAAGATATTGACTACCATTATCAATAAATTCCGTGGCGGGCCGGTAGGAATTGGCACAATTGCCACTGCTGTGAGTGAAGATGTGGGTACATTGGAAGAAGTCTACGAACCGTTTTTAATAAAAGAAGGTTTGTTGCAACGGACACCCCGGGGAAGGGAAGCAACTGCACTGGCTTATGAACATCTGGGCCTGACTGCAAATAATGATAAAAATAGTTTGTTTTAATTTGATTTATGAGAGCGTTAAAAAGCATAATAGTTTTTCTAACTGTATTTTACAGTACAATAATATTTAGTGTCGAACCTTTGCACGCCTGTACATCGGCCATTATAACAGGAAAAGTCACTGCAAACGGCCGGCCGTTATTATGGAAACACCGTGACACAGGTCAGGAACAAAACAGAATAGAGTTTTTCAATACGGGTAAGTATGCTTTTATTGCTCTGGTGGATTCTCCCGATAAAGGAGGAGTAGCCTGGACCGGAACTAATGCCGCCGGTTTTTCTATTATGAACACGGCCTCGTACAATTTTAAGGACGATGACGTCAAAGAGATGGATAAGGAAGGAATCGTGATGTACAGGGCATTGGAGATTTGTGGTTCGCTGCCGGATTTTGAAAAAATGCTCGATACGCTTCCAAGACCCATGGGTGTTGAAGCAAATTTTGGAGTAATAGACGCTTTCGGGGGAGCCGCATATTATGAGGTGAATAATCATTCATGGACCAAGACAGATGTAAATGATCCGCGCATTGCTCCGGGTGGGTACCTGATATATACAAATTTCTCCTATTCGGGAAGAATTAATGAAGGCATGGGATATATCAGACACCAGACAGCAACTGAACTGTTCGGACATAAGGCTGTAACCGGGCAGTTCACTCCTCAATGGATTTTCAACAATCTTTCCCGTTCTTTTTATCATTCGCTTCTGGGTTACGACTTGTGTGATCCGGAATTCTCTCCTGAAAATGGAAGAGGCTGGTTTATAGATCAGGATTTCATACCAAGAAAATCTTCCTCATGTTCCATAGTGATTGAAGGTGTAAAAAAAGGAGACGACCCGCTTAAAACAACCATGTGGACCGTTTTAGGCTACCCTCCGGCAGGTGTTTGTATTCCCGTATGGGTGCAAATGGGTGATAAACAGCCCGGATTGCTTGTGAAAAGTAATAAATCAGATAATTCGGTTCTATGTGAATGGGCTGTCGGTTTGAAAAACAGCACATTTCCCGTAAAGAGAGGCAACGGCTCCAAATACATGCATTTCACCCAAATATTTAATACAAAGGGAAGCGGCTATATGCAACAACTCCGGATACTGGAAGACGAGTTGTTTAAAACATATGAAAAGACACTCTCCCGCCTCGAAAAAGAGGGTCTGACAGGAAAAAAATTGGCAACAAAAGAAATAGAGGAGATGTATAAAGAGATATCTTTGCACATCCGTGAGGTGTATGATAGATTATAACGTAGAGGATCTGTTTGGATTTCTTGAAGAGGAGCCAGTTCCCGGCGGGAATAAAAAAATAGCACTGGAAGGTCTTTCCGGTTCTGCTGTTTATTTTCCTTTGGCTTCCATAGTCAGGAAAGGTTCGGGCAGGATTCATATTGTGGCCGAGGCAGACGCCGCAAGGGCATCTTTTGCAGCTGACGACCTGACAACACTTCTTGGTTACGAAAGGGTTTTCTTTTATCCCGCCTCGTACAGGGGCGCCGGATTATCAAAACGGGCTGATGAATCCTATCGCGTACAGCGGACGGCTGCGTTGCAGGAAGTGATGCGTTTCCTGCAAAACCCCGACGATCTTGTTCTTGTTTCGTATCCACAGGCACTCGAAGAAGGAATACCTTCTGCCCGGACTCTGGCTGAAAACAGTCTCATTATTCATACCGGAGACCGTCTATCGCATGATTTTATCAAGGAATGTCTTTTTTCGCAAGGTTTTTCCAAAGTTGATTTTGTAAGTGAACCGGGGCAGTTTGCCATAAGAGGAAGTATAATTGACGTTTTTTCCTACGGGGAAAACAAACCGTATCGCATTAATTTTTTTGGTGACGAGGTGGAAAGCCTTCGTCTTTTCGATTATAATACACAACAATCCATAGAACCAAGGCAATCCATAACCATCGTATCCGGAATGGAAGGTGTTGAATCCCTTGGAAATACAATAGGTTCCGGAGCTGTCATCTGGAATAACGGGGTTTCCTTGCCGGGTCTTTTTTCCGGTATCACGGAATTTATTACAGACGGTTTTGAGAAAACGGAAAGGAAAGTAGTGTATGAAACCGTTCCGCAACCTGTGTTTAATAAGAATTTCGAGTGGCTGGTTCAGGATATAAACCAAAAAAAGGAACTCGGATACAGAGTGTGTATTCTGAGTGAAAATACGGCACAGATAAACCGTCTTGATGAGATCTTTGAAAGTCAGGGATGCCGGAAGCCCTTTGTAGAGTATATTACCGCCTCGCTGCACGAAGGATTCGTAGATCATAAAAATAAAGTCTGCCTCTATACGGACCATCAGTTGTTCGAACGGCAGCACCGTGTAAAACTCAGGAGATCGGTCGAGAAAAGCGAACAATTAACCATAAACGATCTTTCCGGTTTCCGGATAGGGGATTATGTGGTACATATAGATCACGGGGTAGGGATTTTTGGAGGACTGGTTAAGGCAGACATTAACGGGAAACCGCAGGAGGTGATAAAGCTTATCTATAGGGATAATGATGTGCTTTTCGTAAATATCCACGGTTTGCACCGCATTTCCAGGTATAAAAGTCATGAAAGCGGAGCTCCCAAAATATACAAACTTGGATCAGGCGCCTGGAACCGGCTCAAACAACAGACAAAGAATAAAGTCAAGGATATTGCCCGTGATCTGATCAAACTCTATTCGCAGAGACAGGCCACCGAAGGTTTTGCATTTACCCCGGATACATACCTTCAGCACGAACTCGAGGCCTCATTCATTTATGAGGACACTCCGGATCAGTTAAAGGCTACACAGGATGTAAAACAGGATATGGAGCAACCTCATCCCATGGACAGGCTTATTTGCGGCGATGTGGGTTTTGGAAAGACCGAGGTAGCCATCCGGGCCGCGTTTAAAGCGATCACCGACGGGAAACAGGTTGCCGTTCTGGTTCCCACGACCATTCTGGCCTTACAGCATTATCAGACTTTTTCTGAGCGGCTGGCCAATTTTCCCGTGACGGCCAGTTTTATCTCGCGACTCAAAACGACAAGTGAAGTCAAAGAAATACTGGCACAACTGGAAGAAGGAAAAATAGACATCATAATAGGCACCCATCGTCTTTTGAATTCAGATGTAAAATTCAAAGACCTCGGCCTTCTGATCATTGATGAAGAACAGAAATTCGGAGTGGCTGCCAAAGAAAAGCTTCGTCAACTGAAGCTCAATGTAGACACCCTGACCATGACCGCGACGCCTATACCGCGTACATTACAGTTTTCACTTATGGGCGCCCGGGACCTGTCTATTATTCAGACACCTCCGCCAAACCGACTTCCTATCCAAACCGAAGTGCAGCTGTTCGATGAAGATCTCATTAAAGAGGCTATTGCTCTGGAACTGGAAAGGGGAGGGCAGTTATTCTTTGTCCATAACCGCGTAGAAGATATTTTATCAATAGCAGATATTCTGCAGCGTATATGGCCGGGATTAAGAATTGGAATAGGCCATGGCCAAATGGCTCCAAAGGCACTTGAAAAAGTCCTCCTGGATTTTATCTGCGGCGATTACGATTTGTTACTTGCCACTTCCATTATTGAAAACGGGATAGATATTCCCAATGCCAATACAATAATCATTAACAGAGCCCATACTTTTGGCCTGAGTGATCTGCATCAGATGAGAGGCAGGGTAGGCCGGTCAAACAGGAAAGCCTATTGTTATCTTCTTGTTCCTCAAAATACTACGCTTTCAGAAGATGCCAAAAGACGCCTGAATGCACTCGAGGCCTTTACCGAACTCGGAAGCGGTTTCAATATTGCCATGCAGGATCTGGATATTCGCGGAGCCGGCAACCTGCTGGGAGGCGAACAAAGCGGGTATATTGCCGAAATGGGATTCGAAGCCTACCAGCGCATTCTGGAGGAAGCCCTGGCGGAAATGAATGAGAGCACAGTTGGCCAGGAAAAGGAATACATATCTGACTGTACCATTGAAACCGATCTGGAAGTGATGATTCCCGACGATTATATTTCTCAGGTTCCCGAGAAGATACGCCTTTATAAGGAATTGGACAATATGAGGGAAGAAGATCAGTTACAACGTTTTTTTGCCGGTCTTGAAGACCGTTTTGGTCCTGTACCCGATCCATTGAAACAACTGGGGTACGTTGTGCGCCTCAGACGGATTGCCATCAAACTTGGTTTTGAGCGTATTGTATTGAAAAACGGCATAATGCTTGCATATTTCATCAGTAATCCGCAGTCCTCCTATTACAAGAGTGCACTTTTTGCCGATATTTTAAATTATATTTCTTCCAACCCGCGCCAATTTTTGGTTAAAGAACATAATAATAAATTATTTGTAAAAGTATCCCAGGTCAATAGTGTGGAAGCTGCGTACAATTTATTAAAAATTTTTGCAAAACATTGAAAAAGTGCGACATTTGCAAGCTATGCGAAATATTGTTACCCCTTTGGTAGCTTTCTGTGCAATATCATTATTGTTTGGAACACAGAAAGCTGTAGCTCAATCTACCGATGCATTAGGAACCTTTACGCCTTATTCAATGTTTGGCGTTGGAGAAATTTCCCGTGCGGGGACTTCTCTTAACAGGGGTATGGGCGGAATTGGTGTGGGCTTGCGTGACAACCGCTACATTAATTATCTGAATCCGGCAGCAGCATCGGCTCACGACACACTGGCCTTCATGCTCGATTTTGGTATCATGCAGAATAACTTCTACAACACAGACGGGGTTCGTAAATCTGCCTACAACGTGTTTAACATGCATCACATAATGCTGTCCTTTCCCGTATGGAAGAGTTCTGCCATGCAACTGGGAATTGTACCTTACAGCAACGTCGGCTATCGTTTCATAGAAGACGAAAACAGGGATGAAATCCTGTCTACGGTTGGGGCCTTGCGTTATTACCATTTCGGGCAGGGAAGCATAAACCAGGCTTTTGCCGCCTATTCGGCTACGTTTTTCAAACATCTTTCGCTGGGTGTGCAGGGAACATACTATTTTGGGAACATTGAACGAAACGCTCAGGCTGTTTCTCTTACATCTTCAGAGTCGTACGGAACCCTCAAGACAGGTTACGATATGGTCATTGGCTCGTTTGGAGGCCAATTCGGATTACAGGCTTTCGGTAATTTCAACCCGACTACCTCTTTCACAGTAGGTGCAAAATATGCTTTGAGTACCCGCCTGAGGGGTGATGTAACCCGTTTCGCACACGTAGAAAAATCTTCAGTAATAGATACCGTCTATTCAGTTACTACAGACGGAGCCAGTATGGTTGTTCCATCTGAATGGTCGGTCGGTTTTTCAATCCGGAAACAGGATAAATGGGCTTTTGGTGCAGATTATGAGCAATCAGACTGGACAAAAACAAATTTTTCGGATGTCCCCGGCGTAAATTTTAACACCGCCCTCAGCCGTTCCGTCAAAGCCGGTTTTGAATTCACACCGGACCGTTACAGTGTACGCTATTTCATGCGCAGATGGACTTACCGCATGGGAGCCTATTATGAGCAATCGTATATGATGCTCAACGGGCAGCAGATTAGGGCCACCGGGATAACTTTAGGTTTTTCGGTCCCAATTTACAGATGGTACAATGCCTTCAGCGTTTCAATAGATCTGGGTCAGAGAGGAAGTATTGAGAACAATCTGGTTCGTGAGAGGTACGCCATGTTTATTCTTAATGTAAATTTACATGATATTTGGTTCGTTAAACATAGATATAATTAAATCCGAGACAAAAATGAAAAAGTTAGGTATCCTGTTCACGTTAATATTCTTTGCCTTTGTGACGCAATCTTATGCACAGGCGGGTAAGTTTGGAGCTACCCCTGAGGATAGTGTGGAATGCGTAAAGTATTTGTCTTTTTATAAAGACTATTACAAGAACGGCAACATCAGAGAAGCCCTTCCCTCCTGGAGAGGCGCTGTGAGAATCTGTCCGGTAGGTGTGACCCAGTCCTTGTACCAGGATGGACAAAATATAATCAAATATCTTATTAATCAGGCAAAGGATCCTGCACAAAGGGCCGCCCTGGTTGACTCTCTTTTCTTAATGTATGATATCAGGATAGAGAAATTTCCCACAAGTAAGAGCCGTTTGAGTGCATACACATATAAGGCTTACGATATGATAACTTTTTGCAAAGACAATGAAGAACCTATCTTCAAGGCATTGCAGGATGTGATAAATTTCGGAGGAGCCAACACAGATCACGGGATTTTGGTATATGACATGCAATATGCCGTTAACCTCTTTAAAGCAGGGAAACTCAATGCACAGCAGGTAATTGAAGAATACGATAAACTGGGTGCCATTTTTGAAAAGAAAGCTGCCGGCAACGGTGACGATGCCTTTACTGAAGCACGCAATAATTTTGAAACGATTTTTGCCGTGAGCGGAGTGGCCGATTGTGACAACCTGCTTGCTCTTTTCGGTCCCAAATTTGAGAGTAATTCCAATAACCTGGCATTTGTAAAAAGAGTAGTACAACTATTATCTAATGCCGGGTGCGAACGTTCCGACCTGTTCCTGAATGCCGTGGAAGCATTATACAAAATGGAACCTTCCTATACTTCTGCCTATTACCTGTACCGTTTGTATTCCTCCAGGGATGATAACGATGCCGCTGTATCTTTCCTGCAGAAGGCCATTGACAACGATTCTATCAGTCAGGAAATCCGCGCCGATTATTTACTTGAACTGGGTACGTTCTATTTTAAGAAAATGAACAATAATCCCATGGCAGCCGATGCAGCACGCAAAGCCATTGAACAGAGCGATGCCATTAAGGGTAAAGCCTATCTGTTACTGGGTCATATCTGGGCTATGGCTAAAGCTACAGGTGGTACTGAGATAGACACCCGTGCCAATTTCTGGGTAGCCGTTGATTATTTTGCCAGAGCCAAAGCGGCCGATTCAACTTTAGCAGAAGAATGTGACAAACTGACAAGTACTTATCGTCAGTATTTCCCCACCATAGAAGAGGCTTTCATGCACGATCTTTCAGACGGATCCAGTTATACGGTAACTGCACCCGGCATGTCGGCCACCACTACGGTCAGAACTAAAAAATAATGTTTTTCAGGGGTAAACTCCGGTGTATATTCAGGGTAGCAACAGCATTGGCCGTTGCTACCTTGTTTTTCTCATGCAAAAACCGTGTATCTACCATTGGGTCATTATCGAATCTCGACAGTATTCCTACCCAGACAATTGAGAATATGGTAGGATGGCAGATAGAAGGAGGTATTGTGAAAGGCCGTCTCACGGCTCCGTATATGGAAAAATACACTAAAGGACCCCAACCATATGAAATTTTCCCTAATTCTTTCAGGGTAGAAGGGTATACGCGTGACGGAGAGCTCGAAACTGTCATAGTGGCCAATAAAGCCATGCATAAAACCGGCGATGAAGACATCTGGGTTGCTTACGGTAACGTCAAGATTACAAATATCTTGAAACAGGAGACCATGGAAACCGATACGCTGTTCTGGGATCAACAGAAGAAAATGATTTACACCCATTGTTTTGTAAAACTCACTTCTCCCGATTTTTTTGCCCAGGGTTTTGGGATGGAATCCGATGACAGAGCCACAAACGCCAAAATACTGAGACCCTTCGATTCTTACGGATACATTCAAAAGGATACTTTGTCTAATAAAGAAAAAGACGTATCTTCGCGCCCTAATATATAAACAACAACATAAATACTATCAAAATGGCAGTTCTGGAGAAGATCAGAGTACAAATGGGTATTTTCATAACCGTACTCATTGCTATTGCTTTATTATCATTTATCATTGACCCCAATACCTTACAATCGGCTTTGTCCATGTTTTCTTCCAAAAATGACGTGGGAGAAATGAACGGGCAGGATATCACGTATATGGAGTACAGCAAGAAACTGGAAAAATTAACCAACCTCCAGCAGGCGCTAACGGGAGCCTCATCTCTGGATGAGCAGTCACAGGAAGCCGTAGCACAGGGCACCTGGCAGGCCTTCATGAGGGAACTGGTTTACATGCCTGCCATGAGTAAAGCCGGTATCGATCTGGGGAACGAGGAGATTTTTGATATGGCACAGGGCCGTGAGATCTCAAACATCCTTTTGAATGATGCCATTTTCCGTGGAGAAGACGGTTCTTTTGACCGAAGCCGCTTTGCCACGTTTGTGCAGAATGCAGCAACCGATCCCAACGGAGTTGTTGGTCAATACTGGGCTTTCCTGCAGGAAAATATGGCTGCAGACCGGATTTTTTCCAAATATTCATCTCTCCTGCAGAAGAGTAATATAGTTACTCCTGTAGAACTGCGCCGGAATATGGAAGAAAACAACCTGACCGCTAACGTACGTTTTGTACTGGTTCCTGTATCATTTGCCCGTGACTCGTCAATTACCATTTCTGAACAGGAGATAGAAAAATATTATCAGGATCACAAGCATCTTTACAAACAGGCCGCCACTCGTGATATTGAATACGTTGTGTTCCCAATTGAGCCTTCTCTGAAAGACCTTAACGATGCCCAGGCCGATATAGAAAAAGTATACAACGAATTTACAACTACTGACAATCTGCGCCAGTTCCTGGCACGCAACTCAGATAAAGCGCTGGATACTTACTATTACAAACCGGGTGAACTGACATCCGTATCTGCCGTTCTGGACAGCTTTGCCTTTAATGCTACCATAAAGGATATACTCCCGGTATATAAAGACGGGAACCTGTTTCGTGCCGCCCGTATTGCCTCAATAAAGCAATTGCCCGATTCTGTATATGTAAATCATATTCTTATTCAGCGTACTTCCATGGCAGAAGCCAATAAAGTGGCCGACAGTCTGTTGAATGTACTTTCTGCAGCTCCTCAGCGTTTTGTGGAACTTGCCATAGAATTCTCTGCAGACAAAAATCCGAATTTAGGCCCCGGAGAGATCGGTTGGTTTGTTCAGAATGCCTTTATCCCCGGAATGGAATCCGCTTTTGAAGCTCCGCTTGATAAACCGTACCTGGTTGAAACTCAATATGGCGTCCATATAGCAAAAGTAACAAAGCGCAGCCAGCTGCAGAAAAAAGTACAGCTCGCCGTTCTTGTTAAAGAAGCAGTTGCAGGTAAAGAAACCTACCAGACTATTTACTCACAGGCCAACACACTCGCAACAGGAAGCAAGGATATACAGATTTTCAACGAATTGGCCACTTCAAATAACTGGCATCCGGTTCCTGCCACGGGCATTGCCCAATCGGCTAAAACGGTTTCCGGGTACGAGAACATGCGCGAACTGGTTCGATGGGCTTTCGAAGCCGAACAAGGCGATGTATCCCAGGTTATCTCGGTGGACAATAAATATTTCTTTGTGGCAGCCGTTTCCGGAATACATGAAGAAGGCATACCCACAATGGCAGAAAAGCGTGCCGAGATTGAGTCCCTTATTACCATTGAGAAGAAAATGGATAAGATTTACAATCAGGTAAAGGAAGAATTGACAGCATACAGCTCGCTTGATACATGGGCCGAAGCTACGCAGAAGACCATTTCTACACAGAACGGCCTCGCTTTTGCCTCATCCCAACAGACCGATCCTAAATTTGCAGGTGCCGTTACCGGAGCTCAGGAAAATACCCTTTGCGGTCCTGTAAAAGGCGAAATAGGAGTTTACGTGTTCCAGATAGATGAACGGGTAGATGGCGCATATTACACAGAACAGGATGCCAAACAATTGGCTGCGTATATGTCAAATATACAGGTTCAAATGGTTCCTTCTGTACTCCAGGAGAATGCCGCGGTTAAGGATAATCGTGCCAAGTTCTTTTAACGAATAGGATCACCTGCTGAAAAGGAAGTGCATGATATCGCCGTCCCGGACGACGTACTCTTTTCCTTCGATGGCCATTTTACCGGCTTCGCGGCAGGCAGATTCCGACCCGTAAAAAATATAATCATTGTATTTAATGACTTCAGCACGGATGAAACCGTGTTCAAAGTCTGAATGAATAAGCCCTGCAGCCTGCGGGGCTTTTGTTCCTTTTATATAGGTCCAGGCTTTTACTTCCATAGGGCCGGCAGTAAAATAGGTCTCAAGACTCAAAAGCCGGAAAGCGGCTTTGATGAGCCTCGACACGCCCGATTCTTCCAGACCGAGTTCTTCCAGAAACAGCTCGCGTTCTTCGTAACTTTCCAACTCGGCGATTTCTGATTCAATTTTACCGGCAACAATCAGAAATGAAGCACCTTCGCTTTGCAACTTCTCTGCTATGCGTCCGGTGTGGATATTTCCGTTGAGGGCCGCACCTTCTTCTACATTACATACATACAGTACCGGTTTATTTGTTAGAAGGAACAACTCCCTGGCCATCTTTTCTTCTTCTACGTTATTCAATGTCACACAACGGGCGTTTAGTCCCTGTCGCAGGATGTCGCGGTAACGTATTAGCAGATCAAGAAATTTGCGGGCACTTTTATCACCTCCCGTGGTAGCCTGCTTCTGTACTTTCCCAATGCGATTTTCTACGGTTTCGAGGTCTTTAAGCTGCAATTCGGTATCTATGATCTCCTTATCTCTTATAGGATCTACAGATCCGTCCACATGTACCACGTTGGGATCGTCAAAACAACGCAAAACATGCAGGATGGCATCGGTTTCACGGATGTTGGCCAGGAATTGATTGCCCAGCCCCTCGCCTTTACTGGCTCCTTTTACGAGTCCGGCTATATCCACGATTTCGACTGTTGCCGGAACAATTCTTCCGGGATGAACCAAAGCAGCCAGTGATTCCAGCCTGGGGTCCGGGACCTGTGTGGACCCGATATTGGGTTCAATGGTACAGAACGGGAAATTAGCCGCCTGAGCCTTGCCTGAGCTGATACAATTGAATAAAGTGGATTTTCCCACGTTCGGAAGGCCTACAATGCCACATCTTAATGCCATAAATTGTCTTTTTAACCAGAAGACGCAAAACTACTAACTTTTTACGAATTGACTGAATATTATAGTCAAACATACGTATCTTGGGCCCATGACAAAGTGGATCTTATTTATTGTAGTATTCTGGAATGTAGAGAATTATTTTGATGTTTACCTCAATAAAAACGGTTCGGACCGGGATTTTACCCCAAAGGGTACCTATGTGTGGACAAAGGAAAAATTTATCAGGAAAAGGAACGCCCTTGTTAAAACAATTTTAGCATTAGGGATGCGCGATAGTACAGGCAGGTGGGAGTATCCGTCTGTCATAGGACTGGCCGAGGTGGAAAACCGGTTTGTTCTTGAACAGTTGTTGGACGATACCCCCCTTACTCCGCTGGACTATGGGATTATACATAAAGATTCTCCTGACGGAAGAGGCATTGACGTAGCCCTGCTTTATCGGAAAGAACGATTTGAACCTTCAGAAAGAAGGTTTATTCCCCTGAGAAAATCCGATTCCACAGTGGCGGATACCCGGGAGATTCTCTATGTAAAAGGAGTGGCAGATGGGAAAGACACCCTACACTTTTTTGTTAATCACTGGCCTTCCAGAAGAGGGGGAGCTGCCGCAGAATCCATGCGAAAAAATGCAGCACTGCTGGTGGGGAACATAGTGGATAGTCTGTGCCGGATTAATCCGGCAGCCAGGGTAATTGTAATGGGCGATTTCAATGACCCGCCCGACTCCCGTTCCGTTTCCCTGCTATGCCGTCACAGCCTGACTAACGTTTCTGAAGGTTATTCCTACAAATACAGGGGCCGATGGTCATGTTTTGATCAGTTATTGGTTTCCCCGTCCATGATACCCCGAATTCATGTTTCCGGCCCCGCGAATTTTCCTTTTCTTATGGAAAAAGACGAAGCACATTTGGGGATGAAGCCAAAAAGAACCTATTCGGGTCCCCGGTACTTAGGCGGAATCAGCGACCACCTGCCGGTAAGCCTAAAAATTATTACCTTTGTTTCTTATGGCCGCACAAATAGTCAAGACACCTCTAATGGACCAGTATTTCGCCATTAAGGCAGAATACCCCTCTGCTCTGCTTCTGTTCAGGGTGGGGGATTTCTATGAAACATTCGGGGAAGACGCCATAAAAGCATCCAAGGCGTTGGGCATTGTGCTCACCAAACGGGCCAACGGATCTGCCTCGTCTGTGGAACTTGCCGGATTTCCGCATCATGCGCTGGAAACCTATTTGCCAAAACTGGTCAGGGCCGGTTACAAAGTGGCCGTTTGCGATCAGCTTGAAGATCCTAAATTCGCAAAGAAAATTGTAAAGAGAGGTATCACAGAAGTTGTAACACCCGGGCTCTCTTATAATCCGCAATTGCTCGAGGCTTCTGAACATAATTTCCTGGCATCCCTATATTCGGAAGGAGAGGAAAACACACTCAGAACCGGTATTGCTTTTCTGGATATTTCAACCGGGACAGTGCATATTGCAGAGGGTACGATGCCCTACATAGAAAGCCTTCTTTCTCAATATGCGCCCAAAGAACTTCTTGTACAAAAAGGTAAGGAGAAAAGCTGGAAAGCGAGAGAAGCGGGAAGCCTTTGTATCTCAAGCATAGATGACTGGGCCTTCGTGTATGCTGCCGCTGATGAGAAGGTGAGAACGCATTTTGGGGTGGAAAGCCTTAAGGGTTTTGGCGCGGAACAGTTACCCCTTGCCATTTCGGCCGTAGGAGCCGCACTGTTTTACCTGGAGCTCACCCAGCACGGGCAGTACAGTCATCTCTGCTCCATTCAGCGGATAGACCGTGATCAGTTCATGTGGCTGGACAAATTCAGCATAAGGAATCTGGAATTGTTCCCGGCCCGGGATAACAAAGAAAAAGGAACTACTCTCATTGAGGTCATAGACAAGACAAAGACACCCATGGGGGCCAGACTGCTACGCCAGTGGCTTGTCATGCCCCTGCGGGCGAAACAAGACATAGAGGATCGTCACAATGTGGTCACCTGTCTGCTGGCGAATCGTGGTATTTCGGGTAAAATACAGGACCTTCTTTCCGGTGTCGGCGACATGGAAAGGCTTGTATCGCGTGCTGCCGCCGGGCGGATCACTCCGCGGGAGGCCGGGCAGTTGAAAACAGGCCTTGTCCAGGCATCACGTATTGGTGCCCTGGTAATGAACACACCGGAACTGGAACCGCTTAACGAAGTTATTTCCAGGTTGAACGATTGCAGTGACCTGGTGTCGTTCATAGACAGGATGCTTGTAAGGGATCTGCCCAATGCCGTGGGAAAAGGTGAAGTAATAGCAGCCGGCAACAACAGTGAACTGGATCAGTTGCGCTACATTGTCACCCATAATAAAGAATACCTGCAGGAATTGCAGCAAAAGGCGGCAGAAGAGACGGGCATTTCGTCGCTGAAGATCAGCTACAATAATGTTTTCGGCTATTACATTGAAGTGCGGAATACACACAAAGATAAAGTGCCGCAGCAATGGATCCGGAAGCAAACCCTTGTGAATGCCGAGCGATATATTACCGCCGAACTAAAATCATATGAAGAAAAAATCCTGGGGGCCGAAGAACGGATCCTTTCCATTGAACAGGAAGAATTCAGCAGGGTAGTGGGAGCTATTCAGGAGCAGATACGTGCTATTCAGCAGAATGCGGCCATCCTGGCCAAAACGGACTGTCTGCTTGGTTTTGCCACGCTGGCCAGGGAACAGAAATACGTAAGGCCCGCCATGACGGAAAGCGATATCATTGATATCAGCCAGGGACGTCATCCTGTGCTCGAGACGCTTATGCCCCCGGGCGAGGCTTATGTCCCAAACGATGTACACCTGGATAACTCCGCTCAGCAGATTATTATCCTCACTGGGCCCAATATGGCCGGTAAATCGGCGCTTCTCAGGCAAACCGGACTCATTGTCCTGCTGGCCCAGATCGGTTCGTTTGTGCCCGCAAAAGAGGCCTCCATTGGCATTGTAGACAAATTGTTCACCAGGGTGGGGGCCTCGGACAATATTGCCAGGGGAGAGTCCACGTTTATGGTCGAAATGCTTGAATCGGCAGCCATCCTCAACAATGTTACCGACAGATCGCTGGTACTTTTCGACGAAATTGGCCGCGGGACCAGTACATACGACGGGATTTCCATTGCGTGGGCCATTGCCGAATACCTTCACGAAAAACCCGGAGCAAAGGCAAAAACCCTTTTCGCCACGCATTACCACGAGCTCAACCAGATGGCCGATCAGTATGCCAGGATTAAAAATTTTCATATAGCCGTCAAGGAACGGGGCCAAAAGGTCTTATTTTTGCGGAAGATGATATCCGGCGGGGTGGAGCACAGTTTTGGGATACACGTGGCCGGAATGGCCGGAATGCCTCGCAGGGTTCTTCTTACGGCAGAGGAAATCCTCAGGAAGATGGAAGCTGAAAAACAAACCCCTCCCTCGCCCGAGCATCCCCGGCAACTGTCCTTCTTCCAATTGGAAGATCCGCTGCTGCAAGCCTTGAAAAGAGATATCGAAGCCATTGACCTGAATACAATCACTCCTCTCGAAGCTTTCGATTCGCTCAGAGAGTTAAAAAGAAAAATAGGACAAAAAGAATGAAAAAATTTATCAGGAACATCAATATATTTTTCAAACTCCTGGGTGAGAGTTTCAGTTTTGCGTACGATTCCGTAATGGGAGACAAATTCAGGGCATTCCTTTCCCTGCTGGGTGTGACCATTGGAATTTTCTCCATAGTGGCCGTTTTTACAGCCATAGACGGTCTGGAGAAGAATGTGCGGAACATGTTCTCGGCACTTGGAACAGACGTGGTATACATAGACAAGATATCGTGGGAGGCGGCTGCTTCCGGAGAAGGATTCAAATGGTGGGAATTTCGTGAAAGGCCTAACAATACTTACGAAGAGTTCCTTTTCCTGCAGGACAATTGCACGCTGGCAGATAAAATTGCTCTTTCAGCCGTAACGACGTCAAACGTCAAACAGAGCAGGAATACCATTTCGGGTGCACGGGTATACGGAATTACCTATTACTGGAACCAGATATCTTCCTTTGATATTGACAAGGGCCGTTATTTTACGGTGCACGAAGCATCGGACAATGCGGCAATGGCCATTATCGGGCAGAATGTAGCAGACGAACTGTTTCCCGGAACCGAGGCCATTAACAAAACCATAAAAGTGGGCGGCTTTACCACTCAGGTTATTGGTGTGATCAAGAAGAAAGGAGAATCAATGTTCGATCCGGTCAGCTATGACGATGCAGTGATCGTGCCCCTGCCTTTTATCCGTAATATGCTTGATCTGCGCCGGGTTTCCCCCAGTATAGTAGTACACAAGGATCCCGCGGCAGATGAAGAAGAATTCATGGCTCAGCTAAGGATGACCATGCGAAGTGTACGGAGGCTGAAACCAATTCAAAATGATAATTTTGCCCTGAACAAAATGTCTTTTCTTGACGATGCCTTGTCTGAACTGTTTAATGTTATTGGCTTGGCAGGTTGGGTCATAGGCGGTTTTTCCATTTTGATCGGGGCTTTTGGCGTGGCAAATATCATGTTTGTTTCTGTCAAGGAAAGAACACACATCATAGGTATAGAAAAGGCTATGGGAGCCAAAAGCGTGTTTGTGCTGTCTCAGTTCCTTTTTGAATCGGCCCTGCTGGCGATGGCAGGAGGGATCATAGGAATCCTTATTGTATGGGGACTTACGATCTTTGTGACCAATCAGTATGACTTTACGCTGCACATGACTCTTGGCAATGTTATAAAGGGAGTCCTCATATCCGGACTGGTAGGAATTGTTGCCGGTTTCATCCCGTCTTTACAGGCGGCACGGATGAACCCTGTAGATGCTATGAATCAGCATTGAGTACTTTTGCTACTTCTTGTGTGAGTTCTATGAACTCTTCCACGTCCAGTTGTTCCGGTCGCAGATCCAGAATAATATAATCCGGCACTCTTTTCCCGTTAAGCAACGGCTTAAGGCTGTTCCGGATTGTTTTACGACGTTGATTGAATGTGGTTTTCACGACTTTAACAAACAAATCCCAGGGACAATCCAGCTCCATGCGCCCGTTCCGGGTGAGTCTGATTACTCCCGAATGCACCTTGGGCGGAGGAAGAAACGCGCCGGGAGGTACTGTAAAAAGGTATTCTGTCCGGTACCAGGTCTGGAGCAGAACGCTCAGGATTCCATAAGTTTTCGATCCCGACGGGGCGCACAGGCGTTCGGCCACCTCTTTCTGGACCATGCCCACAACCTCGGGTATCAGATCTCTGTATTCAAGTACTTTAAAAAAAATTTGAGACGAGATATTATACGGGAAATTGCCTATCAGGTAAAATGGCCCCCCCAGTCTGCCACAGTCCATTTTTAAAAAATCCTGGTGAAAAAGATGGTCTCCCAGGGAGGGGTAATGCCTGTTGAGGTAAGTAACAGATTCGGAATCGAGCTCTACCGCCCGGTAATCAATATGAGGGTATTCAATCAGCAGACGGGTGAGCACCCCGGTCCCGGGGCCCACTTCCAGTACCGGAATCTTCTCTCCCGGTGGAAAATTTTGTATCACGGTCAGACTGTCCACAATCCGCCGGGCTATATCCGCGTCTTTTAGAAAATGTTGACCCAATGACTTTTTTGCACGTACTTCCATTACGCAAAGGTATAGTTTTTTAACTTTACACTTCGCTAAAACAATTCTCAATGAAAAGAATAACATTACTCATGATTTGTGCCGCACTGGCCGTGCAGGCATGTATCCCCGATAAAGCCTCCCGTGCAGACCGAGCCATGATGTCTTTGGTCAAGGAACTGAATGCGGTTGGTCTTTCCGTTGCAGTTATCAAGGACAATCAGGTGATCTATGCCAATGCTTTCGGTATGAAAAATCTGGAAACAGAAACCCCTCTCTCTGCCAAAGACCTGATGAGAATCGCTTCCATATCAAAAAGTTTTACGGCCACAGCCATCATGCAGTTGTCCGAGGCGGGGCATTTCTCCCTGGAAGATGATATCAGTGAAGCACTTGGTTTCAATGTAAGGAATCCCCTTTTCCCGGAAAAGGTCATTACTTACAGCATGTTACTCTCGCATACTTCCAGCCTTAACGATGACTGCGGGTATTTTACCCTGGATGTCATCAATCCGGCAAAATCGGACAGTACGGCTCTGGCTTATAATGAATACGAACCGGGAACGGCGTACGAATATTGTAATCTGGGATTCAATACGCTGGGTACGCTTATTGAGATCCATTCGGGTGAACGGTTCGACCAGTATATTGCCAATCACATTATCAATCCATTGGGACTTAACGCTTCGTTCAATGTCAACTCCCTCGACTCTTCGTTGTTTACCACCATATATAATTTCGAAGGAGGCAGGTTTATCCCCGCTCCCGAGGCTTACAATCCCCGCACCGAAGCAATAGCGTCTTACGTCCCCGGTTATTCAACACCTGTTTTTTCCCCCACCGGAGGTATGAAGATCAGTGCTTCCGATCTGGCCAGGCATGCATTGGTACAAATGAATGAAGGGACTTACGACGGAGTGACCATTCTCTCCCCGGAAAGCGTCAGGGCCATGCAAACGCCCCACAGTTCAGGAGGACGCCCGGTCAGGGATACCACCTGCGGCTACGGTTATGCACTGGAAACAACGGACCGGCTGATTGAAGGAGAAGTCATGACCGGTCACACCGGAGGTGCCTATGGTCTTGTATCGGCCATGTATTTCAATCCCGCAGGGAAATTCGGGTTTGTAATGATGTGTAACGGGTATGACAGCACCGTACCCCGTTGCGACAATGGCTTTGCCCGCATACAATCTGACGTCATTAACGCCCTTTACGATATTTATATCCGCTAAAGGCCGAGTTCCTTTTTCTGGATGGCATCTATGGAAGAAGGTGCATCGAGCATCATATCCCTTCCCGAGTTATTCTTCGGGAAAGCTATGTAATCACGTATGCTTTCCGACCCGCCGAACAGGGAGCACCAGCGGTCAAAACCAAAGGCAATCCCGCCGTGGGGGGGTGCCCCGTAAGTGAAGGCGTTGATCATAAAGCCGAATTTGGCTTGTATATCTTCGGGTGTGAATCCCAGTATTTCAAACATCCTGGCCTGAATGGCAGAATCGTGGATACGTATGGATCCGCCGCCGATTTCTGTCCCGTTCAATACAAAGTCATAAGCGTTGGCGCATACTTTTGCCAGATCTTCTTTGTTATTGCTGTAGAATTTATCCAGATCCTCGGGCTTGGGAGAGGTGAAGGGGTGATGCTTGGCGTAGAAACGCTGTGTTTCGTCGTCCCACTCCAACAAAGGAAAATCTATAACCCAAAGGGGTGCAAACTCGTCTTTGTTTCTCATTCCCAGTCGGTTGCCCATTTCCATCCGCAGACTGCCCAGGGCGTTCTGGGTTTTTTCCCGGGCTCCGCATAAGACAAGAATGAGATCGCCCGGCCCGGCTTCAGTTTCTTTTGCCCATTTCTCCAGATCTTCAGTAGTATAGAACTTATCTACAGATGATTTACAAATCATGGTACCGGGATTTTCTGCTGTACAACGCACGTAAACAAGACCTTTTGCGCCAACCTGCGGACGCTTTACCCACTCTGTGAGCTCATCCAGTTGTTTGCGCGTATATGCGGCTGCGTCTTTCACACAAATGGCCCCTACATATTCTGCTCCATTGAACACGGAAAAATCCCTGTGCTGAGCCAGTGCCGTCAGTTCATGCAGTTTCATGCCAAAACGGATGTCGGGTTTATCGCTGCCGTATTCATCCATAGCCTGCGCATACGACATGCGGGGGATGGTTGCAGTTATCTCCTGTTTAAGAACTTCCCGGAACAAATGCCTGGCCAGTCCTTCAAATTGCTGAAGTATATCTTCCCTCTCCACAAAAGCCATTTCACAGTCTATCTGGGTAAATTCAGGCTGACGGTCAGCCCTCAGGTCTTCATCACGAAAACATCTGACTATCTGGAAGTAGCGGTCATATCCAGCTACCATGAGTAACTGTTTGAGCTGCTGCGGACTTTGAGGCAAGGCATAAAATTCGCCCTGATTCATACGAGAGGGTACCACAAAATCACGGGCTCCTTCCGGGGTGGATTTAATGAGGAAAGGTGTTTCAATCTCCATAAAACCGCAATTGCTCAAATACTTGCGAACTTCCTGCCCCATGACGTGACGCAGGGCAAGAGCCCGTTGCAGGGGAGGACGCCGCAAATCGAGATAGCGGTATCTGGCACGAAGTTCTTCTCCGCCGTCCGACTCTTCTTCTATGGTAAAAGGCGGGGTAAGGGACGGATTAAGTATGTTGATCTTTGTAAGGAGTACTTCTATGTCACCAGTGGGCAGTTTCTTGTTTTTGTTAGAACGTTCCACTACGGTTCCGATGGCCTGAATAACGTATTCACGGCCGAGGCTTTCTGCCGTTTCAATCACATCGAGTGGAGTTGACTGATTTGCCACCAGCTGGGTTATCCCGTACCGGTCCCGGAGGTCAATGAAGGTCATCCCCCCCAGTTTTCTTACTCTCTGAACCCATCCCGAAAGGGTAACTTCCTGTCCTGCAAACGTAATGTTAAGTGCTCCGCAAGTGTGTGTTCTGTACATAATGACATTCTTTTTTAGCCCCGCAAAGGTAATTAGAAATTGGCTACCTTTGCCTTACTATGCAAAACTATTTACAGCTCCTTCAATACATTCTCAATCATGGTGTTGACAAAGAAGATCGCACCGGGACGGGAACACGCAGCGTATTTGGTTATCAGATGCGTTTTTCTTTGTTGGACGGGTTCCCCCTGCTTACAACCAAAAAAGTACACCTGAAGTCTGTCATATATGAATTGCTTTGGTTTCTAAAGGGAGATACCAATATACAATACCTGAACAGTCACGGTGTTTCCATATGGGATGAATGGGTAGACGGCAACGGAGACCTGGGACCCGTATACGGCAAACAGTGGCGCAGCTGGGGCGCTCCCGATGGCAAACAAATAGATCAGATTGCCCTGCTATTGAAAGGACTTAAAGAAAATCCTGATAGCCGGCGCCACATTATCAGTGCCTGGAACGTAGCGGAAATAGACAAGATGGCACTGCCCCCCTGTCATGCTTTATTCCAGTTTTACGTGGCGCAGGGGAGACTCTCCTGCCAGCTGTACCAGCGCAGTGCCGATGTTTTCCTGGGCGTTCCCTTCAATATTGCCTCCTATGCCCTGTTGACACTTATGGTAGCTCAGGTATGCGGATATGAACCCGGGGACTATATTCACACTTTTGGAGACGTGCACATATACAAGAACCATATGGAACAGGTAAGCCTGCAGCTTGCCAGGTCGCCTCGACCCTTACCCGTAATGAAGCTCAATCCGTTGGTAAAAGACTTATTCGGCTTTAACTACGAAGATTTTACATTAGAAAACTATAATCCGCATCCCGCCATCAAAGCACCTGTTGCCATATGAAACCAATCATTTCACTCATAGCGGCCATAGGGCCTCATAATGAACTGGGAGCAGGCAACCGGCTCTTGTGGCATATCTCTGAAGATATGAAACATTTCAAAGCCGTGACTTCGGGGCATGCCGTTATAATGGGACGCCGGACTTTCGAATCGCTGGGCAAGCCGCTTCCCAACCGGACCAATATAGTTCTTTCACGTTCCGGGAACGGTCTGTCTCTTGAATCGGCACTCGCTTCTCTTGGGGAAGAAAGCGAAGTTTTTATCATTGGAGGGGCACAGATCTATTCACAGACCATAGACATGGCGGACAGGCTTTATATCACGCATATTAACGCTCCGCTACCCGAGGGAGGAGCCGATGCGTTTTTTCCGGTCATTAATCCCAATTGCTGGCGCGAAGTGGAACGTATCGATTTCACGCGCGGGGCAGTGTTCCCGTATCCTTTTTCTTTTGTGAAGTACGAACGGTTCTGACAACCGTGATTCCAAGCAGCAAGAGCAAAATAAAGCCCGAGCTGATGCGTGAAAGCAATAAGCCCGTTTTATACGAACCCGGTTCGAATGAGAAACGTATGGTATGTGTGCCCGCAGGTACCCGCAGTGCACGGACAATATAATTGGCCCTGACAACAGGCACTTCCTCTCCGTCTATCCAGGCACGCCATCCGTCAGGATAAAAAATCTCGCTGAATACAGCAATCCCCGCTTTATCCATCCTTGCGGAGTATTCCAGTTCGTTGGGGGAATACGAGGTCAGTTCTATTTGTGAGGCCGGTCCTGAAACGGTTTCCATCCACTCCTGTGGCGGATCCTGTATGACAGCTGTGGTCCTCAGGTCGGTCTTGCCAATGGCATCAATCTCCTCGTCGGGTGAGCTGACCGGGTGAATGGCCGAAACCACCCATGCATTCCCCAGTGTATAGGGATTCTCAACAGGCATACTTTCCGGCGAAATTATCAGGTATTTAGTGTTGAGCATATTCATTACAGGAGTGAGGGTCGTTCCGTCACTATAGGAAAAAAGTCCGGCAGCTTCTTCCGGTGTGGTACATTGCTGAAGACCTCTTATTAATGCCTGGATCTCAGGTATGAGCCGATGCTCAATAATATCCTGATAACGTTGCAGTTTGGCTGCATTGTATCCGCCAATGGATTTATGGTGATAACTGGGCGATGCATCCATGAACGGACTCGCCGAAGACAGGTCCAGTACGCGGTAATAGAGAGTTGAATCTTCTTTGATGTATTTGTCAACGGGTCTTTCTACAAATTGATTCTTTAACGAAGTCTTGGTTATAAAATTATTTTCATTCAGGTACCTTTTTGCCACAGGCCAGTAGTCTGTAACCATGAGCAGGCCCAAAGCAGCAAAAATCCAGGTCGGTTTTAATTTCTTTTCCTTGCCCAGCCAGATGAAAAATGCGGACAGACAAATAAAAAGAGCGGAACGCAGGGCATCGCTGCGCAATAAAGCCTTTCTGTCCCGGATAAGTGAAGGGATCAGATCCTGCGGCAAACCTGCATCTGAGGCACCTGAAAAATTACCCGCCAGAGAAGGAACGGCAGCCACAATAAGACAGAAGCCTGCAGTAATACCCAAAGCCCAGGCCATGGCCCGGTTTACCTGTTTGGGTATAAAGGCTCCTTCCAGAATTTTCCAGACGGTGTATATACCCAGCATGGGGACCACCATTTGCCAGATCACCAAAATCATGGATACGGTCCGGAATTTATTGTAAAGCGGGATGTATTTGAAAAAGAATTCAGAAAACGAAATGAAATTACTGCCCCAGGAGAGCAGCAGGGCTATAAGGGCAACGCCCGCCAGAGTCCATTTTAACGGATTCCTTACTAAAATCAGTCCCAGAATAAAAAAGAACAACGCTATGGCGCCCATATACATGGGACCTACAGTTGACGGTTGTTTTCCCCAGTACAGGGGCATCTGGCCAATAACCTGGTCTGCATTGTATCCTTTCTCTTTAAGTGTCTGGTACGAATGAGAATTCTTACTCAGCGGGGCCACCGATCCACCTCCGTAGAAATCGGGGATGAGCATATTGAAAGACTCGCCCTTGTCGTAGCACCACATAGTGGCGTATTCAATATCCAGCCCTTTTACCTGAGTCTGGTTGTCTCCGGCCGACAGTTCGGAGCCTCCGCGCATGGACTGTTTGGCGTACTCATACGTGGGAAGCATATGGTTGGCCGAGGTGGCAAGGCCGAGCAAGCCTCCGGCCACAACCAGGCAGGTGGTTTTGGCAAAATCGGGCAGTCGTTTTTCTTTCCATGCTACAAGGAACCATCCCAGCACCATTGCAATAAGGACGAATCCCAGGTAATAGGTGATCTGGGGATGGTTGGCTCCAACCTGAAATCCAACAGTCAGGGCAAAAAAGAGCGATCCCAGAAGCCTGTCGGTGCGGTATGCATAGACGAGGGAGGCAAGCACCCATGGCATATAGGCGATGGCAACAGTTTTGGTAATATGTCCCGCCACAATAATCTGGACATTATAGGCACAAAAGGTCATGCTTACCGCCCCAATGGCGGCAAGCCAGGGATTCATGCCCATGGCCAGAAACAGAAGAAATCCTCCCAGCAGCGCCAGAAAAAGATAAGAAGCGGGTTCCAGTCCTTTTTGCAGAACCTGACTTATGAGCCGCGTATAATTACCTGTAGTTATTTTATTTATTGTGACGGTGGGCATTCCGCCGAACATGGAGTTGGTCCACCTCGCCTCGTCTTCATGTGTCTGGTTATAGTCGTTGGCTTCCTTTGCCATGGCTTTCCAGGCAGAGGTATCTCCCTGGTTCAGGACCTTTCCCTGAAAGACCTGCGGTACGAAAGCATACGAGATGATCAGAAATGCGATAACCGGAACAATCCGGGCAATAACGCTTCTTATTTTTTTCTTTTGCATAGGAGATGGGTTTCCTGCAAAGGTAAAAAGAAAGAATGTATATTTGTGTAAATCCTGTTTTTATGAAACGTGACGAATTTTCCGGCTTTTTTGGAGTCCTGGTAGCTACCGTCGGCTCTGCCGTAGGTCTGGGCAATCTCTGGCGGTTCCCATACCTGGTGGGACAAAACGGAGGGGCGGCCTTCATTCTTGTTTATCTTGCCTTTGTAATTGTTATCTGTCTGCCCATTATGGTGGCCGAATTTGTAATAGGCCGCAGTACAAAAGCCAACACAGTGAATGCTTTCAAAAAACTGGCTCCGGGTTCGCTATGGAGAGGGATAGGAATAATGGGAGTGATAGCCTCTTTTTGTATTCTGGCGTTCTATACCGTTGTCGGAGGCTGGACAGTCGATTACCTGGTACGGTCTGTCATACATCTCTTCTCCAAACCGGATATTTCAAACCTTGAGGCTCAATTCTCCCAAATGGTGACATCGCCACTGCGTCCCATTATCTGGACAATCGTGTTCATCGCACTGTCGGGATTTATTGTCATGAGTGGTGTGAAAAAAGGAATAGAGAAGTATTCCAGGGTGATGATGCCTTTTCTTTTTGTAATGATAATAATTCTGGCTATTCGTTCCATAACACTTCCAGGGGCCGAAGCCGGTATATCGTTCCTCCTAAAACCGGATTTCTCAAAAATCACTACAGAGACCCTGCTTGACGCATTGGGGCAGGCTTTTTTCTCCCTGAGTCTGGGCATGGGGTGCATGATTACTTACGGTTCGTATATACCGGATAAAGAAAATCTGACCAGACTATCTTTTACCACGGCTCTCTCGGATACCTTTTTCGCTTTTCTTGCCGGACTGGCCATTATGCCTGCTGTGTTTGCATTTGGTGTATCACCCCAGGAAGGCCCCGGTCTTGTGTTTATTGTATTGCCCCGCATTTTTGCCCAGATTCCTTTGGGCAATGTATTTGCCATATTCTTCTTTCTGATATTGTTTATCGCAGCCATCACTTCTGTTATTTCATTGATGGAAGTAATTACAGCTTATCTTACCGAGCAAAAAAGAATAAAGCGCACATGGGCCGTTGGAATTATTTCCGTTGTTGTGGCCGTGTGCGCTTGTCTGAGTTCTCTTTCCCAGGGTTTACTTAAAGACGTAAAAATCTTTGGTAAAACCTTCTTTGATTTCTTTGACTACTTATCTGCCAATATCCTCTTGCCCATCGGCGGGCTGCTGATAGTCCTGTTTGTCGGATGGCGTCTTAAGAGATCGCAGGTCTATGAGCAGTTTACCAATTCAGGGTCATTAAAAGGAACGTTTTTCAGGGCTTTTTATTTTCTTATAAGATATGTGGCTCCTGTAGCCATAGTAATTCTTTTCCTTAATGTTATTTTAAAGTAGCACCCAGGTGCCAGTTACCCTGATAACCAACATCCGACAAAGTAGTCACTCCGCTGTTTGAGGTTAGGCCAAGGATATTGCCGCCCGATACTGCAGGTCCGGCTCCATCTGTCAGGAGTACAGGATGCGTTCCCTGTTGGGAAACTATCATGTTGATCACCAACCCTTTGTTTTGGGCTATGGTAATCTTGTCGTCTTCGGTAATGCCCAGACTGATGAGCAAATTCTTAATACCCGGATCAATCTTGCTGAACATGATCTTCTTGAAATTGTTGTCCGGTTGACTGACGGTGTTGGTTTGGCCGGGAGTTATATCCGAAATCATAACTAACCTGCGTGCATGATCCTGCATAAAGCTTAGCAATTCTGCCTGGCTCAGGTTTTCTGTATTAATATGTCCTTCGTCGTCAATCATGGCATCGAAAATGGCATACGTAGCCTCAAGGTCTTCTTTGGTAAGTGCAATAATGGCCATACTTGAGGTGGTATCCATCGGACACAACACCAGGTTATTCACCCGTTTGCCTACGTGAGAAGCGACTACAGACGGGTCCATATTCACAATGGCCAGAATATTGTCGTTTGCACTGGAAGAGACAAAAGCCCGTGTTGCCGTATTTTCTTTGAATACAGATATGAACAGCTGTGTTACGTCCAGGGCAGGGATACCCGGAAGTTCCATGGAAGTTTCTCCCTGCGGTACATTAATCTGGGCATAGAAGGGTACATATCCGCTACTTTGCATGCGTATTGCATATAATCCCGGCCGTATATCTGTTACAGTAGCCGTACCACTTGCATTGGTGAGAACCGTATAGTCTACCGCCTCGTCTCCCTTGGTACTCAGCCTCGGACGGACAGAAGCACTGCTAAGTGTTTGTTTCATATTCTTCCTGTTTGCAACAATCTCTGCAGCAAAAGGCTTCAGATATCCGGCCATAAGTCCGGCTGCCTTACGGAGCGCTTCATTGGCAGATGAAGCGGTAAGATGACCCGAACGGGTTACCGGCACAGATGAAGCTGATTTTACCCTTGAGGTCTGGGCCGTGTTGTCTCCAATCCGGGTAAGGTACACGTATTTATAAGCTATAGCTTGTTCGTCATCTCCGATTAGCGTGAGGTTCAATTCACTGTAAGCAGGTGTAGTGATGACTCTTTCTGCGCTGTAGGCAGTGCCGGCTGCATTAGTTGCGTAGGCTTTTACGGTATAAGCTGTATTGGGATCAAGATCATTAAACGAAGCAGAGAAATCTCCGGTGCCTGCTCCCACCTTCCTGTTGGTGGCTCCAAAAATAAAACCTCTTACGGTAACATTTTCTCCTCCGTCATTTTCTACAGTAGCTTTTACACTAATTTTATTGTATGTCAGTTCAGTAACGGTAATATCACTAACTGTCGGAGGGATGGCGTTCAATGCCAGGTATACACCATTTTGCTGAGTACGTATGTAATGGGTTGTTGTCCCTGGCTTGGTGCTGTTCCATTTGTCGGTGGTCCATGAGGGATGAGCTATGACAGAAGCAGGAACAGATTCGGTCAGCTTATTTCCGTAAAGGCGCAGTTCGGCCGATACAGCGGGAATGTTGCCCCACGATTCAGGAATACCACCTGTGAAATTACAATCGTACAAGTGAACATTAAACTTGGTATTGTCCGTAGTCATATTTCCCAGGGCTTCCGGCAGCGATCCTGTAAGGTTGGGATTGCTGTGTAACATAAGTGATCCTATGTGTTTCCATCCCGTAAACAGGGCAGCAGGCAGCGGCCCCGATATCTTTGTATTATAAAGACCTAAGTCTTTCAGGGCTGTCATACCGGCCCATTCGGCCGGTATCGTTCCTGTGATATTGTTGTTGTTCAGTTGCAGATTGGTGAGTTTTTGCAGAGATCCCATGGCAGCGGGCAGTGATCCTTCAAGCCCTGTTGTCTCTGCCAGGAAGGTAGCCAGATTGAAGAGATTTCCTATCTCGGCCGGCAGCGATCCGGTAAGTTTCGGATTGGAGCTAAGATTCAGATAGGTAAGCGACGATAGATTTCCAATGATGCCGGGCAGTGATCCTTTGAGTCCGAATCCGCTCAGGTCAATGCGGGTAATGGCGTCATTTGCCACAGTGATGCCGCCCCAGACGGAAATATCTTCATCCGATCCCCAGTTGCTCTTCTTTGCCTTCACCCAATTGGCTCCGTCCATGGAATTATAAAGTGACATGAGCAGTTCACGCTGGGCATCGGGAACCTCTTCGAGCTCAAGGTATACACTGTTTTGCTGAGAGCGCAGGTAGTGTACAGAGGCGTCTTTCATTTTATTCCACCGTTCCGCAGTCCAGGAAGGATGATTCTGGATGGACAGGGGAACCGGATCGGTCAGTTTGTTGCCATAGAGATACAGCTGTTTGGATATCTCCGGAATACTTCCCCACGATTCGGGAATACCGCCCGTAAAATTACAGTTATGCATCTGTACGTTAAAGATGGTGTTATCCGTTGTCATGCTTCCCAGAGCCTCGGGAAGTCCTCCCGTCAGGTTGGGATTGTCATTCAGAAGAAGAGTCCCTATATGCTTCCATCCGGTGAAAACAGCATCGGGAAGAGGTCCGGATAATTGGGTTTCATACATTCCAAAGTTCTTGAGAGCCGTCATTCCGGCCCATTCAGCGGGAATCGTCCCTGAAATGCTGTTCTTGTTCAGCTGCAGATTAGTCAGGCTTACCAGGTTACCCATCGAGGCGGGTAAAGGGCCCTGCAGACCTGTAGTAACTGCAGTAAGTGTCTCGAGTTTTACGAGGTTTCCAATCACCTGAGGGAGGGGACCGTTCAGGTCGGGATTGCTCCCCAGGTTAAGCGAAGTGATATCGGTAAACGAACCGATCGCCTCGGGAAGTTGTCCTTTCAGGCCGAATCCGCTTAAATTCAGTTTGGTGATTTTTCCGTCGGTTACGGTCACTCCGCCCCAGGATTCAACAGGTTCAGCGGAGTTCCAGTTTGTTTTTTTAGCTTCGGCCCAGTTTGTTCCGCCCAACGCATCGTACAGGGCCATCAGGTTAGTCCGAATCGGATTCTCTTTCTGGTTAAGGGTAATACTCTGGGGAGCGGCAATGCCAGCATTGTCTTTTATGGTTATGATACCACTGCGGGCTGCTCCCGTATTGGCAGCTACCTCAAAAGAAAGCGTGGCGGAAGAAAGTGCTTTGGTCCCGGTATACTGGATCCAGCTTTTGGCAGATTCTTCGATAGTAACCGTATAGTTTGTGTTGTATTGAAGAGTAATGGAATAATTGCCTCCGGCGTATTCAATGGTGTTGTTGCCGGAGGCAATAAGTGTATTCTTTGCTCCCTGGGTAATGGTTATGGTCGCCTGCAGAGATCCGCTCTTGATGGTAAGAGTGCCCTTTTGCTCATCGGCAGAAGTGGCGGCAGCAGCGGACAGTGTAAGCGATGTATTTCCCGACCCGGAAGTGGGAGACACCGAAAATCCTTTACCGGATACCGATGCCGTCCAGGACATACTGTTAGTTGTAAGATTAATAGTTTCCGTTCCCCCTTCCTGCGTGAATGTCACGGTGGTGGGATTGGCCTCCAGATGAGGTTCGTCCGGCTTACAGCTGGTTGCATTGAAAACCAGTGCAGCAAAGACAATAATAATGGAAGGTATAAATTTTTTCATAGCTCAAAGACGCAAAAAGGGGAGATTTAGCTGCTTATTCGGTAGCAGCTAAATCCAGAAATACATTATTTTGTTGGGTACGGATAAAGTGAATCTCCGTGTTCTGTTTATAACTGTCCCATTTGTCAGCTGTCCACGAGGGGTGGTTCTGAATGGTTGCCGGAACGGGTAGGGTAAGTTTGTTCCCATAAACACGCAATTGTTTGGAAACCTGTGGAATATTGCCCCACGAAGACGGAATGCCTCCCGTGAAATTACATTCATGCATATGGATGCTGAATAATGAGTTATCTGTGGTCATGCTGCCCAGCGCTTCGGGCAGTGCACCGGTTAAATTGGGATTGTTATTCAGTAACAGAGACCCCACGTGTTTCCATCCGGTAAAAATGGCATCTGGCAGCGGTCCGGATATTTTGGTGTTGAACATTCCAAAACTTTTGATAGCCGTCATGCCGGCCCATTCGGCCGGGATGGTACCGGTTATGTTGTTATTGCTCAACTGCAGATTAGTGAGCCTGCTCAGATTCCCCATTGAGGCAGGCAGAGTGCCGTCCAGGCCGGTAGTGACAGCCATGAAAGCATCAAGATTTACCAGGTTCCCTATTTCCTGGGGCAGGGGGCCGGTCAGATTGGGGTTGCTTCCCAGGTTAAGCGAAGTAAGTGACGTAAATTCGCCAATAACGGCAGGTAACTGACCTTTAAGCCCAAATCCGCTGAGATTCAGTTTGGTAACCACTCCATTCTCCATGGTTACACCACCCCAGGTATTGACCGGCTCGGCAGTGTTCCAGTTGGTTTTTTTTGCAGCTGTCCAGTTTGTTCCGTCCAGCGCGTTGTAAAGAGCCATCAGCAGATCGTATTGAGATACGGCCAGATTCAGATAAACACCGTTTTGTTGTGTACGAACATAATGTGTGTTGGCATCTTTCATTTTATCCCATTTGTCGGCGGTCCATGAAGGATGAGCCTGTACAGAGAGGGGAACCGGTTCGGTAAGTTGGTTTCCGTAAATATACAACTGCTTGGAAATATCAGGGATATTCCCCCAAGATTCCGGAATGCCTCCGGTGAAATTACAATTGTACATCTGGACATTGAACACTGTGTTGTCCGTGGTCATATTCCCCAGGGCTTCTGGCAGCGATCCGGTCATGTTGGGGTTATCATACATCAGCAGGGTCCCAATATGTTTCCAGGAAGTAAAGATGGCCTCGGGCAGCGGAGTGGCAACCTGTGTGCTGTACAGTCCCAGGTTTTTAAGCGCTGTCATCCCGGCCCACTCGGCAGGAATGGTCCCTGAAATATTGTTTTTGCTCAACTGCAGGTTGGTGATTTTGGTGAGGTTGCCCATACTGGCAGGCAGTTGGCCGCTCAGGCCTGTGGTAACAGCCAGGAAGGATTCCAGGTTAACAAGATCTCCCATGTTGGAGGGCAGAGATCCGGTCAGATTGGGATTGCTTCCCAGGTTCAGCGATGTGAGATCGGTAAAGGAAGCAATAGAAGCGGGCAGATCGCCTTTCAGTCCGAATCCGCTGAAATTCAATTTGGTCAGTTTCCCGTTTTCAATGGTTACACCGCCCCAGCTCTCAATGGGTTCTTCTGAGTTCCAGTTGGTTTTTTTGGCAGCCGTCCAGTTGGCTCCGTCCAGTGCATTGTATAATCCCAAAAGGGCAGTACGAATGGGATTTTCTTTCTGTGTAAGGGTAATGGTCTGTGCGGCGGCAATACCTGCGGCATCTTTTATTGTGATCACGCCGGAACGTTCGCTTCCATTGTTAGGAGCAATTTGAAAAGCAAGGGTTGCAGTTGACAACGCCTTGGTTCCTGTATACTGGATCCAAGATGTGGCTGACGGGTCAATTTCCACCTGGTAAGTCGTGTTGTATTGCAGAGAGACTGTATAGTCGCCTCCGGCTGCATCAATGGTATTGCTCCCTGTTACGATAAGCGTATTCTTCGCGCCCTGGGTAATCGTTACGGTGGCCGACAGCGTCTCGCTCTTTATGGTAAGCGTGCCTGTCTGGTCGTCGGGAGAAGTCGCAGCAACAGCTTTCAGAGAAAGCACGGCGTCACCTGTCCCCGATGTGGGGCTTACCGAAAAGCCGTTTCCCGTTACTGTTGCGGTCCATGTAACATTGGAAGATATAGAAATATTTTCGGTACCTCCTTCCTGAGTGAACGAAACAGACAGAGGTGTCACCTCCATCCGCGGATCTTCCTGGCAGCTTAAAACGCCAAGGATCACAAAAAATGCCAATACTATTTTTTTCATTGTTCTAATAGAGATATTAATGTTTGGGCCAGATTTCTGAATGCAACAGCAGCCGGATGGTCTTCGTTGGCCACCGGGATGCCGGAGTCACTGCGGTCGCAGATGCCCTGTACCAAAGGGATACGGGCAAGCAAGGGCAGGTTGTATTTCTTTGCAAGGGCATCACCTCCGCCTTTCCCGAAAATATAATATTTGTTTTCGGGAAGTTCTTCGGGTGTAAACCATGCCATATTCTCAACAAGACCGTAAACACGTTTGTTGAGGTCTTTATGGAAGAACATGTTCAGGCATTTTTCCACATCGGCGACGGCAACCTGTTGAGGAGTAGTCACAACAATACCTCCGCTCAGTTTGATGTCATGCATGAGGCTGATATGGATATCGCCTGTTCCCGGAGGAAGGTCAATGAGAAGAAAATCGAGCGGCCCCCAGTTTGTTTGCTGGATCAGTTGCTTGAGGGCATTGCTGGCCATTGGTCCGCGCCATATGAGAGCCTGTTCGGGCGATGCAAAATAGCCAATAGAAATCCATTTAACGCCAAATTTACTTATGGGATTAAATACCTGCATGTTGGCGTCAATGACATCTACTGTTGGCTGCTCATCTGTGGTGCCGGTAAGTGTGGGGATGGAAGGCCCGTAAATATCGGCATCGGCAAGGCCTACCCGATAACCCTGCAACGATAGTGCTACAGCCAGATTAACAGCTACAGTGGATTTTCCCACTCCGCCTTTTCCGCTGGCTATGGCAATAACGTGTTTTACATCTTTCAGACCTTCATTTCCCAAAGGGGGAAGATCGTTTTTCTGTTTGTTCGTTTTTGGTTGAACAGGCTTCATAGCCTTATAATCAACAGAGTTCATTTTTTATTATTTTATGTTTAACTCGTTCAGCAGATAGCCTGCTTCTCCGTATTTATCCATGATAAAGAGAACATAACGGATGTCAACAGCAATACAACGCTGAAGATCAGGTTCAAAAATCACGTCTCCGCTCATGGATTCCCAGTTTCCATCAAAAGCCAGGCCAATAAGTTCACCGTCGGCATTCAAAACAGGCGAGCCGGAATTTCCCCCGGTAATATCGGTATTGGCAATGAATCCGGTAACCAGTTCTTTACCCGGTTCTGCATACTGTCCGTAGTCTTTCGTCTTGTAAAGTTCTTTGAGTTTTTCGGGTACGACAAATTCCCAGTTATCGGGATCTTCTTTTTCCATAACACCGGTCAGCGTGGTGTAATAATCATAAATGACAGCGTCTTTTGGCCTGTATTTAAGTACATTACCATAGGTAAGGCGCATGGAGAAATTCGCATCGGGATACATGGCTTTGCCTTTTTGCATTTCCATCATGCCGGCAATGAAACTCCTGTGCCCCCTATTGTATTGAGCAGTAAAAGGTGCAACTGCCTTCTGACATTCGGCCATCTTCATGTTTACCGATTCTCCCAGTTTATAGGCGGGATCCTCTTTAATGATGTTCATAACGGCTTCCTGTCCTGATTCATCGGTGGCATACTGAACGGCAAGATCATATACCTTTTGCGGGTCTGCAAACAGCGATTTTGCAAACAGGTCTTCCACATAGGCGTCTGTGTTGCCTGCATATTCTTTTTCTATGGTTTCATAGACAGAGGGATAATGTTTTTTGTCCACTCTCAGGGCAAAGATCTTTAACATGGCTTTGGCAACTTTTATGTCTGTGGGCATGTTGTAGTTGTCATAAAAGCGTTCTATCTGGGCCTTAAGTTCATCTGCGCTTGCTTTTGCTGACTGGCGGCCAAAAGGACGGAGAGCAAAACTGCTGATTTCTATATTACGCAGCGATTCAGACAGATACCTGCTGACGTATTGCATTTCCCACTGACCTTTTATAGATTCTTCAATATCCTGTAATGCGGTTCCGTATTTTTCCCTACGGCTTTTTTTAGCCTCAACCCATTTGGTGAAAGCTGCCTCTTCGCTTGCTCTGCGTGCCTTTACACCCAATTTGTCAAACGTCTCGTTCATGCCGGTCCATTTCTTCCAGGCGTTGGTACTGCCGGAATACTTACTGGCATACTGTAACTGAACTTTAGGATTGGCGAGCATGTCTTCCAGAAGCACATCCTGCCGGATGGTGCGGACTTCAATCCCAATGTCATTGGTGAGTTTTTCCTGACGCTCAACCTCAATGGAGGTCATAAAACGTGTAGTAGTGCCCGGGTAGCCAAGTGTCATGACAAAATCACCTTCCTTTATGCCTTTGAGGCTTATGGCAAGTGAACGTGCGGGGCGGTAAGGCTGGTTTTCGGGAGAGTAATCGGCCGGTTTGTTGCCAGGTCCTGCATATATGCGGAACATTGAGAAGTCACAGGTATGACGGGGCCACATCCAGTTGTCGGTGTCGGCGCCGAATTTCCCTATTGAAGACGGGGGTGCCCCAACAAAACGTATATCGTTATAAATTTTAAAAACAACCTGGTAATAACTGTTTCCGCCGTACATGCTGTAGAGTCTTGCCTGGCAGTCGGGGTATTCTTTACTTGCCTTTTCACTCCATTCGCGGCTGAGTTTCATTTCCGTTGCCGAGCGTGATTCTTCCGTTGTACAGGTATCCAGAACAGCCTGTATATCTTTGGTGACATCGGTCATGCTTTCCATGAAATAAACGCTGAGTCCGGGGGCGGGCAATTCTTCTGCCCTGTTTTTTGCCCAGTATCCGTCTTTCAGATAATTGTGCTCTACAGTACTTAATGCCTGAATCACACCGTAACCGCAATGGTGATTTGTAAGCAACAGCCCTTCGTCGGAAACCACTTCCCCCGTACAGCCTCCGCCAAAAATAACAATGGCATCTTTGATGCTGGAGTGGTTAATGTTATAAATGTCTTCGGGGCTCAACCTAAGGCCTGCTTCCTTCATTCCTTTGGCGTTCAGCTGGTTAATAAGGGGAAGGAGCCACATTCCCTCATCAGCGGTAGCAGTGCCTCCCAACAGGATGATACTGCACAATAGTAAACTCAGTTTTTTCATCAATAGAATCTTAATATAATCTTACAAATGTAATCATTATTGCCACTTAAAGCTCTTTCTGTGGTAAGGGCTGGGCCCGAATTCCGCCAGTGCTTTCCGGTGTACCGTGGTAGGATATCCTTTATTGATATTCCATTTATATTCCGGATACCACAGGTGAAGGCCTTCCATATATTCGTCCCGGCTGGTCTTGGCCAGGACCGAGGCAGCGGCTATAGGGGCAAACCGGCTGTCGCCTTTGACAAAACAACCGTGCGGGATACAGGGATCAGAGATTCCGCAGCCTCCGCCGGGGTGGTAGTTATAGAATTTATTCCCGTCTACCAGTATGAAATCAGGTCTGACTGACAGGCCGTCAAGTGCCCTGTGCATAGCCGTAATGGAAGCACGTAAAATATTCATGAGGTCAATTTCTTCCGGAGAGCAAAATGCAACAGACCAGGCCACGGCATTGTCACAAATGTATTCACGAACTTCCTGCCGGTGTTGTTCAGTCATTTTTTTTGAATCATCCAATAAAGGATGCTCGAAACCCTCTGGCAGTATTACTGCAGCGGCAAATACAGGTCCGGCCAGACACCCTCTTCCGGCCTCGTCGCATCCGGCCTCCAGACGGCCCGGGATCAGATAGGGTTTCAGTTTCACGCATGCAAAGTTAATATATAAAATTTTATTACCTTTGTCCGCTTATAAGATCTGAAAATACAATACGTAACATATTTTTTCATGAAAACTTACTCAACCGAACAAATTCGCAATGTGGTTTTGATGGGTAATACCAAGTCCGGGAAGACCACTCTGGCGGAGGCTATGATGATGGAAGGCAAAGTGATTGACCGCCGTGGTACCGTCGAAGCCAAAAATACCGTTTGTGACAATACGGAAATAGAACAATTGTATCAAAGGTCTATTTATCCTACACTCTTCTATACAGAGTTCATGGATCACAAACTGAATTTTATTGATACCCCGGGTTCCGACGATTTCATTGGCGGTCTTATTTCTGCATTCAAGGTTTCCGATTCGGGCGTGATGCTCATTAACGCACAACAGGGCGTTGAGGTGGGAACTGAAATTTTCTCCCGTTATGCCGAGCAACACAAAAAACCGCTTATTCTGGCTGTTAATCAGCTGGACCATGAAAAAGCCAACTGGGATACCACCCTCGATTCTTTGCATGAGAGTTTTGGAAATAAAGTATGTCCCCTGCAATTCCCCGTATCTACCGGAGCAGATTTCAACTCTTTCGTAGATGTGGTCAGCATGAAGGAATACCGTTTTTCCGATGATAACGGTACTGTCGAGGTGTTTGATATCCCCGCAGGACTCAAAGATAAAGCAGACGAAATGCATGCGGCTCTTGCCGAACTGGCCGCCGAGGCAGACGAATCCCTTATGGAGGTCTTCTTTGAAAACGGAGAGCTGAAACCCGAGGAGATCATTAAAGGGCTTGTCATAGGATTTCAGAAATGTGAGATCATGCCCTTAGTGGTTATATCCGGGAAAAAAGATATTGGTGTAAAACGCATGCTCGAACTGATTACCCTCATAGCTCCGGATCCTTCCCAGACCGTCAACAAAACCACCTCGGGCGAGACTATTCCCTGCGACGCCAAAGGTGTTCCCTCGTTATACATATACAAAACTGCCCTTGAACAACATCTGGGCGATGTGGCCTTCTTCAGGGTAATGTCCGGGAAGATCACCGAATCGATGGATCTTATTAATGCCAACAACGACAGCAAAGAGCGCCTCTCCGCCATTTTTGCCACTGCCGGAAAGAAACGTGAAAAAGTGACCGAACTGGTAGCCGGCGATATGGGATGTACGGTTAAACTCAAATCGGCAAAAATGGGTCATACCCTTAATGGGAACGGCAAAGACTGGCAGTTTGAACCTATCGTATTCCCTCCCTCCAAATTCCGTACGGCAATTAAAGCAAAAACAGAAAAGGATGACGAAAAACTGGGTGAAATCCTCAACCGGGCTGCCGCCGAAGATCCCACTATTGTAGTTGAATATTCCAAGGAACTTAAACAGGTCATTCTCAGCGGACAGGGCGAACACCATATCAATACTCTCAAATGGCAGATCAATAATACCCATAAAATGGAAGTTGACCTGCTTTCACCAAAGATCCCTTACCGTGAGACTATTACAAAGATGGCCGCCTCGAGTTACCGTCACAAAAAACAATCGGGAGGCGCCGGACAATTTGGAGAAGTACACCTGCTCATTGAACCTTATATTGAAGGAGCTCCCGATAACAACCGCTTTAAAGTGGACGGGAAAGAACTGGTGCTTAACATTAAAGGCAAAGACGAATACATTATGGACTGGGGTGGGAAACTCATTTACCACAACTGTATTGTCGGGGGATCTATTGACGCCCGCTTTATGCCTGCCATCCTGAAGGGGGTAATGGAGAAGATGGAAGAAGGACCTCTTACCGGTTCTTATGCCCGTGACATCAAGTGCTATATCTATGACGGAAAAATGCACCCGGTTGACTCCAATGAAATTTCGTTCAAGCTGGCCGGTAGGAATGCTTTTAAAGACGCGTTCAAAAAAGCCGCACCAAAGATCATGGAACCTATATACATGATCGAGGTAATGGTGCCGTCCGACTGTATGGGAGATGTTATGAGTGACCTTCAGAACCGCCGTGCCCTTATTGAGGGGATGAGCAGCGATAAAGGCTTCCAGATCCTGAAAGCGAGGGTGCCGCTGGCCGAGTTGAATAAATATTCAACTACGCTGAGTTCACTGACTTCCGGGCGGGCAAGTTTCACCATGAATTTCCTTGAATACGCACAGGTTCCTTCGGATGTTCAGGATAAACTCCTGAAAGAATACGAAGAAGAGGAAAAAGACGAATAATACTATTTCCGCCGATGATCAAAGCGGACTACATAACCAAATCGTTCGGCAGCGTGCAGGTCCTCAAGGGCATATCCCTTCTGGTGGCACCTGCCGAAGTGGTTTCTGTAACAGGGGCCAGCGGAGCAGGGAAAACCACTTTCCTGCAGATTCTGGGTACTTTGTCCCGGCCTGACTCCGGTCAGGTATGGATTGGCGATACGCCGGTCTTTGAATTAAAAAAAGACAGGCTGGCCGAATTCAGAAACAGGCAGATTGGTTTCGTTTTCCAGTTCCACCATTTGCTCCCCGAATTTACCGCTCTGGAAAATGTCTGCATTCCCGGTTTTATTGCTAAAGACCCGGTAGATCAGGTTAAGGAACACGCCAGGGAGCTACTTGATTTTTTGGGTTTAGGGCACAGAATGGATCATAAACCGTCCGAACTGAGCGGTGGAGAGCAACAGCGTGTTGCTGTAGCGCGTGCCCTCATTAACCGTCCTGCAGTCCTTCTGGCAGACGAGCCTTCCGGGAACCTCGATTCCCATAACAAGAACGAACTCCATCAACTATTTTTCCGTTTAAGGGATACTTATGGTCAGACAATAATCATAGTCACGCACGATCAGTCTCTGGCCCGGTTAAGCGACCGCAGCCTGACCATGCGCGACGGTTTATTTATCAATCCGTAATGGAACCGTTTTGTTTTAAACAATTTTCTCTGAACCACGAGCGTTCCGCGATGCCTGTCAATACAGACGGTGTATTACTGGGTGCCTGGGCCGGGCTTTCCGCCACAGATGCTTCCCTGCGTATCCTGGACGTAGGAACCGGTTGCGGAGTAGTGGCATTGATGATGGCACAACGATTCCCAGAGGCTTCAATAGATGCACTGGATATAGATTTGCCTTCGGTTGAGGAGGCAGCAGAAAATGCGGCATCCTCACCCTGGAGCAGCCGCATAGCTACTTATTGTTCCGATTTCAGAAACTTTGAGGCCGAGCATCCCTATGATCTGATTGTGTCTAATCCGCCTTTCTTCCAGGATTCTCTCAAAACAACCGATCCGCGCCGGACCAATGCCCGACACAGTCATTCCGGGAGCCTTCCACATGAAGCGCTTCTCAGGCGCGCGGCCGCCCTTCTTGACCCGGCAGGTCATTTAGAGGTAATTCTCCCTGCCGATCAGGTTGAATCATTTCTGGAAATGGCGGCTTTGACCAAACCTTTTCCGCTGTATCTGAACCGTCGCACCAATGTTTTTTCTCATGGAGGCAAACCGGTTTTCAGGGCCCTGCTGAGCCTCGGCAGAACAAAAGAAAAACAGGGAGAGGACTCCCTGTTTATTTACAATGAAAGCGGTGCAGAATACAATCCCTTTTATATCCAGCTGGTTAAGGATTTTTATCTTTGGGCCTGAATCTGCCGGTTCATTTCTTTTCAGCTCCTTCCGAAATCTTCTTTTCAATATATACACGGATAAATCTATTGCTGAAACGTTCTTCGGCCAGATAAAGCCGGGCTACTTTTTCGGTTGACAACGCTTTTATAAATTTTGCATGGTATTCGGCCCTTACCTGGTTTTCGTCTTTAAAGGTGTTCAGATATATTTCCAGACTTTCGTTCAAAGAGGTTTTGCTGCCAGATTCCGGTGCAAGTGCCTTGTACATGTTCTTTTTGGAAAGACCTCTTTGGTGTGAAATCTCATTTATTTTTTTATTCATTTCGTTGTAAAGAGGCCAGAATTTTTCTGCTTCTTCTGCAGTCATCCCAGTTTCTTGTGTGATGAAAGCAATCTTCTGGGCCTGGATGGACTCTCTTTCTGCCTGTCGTTCCTGAGCTGTTTTTTGCTGGGCATTCTTATCCTGTGCCTGCAAACCAAAGGGTAACAGGCATATTAACAATAGAGCAATAACTGTACGGTTCATGGCTTTGATTATTCGTTGTCAATTTGTAAAGATTCTATATCCATGCCGGGGTAGTTCACATATTCAATGAGTTCATCCAGGTCAAGGTCGGGTTCCGAAACAGGGTCAGGGAATTCATCCATATCGGTAATAAAGAATGAAGACACGGTCTGGTGGGACAATCCCAGATCCGACAGTTCGGAATAGAAAGAGTATTCTTCCGTCTGCTCGGTGTCCGCCCCGTTTCTTCCTGTAAGCATCAACAAGGCATACCCTATCCCGAAAAGCAGGGCGAAAGAAGCAGCAAACTGAAACACTGTTCTGAAGGTAAGGCGCGTACGTTCCGGTCCGGCTGTTTGTTGTGTCACGATCACACCCGATTGCCACTCTTCCGTGACCTTCCGGAAATAATCCTCAGGTACGGAGAACGGATTCTGTTTCAAATGCGGATCATTTAACATTTCTTTACTCATAACGTCTTTTAGATAATATTAAATGCCTAAGGTTTAAAGCAACATGTCTTTTAGTGACTGCTCGACCTTTTGAGCCGCCAGATGGTAGGATGCCTTGAGTGCCCCTACCGAGGTCCCCAGGATAGTTGACATGTCTTCGTATTTTATTTCATCGAAATAACGCATGTTAAAAACCAGCCTCTGCTTGTGCGGCAGTTGCAGTATTGCTTTTTGCAGTGCACGTTGCATTGCATCTCCGTCAAAGAGAGCGGCTTCTGAGCTGAGCCGGTCTTCCAGCGGAAAACTTTTAAGTGACTTGTTCTTTTTCAAAAAGGTCAGAACCTCGTTGGTGGCAATCCGGTACAGCCAGGTAAAAATTTGTGATTCCCATCGGAATGTCGGCAGTCCCGTCCAGGCCTTCATGAGCGAATTCTGAAGCAGATCGTCGGCATCTTCGTGCACGATGACCATTTTCCTTATATGCCAATAAAGGCGCTGACCGTACTGTTGTACCATCTGCGCGAAAGCGCGTTGATACTGTCCGCTTTCACACCATTCCTGCAACTCTTTATCTGAGTTCACAAACTTTTGCTACAATATTGGCTGCATTAAGTCCGTATACATTCATCAGTTCTGCGGGTGTGCCGCTTTGTCCGAATCCGTCTTCCATAGCCACTATCCTCATTGGAACGGGACAATGCCTGGCCAGTACCCCGGCAACCAGTTCTCCCAGGCCTCCTGCCACCAGATGTTCTTCTGCCGTGACAACAGCTCCTGTCTTACGGGCCGAGTCAATGACGGCCTGTACATCCAGAGGTTTAATGGTATGGATATTAATCAACTCGGCTTTAATCCCTTTTGCACCGAGAATTTTCACAGCTTCGAGGGCCTCCCATACAAGGTGACCGGTTGCAAGAATGGTCACATCTTCTCCCGGTTCCATCAACCAGGCTTTCCCAATTTCAAACAGTCCGTCAACGGGGGTGAAATTAGGTACCGAAGGGCGCCCGAAACGTAGATAAACAGGGCCTTCCCATTCGGCAGCAGCCATTGTGGCCAGGCGGGTCTGATTGTAGTCGCAGGGATTAATGACTGTCATATGCGGCATGGCACGCATAAGCGCAATGTCTTCCATAGTCTGGTGAGTCGCGCCGTCTTCTCCCAGTGTTATGCCTGCATGCGAAGAGGCTATCTTCACGTTGGTTTGCGAATAACAAATGGATTGCCTTACCTGATCGTATACACGGCCGGTGGCGAACTCGGCAAATGTGCCTGCAAAGGGTATCTTCCCGGTTACTGCCAGACCGGCAGCGGTTCCCATCATGTTGGCTTCTGCAATGCCGCATTGAAAGAACCGGTCGGGAAAGGCTTCAGCGAAAGCTTCCATTTTCAGGGATCCGATGAGGTCCGCACAGAGAGCCACTACCCGGGAGTTCTTTTTCCCTATCTCGTATAAACCGGCTCCGAATCCGGAACGGGTATCTTTATTTCCAGTATTTGTCATAGAAAGATGCTATTAATAATCTCCAATTGTTTCTTTAAGTTGTGCCAGGGCCTGTTTTTCCTGTTCGGCAGAAGGAGCCTTCCCGTGCCACTTATGGGAGTCGAACATGAAGTCAACACCTTGTCCCATATAAGTATGCATCAATATCATAACCGGGCCTTCCTGCGGTTCGTTCGCTTTGGCGAAAGCCTGCCGTATCTCATCATAATTGTGCCCTTCACAGGTAATTACATGCCATCCGAAGGATTCCCACTTGGCACGCAGATCTCCCACACCTCCAATCTTATCTACAGGACCGTCAATTTGTTGCCTGTTCCAGTCGGTCATTGCAATCAGGTTATTGATCTTGTGATGGGCTGCAAACATGGCGGCTTCCCATACCTGTCCTTCTTCACTTTCGCCGTCCCCGAGCAATACGTATACTTTATGATCGTCTCCGTCAATTCGTTTGCTGAGAGCCGCGCCGCAGGCAACAGACAAGCCCTGGCCAAGCGATCCGCTGGCCACGTGTATACCCGGCAGACCGTTTTCCACACTCGGGTGTCCCTGCAACCTCGACCCTAATTTCCGGAACGTAGCCAGTTCAGACACCGGGAAATAGCCCATGCGTGCCAGCAGGCTGTAAAATAATGGGGATACATGTCCGATGGACAAGAAAAACATATCCATATTGCGTCCGTCTCTGGACCATTGACCGGGCGTCTGTTTCAGGTATTCTGCATACAGTACTGTCATGAAATCGGTACTGCTGAGAGATCCTCCCGGGTGACCGCTTGTCGCGGAGGTCACCATCCGTATAATGTCGCGTCGGATTTGAGTAGCATAATCCGGGACCGAATAAGGAGCTTGTAGCATAATTCTTTGTTGATTTTGATTAACAGGCAAAGATAAAAAAATAATTACCTTTGCGCCACTTATGAAGCACATTAGGAATTTCTGCATAATAGCCCATATTGATCACGGTAAAAGTACACTGGCGGACCGGCTGCTGGAGTTGACGCATACGCTGGAACAGCGCGATATGGAAGCGCAGGTGCTGGATAGCATGGATCTGGAGAAAGAAAAAGGGATTACCATTAAATCACATGCCATTCAACTCGATTATACCCATAACGGTCAGCAATATGTGCTTAATCTCCTGGATACACCGGGCCATGTGGATTTTTCATATGAGGTTTCACGTGCCATAGCCTCGTGTGAAGGAGCACTCCTGGTAGTTGATGCCACACAGGGTGTGCAGGCCCAGACCATATCCAATCTCTATCTTGCTATCTCGCACAACCTGGAGATCATACCAGTTCTCAATAAGATAGACATGGATGCCGCTATGGTAGATGTGGTACGTGATCAGATTATCGACCTGCTGGGATGTAAGCCCGAAGAAGTATTACTGACAAGTGCCCGTACCGGAGAAGGGGTTGCTGAAGTCCTTGAGGCCATCGTGGAACGTATTCCGCCTCCAACCGGAAATCCCGATGCCCCCTTACAAGCCCTGATCTTCGATTCTATATTTAATTCATTCCGGGGAATTATTGCGTATTTCAAAGTGGTGAACGGAGTGATCAGACAGGGAGATAAAGTCAAATTCTTTAATACAGGAAAAGAATACGATGCCGATGAGGTAGGAATCCTGCGAATGAAGATGTATCCCCGCAAGGAAATCAGAACCGGCGATGTAGGATATATCATATCGGGCATCAAAACAGTTTCTGAAGTCAAGGTGGGAGATACCATTACCCATGTGGTTGCCCCCTGCCGTCAGGCAATAGCGGGGTTCGAGGAAGTCAAACCCATGGTATTTGCGGGTATGTACCCAGTAGATACCGACGGATACGAAGAACTGCGCGCCGCTTTGGAAAAACTCCAGCTGAACGATGCCTCGCTTACTTTCGAACCGGAATCTTCTCTGGCTCTCGGATTCGGTTTCCGTTGCGGATTCCTTGGTTTACTTCATATGGAAATCGTACAGGAAAGGCTTTTCCGTGAATTCGATACCGATGTTATTACAACCGTTCCCAACGTGTCATATAAAGTCTGTACTACTCAGGGTGAAGTAATAGATGTACACAATCCTTCCGGCCTACCGGCCCTGACGCTCATAGATGAAATTGAAGAACCTTACATCAAAGCACAGGTGATCTCCAAGGCCGATTATTTCGGTCCCATCATGAAACTTTGTCTGGATAAAAGAGGAGTCCTCGTGAACCAGCATTTTCTTACCTCGGACCGGGTAGAGCTGACTTTCAAAATGCCTCTTGCCGAGATTGTCTTTGATTTTTATGATAAATTGAAAAGCATCTCACGGGGATATGCTTCCTTTGATTATCACCTTTCCGGGTATGACAAAGCAGACTTGGTTAAGCTTGACATCCTTTTGAACGGAGAACCTGTGGACGCTCTTTCGAGCCTTATTCACCGCGATCATTCTTACGATTTCGGACGCAAAATGTGTGAAAAGCTGAAAGAACTTATTCCAAGGCAGCAATTCGATATTGCCATACAGGCTGCAATAGGGGCTAAAATCATCGCGCGCGAGACAGTTAAGGCTGTGCGCAAAGATGTTACGGCAAAATGCTACGGAGGTGATATTTCCCGTAAACGGAAACTCCTTGAAAAACAAAAGAAAGGGAAACGCCGCATGCGCCAGATAGGCAATGTGGAAGTTCCCCAGTCTGCTTTTATGGCTGTATTGAAGCTCGATTGATTTATTCGTGCGTATACATTTCTTTTATTGCCACTTTGACTTTGTTGTTGATGCGTCTGAAATAAGGCGTTGCAAGTAGTATTACTACTGCCATGCCCATGCTGGCTCCTGTACAAAAACCTTTGGTGAAGTCAACCACCGGGCTGGGAGTAAAGTGCTCCAGAATGAATATACCTAAAATGCATGCGGCAATACAGGCTACGAACACACTGCGCAGTTTATTGGAGAACTCCTGTAATTTGAGCAGGTGCGCCAGATTGTATAAAGGCCTGTCACCCGGATCGAAACGGCATTCCGCTGTTTTACATCGCAGGTATACCCAATTGTAACATTCTCCAACGATTTCAATTCCGGTGTCTTTCAGGAATAACAGATATGAATTGCTTTCTTTTGAATTCTTATCCTTGTCCAGCAGTTCCACCCTGTATGTGTATTCTCCCGGTTTTCCTTTCTCGAATACATACTTTCTGAATCCTGTGCGTATGAGCATCCAGCCTTCACGTGCCATTTGATTGATCCATTCTTCTTCCTTCTCATATTCCCAAAGGAAAAAAACTTTTCTTACTGTTTTTGTCATGATGGTATAAATTATTTATTCAACGATTTTTTTGCCATTTTCCACCAATTCAAGGAGTCGTGTCAACTCGGCCCGGGCAATGAATTTGCCAAGATCTGTAATGACATATTCCTTGCGGCGGCTTTCTTCTTCGCCCGGCAGTGCTCTGATCCATCCTTTTTCCAGCATGGACGAGATGGCTCCGTAAAGTGTTCCTGCAGAAAGCCTGAGCCTTCCGCCACTCATTTTTTCCGTTTCCTGCATGATTCCGTATCCGTGAAGAGGATTGTACAGAGCCAGCAATGTATAGAAAACGGCTTCTGTCAGTACGATGTTTTCTTGTGGATTCATAGTTGGTTGTTTTTGTTACGTCTTGCGTTATATCGGAAGACGATACAAAGGTAGCCGATATATTTGAATATCCAAAAAAAAAAGACGCTTTCGAACTGAAAGCGCCTTTTTAATTAATATGGTTAGGTTTGATTAGCGATATTTTGCAAATTCAATATCCTTTGCAGCCCTGGCAGCCAGAGCAGGAACTTTATTGATCTTTTCCATAAGTTCATTAACCTTGGAAGTTTGTCCCTTACGAGCGGCTATAACTGCTTTTACGTATACAGTTTTCATACAGGTACATTCTGAAAGTGCTTCTTCGGCTTTATCGAGGTTCCCGTTCAGTAACTGTGCCAGGCATGCGTTCATATGTTTCTGGCCATTGAGTTTGACAAGAGCGTCTTTGTATTTACCGTTGAGGATGTCAATGGCGCCTGAATTGTATTTAGCCTGGTCACAACCGGATTGTGCAAAATATTGAGCGGCCTTGTCGAAATTGCCTTTACGCATTTCAATAACGCCCAGGTTGTTGGCAACAACAGGATTTTTGGCATCGCATTTAGCCAAAGCGGCAGCAGCTTCGTTCACCTTGTTGGCATTAAGATAAGTTACAGCCAGGTTGTTGTAACCTCTTGCCGAGTTGAATTTTTCGGCAGCTTGCTTGTACAGGTTGATTTTTGTGTCTTTATCCTTTACAAGAGTAGCAGCATAGAGCAGTCCTTCTTCGTCGAGAGCATCTAAGTTGCCGGAAGCCATTTCAACGAGTTCTTCGTCTGAATAATTGGCAAACTCAACGTTGGCAACAAAGCGGGCTCTGCGGAGTTCAGGAAGTACTTTGTCTTCCAGTGTTTTGTATACGGCAGACATGTTTCTGATTTCACGTTCGCGGACAACAGGGTCTGAATACATGGATAAAACACGCAGGATGAGGTCTTTGTCTCCGAGGTTGGTCTTGCCTACAAGTTCCTGGAATCCTTCCCAGTCTTCACCAAAAGTAGATGTGCTCAGGGGTGCATCGGGTTTAATTTTTTTTGTAATCTTGTCGTAGGCTTTCTGAGCGCTCTTCATACGGTTGGCAGATAACTTTTCATTGAAATCAACCGGGCCTTCAGGTGAAGCATATGCCTTGATTTCAGTGCCGGTAAGAGTCCTTCTTTCGTCAGCAGGCAGGTTTTTGAGGAAATCCTGGAATTCTTTGATTTCAGCCTTGGTGAGCTCCTTAGAGCGAACCTGGGCTGAGTTCTTGGCATACATGATAGCGGTTTCCTGAGCTTCTGCAATAACCTTTTGATAGTTATCCTTCATCAGTACGGGTTCGCCTTCCAGTTCTGCCCATTTATAGGTGATGTTGGCTCCGTCGGCAATTTTATAGGCAACAGGAATATCCCATACGTTGTCTTTGTAAACCACTGCACTGCGGAGTTCCAGGTGTGATTTTGCCATGCCTTCTACATAGCCGAATTGTATCTGATGCTGGATATCTTTCCCTGCCAGGGGAATTACATTATAGTTATCCAGAACTTTTTCTCCCTGGAGTTTCAATACGGGAGCGGCAACTTCACCGCCTTCATATACCAGGACAGGGGTAACTTCCAGAATGGCTTTAGGATGGAAATAACCTTCCGGGAATTTAAGCGTATAGGTAACGTCAATTTTGTCGGCAACAACCTCCAGCACTGCCGGGTTGCAGGTCTTTTCTACATCATCTGCGTATTTGACCATATCTTTGGGATTGCTGCAGGCCATAAGTACGACACCCAGGGTGGCGATACTCAAAACGCGGAATAAAGATTTTTTCATAGTTAATTTTTTAATTAATATAGGTGTACAGAATATCTTACTAATGTAAAGCACAGTTATTATCTTACAAATGTAGTACAAAAATTGTATCTTTGCAAAGATGGATATTACGTCAATTAAACAGCGTTTTGAGATTATCGGGACCAGTCCGCTGCTCGACAGGGCTCTCGATGTAGCTGCTCAGGTAGCCGCCACAGATCTATCGGTTTTGGTAACCGGCGAGAGCGGAGTGGGGAAGGAATTCATTCCCAAGATTATTCATGCCAACAGCTCACGTAAGCATGGCAATTATTTTGCCGTGAACTGCGGCGCTATTCCTGAAGGGACCATCGATTCCGAATTGTTCGGACATCAAAAGGGGTCATTTACCGGAGCCCACGAAGACCGTATGGGATACTTCGAGGTCGCCAACGGCGGGACCCTTTTTCTTGACGAGGTGGCGGAACTGCCTCTTTCTACCCAGGTACGTCTTCTGCGCGTGCTGGAAACCGGAGAGTTTATAAGGGTAGGATCGTCAAAAGTACAAAAAACCGACGTGCGGGTTATTACTGCAACAAACATAAACCTGCCTCATGCCATAAAGGCCGGTAAATTCAGGGAAGATCTGTATTATCGTTTAAATACGGTTCCCATATCCGTACCTCCTCTGAGAGAACGCCCGCAGGACATTCACCTCCTCTTTAGAAAATTTGCAGCCGATTTTGCCGAAAAATACAAAATGCCCGTAATCAGACTCACAGATCCGGCCCGCTCCCTGCTGGAACACTACCGGTGGCCGGGAAATGTACGTCAGTTAAAAAATGTGGCAGAACAGCTCAGTATCCTGGAGCATAACCGTCTTGTTGACGATCAGACGTTACAGCATTATTTGCCTCAGGACAGTCCCATGCATCTTCCGGTGGTGTATAACACACAATCATCACAAAACGAAGATTACCTTACCGAGCGGGACATCCTGTATAAAGTTCTTTTCCAGCTTCGTTCAGAGGTAGACGAACTTCGCAAAAAGGTTGAACTAATAGAGACCGTAGCTCCATGTCCTTCGGCCGGTGCGGGTAAAATTCTGCCTCATGCAGCGGTACCGCAGCCTCATCCCATTGAATCCGAAGAGGAAGACGTTACAGAAGGAGAGATACTGCCCATGGACACTCCCATAGATAAGCCGTCTCAGGATTATTCCCTGGATTCACTCGAAAGAGAGCTGATTATTAAGGCCCTGAAAAAGAATAAAGGACACCGGAAATCCACAGCCGCGGAATTGGGTATTGCGGAACGGACTTTGTACAGGAAAATAAAAGAATACGGGATAGAATAAAATGAAAAAAGGAAGATATGTCCTAAACGCAGGATTAATAGTGTTAACCGTTCTCTGCTGTACACGCTGCTGGTGGTATTCCTTTTCGGCGACGACCATAGATCCCGCTGCAGAAACTATAAGCGTCGGTTATATTGAAAACAGAGCCGAACGCATAAATCCTGCTCTGAGCAACCTTCTGACGGAGGGCCTCAAGGATAAATATACCAAATTAACCAGACTGTCTGTTATCTCCGAGGAAGGGGATTATGCTGTTGAGGGCGAGATAACAGGATACTCTATTGCTCCTATTGCCGTAACGGCAGATGAAGTGGCCTCAAAGAACCGGTTGACCGTTACGGTAAAAATCCGGTTTGAAAATACCCTTAACCCAAAAGAGAATTTTGAAAAGAATTTTTCCGGTTTTGAAGATTACGATTCAACCGTTTCTTTCGATGCGGCAGAAGGGACCCTTGTGGATACCATTCTGGAGAAAATAATAGAAGAGATATTCAATGCCACATTGGCCAACTGGTAATAAAGAAACGAAAACGAACAATGGATGCCAATTCATTCTATGAAACGTATATAAATGCCGGGCCTTCCGATCTGGCCTCCCGCGGTTACATTCTCCAGGAGACCGTACGTCAGCATCCCTGGTTTTCACTTGCACGCTTACTTCTGTTCAAATCGTTATGCGGACTGGGCGGTGAGGCTTATTTATCGGAATCTGAGAGGACGGCGGCTTACGTATATTCAAGGTCACAGTTGTTTAACATTCTGGAAGAATCAAAAAAACAACAACAGACTTTGGGCGACGACGAGTTTTTTACACTCGACCTGACGCAGGATATTGAAAAAGATGAAACCCCGGTGCCCGAACAGAATCCTGTTTCTACACACATGGACCCTCTGAGGGAGATTGTGCTGGAGGAAACACAGCCCCGCGTATTCATGGTGGGAGCCGATTATTTCGGGAAGGCCGAGATGGAAACAGTTTCACTTGATATTTCGGCGCCCATTGATAAGTTTATCAGTGAAAAACCCCGTTTTACCCAGGTTATGAAGCGGACGGGTGACGATGTGGATACCCGGGAGCAGGAAACTCCGCCTACTTTGGTTGATGACGAATTTGTTACAGAAACCCTTGCACGAATTTATGCCGAACAGGGCTATTATAAGTTAGCCATAGCCTGTTACAGCAAACTAATTTTGTTATATCCGAAAAAAAGCGCTTACTTTGCGGCCCTTGCACAAGAAATAAAATTAAAAATAAATCAATAAAGACCATGTATACAGCTACTGCCATTCTTATAGTTATCGCAAGCATTTTGTTGACACTTGTCGTGTTGGTGCAAAACTCCAAAGGAGGCGGTCTGGCAGCCAATTTTGCTACCGGGAACAACACTTTTGGCGTACGTCAGACAGCTGATTTCCTGGAAAAAGCAACATGGACACTTGCCATTGCCATTCTGGTTCTATGTTTATTGGGAACCACATTTATTTCCACCGGGAGAAACAAAAAGAGTTCAGATCTTGAACAACGGATAGAGCAAACACAGCAACCCACGGGCCTTCCTCAGTTTCCTGCAGAAGGCAGCACACAGGCACCTGTGACTCCTGTTGAATAAAAGAGAGAATAGCTTTCATATAACCGTCCCGGGTTTACCGGGGCGGTTTTTTTTGTAATTTTGTGCTGCTAAAAAAACAGGCTATGTATACAAAATTTCAAAAATACCTTAAAGAAGAACTGGCCGGCATTCAGGAAGCCGGTTTGTACAAAAACGAACGTATCATTACATCACCGCAAAAAGCGGCTATTCAGGTGGGTCATCAGGATGTGCTCAATTTTTGCGCGAATAACTATCTCGGGCTTTCAAATAATCCTGAACTCATATCGGCCGCAAAAGAAGCCATGGACCAACGCGGTTACGGTATGTCGAGCGTCCGTTTTATCTGTGGGACACAGGATCTGCACAAAGAACTGGAACAAACCATCGCTGCCTTTTTCGGGACCGAAGACACAATCCTTTATGCTTCTTGTTTCGACGCCAACGGAGGCGTTTTTGAACCGCTCCTTTCAGAAGAGGATGCCATCATTTCCGATGCGCTCAACCATGCATCTATTATTGACGGAGTCAGACTGTGCAAGGCAAAACGGTACCGTTATGCCAATGCAGACATGAACGAACTGGAATCCTGCCTGCAACAGGCCCAGGAACAGCGTTTCCGTATTGTTGTCACCGACGGCGTGTTCTCTATGGACGGCAATGTGGCTCCTGTTGACAGGATTTGTGAACTCGCCCGTAAGTATGATGCCATGGTTATGGTTGACGAATCGCACTCTGCCGGAGTGGTAGGGCAGACCGGACGCGGAACCACGGAACTTTATAATCTGCGTGGCCGGGTAGAAATCCTCACTGGTACGCTGGGCAAGGCTTTTGGAGGAGCAGTAGGCGGTTTTACTACCGGCAAAAAGGAGATCATAGATATGCTTCGTCAGCGTTCACGCCCGTATCTTTTTTCCAATTCCATACCTCCCATGGTTGCTGCTGCCGGAACGGCGGCTTTCAAATTGTTAAGCAGAGATAACACCTTGCAGGATAAACTGCATTCGAATACAAAATACTTCATTGAACGGATGCAGGATGCCGGTTTTGATATCAAACCGTCTCAAAGTGCCATTTGTGCCGTTATGTTGTATGATGCCCGTTTGTCACAGGACTTTGCCGCCCTCCTCCAGCAGGAAGGAATTTACGTAACAGGGTTCTATTATCCGGTCGTACCAAAAGGTCAGGCCCGTATCCGCGTTCAGATTTCTGCGGGACACGAGCCTGTTCAGTTGGATAAGTGTGTAGATGCTTTTATTAAAGTTGGCAGGCAGCTACACGTGATTAAGTGATCAGAAGTCTAAATCATTAAAGATCTTTACTTCTTTTCTTGGTGATACTCCAAATTCGTGCTCTACCGGATCACGGACAATAACTGTCATGTCGTGGGGTACATAAAGTCTGATTTTACTCAGATTGCCTTTCCAGGGATGTTCTTCGGTGGTAGTAAATGCCTTGATAGTAAGTACGTTGCCTTCCTGGCTCAACACAGGCTTGCTCTCTTCTGCCGAAATTTCCGCTCCCCGTTCCGAGCTGCCAAATGCATGAGACCTGATCCGGATAAAAGGAGTTTCTTCATTGGACTGACGAATAACGGTAACGCCAGGGAATGCGGTAACGCTTAAATCTTTACGTTTTCCCTCGATCCAGCCAAGCCGGTAGTGTGATTCGTCTGCTTCCAGAAGATAGTTTTCATGGGGGAAATCGCGGTCTGCTTCAAGATCAATGTAAAGGGTGTCAGAAGTAAGCGCCAGGTCAATAGTTTCATTGAAATCAGCATTACGACTGAAATTTTTGAGACCGTGGGCACTTACAGCAATCAGGCCTATTATCGAGGAAATCCACAGAATGATCATGCTTACCCCCAGCCATTTATGTCCCCTGATGTTAAACAGAAGCACACAGCCAAGGTAAATAAGGCCAATCAGAGGCAGTCCGATTACCATGAGTACGAATATCTTAAGTAAAACTGGATTTCCGCTGAATGCAATCAGGTCAAGGAAAGATGTGGGTACCGCACTAAGGGCATATCCGCCGGCAAAGAAAGCTACTACCAAACCAATAAGTACCGATGTGCTCACAAGAAGGAAAAATCCGCCAATCAGAATTGCAAAAATCCTTCCGATAACGTACCAGAATCTGTTGCCTCCCGATCTGTTCACAGACGCGTTTCTATGTTCCTGTTCATGACGATAAGGCCTGTTTTTGCGTCTGGTATTCTGCACTTCTCTGGCAGACAGGGGTTCCCCTCTCATAGCGTATCTGTCTTCCACATTGCGGGCTGCCGGGACTATAATCCACATGCCAATATAAACCAGAATCAAAAGCCAGGAAAGGCCAAAGGTTATATTATGCATATGATCGTTAAATACGGCATATTTAAAGGCCGAGGAACCAAGGACAAGAGCAACAAGAAGTACCCTTACAAGAATTGTGTCAATATTGAAATACGCTGCAATCCCCGAACAGACCCCGCCTGCTACACGGTGTTCTGTGTCACGGTAAAGTCTTTTGGGCACTCTTCTGGCTTCTGCAGTAAAATCATAAGAACGCCCGGACGTTTCATCCGAACTATCTTCAATGACCTCGGGTGTTCCCATGATCTCCAGGACTTCATCCACGTTGGCCTTGGAAACTACTTTATTTCCCATCTCGGTCCTTTCGGATAAAAGTTCCGCAATGCGTTCTTCTATCCCGTCTATGATTTCGGCCCCTCCATCCTCTCCTGAATAATAACGACGCAGGTGATCGAGATACACTTTCAGAACACGGTATGCATCTTCGGTCAGCGTGAAAGGTATTTTATTGATACTGACTTTTATTACTTTATTCATTTTCGTAAGAGTTCAAGTGTTTCAACAATCTCGGTCCATGCTTTATCCATATCCTGTAAAACCTCACGTCCCTTGTCGGTGAGGGTATAGTATTTCCTGGGAGGTCCCTGGGGGGATTCTTCCCACCGGTAGGTTAATAAACCCTGATTCTTTTGTCTTGTCAAAAGAGGATACAGTGTTCCTTCCACCACAATGATCCTTGCATCTTTAAGCTTACCAATCAGTTCAGAGGCGTAAGCGTCGCTCTTGTTAAGCACGCTCAGAATGCAATATTCCAAAACGCCTTTTCGCATCTGCGACTTAATGTTATCTGTATTATTCTCGTTCATAATCTAAATTTTTAATTAATAACATATTGACGGAATTAGCGGCGCCCGCCATACCTGCGCAGATTTTCCGCCGTGACGGGTAATCCGCGCATTTCAAGTTTCTCTGAAGCCGTACGTGCCTTGGGAACGGCAATCCATAATATAACATAGATCCAGAATCCAGCACTGCCAAGGAACAAGGCAACAACGGCAATCACGCGCATGAGAACGGTGTCTATGTCAAAATAAGCTGCCAAACCGCTGCAGACACCACCTATCATGGAGTCGTCAGGGTCGCGGTAAAAACGCCTGCGTGGTCTCTGGCCTGCCCCGTCGTATTTTTCGTACCCGTCTGAAGTGGCCGAATGACGACGTGTTTTCTTACCCTGTTCGTTTTCTTCCGCAGAATCATTGGGGTAACCCAATTGTAAAATAACCCGTTCAACAATGGCAATTGTAACTACCTCGCTTTTCCCTTTTGTGTATTCATAAAAAAGCTCGGCAATGCGTTGTTCAACATCTTCCATTACTTCCGGAGCCTCCCGTGTGTCCATTTCACTGCGAAAACGCTCCAGGTACAGATCAAGTTTTTGGTAGGCATCTTCTTCAATTACAAAGCTGCTACCTCCGATTCCGACATTTACTACTTTCTTCATTTGTATTAGTTTTTTTTAGTATTTGGTCCTTGTTAGAATTTGATGACGCAAAGATATATAAATAATTTGATACCTTGTATCGCAAGGTACTGAATTTTTAATAAAATATGTAAAATTTCTTTTTTGATGGCGTATCTTTGTCTCATGGAGAGTATTAAGGAAATATATAAAATCGGGCACGGGCCTTCAAGTTCACACACAATGGGCCCGAGGAATGCAGCGTTGATATTCGGAGACAAAAATCGGGAAGCGGAACGCTTTCTTGTAACATTATATGGTAGCCTGGCAGCAACAGGAAAAGGTCATCTTACGGATCTGGCTATTATTTCAGCTTTTGAACCCAGGCCTGTCGAGATAGTATGGAATACAGATGCTGTTCCCCATCCTCATCCCAATGGAATGGAGTTTGTGGCTTATGATAATCAAGGCAACGAATTGGATCGGTGGCTGACTTTCAGTATAGGGGGAGCTGATATTTCCGATACCGGCATTAGGACAGACAGACACGTTATCTATCCTCTCAGGAATATGGCTGCCATCCTGGATTATTGCAGGAGTAACGGCATTCAGTTCTGGGAATATGTTGCCAGATATGAAGACCGTGATATTTGGGATTATCTTGCTACCGTATGGGATACCATGCAGCAAGCTATTCAGAGAGGGCTTGAAAACGAAAGCGTCCTGCCCGGGCCTCTTCATTTGGCGCGTAGAGCTACATCTTATTATACTAAAGCCCAAGCATATAAGGGGTCCATGCAGCGACGGGCATTTGCATTTTCTTATGCCCTTGCCGTTGCTGAGGAAAATGCTGCCGGAGGATTGATTGTCACGGCTCCCACCTGCGGAAGCTGCGGTGTGATTCCCGCCGTCATGTATCTCGATAAGACTTGTTATTCCTTTTCCGATAAGCGCATCCTCAGAGCCCTGGCCACGGCCGGACTGGTAGGGAACCTTATAAAAACGAATGCATCCATTTCCGGCGCCGAGGTGGGATGCCAGGGAGAAGTGGGTTCTGCCTGCTCAATGGCAGCAGCAGCAGGCGTACAACTTTTTGGAGGCAGTATTGCCCAGGTGGAATATGCAGCAAGCATGGGAATGGAACATTTTCTGGGCCTTACGTGCGATCCGGTCTGCGGCCTGGTCCAGATCCCCTGTATTGAAAGGAATGCTTTTGCAGCTACCCGGGCCATTGATGCCAATATGTATGCGTTATTATCCGACGGGACACACAGAGTGAGTTTCGACAATGTCATACAGGTAATGAAACAAACGGGGCACGATCTTCCCTCTTTATATAAGGAAACATCTGAAGGCGGACTGGCCGTTTTGCACCATTGAAAATGTTTTCTTATTTTTACATAAAGATAAAACAATAATTTTTATTTAATTTATTATGAGCCAAACAGTAACAGATGCGAATTTCAGTATGGTGGTATTAAAATCACCCATTCCCGTATTAGTGGATTTTTGGGCTACGTGGTGCGGCCCCTGTCGTCAGATAGCCCCTGTGGTGGATGAAATTTCTCAGGAATTCGAGGGAAAGGTTCTCGTATGTAAGTGCGATGTGGACGCTTCTTCGGAAACTCCTGCCAAATATATGATACGCAGTATCCCTACCCTGCTTTTTTTCAAGAATGGCGAATTGGTACACAAAATTGTAGGTGCCACCAACAAACAGACCATTGTTGAAAAACTTAACTCTTTATTAAATTAAACGTTATGAAAAAAATCTTGTTCTCGCTGGCGCTCCTTTTATGCATGAGTCTGACCGCTAATGCTCAAGGTAGTTTTGTGGTAAAGGCCGGATTGAATTTTAATAAACTGGATGATATTAGAATTAACAATCTGGAACAGTCCTGGAATGCACAGACCGGTTTTCATGCCGGTATTGGCGCTCAATACAGAATTCCGCTTGTGGGTCTTTCGTTCCAGCCCGAGATCCTTTACAGCCGAATGCGTACCGATATTTTCGGGGAAGTGGGTTCTGAATCATACCAATTCCGTATGGATTATCTGGATGTTCCCATTAATGTACAGTGGGGTATCAATATCCTTTTCCTGCGTCCGTACATATTCGCAGCTCCTTATGTAAGATATGCCATATCGAAAGGAGAATTCCTGGAGCATGTGAATTGGGACGATATCAACCGGTTCGACTATGGGTTAAGCCTGGGCGCCGGACTGGAAATCTGGAAACTGCAGATATCCGGTAAATACAGCTGGAGCTTCGGAAAGCTGGCCCATAACGGGTCCTTTCATATAGATTCCGATGATTGGAAACTCGACGACGCCAACATGAGAGGCTTTGAACTCTCTGTTGCGTTCCTGTTCTAGCCAATGCATGATTTCAATAAGATAAAGCTGTCTTTGAACCCTCACTGGGAGGCGTTTGAATATCTTTTCAGGACAGCTTTATCTTCTTCACATACCCTTATTTCCACCATTAACGCTTACTTGCTTAACAGGCCCGGGAAGCAGTTGCGTCCGGCGCTTGCCATTCTTTCTGCCTATGCCTGCGGGACTCCGGGTCCTCTGACTCATGCCGTGGCCGCCGTGGCCGAGATGCTCCATACAGCTTCGTTGCTTCATGACGATGTCGCAGACAACGCCGACATGCGTCGCGGGGGATGGAGTGTCCAGAAGCTTTTTGGAGCACAGGCCTCCATCCTGCTCGGAGACTTCTGGTTTGCAAGGGCTTTCCAGCTGTTACTCGATTATGAAGGAAAGGATTTGTTGCCGTTATATGCAGAAGCCATAAGGGGTCTGAGCGAAGGTGAACTGCTCCAGATGGAGAAAGCCCAGACGCTCGATATCAATTGCGAAGAATACTATAAAATATGTGCCGCCAAGACGGTGTCACTGTTCAAGGCTGCCATGGTCTCCGGTGCGCTTTCTGTCCCCGAGAAAGAATCGGCAAGACAAACTGTTCCCGTTATTGAACAGATTGCATATCACATGGGCATGGCCTTCCAGATAAGGGATGACATGTTGGATTACCGGCCCGAAATCAGCTCGGGAAAGCCGGCCTATATTGACATCTCTGAATCAAAAATTACCCTTCCTTTGCTGGGAGCACTGGAACAGGCCGGGGATAAAAAGAATAGACCGTTGGTGGCAGGATGGATAAAACAGACGGTAGCAGGGAGCAATCTGGCCCTGCAACAGATCATTCAATTCGTAGACACCTATAAAGGAATGGAGTACGCCCAGCGGATCTGCAGGCAACATACAGATAAGGCCGGCGAGTTGATTAATCGGCTGCCTGCGTCTGAATGGCGGGATTATCTAATGCAAATTTCAGATACGTTATAGCCTTCCCCTGTGCCAGAAAATGGCTTTCGTAATAGGTCCTTATAGAAAGAATCTCTCTGGCGGGCACTTCTCCGCTGCCGTAAATATCCGGAATTGCCTCCAGGATTCTCATGTCTTCCCTTTGCTCCACCACCTCTTTCGTATAATCAAATAATTCCCGGCTGTCTGTTTTCAGATGAATGACTGCTCCGGGCTTCAGGAAGTCCTTGTATTTGTTCAGGAAGACAGGCGAAGTAAGCCTTTTGTTTTCTCTTTTGGGCTGAGGATCGGGGAATGTGATCCAGATCTCCGATATTTCTTCGGGCCCGAAGAAACTTTCAATAAATTCTATACGTCCGCGGACAAATGCAACGTTGGAACGTTGTTCTTCCAGGGCTGTTCTGGCACCGCGCCACAACCTGGCTCCTTTTATATCCATGCCGAGAAAATTCATGTCCTCATGCAATCTGGCCAGAGCGAGTGTATATTCTCCTTTCCCGCAACCAAGCTCCAGAACAATGGGCCGGTTGTTATCAAATACGTGCTCTCCCCAGCGCCCTTTCAGTTCATAATCCCGATGAAAAATTTCATCGAAAGGAGGTTGATAGAGGTTGTGGAAACTCTTATTTTCTTCAAATCTGCGGAGCTTGTCTTTTCCCATGTATCAGTCAGATGTTTTTTCTATGAGTAGTCCTACGGAGGTTACTCCCTCCAGAAGACTCTGCGGCATATTGTGAAATAACCGCCATTTGACGGGATCTCCCGGATGCATCACCAGTGAATCTCTGAGAACAAAACGGTAATCGTTGTAAAGGCCCGATGATATCACGGACGATCCGGCCAGAGGAAGCCAGAATGTATCGGAGAGGAAGGCGGTTTGGATTTTCAATGATAAATATTGGTAGTTGTAATCGCGGGTCATGCGTACGTCCAGCAGTAAACGCCAGATGGTGGAATCTCTTGGTGTAAGTGTCAGCTCAACAGGTTTTGTCTTGTCCCATCCTCCGGCGGGCAGGAACGATTGCTCCTGATAGGACCCGGGCAAAGAGCAGGCGTTACAAGCCAGCAACAAAAAGAACGAAAGGAATACACAAATACCTCTATTTTTGCTGTTGTTGACCATTATTTTTTCGTCCCGGTTTCCTGTGTTTGTTTTTTGTTTGTTTGTCAAAACGGGTAATGCTGTCTTCTCCGGCGGCCGATTTGAATCCGTTATCTTCACGATTATTGTTGGGCCGTGTCAGCAGAGAGGGAACCTTTTCCCCTTTCTTATTGGCAGCCAGCATTTCCTTGACGTTGTGAATATCAACGGGCTGCATGTTGGTCATGCTGTGCGGATCGTAACTGAACCACATGATTCCTTTAAGAACGTCGGTCTTTACAAGATATACCGGTCCGTCTTCAGTTTCAATGGGATGGTTCACTGTGGGCATTTCCTTGTGGGCGTCCATGTAGACAGCCGTTTCGAAATTAATGCAGCATTTGAGTTTGGAACACTGTCCGGCCAGTTTCTGAGGGTTCAGGGAAAGATCCTGAATCCTGGCCGCCTGGGTCGTAATTGAATTGAAATCGGCCATCCACCGGCTGCAACACAACTCCTGGCCGCAAACCCCCAACCCCCCAATCAGGCCGGCTTCCTGTCTGGCCCCGAACTGACGCATCTCAATTCTGATGGCGAATTCCGATGCAAATAACTTGATAAGTCGCCGGAAATCAACCCGTTCGTCGGCAATATAATAAAAGATGGCCTTGGACCCGTCACCCTGAAATTCCACGTCGCCAATCTTCATCTGAAGTCCCTCATCGGCAGCAATCTGACGGGAGCGGATCATAACGTGATGTTCCCTGGCAATAGCTTCCTGCCATTTTTCCAGGTCGAGGAGTTTGGCTTTGCGGTAGATTTTTTTGAATTCGTAAGTCTCGGGATTAATATGCCTTCTGACCATTTGTTTGGCCACGGCTGCTCCGTCCAGATTTATGATGCCTATGTCGTGTCCGGTTGTCGCTTCTACGGCTACAATGTCCCCAACGGCCAGTTGCAGATCCGAGGTGTTTCGAAAGTATCCCTTATGGGTGTTTTTGAAACGAATCTCATATATATCGGAATATTTACCCGGCGGAAAACCTTCAAGCCAGTCGAAAGTAGACAGCTTACAGCAACTGTATATCATCCTGCACCTGAGGTCTCCCTGCGGAATCCGTTCTACGGTGCAGCCCCGGGAACAGTCGTATTGTAATGTTGAATCTTCCATCTGATCAATAATCTACTTTTGCAAAGATACGAAAAAGAAGAAAGCAAGGGAACAAAACAGCGGCCGGGCGTTTACGTTACGTTCTATTTGCTCGGGGATAGCATTTAACTGCTCGTAGGCTTTCTCGAAAAAATCACTTTTCATTCGCGCAATCCGTGGCTTTGCCATGGTCTGTTGCTCCCGGTCCAGCCTTACCTGATCGGGCAGATCCAGATATAACATGAAATATTCCCTAAGCAGACGCAACGATTGATTTATAAAATTTTTCTGGTATTCCCGGCTCCTGACGGCCATGTCCTCGGCCCAATCCAGTACAAGAGCAGCTTTTCCCGCAAGGCATAAGTCCAAAAGCTCTTCCATGTCCCGTATACTGTCTTTATCAGGAGCTTTAAGATGTACGGGGGGCACCTGGATGTTCATGCACCGGCTGCGGATGGTCGGGAGTAAAAGGTGCGGATGTTCGCTTACCAGGAAAAAATAAGTTCCGGCAGGCGGTTCTTCCAGGATCTTTAACAGTTTGTTGGCAGCAGGAAGGTTCATCCGTTCCGGCAACCAGATGATCATGACCTTGACCGAGCTTTCAAAAGGTTTGAAAAGAAGCTTTCTGAGCATCGCCTCTGCTTCGGCCACACTTATTGCTCCTTGCTTATTCTCGATGTCCAGTGAATTATACCAGTCCTGTTCGGTAAGCCCCGGATTATTGAGACAGGCCTCCCGCCATAGTTCAATAAAGTCATCCGTGACCGGAGGTTTTGAACCCGTCATTCCTTTGGGTTTGTTTACAGGAACGGCAAAATGAGTATCGGGATGAATAAGTTTTGTAGCTTTTGCACAGGCAGCGCAGCTGCCGCACGGTGTCTGATCTACGGTGTTTTTATTGGTACAGTGGAGGTATTGAGCAAGAGAAAGGGCTAACGGTAAAGCACCGGAGCCCTCTTCTCCACAAAATAATATGGCGTGAGACAATCTGTCTATTCGCACTTCAATTCTGTTTTAATTTTATATTCCGCAATGGATTTAAAGTTGGGGTCGTTCAGGATTTTGTGATAATAGGTGCATGCACTGGCTTTGTCGCCAAGACCTTCATAAACGACGGCCATACGGTAAAAAGAGTTATTGATGTCTTTGGCGGAAGGATTGTCGGCCACCACTTTTTCCCAGGCCTTGAGAGCTTCGGGGAATTTTTTCAGTTCAATGGCGGCAAGGCCCACAAGTTTATAAGCCTGAACGTTATCGGTTTCATCTGCTGCTCTCTGAGCGGCTTCATACGTGCCGGCCCAGTCTTTGGTTTTCTGTGCGCCCACGGCACGTTTCAAAAAGATAGAACCCAAAAGTTTGCGGGCATTACCTTCCTGTCCGAATTCTTTAGCTTTCTCAAAAGCAGCAACGGCATCTTCTTCATTACCCAAATTGGCGGAAGACTGTCCAATGCGCAGATAAGCTGCTCCGTTCTGAGGATCGAAATCCAGTACTTTCTTATAGTTTTCAAGCGCTACAGTAAAATCTTTTGCATTGAATGCATCGCTTGCCATGATATTATATACTTTGGAAGCAAGATCCCTGGCCTCGGTTACAATTCCGGTCTCGTCGTTATACTCCCGGGCAGCTTTGGTTGCTTTTTCCAAAACAGAAAGAGCTTCGGTGCTGTTTTTTGCGGCAGCCAGTTCTTTAGCCTGACGGAGATAAAGCTGGGGTATGAGATTCTTACAGTCGGTGACAACCGAAACGCCCTCTTCTCCCAATGCCGTTGCCAGTTCAAGGGCACGTGTCAGATTTTCCAAAGCAACGGGATAATTTCCTTCTTGTGCTGCAGTGGCACCATTGTTGTAGGCCTCAATGGCTGCGTTAATATCTTGCGCATGTGCGGTACCGAGTGAGATTACCAATAAGATTGCCGTGGCAAATAAAGTTTTGATTTTGTTCATCTGGATTAAGTTTATAAATGATTGTTAACGATTTCCATAGAAACACAAAGGTAAAGGTTTTTTTATACCTTTGCAATTGCAGATAGTATAAAATGTGCCCTATGAAGTATCGTTTTTTATTTACGGCCGTTTTTTTCTTATGTTCGAATATTTGCACTTTATCTGCATCGTCCGGTTCTCCGGTTCCAATCGATCCTCTTCTCCGTACCGGGACTCTTTCGAACGGTTTGACCTATTATATCAGGTCAAATAGTCTTCCAGGCAATCACCTTCATTTTGTATTGGTGCAGAAACCAAATACAAGCCCGTTTTTTCATCAGGTATTGAATGCTTCCGATGCCGAGGTCCGCAACGGCCTTGAGATGACAGCCAATGCGCTCCGCGAACAGCGGATTACGGCACCAAATCAATATCGACCTCATTTGCAAAGTGTTATTGTCGTAGGGCCTGTCAACCTCGATTCCACAGAACGGATGCTTCACAGTATGTTAAGTGAACTGCCTGCCTCGGTGGATGTGCTTAAGGCACAGGACGTTCCACGGAGTATAGATTCGGCTATTGCCGCACGTCTCTTTACTGCCCGGCCGCTTCCTCCTTTTCTGCAGAACGGATTACCGGTTGTGGGAATCAGGTATCCGCTGCCGTCCCTTTCCCGCGAACAGCGTAACGGAAGCGAATATTTTGTCATGGATTTTTTACGTTATGTCCTTCTGCACACAGCCAGAGGCCGTCTTTCTCATCCTGCAGGAGTTGACGTGTCCGACGGTTTTGTCCTGGAATCAACGGCTTTACCGGGCCGGGAAGGCGAGATATTCTGTGATCTGGCCGGAAAGTGTATTCAACTGGCCAGGGAGGGGATTACACGGGAAGAGTTTCTGCCGGCCGCCCGGGCCTACCTCAGAAAAGCCGAATGGGACTATCTGAACAGAAATTCACGTACGCATGAGTATTATATAAATCAATGTATTGAACAATTTTTTAGTGGTTTTCCCATACCTTCAGCGGAGTGGAAATACCGTTTTATTAAGGAAATGGTTCCTTATGTTTCTGAATACCATGCCAATCGTTTTATTCAAGGTGTGCTGTACGGTGCCTTGCCTGTTCCTGAAATCAGACAGGCGGTCACCTCTGCCGACAGTCTCCTGAGACCGGTACTGTTTCTTCCCCAGGAATTAATGGAAGAACGGGACCGGCTGACAGAACGTATATCGGCCATGCTTTTTCCATATAACGATACCGAACTGGCCGAATTGACCGCCAGGGTGCTGGACATTGAACTCAGGCTGCAGCTGGACAGTCTGGAGCAAAACCGGGTGACAAAGCGAATTGATACGGACAGTCTTCAAGTACTGCTGGAACAGGCACGTCACAGTACAATCATGAAGTCCGGTAATAAAAATGAAGAAGTTCCGGAACCCGAACACTCTGTCCCTCCGGGAAGGGTAGAGCGACGGATGTCACCCGATAGCCAGGGTGTGTCCATATGGCAACTTTCGGGAGGATCCCTTCTTTACATCCTTCCCGATACGTTATCCCGCGGGAAGATCTGTTTTGCCGCAGTAGAAAGGGCCCCCGAATTCCTGATACCCTTTATTCCCGGAGAAGTCTTTCGCCATGGCAACGGACCTCTCGACTGGAGTATGACAACAGGAGGTCTCCTGCTTATGGGAGAGACTTCACCGGTGTATCTCCGACAGTTCCTGAAAGCCTCGTCCCGTCAGGTATATGAGTTGCTGGACAATCCTTCTCGCATTACAGCGCTGTGGAAAGAACGCGAACAACAAATTGAACCGGCAAGGGAATTGTCCCGTACCATTTTGCTGGATTCCCTCGGGTCCCTGATTTATGACAGGCGCTCCCCGGGAATGCCCTCCGTTCCGGGAGGATTTGATTTTATCTGTACCGGAGACATTCCCCTCGATTCACTGGAATTATACACCGGGCAGTATCTGGCCGGCATGCCCAATAAAGAAATTCGTCCCCGGCAGACTTTCCCCCGCAGCGAAGGAATCCGTCGTGGAATACATGAAAGTCTGATACCTTTCCCCAACCCGGCCGGAGAAAGCAAGTTTGCCAGGGTTTACTCGGCCCCGTGTCCCTATACCCTGGAACAATATGTGCTTCTGCGCTTGCTGGAACGCCTTGTTGCCGATGCTACAGATCATTCGGCCTGGGTAGAAACATCTCTGGAGTTCCGTCCCCGCGGACATTATTATTTTTACACAGGCTTTGCAGTCTCTGCGTCCGATGCCGCTTACAACAGACATCAATTCGACCAGGTGCTGACAAACCTGGCTGCCTATGGTCCCGGTGAGGAACAGCTGGACAAGGCAAAAAAGGCATTGCTGGTAGAATACCGGGAAAACCTCCCGAATCCCGAGTTCCATTGCCATGCGCTCATCCGCTACATTCAAAGCGGACGGGACTTCGAGACCGGCTATGAATCATTGCTGAAACAGACAGACAGTGCCATAATCCGCGATTTTGTAAGACAGATCCTTGAGTTCGGAAATTCATTTACGGTTGAACTCAGCGGTGCAACAAATTACCCGGCAGAAGCGTCTTATCCAAAAAATCCGTAAATTGCACCCCCATTTGGAATTTATTAATTTTTATAACTTATGTCACGTACCATACGATTAGCAGCATTCATAGGACTTTCCTTCCTGTTGAGCAGCTGTATTATTACAAAAAATGACGAAGTTCTGGTTACTCCATATACTAAAGTTGATTTTACATCCGGTACCGAAACCAAATCTTTTGATATTTCCTCCAATTTTCTATGGACTATAGAAATGGCCGACACCTGGATAAGTATTACTCCTTTGAAGGGATACGGAGATAAAAGTATATCTGTGACCGTTTCGCCAAACACCAGTCTTGACCCCAGACAAACCTCCTTTTTTATTGTGGGCGAGCAGACCCGCCGTGAAATAACAATTACCCAGGCCGGGGAGGCTCCAACGCTTTCCATTGATGCCACACAGAAATCTGTCCGGGCATCGGGAGATACCGTGTCGGTGGGCGTGACAACCAATCTGGAGCTGACCATTACTCCCGAAGTGAACTGGATTTCCTATATTGAAACACATACCATTACGGGTAAGCGCTATACGCTGAATGTAAGTCCCAATACCACATTGCAGGAGAGAACCGGACGGGTGGAATTCAAACAAAAGAACGGGTCGCTTTCGGCTCTTCTGTCCATTGTTCAAAGCGGTGAGGCACCGGCTGTTCTGCTAGATAAAGAAACCGTTTCTGCCCCTTACAGCGGGGGAGAGTACAGTGTAGATGTCACTTCCAATATTGCCTGGCAGGCTACCTCTTCGGCTTCGTGGCTCCGTCTTACAGGAACCCGCCTGATGCAAACATCCTCCTGCCTATTTGTGCTTGATACGAATGCACGGGTAGAACCCCGCGAGGCTAAGATCACCATCAAAGCTACCGACTATCCTTCCCTGCAGCCTGCCGTCGTAACGGTCTCGCAGGAGGGCGCCGCAGCCTCGGCCACCATTACTCCGCTGGTACTCAATGACGTTCCTGCCACAGGAGGACCTTATACATTGGACGTCCAGGCCAATTTCGACTGGGAGGCAGATGCCACCGGGACGGCCGACTGGCTCACACAATTCACTCCTGCTACCGGAAAGCTGAATTTCAGTATTACCGCCAATCAGGATGTGGAACCCCGGTCCACCACGTTTAAGATCAATCAGAAGAATGGCACCTATTCCAAAACGGTTACCGTAAATCAGCTGGCCGGTGAAAGTAAGGTAATCCTGCCCGACCAGGAAAACATGCCCAGAGCGACTGCCGGGGGTGGAACACTTAATGTTCCCGTTACTTCAAATATTGAATGGAAGGCCACCGTTTCCCAAACCTGGCTCTCCGTAGTGGAAACGAAAGGTTTGCAAACCAAGACGGTGGTATTGTCGGTACAACCCAATCAGGCCATTGCCGAACGGATAGCCCTCCTTGTTATTACCACACAGGAAACACCGGCCAAGGTCTATACAAGGATCATAAGACAAAGCGGAGCCTCGGCATTCATAACCATTACCCCCGATACACTGAATATCCAGGCAGCCGGCGGAACCTATTCCATGGATGTCGAATCCAATATCGAGTGGACTGTAAATTCACAGCCTTCGTGGGTAGGATCCATGACCATCACCCCTGTGTCAGATATTATAAAGACGGTTACTTTCAGTGTGCTGGCCAATACACAAACATCCGAACGTTCTTCCAGAATTGAACTGATAAGGGTAGGCGGCTCGCTCAAATCGTCCATTGTGATTAATCAGAAAGGCGAGACACCGTATGTGAACGCCGAAATCTCCACATCCCAGCCGCTGAGTAACGAAGGAGATGCCTTCTCGCTGACCGTTAATTCAAATGTCAATACAGATTGTTATATAGTAGGATCCCCTTCGTGGATCACACTTGCCGGAAAAGTGACCGAGGAAAGAACCAGCACTTATTCGTTTACCGTTGCGCCCGTCCCCTCACTCAGTTCGCGTGCGGCTACCCTGTATGTTCGTGACGTAACCACGCAGCAGGTCTACAAGAGCTTTACCGTCACACAGAAAGGCGCACGCATTGCCCAAAAAGACAGTCTGGCCCTGGTGCGGTTCTATCATAATACCGACGGAGGCAACTGGAGAGATGCTTATCTCTGGAACCTTCAGCTTCCGGTAACTTCCTGGCCGGGTGTCACCCTCGAAGCCGAGACGGCCATACGCAACGGGGCTCGGTATGTTAAGAAACTCTTGTTGCCCAATGCCCGTCTGAGCGGAGCCGTAGGAGACGGTCTGTCCCAGAACGACCCTCTGTCGGATCTGACTTATGTCGAACACATAGACCTCTCGGACAACAGCGGATTGAGCGGATGGCTTCCCAAGTCCTGGAAAAACCTGAACAACCTGGAAACATTGAATCTGGGGAATTGTTCCATTACCAACTACCTGGTATTCGGATACAATATACCCAAGGAATACGGAAGCGGTTTAAAGAACCTTACTACCTTTATTATTAAGGATAATTTTCTTAACGATACCATTCCGGCCGAAGTGGTGGCACATCCTCACTTCGGGGACTGGAAATTTGTCGACAACATGATGCAGCAGAAAGGGTCCAATGAATTGTATTTGCCATAAGAGTTTCCAACAAGTTTTGAACAAAAAAAGTTTTGCGGTTTCAAATAATCGTATAACTTTGCAATAATTATATACCATAAATAGGTCTTGTAAATATACTGTGCGACTTCAAGTGATATTTAATAACTTTTAATTCTTTTTGTTTAACTTAAAAATTTTAATGCATGAAAAAATTTTTGAAATGGAGTGCAGCCTTTCTGTTACTGGGTGTACTCGCCGTAGGCTGTATTAAGAATGAGCCTAGTGCCGGCATAGAAGCCATGCGTAATGCAAAAGCAGCCTTGCTTACTGCAAACGCCGAGCTTGTAAGGGCCAAAGTACAGGTAGAGGCAGCCAATGCTGCTTTGATCCAGGCTCAGGCTACCCTTAAATTAGCAGAAGCTGAGCGCGTTAAAGCACAGGCTCAGATTGACCTCGCTTATGCTGACCTGGTTAAGGCTAAAGCTGAACGCGAAAGAGCCGAAACCGACATCATGAAAGAAAGATGGGCTCTCAAGGTTCAGGAACTGGAACTTCAACTCCAGGAATTTGAAGCTCAGGTACAGGCTTCCATCCAAGGTTATCAGCTGGCTATCCAGATGATGCAGACCGAAATGGTTAAAGCACAACAGGCATACGAAGAAGCTCTTGCCGATTTCGAAGAGTGGAAACGCGAACATGCTGCTGAACTGGCCGAAGAACTCATTGACAGCCTGAATGGTATTGTATTCCAGATTCAGCGCGTTATGAGGAATATTGCTGAAGCTCAGGTTGACCTGAACGTTGCATATGCTGCTTATGACTATTATGTAAATGTTACTTATCCCGAAGCAACAGAAGGTGTTGTCCTTATGCTGCAACAGGAAAAGAGAAGACTGACCTGCCAGATTGAATACCTTGAAGGCCTTGTTGAAGCTTATACCGCCATGTATAATGAATACCATGGTGACTTTGATGCTTTCATTGCCGGTCTTCAAAATCAGATCAACGCATGGCAGGCTACCGCCGCCGAAATGGAACTGACCCAGCTGCAACTGAAGAAAGACATGATTGACCTCGATGCTGAAGTTATGGCTGCTGCTTATGATGCTTTCCAGGATGATTCCTATGATTTCTCTGCTACTGCATGGGCCGATCCCGTTGACGATTTTTATATTCACGTGAGAAATGGTGTTTACTCCATTAGTGGAAGGACACTTCCCGGCATGCTCAATACACTGGCCAGGGATATCACCGTTATTGAAGACACAAGGGCTCAGTTTGAAGGACAGGGCGTTGCTGACGTAGAAGTTACCAAAAAGGCCTACAAAGCTGCTGCTGATGCTGCTGCCAAGGCTTACACAGACAACTGGACCGAATGGCAGACCAAATATGCCGGGATCCAACTGGGAACAGGTACCCTTTACAAAGCGTGGGAAACCGCTTATACATCCTATCTTGCTGCATTGAAAACCTATACCGATAACTTCACTGCTTACAAATGGGATTATGAAAGAGCCGAAAAGTTGATTGATGACTATATGAAAGGCCTTGACGGTACCCTTGTTAACGGTGTTATGAGTAATTATTTTGGCAATGGACAATTGTCAGAAGTACTGGGCGGTATCTATTTCAATGCTTCCAACCTGTTGAACTTCATCGTTGGTGGAAACACTGCCTTACTGAACGCTCTGGAATCATTCCTGGTTTACATGGCTACCGTTGATCAAATGAGTGATATTATTACCGAACTCAAGAGCATCATGGACGGTACTCATTCAAAGGGTTATCCTGCATTCTGGGACATTGCCACCGCTTGTTCTTTCACCAAAACAGCTGTTGACAACAAACTCACACCCAGTGACAATGAAGTAATGCGCAGCATCTATACAGAAGAAACAGGCAAGGACATTACCGCCCTTACCGAACGCGACTGGCATACCTGGCTGTTCCTGTACTGGTTATTCGAAAATAAAACCCTCGAAGCCGGACTCGAAGGCTTTGGCACTATCTTCACAATCAATCCTGCTCCTTACACCGATGCCGGTCTGCAGGTTCTGAATGACTTCTTCAGCTCCGTTAAACCCGGTACTGTTACAACTCCCGGAATTCCCGACGTAGTTAACGGAAAGACCTATGCCGAAATCCTTGCATGGCCCGCATACGACTACAAGGCCGAAGATGCATGGAAAGCTGCTGTTATTAAACTGGGTACACTGGAAGATTCAATGTTCGATCCTTACGACAGGGCTTGGATGTGGAAATATACCGCTCCTGCAAAGAACCCCGATCCTCGTAATCCTGCCTATCATTCATTCTATGTAACTCCCACTTCTTATACGCCTCCTATCTATCCTGACGTAACTCCTAATGGCGTTAATCAATTCTATTTCGTACTGGAAGGAAAGACCACTTACTATCCTTCATTGGCAATGGACGTTACCTATTTTGGTGAGGACTGCGACTTGTACGTAGGTTACGCTGCTTTAGTGGCTGCCGGTGAATTCTGCGGTCGTGACGATCAGGGTCGTGAACTTAGCGCATGGGCCGGTGACCTGCTTCTGTGGTACTACAATACAGATACACACGGAAAGGGCCACTATTTCTATGCTCTCAAACAACAAAGGATACTCGATGCATTCAACGCTGCTTACAACCACGTTGTAAACGGTGACTATGCTGCACTTCAGGCTACTTTGGAAGAAGCATACGACAGCTTCTATGCTATTTACCTGGAAAAATACCAGACATGGCAGGATCTCCTGAGCCAGTACATGTCCAAGATGGGTGAATACAACTACATTGTTAATTCCTATCTGCCTCAACTTCAGATCTGGATTGACGAGTATGTTGGTCTGATCACAGAAGCCAAAGATGCTCATACCTCCAGCGACGAAGCTATTGTTGGTCTTACCGAAATTCTGGAAGCTGCCGAATACGACCTGGTTATGGCTCAACAGGCTATGACCGATATCGATACCCGCATTGCTGCCTGGGAAGCCGGTTACGGATTGTATGTTGGCAATTCAATGTTCATGCCTGCCATGGCAGAAGCCGAACTGGAACAAGGCCGTCGTCCTGACTACAATGATTTCTATCACCAATACAGATCATTCGTAAGGAACTTCATTGCTGATCAGTCCGCAAGATATGCAGCTGAAATTGATGTGATCCTTCTTGAAATTGAAAACCTGTACGATGTACTGGCAGTACTTGAAAATCAAAGAGCTGCCCTTGTTGCTACCATTGAATAATAAGAATTGCTTATAATGGTTAAAAAACTTAGCATATTTCTAATAGCTGTTCTTACGGTTGCGTCTTTAGGGGCGCAACCGGCGGAACGCTCTGGAAGTGCGATGTATGCTCCACGTGCGGGACAATTTCAGGTGTCAGCGGTGTTGGGAAGTGGTCTGTTCTTTGAAACAGAGAACCTCAATTACCTGTTACCCAGTTACATGCCGAGTTCAGAGTTAGGTCTGGACCCGACTGTTACGGGACCGGGTAAGTATTTGCAGATGGGCAGTTTGAATGATAATTCAATTGCCAATATTGCAGGTATCCAGGGGAAATACTTCGTAACCAACCGCTTTGCGCTGAACGCCATGTTTGCTATGCAAATTGACGTTACCCCAGAGCGTGACTACATTGAGGGCGTTGTAATGGATGAGAGTGTTCTGGCATCTTCCGGTTATGTACTTGACCAGGGAGGTGTACAGTGGGTTGAAGGCAGGCTGACCAACAAATACCTGGTAAATGTTGGCGCAGACTATTACTTCAACAACTGTAACGGACGCTTGTTCCCTTACATTGGCGTTCTCGGCGGTTTCCAACACGCAAGAATTCAGGCTTACCTGCCTTATACAGGAATTGAAATTCCCGTAGAAGGAGATCTGGATCCCATTGAACTCTATGCATTGGATAATCGTGCAGGCGAAGCATACGCAATTTCCGGAGCAATTACGGCCGGTGTAGAATATAACTTTCTACCGGGCATGAACATTGCTCTTGAGGTACGCCCCTTCAATTATACTTATGCGGCTATCCGGATGTATGCAGACGGGCAGGAATACAATGCACATGAAATGCAGTTTAAATTCTTTGCCTTCCCGCAACTCAAGCTCGGATTCCGTTTCTAGGAATAATTGAATAGTATGAATAAAACCGTCCTTTACAGGGCGGTTTTTTTATTACCTTTGTACACATTAATTTTCCGGACTATGAAAAGAACATTGTTTTTTATTACCCTGTTGGTTCTTGCTTTATCATGTACTTCAAAAACAGATGCTCCCAAGCTGGACCTAACCCTGACTCCTCCCTTGAAGGAGAATGCAGCTATTAACGAATTCATTACCGAAACACAGGCCAATGTCAATGAACTCGCCGTTCAATGCGTTACCATGAATAAGAAAGCAGAAGCTTTCCGCAACGTGGCTTTCGATTCACTTTCTACTGCACAACAAACCAAACTTGTACAATTAGACCACGATTACGTACAGATGTGGTATGATCATAATGTGTTTTTGACCGCTCAATCTGTCAAAATGATGGGATTTCTGCAGGATTCAAAAATCTCACTCGATGCTACGGTAGAACTGAGCAAAGCCATGACAGCCATTACTCTCTTTGTACAGGATCTGAAGAACAAATACGGAGATGATCTTAAGCTGGATCCTTATTCACCTGAGGTACTTCCCGTTCAACCTGCAGAGACCGTACAGGACACCGTTCAGACATCTACTTTGTGAATAAATTGGGAGATAGTCTTATTGTCTCGGGCCAGGTACTTACCGAATGCTTTTGCTGCGATTTGTCTGCATGCAAAGGCATTTGTTGCGTAGAAGGAGATAGCGGAGCCCCTTTGACCGAAGAAGAATGCACTCTTCTTGAACGGGAATGGCATACATATGCTCCTTATATGCAAAAGAAAGGCATCCGGTCAATTGAGAAACAGGGCACCTGGGTTACAGATTGTGAAGGCGACCGTGTAACCCCCCTCATCGATGGAAAGGAATGTGCCTATGCTTTTTTTGAAAACAGAGTCTGTTGTTGTGCCATAGAAAGGGCCTGGAGCAAAGGAGAAACTTCATTCCGCAAACCTGTGTCGTGCTGGCTGTATCCTATTCGTGTCCAGAAACTGGCAGACAATACTATTGCACTGAACTATCATGAGTGGCATTTGTGCAGGGCCGCCTGTAGAAAAGGGGAACAGTTAAAGCTTCGTGTTTTTGAATTTTTACGCGAACCTCTGATCCATTGTTTTGGTGAAGAGACCTATAAGGCTATTCAGGAAGCAGCAGACAATCACGAATGATGGAATCTGCCGTAAAAAGATGAGAAAGGGGTATCGCCAGACGGTCCCCTTCTTTTTTTAACTTACCCGATTGAATAAAAGGCATTGCCTGTTCAAGAAACCGGGTATGGGTCCGTTCACCGGCCATTTCACGAAATATCCGAAGATCCATCCCTTTCGCAGTTCTTAGCCCCAACATTATTAATTCATTAAATACGTCGAAAGGTGTGAGCCGGTCGTAACTTCGAACCGGTTTTTTGTCCGAGATGCCTGAAATGTAACGGTTTATATCGGCCTTATTCCAGTATCTGTCCTGCCCGTTGAACGAATGTGCAGACGGGCCCAGACCCAGGTAGGGTATTCGTTGCCAGTACGCGCTGTTGTGGCGGGATTCGGCTCCGGGCAAAGCAAAACTGGATATTTCATATTGCACGTACCCGTTTTCCTGCAGGATTTTTTGGAGCAGGGCATATTGAGCTGCACAGTCTTCTTCCGGAGGCAAATTTTGTTTATCTGCCCAGGAAAGACCCGGTTCGAGACTTAACTGATAGGCCGAGATGTGCTCCGGTTTTAAACAAAGTGCCTGGTGCAGGGTGTCTTCCCAGATGCCGAGGTTAAGATTGGGAAATCCGAAGATCAGGTCTATGCTGATATTGCCAAAGCCTGCCTCGCGGGCTGTGTGGAAGGAATCGAGAGCCTCCCGTGCAGTATGCCGGCGGCGCATTTCTTTAAGAACAGGATCGTAGAAAGACTGGATTCCCATACTTAATCTGTTGATACCGCCGGTCAATAAGGTCCGGCAATATTGTGTTGTTAGATCGGACGGGTTGGCTTCCACAGTAATTTCACCTGTCTCAAGACCGTAAGCAGCCAGGTCAGAACGGAAAACAGAACAGAGACCAACAAGTTTTTCGGCAGGGCAAAGACTGGGAGTGCCGCCGCCAAAATAAATAGTATGGCGCGGTAAACCGGGGTCACCGCGCCATAAAGGAAGCCAAAGTTTCTTTTCTATTATCCATTCGTTATGAATGGCCTCCAGCAACAGGGGCATTTTGTCCGTGCGGATGCTGGAATAGAAATTACAATAGGAGCAGAACCTCCTGCAAAAGGGTATGTGTACGTATATCAACGCAGGAGCAGGTCGGCGGCGCCTATCTTACCGTCTGTTGTGTAGACTTCTGCCGTATAAACACCTTTGCTGAAAGTAACACCGGAGAAATAGATGCAGAATTCCACTTCTTCTCCCTGATAGTCAATCTCGCGAACGGCAGAATAAATCAGTTGTTCCCCGGCGGCATTGAATACACCCTGGTCTGGATTGGTGAGCAGAATTCCATCAGGTCCTTTTATGCGAAGGTAAATATTCCTGGGGCCTTTTTGAGCAATGGAATTTTCAATGAGGCTGCCGCAGAATTTAAGTTTCTCGATACGGCTGGAACGTTCAGATTCTTTTCCACTTTCTGTTATACCGGCCATTACAAAGTTACGTCCTTTTATCTGGGACCCGATTTCAACCTGTTTGGCATAGGTGTCCGTAGTGGTACGCAGTTCTTCGTATTGTTGTGTGGCCTTTGAGGCTTCTTCACGCGCCTGAGAAACATCTTCCCTCAAAGCAATATTAAGCGTGTTGAGCGAATCTATCTGGTGAATGTAGCTGCGCATAATGCTGCGAAGGGTCCCCAGTTCTTTTTCGTATTGACGGATGCTGGCCCGGTTAGTGGCCTCGGTTTTGTTAATACGTTCAATCAACAGGTCTATCTTTTCACGTTCCTCAGTTAACCGTGCATTTAACGTGTCATTATTGGTGCTTAATGAATCGTATTCTGCACGCAGTTGAACCATTTGGTCGGTAAGTTCCTGTTTCTCCATGGTAAGTTCTTTGACCATGGAGCTACGGTCAAACCAGATCCAGGCAAGAGCTCCCAGGAGCAGGATTGCAACGGCTCCCAGAATAATGACGACGGTTTTGAGATTCTTTTCCATATTAATGATAATTTAATCTATAGTAACACAAAAGTAGTAAAAAACGCCTACATTTGTTCCGAATAGGTAAATCATAATAAAATGAATGCATTTAACGTTGGGAAATATCTGATAAGAGTACTGAAATTCATTGTTTTTTATTCTGTACTTGTCCTTATAATGCTGGCAATCGTTTTTTATACAAGCGAGCATACTATTTCATTTCGTGAATTTCTGCAGCCTGAGTCCGGGAACAACCTGAGGAGCATGATCATTCTCATTGTCGCTTTTTCTGCCGTTTATCCTTTCATTGGATTTGGCAAACGCGAAGTGCACATGAACCGTTCTTTTGATAAGGATAAAGAAGTGGTCACGGGCATGGTTTCGGATATGGGATACGTGCTGGTATCGGACTATGACAATAAGCTGGTGTTTAAATCAAAGCGGATTTTAACCAGAATATTTCGTGTCTTTGAAGATAAAATCACCATTGATTATTCAGATAATCCGTTAATTATCAGTGGTATGAGACGTGATATCATGCGCGTTTCACAACACATTCAGTACCATTTCCGCAGGATGGAGGAATAACAGGCTGGAGAAATAACAGGCTGGAGAAATACTCAGATCAGAAGAACAGACAGTAGATTACCACTACCGTAAAACCAAGGCACAACAAGCTTGAATAGGCGAGTGATATTACCCGTAAAACAGGCAATACTTTTGATGTGCTCAGTCCAATACTGTGGAAAGCAGACCAGAACCCGTGGTTGATATGCAGCCACAGAGCCGTAAACCATATCAGGTAGCAGGCAGCAATCAGCGGAGTTCCCAATTCACGGGTTACCAGCAGGTATCCGTTCTGAGGTTCCCTGCCCATGAAATCCTGCCATTGCATGTTCACCCAGAAATGAGAGAGGTGTATTCCCAATACGCCAAGGACTATTATACCCAAAATGAGCATGTTGCGAGAAGCCCAATGATCAATCCATAATCCCTCTGTTCTGTTTGCCGATTTGTATTTTACTTCGCCCCTGGCTTTAAGGTTTTTAAGCGAAATGTATAAAGCGAAGAAAATATGGATTATGAATCCGGCAGCCAGAACGGGAACAATAAGCTTGATCACCGGATTATTGCCCATAAAGTTGGTGACAGCAGTGAAGGTTTCTTCTCCCCAGAGGATGGTAAAATTGGCCGTCATATGAACGGTCAGGAATAAAATAAGAAACAGCCCGCTCAGGCTCATTATTACTTTTTTAACTACAGAAGTTATCATTTTGCACAGTGTAGGTATGTAACAAAGATACACGGATTTTGTTTATCTTTGTCTGTATCCAAAGATTTTGCGATGAAGTACAAAAGGGTTTTACTCAAGTTAAGTGGTGAAAGTCTGGGCGGACCGGATGGTCAGGGTCTGGATTCCGGAGTCCTGAATACTTTTGCTCAGGAAATATGTCCGGTGGTTAAGGCCGGTGTTCAGGTGGCTATTGTCATTGGTGGCGGCAATATTTTTCGTGGTTTGAAAGGCGTTGGGGAGGGTTATGACCGTGTTCACGGAGATCAGATGGGTATGCTTGCTACTGTCATTAACAGTATTGCCCTGGCAGATGCCCTGCGCGAGATGAATCTGCAGGCAGAAGTATATACCGCAACCCCCATGCTTGCATTTGCCAACTACTATAAGCGCGATGCTGTTCTTTCTCATCTTGAAAAAGGTGCGGTAACTCTTTTGGCCGGGGGAACAGGGAATCCCTTTTTCACCACCGATTCGGCCTCGGCCTTGCGTGCCATTGAACTGGGCGCCGATGCCGTATTGAAAGGTACCCGCGTAGACGGAGTATACACGGCCGACCCCGAAAAAGATCCTAAGGCGGTGCGTTATACAACTCTATCATTTGACGAGGCATTGCAAAAAAATCTTAAAATCATGGATTTGACCGCTTTTACCCTCTGCCGCGAAAACAGAATGCCTATTGTGGTATTCAATATGAATACACCCGGCAATATGTTGAGAATAATTGATGGTGAACCGGTTGGAACGATAATTAAATAAAATATATAATATGGAAATCAGCGACGCAAAAAAAGTTTTGGAGCAGGTTAAGGATAAAATGTCCAAAGCGGTCGAGTATCTCGATAATGAGCTCGCCACGTATCGTGTTGGGAAAGCGAATCCTTCAATTTTTTCGGGAATCAGTATAGAGTATTACGGGACACCCACTCCCCTGGCTCAGGTAGCCAGCATTACCGTTCCCGATGCCCGTACAATGATCATTCAGCCCTGGGAAAAATCGCTCATCCAGCAGATCGAAAAAGCGATAATGGTAGCGAACCTCGGGTTCACACCTCAAAATAACGGGGAGATAATCAGAATCCAGGTACCGCCATTGACAGAAGAGCGTAGAAAGGAGCTCGTGAAAAAGGCAAAAAACGAAGGGGAAACCGCACGGATAAGTCTGCGTAATGCCCGGCGTGATGGAGTGGATTTATTAAAAAAATACCAGAAGGACGGATTGTCAGAAGATGTGGTCAAGGATACCGAAACCCTTATTCAAAAGGAACTGGATGTCTTTACCAAAAAAGTGGAAGATATTCTCCTGGTCAAGGAAAAAGAGATCATGACCGTCTGATTACAAAAAACGCCCCGTTTCCCGGGGCGTTTTACTTTTACATATAATACAGATCTATTCGCGGATAGCTATTATGCCGGGAAGTTCAATGCCTTCCAGATATTCAAGCATGGCACCGCCACCAGTGGAAACGTAGCTGACTTTGTCTGCATAACCCATTTGTGTAACGGCAGCAACGGAATCTCCGCCGCCAACCAGCGAGAAAGCTCCCTGTTGCGTGGCTTTGGCAACAAATTCTACCAGAGCCAGTGTGCCTTTGGCGAATTTGGGCATTTCAAATACTCCTACCGGGCCGTTCCATAAGATGGTGCGGGAGTTCATAATGACTTTTTTCCAGGTTTCCAGGGCTTTGGGACCAGCGTCCATTCCCAGCCATCCGTCGGGAATAGCGTCTACTTCACAAGTCTGTTCGTTGGCATTGTTGTCAAAAGCATCTCCGGCAATCACATCTTCGGAAATATAAATCCTGACACCTTTGGCCTTGGCTTTTTCCATAATATCCAGGGCGAGCTGCAACTGATCGTCTTCGCAAAGTGATTTTCCAATTTTGCCTCCCTGTGCCTTCACAAAAGTAAAGCTCATGCCACCGCCAATGATCATATTGTCTACTTTATCAAGCAAACGTTCAATAATGGCAATCTTGCTTGAAACCTTGGCGCCTCCCAGAATGGCGGTCAGAGGATGTTCCGGTGCGAGCAACACTTTATCAATGGCTTTGATCTCGCCTTCCATTACGTAGCCGAACATTTTGTCGTTGGGGAAATAGGCTGCTATGAGCGTAGTGGAGGCATGGGCCCGGTGAGCGGTTCCAAAAGCGTCATTGATATAGCAATCGGCATAGGAAGCCAGGGTGCGGGTGAATTTTTTCTGGCTTTCTTTTACAGCTGATTTGGCAGCTTTCTTCTCTTCTTCGGAGGCATCTTCTGCCAGACCGCGGGGTTTTCCCTCCTCCTCGGCATAAAAACGCAGGTTTTCAAGTAAAAGCACTTGTCCGGGCTTCAGGGCGGCTGCCATTTCAGCGGCCTGCTCACCCATGCAGTCGGGGGCAAAGAGTACTTTTGATCCCAGTTGTTTTTCCACTTCCGGAATGATGTGGCGGAGAGAGAACTTGTCTTCCGCTTTTTTGGGCCGTCCCAGGTGGGACATTATAACCAGTGCACCGCCGCCGTCAAGAACTTTTCTGAGGGTGGGGATGGCGGCACGTATACGGGTGTTGTCTGTAACTTCAAATTGTGCATTCAACGGCACATTGAAATCGACGCGTACGATGGCGCGTTTTTCTTTAAAATTGTAGGTACTGATGTTTTGCATGTCTTCCAATATTAGTACAGCAAAGATACATTTTTTATATATCTTTACCAGATGCAACTGTTAAGTCCCGGTTTGTGGAATGATTACCAACTCATTGATTGCGGCGAAGGTGAAAAGCTGGAGCGGTTTGGCCCGTATTTGCTTATCAGACCTGAACCTAAAGCATTTTGGGCCAAGTCAATGCCAAATGAAGAGTGGCTGCATCGTGCCCATATACGATTTGTACCCGGAGCCGGCTTTGGACGGGCCGGAAAGGAAGACAGCGGCACTTGGGAAAAGCTGAAGAAAGTCCCCGATCAATGGGTTATTTCTTATGGAAAACTTTTCAAAATGCGGCTGGGTCTTACAGCGTTCAAACACGTGGGTATTTTTCCGGAGCAGGCTCCCAACTGGGATTATATTTACGAGAATACCAGCAGATTGCAAGGGAAAGCCAATGTGCTGAACCTGTTTGCCTATACGGGAGCTGCCTCACTGGCTGCCAGGGCTGCTGGGGCCGAAGTGGTACATCTGGATGCTGTACGTCAGGTGCTTACCTGGAGTCGTGAAAATATGGAGTTGAGCGGGATGTCCGGAATCCGATGGATCCTGGAAGATGCGTTCAAATTCGTTAAGCGCGAGGTTCGCAGGGGAAATACCTATAAGGGCATAATCCTCGATCCGCCCGCTTACGGACACGGGCCCGAAGGAGAACGCTGGAAACTGGATGACTGCCTGTTCTCGTTATTGGTGGAATGTGCCAAATTGGTGGCTCCTGCCGATTCATTCATGGTTTTGAACCTGTATTCAAACGGTTATTCGGCTTTACTGGCAGATACCCTGGCCAGACAGGCATTTCCCGCAGGAGGTGAATATACTTTTGGAGAATTGTATCTGGAAGACACTTTTGGAAAACGATTGCCATTAAGTGTTTTTTCCAGGCTAAATTTATAAACTTAAAATAATAAAGATGAGTCCTTTAGCCATCTATTGGAATGTTGACCCGGTTATTTTCTCTGTCGGGCCCGTAGAAATCCGGTATTACAGCCTTTGCTTTATTGTTGCCTTTACCATAGGCTATCTTTATTTCAGATACTTTTTCAAACGTGAAGGCGTCCCGGCCACTCTGCTGGATCCTTTGCTGTACACACTAATCATTGGCACGCTTGTTGGAGCCAGATTGGGTCACTGCCTGTTCTATGAGCCGGAGTATTACCTGGCTCACCCTGTTAAGATCTTGTATGTCTGGGAGGGTGGTCTTGCATCTCACGGGGGGGCTATCGCCATTGTACTGGCTATTTGGTGGTTCGCACATCATTACGGCAGAAAGAATGGATTCAGTTTTTTATGGATTATGGACCGTTTGGGAATTACAGTGGCCCTGGCAGGCGCTTTTATACGGTTTGGCAATCTCATGAATTCCGAGATCTACGGCAACCCGACAGATCTTCCCTGGGGTTTCGTGTTCATGCGTAACGGCGAACTGGTGCCCAAGCATCCTACTCAATTGTACGAGGCACTGGCCTATCTGTTGTTGTTTGGAGTACTTATTACCCTATACAGGAAACGGTTGCCTAAACTCAGGGAAGGAACGCTCTTTGGGCTGTTTCTGATGGTTTTGTTTGCCGCCCGTTTCTTTATTGAGTATATCAAGGAGCCTCAGGTGGCCTTTGAAGAGAATATGACTCTTAATATGGGCCAGATCCTGAGCATTCCATTTATCCTAACGGGGGCCGTGCTCCTGCTGTACAGCATTATGCGCGGAAACCCGGCAATGAGAAAGGCTCCCGAAGAGAAAAAAACAGAAAAACAGGTGCCATTGTCAACGACAAAAGGAACTTATTGATTGCAATAACGCATCAGTTCTTCTGATATCCTTAAAAACCCGAGGTCGGTCAGGTGCGCTCCGTCAACGGTGCTTTCGCCGTCGTGGCCTGTGAGGTTATCAGCGGGTACAAAACGCAACTGATTATATCCTTCTGCTACCAGCCGGTGGTATATTTCTTCCCATAAACGATTGACTTCTTTCTGGTTGTTTTCCAGAGGCCTGCTAAAACGCGCCTTTGGCTCCAGTTGATGTGAAACCATGACAACGGGAATACCGGGTTTGGCATCCATCAGGGTTTTAATGAATGAATAACCCCTGGCCCGAACCAGATCTGCCGTGCAATTGGGAAGGCAGTCAATGAAGTAGATTCCTGCTTCTATTGCAATCAGTAATTCGTTAATAGAGGTATCCATACGTGCATTGCCGCTGAATCCAAGATTAATGGTCTGGCATTGTAATTTTCTGCCAATAATGGCCGGGTATGCCATTCCCGGACGGGAGGCACATCCGCCTTGCGTAATACTGGTCCCGTAAAAAACAATTGGACTCTCTGTGCGGGGAAGATCAACCTGAGGCATGGAAACGTCAGATCCCTGCCCAATGCCTATCTCCAGCGATTTTAAACCATCGTACAAAGGCAGGTTCAGCATATATTCCCTATAAGTCGAGTCCATTCCGGAAATGATCACAGCTCGGCAAGCCGGTTTGTTTTGTGGTTGGGCCGATCCGGCGTACCTCCATTCTTTGCCGTCCAGGATATACAGGTCCAGCCCCCTTACTCCAGTGGCGCTCATGTGGTTCATGGCAAACTGGTTAAGAGGTTCCCACCGGACTCCGATGATTGGGCTGTTTGAGCGAAACCGGACAGAAAGGCCCGCTGAATTCATTCCCAAAGACCAGAGCTCAGGCCGGAACCGGGAGCGGCCGGCCAAAGGCAACCGGGCATATGTCATACCCGGAACGCGGTCCGAGGTATCACCCTGAACAGTGACGGGTACGCCCTGTCCCAAAATTTTAAAGTTCTGTGCCTGTGTGTATTGAAGTTCAGTAACCTGCTGAGCCATGAGGGCCGGGGAAAGGCACAGGGCAAAAGATATGAGTGTAAGGATTTTCATAATTCGTTGAATGGAGAACAAATTTACTAAATTTGCGCCGTTATGCCCAAAGCTAAATCTCAGGTTGTCATTAAAAATAAACGCGCGTCGTTTGAATATGAATTCATAGACACGTATACAGCAGGTATTGTCCTGACCGGAACCGAGATAAAATCGGTTCGTGCAGGGAAAGTTACTCTGGTGGATTCGTATTGTTATTTTTCAGGTAAAGAGCTGTACGTGAAAAATATGAACATTGCAGATTATTGGTGGGGCTCATTCAATAATCATGATCAAAGACGGGACAGGAAACTGCTCCTGACACGTCATGAACTGAATAAGCTTTACCGGTCAACCCGTGAAAAGGGATATACTATTGTGACGGTCCGTATGTTTATCTCGGACAACGGATATGCCAAACTTGTCATCGCGCTTGCCAGGGGCAAACGCGAATACGACAAGCGTGAAACAATAAAACAAAACGACCAGCGTCGCGAAGCGGACAGGATGGCGCGGATGTAATCTTAATCAATTTTTGGGAAAGGAACTGTTGCGGCAACAGCAATGAGGCCGGCAAGGATAGCCAGGGGGATAATCAACATCCACCAGGAAAATCCTGCAGACTCCAGGGCAGACCATAATCCGCCATTAATAAAATCGAGATACCATTGTCCGGGAGTTGAAAGAGGTGTAATCATAGTTGTGCTGTGTTAGTTAAAATTATTGAATAGTGCAGGCACATACCAGGTTTCTGTCTCCGAAACCGTTGTCTACCCTGGTGACATAAGGCCAGAATTTATGGGCACTGATCCAGGGCAGGGGATAGGCAGCCAGTTGACGTCCGTACGGATGATGCCATTCGTCGGCGCACACTTCCGGTGCCGTATGGGGAGCGTTTTTAAGCAAATTATCTTCAGGAGTTCCGTATTTTGTATCACCTGAGGCCAGTCCTTCACATTCATCCAAAATACATAACAATGCCTCGGCAAAACGGTTAATTTCTTCCAGCGGCTCACTTTCGGTCGGCTCTATCATTAAGGTTTCGTGTACCGGGAAAGAAAGAGTGGGGGCATGGAATCCGTAATCCATGAGACGTTTGGCTACATCGGTAGCGTCTACACCATATTTTTTACTGAAGTGCTGCAGGTCGATGATACACTCGTGTGCCACACGTCCCGAAGTTCCTTTATACAAGGTATTCAGTCTGGGAGCCAGAATATGGGAAAGATAATTAGCGTTCAGTATGGCATATTCCGTTGCCTTACGTAAACCTTCTTCACCAAGAAGTTTTATGTAGGCATACGTTATGGGCAGGAGCAGTGGGAATCCGTAAGGGGCAGCAGCTACTGTATTCTTTGTGTTATTTTCCAGCATGGGGTGTCCTGGCAGGTAAGGAGCCAGGGCCGCAGTACAGCAGATGGGACCGACGCCCGGACCGCCTCCGCCGTGAGGCATGGCAAAAGTCTTATGCAGGTTCAGGTGGCATATGTCCGCTCCAATATAACCCGGATTGGTCAACCCTACCTGCGCGTTCATATTGGCTCCGTCCATATAGACCAGCCCGCCGTTCTCGTGGATGATACGGCATATTTCCTTAATCTTCACTTCAAAGACACCGTGAGTGGACGGATAGGTGATCATGATACATGACAGATGGTCTTTATGTGCCGATGCTTTCTCACGCAGTTCATCCACGTTGATGTTCCCGTTTTCATCGCATCCCACGCCAACGATCTCGAGACCAGCCATGGCGGCACTGGCCGGATTGGTTCCATGTGCCGATGAAGGTATTATCGCAATGTTTCTGTGCCCCTGTCCCGTAGCCTGCTGGTAAGCGCGAAGGACTGTAAGTCCTGCGTATTCGCCCGCCGCTCCCGAATTGGGCTGGAGAGAGCAGGCGTCAAAGCCGGTTATGACGGAAAGGTCTTTTTCCAAACCGTGAATCAGTTCCAGATATCCCTGGGCCTGTGATCCCGGGACAAACGGATGAATGGAATTCCATTCCTGCCAGCTTAAAGGCATCATCTCAACGGCAGCATTCAGTTTCATGGTACAGGATCCCAGCGGAATCATAGAATGCGTCAGAGAAATATCCCTGTTCTCAAGGGTTTTTATATAGCGCATCATGTCTGTTTCCGAATGGTAAGTGTTGAAGAGAGGTTCTTCCAGAACAGGAGTTGTCCTTTCCATAAACTGCGCAAAAGCAGGTTCTCCGGGACATTGGTTAACAGTAACACCAAAGATAGCCAGTACAGTCTTTACCTCGTTGCAGGAGGACAGTTCATCGAAAGTCATTCTGACGCTGTCAGGGGTGGGATAATAGAAATTGATCTCACTGGCAAGTGCTTTGGTGCGGATCTGTTGGGCATCAACCCCGGTGATCTCTATAGTGTCAAAAAAATATTCATGTTTCAGGCTGTATCCGCCAGACTTGAGCGCAGAAGCAGCTACGTGTGCGTATTTCTGACCGTTGCGGGCAATCTCTTTTATACCTTCACTCCCGTGATATAAAGCATACATCCCGGCCATCGTGGCCATAAGTGCCGTGGAGGTACAAATATTTGAAGTGGCCTTTTCGCGTTTGATATGCTGTTCTCTGGTCTGCAAAGCAAGACGGTAAGCTTCGTTTCCCAGTCGGTCGACCGATTTTCCGACAATACGACCCGGCATGTTTCTCTTGAACGTGTCGTGACAGGCCATATAGCCAGCTGTGGGCCCACCAAAGCCAATGGGCAGACCAAACCTCTGTACGTTACCAACGGCAATGTCTGCACCCCAGGAAGCAGGTTCTTTCAGAACCGCAAGAGCCAGCAAATCACAAACGGCAGTAACCAAAAGACCTTTCTCATGAGCTATCCGGCAGAGTTGGGTATAATCGCAGATACGGCCATCGGCCCCCGGATATTGAACCATAATACCGTAGAGACGGGATTCATAGGATTCAACAACCTGTAACGCATTGCCATCGAGGGGAACTTTAACGATTTCTATTCCAAGCCCTTTTGCTCTGGTGGCCATTACTGCCAGCGTCTGGGGAAAGATATTTTCATCTGCCAGTACCACGTTACGGCCTTCTTTCACAAAAGCTCTGGAGCGTAATTCATACATCATACGCATGGCTTCTCCGGCGGCGGTGGCTTCATCGAGCAGTGAGCTGTTGGCCAGGTTAAAGCCGGTAAGACTGCAGATCATTGTCTGGAAGTTAAAAAGTGCCTGCAGCCGGCCCTGAGAAATTTCTGCCTGATAAGGAGTATAAGAAGTATACCATCCGGGATTCTCAAAAATATTACGCAGGATTACCGGTAACGGAGCGGTGCCGTAGTATCCCGTTCCAATAAGGGATCTGTAGGTTTTATTTTTAGACGCCAGTTGTTTCATATGGGCAAGCAACTGATGCTCACTCAACGGTGCGTCAAGTACCAACGGATTCTTTAGTCTGATGTCGGAGGGAATGGTTTGCTCAATAAGTGTATCCATGTCCGGAACACCTATTTTGGAGAGCATTTCCTGTGTCTGTCCCACTCTGGGGCCGTTATGTCTTTCTGAAAATGATTGTGCCATAGGATCTTTGTGTTAGTTTTTTCTTGATGCATCCATTTTTAAAAGGATGAACAAAAGTAATGTAAAAGTCCATAATGAGGAACCTCCATAGCTGATAAATGGTAAAGGTATCCCGATCACGGGAATTATTCCCAGGGTCATGCCTATGTTAATGAAGAAATGAAAGAAGAAACAGGCGGCAACCCCGTAGCCGTAAATTCTTCCGAAGGAATGACGCTGACGTTCTGCTATGGATATTATGCGGAAGAGAAGGACCACATACAGTATTATGACAAGGGTCGCTCCCAGGAAACCCCACTCTTCCCCAATGGTACAGAAAATGAAATCCGTACTTTGTTCCGGTACAAAATTGTATTTTGTCTGTGTGCCTTGTAAAAATCCCTTGCCAAAAAAACCTCCGGATCCAATGGCAACTTTTGACTGATATACATTGTATCCGGCGCCGTAAATATCTTTTTCTATACCGAGCAAATTTTCTATGCGCGCCCTGTGGTGAGGTTGCAGGATATTATTGAATATGTATCCCACAGAAAATGTAAAGGCTACGGAACAGATAAAGCCGAGCAGAATCATTTTAAGGTATTGCAGCCGTTTTTTTATGGCAACAATAAATCCGGCAAGAAAAAAGGGAACGCTCAGGATCAGGAACCACTGATAGGGTTCAATATAGGAGGATAAATCCAGAGAGAATAATTTACAAATGTATGGTGTAAGGAAATAAAGCCCAATGAAAAGTCCGAGAGTCAGAAAAACGGGTATTTTTTTATATGCAAGCAGCAAGAATACCGCAAAGCATATACTGAATATAAGCCATAATACGCCCAGCGTACTCCATATAATTGACATCAGGAAAAGGCTGATAGCCCAAAGCCCCGAAACAAGAACCCATCCGGGCAGACCCTCCCTGTAAAGTACCAGCAGGAAACAGGAAAGAACAAGTGCCAGTCCGGTTTCTTTCTCCATTACAATAAGTAGTGCCGGAATGAGAATAATAGCTGCGACCTCCAGTGCGCCTTTCAGAGACCGAAGTTTGAACTGCGGCCGGCTCATTATCCCGGCCAGCGCCAAAGCAACAAAGACTTTTGCCATTTCGGCCGGCTGAAAATGAACCGGGCCCAGGACCAGCCACGATTGTGAACCGTTTCGTTCTACTCCAAGCACCAGTACAGCCAGTAAAACCAGCAGGCCTATGATATACAGAAAGCCGGAAAAAAGAGGATAGATGCGTGAAGGAATCAACAACACGGCTATGGCAAGGAACCAGGCTCCGAAAATCCATATCATCTGCATGCCGTATCGCTGTGTGGTATCGATGATACTGTTATGTTCCGGATCGTAAACAGAGGCAAAGATACTTATCCAGCCAATCAGGACCAGGACCGTGTAAATAGCCACGGTCCACCAGTCTAATTGTTTGAAAAAGCCTGTCTCTCTTCTCATGGCATATGATGTTGTAAGAGATCCTGTTCCAAAACCCGCTCAAGCAGCCAGTTTCTGGAAGTACTTATACTGTCTGAAAGGTATTTTTCTACCATCAGCGAGGCAATAGGAGCCGCCTGAGTTGCTCCGAAACCACCTTGTTCCACATATACAGCCACGGCAATTTTTGGATTCTCCCGCGGAGCAAAACAAACAAAAACCGAATTATCACGTCCGTGTGGATTTTGCGCAGTACCGGTTTTCCCGCACAGCTCAATTTCCGGAATACGTGCAATCGTGGCGGTGCCGCCGGATCCCGGCGGGGCGTTGACAGCCTGATACATTCCCTCTACCATCACCGAAAAATACTCGGGATCAACCATTACATCGTGTCGTTCCACTTTTGGGACAAATGTGGAATCATCAACTACCTCTTTAATTACGTGAGGTGTAAAGAAATGTCCCCTGTTGGCCATAATGGCTGCCAGGTTAGCCAGTTGTAATGGTGTAGCTCCAATTTCCCCCTGTCCGATAGAAAGTGAAATGACCGTCAGTGATTTCCATCTGTTTTTGCCATGAACCCTGTCGTAGAGAGCGGCTGTGGGTATAGTTCCGGCTAGTTCTCCCGGCAGGTCTATTCCCAGACGCGTACCAAATCCGAAACTTTCCACATACCTTCTCCAGGAATTGAATGCTTCGCCTATGTTGGCGTAAGCCGGGTTATCAAGTATACTCCGGAAAACATTACAATAATAAGCATTACAGGACATCATTACAGACTGCTGTAAATTTAACGGAGACGGATGTGCGTGGCAGCCTACGGTAAGATTGCCTGCGTGATAGCCCATCTGGCAATTATATCTTGTCTGCGGAGTCAACACGCCTTCCTGCTGTCCTATGAGTCCGTTAACCAGCTTGAATACCGATCCCGGAGGATAGGCAGACATGATGGCCCTGTTGAACATGGGTTTCAACGGATCTGCAATGACCTGCTTATAGTAGGAACTGAAATTGCTGAGGTATTCGGCGGCAAGTCCGGTAGAAGTAATAAGAGTAAGCACTTCTCCCGTTGAGGGTTCAAGGGCGACAACACAACCTACCTTGTTTTGCATGAGCTGTTCTCCGAAAGCCTGAAGTTCTGCGTCAACGGTAGAGATCAGGTCTTTCCCGGGAATGGCCGTCTTATCGTGCTCACCATTATCATAAGATGACTTGATGCGATTATGTACGTCGCGCAGGTAAATGGAATACCCTTTTTCTCCTTTGAGATAGGGTTCGTACATTTCCTCAATACCTGTTTTGCCAATAAAGTCCCCGGGTTTGTATCCCGGATTCTTTTCAAGAAATTTGGGATCTGCTTCTATGATATAGCCCAGCAGATTGCCACATAGTGGTGTCGGATAATTTCGTATGCTTTTACTCTGAACCGAGAATCCAGGAAACTTGTAGCTTTTTTCAAGAAATCTGGTATACTGTTCATTAGTAACTTGTCGAAGGAAGATTACACTTTGATACCCTATGCTGTTCCTCCGTTTATCGACATCGCTCAGCAGCGATGACATCTTATCCCTTGTGAGATCAAAAATAGCACAAAAATCGGTGGTATCGAATGAAACCAGTTCCTTTGGCGTGATCATGATATCGTATGAGGTCTGATTGCCGACAATAATGCGGCCCTCCCTGTCCAGGACAAGCCCGCGTGCCGGATAAATGATCTCATAACGCAACACATTGTTAGATGCAGTGATTTTATATTCATCATTGACAATCTGAAGAAAGAACAGGCGACCTGTAAGAAGAAGCCCACATAGAACAAAACAGGCCAGGATTACGTGTTTTTGTCTTGTGCGTTGTTCCATTGGTTACCTCCTTCCGGCATAAAATACTCTCTCAAACAACATGATCAGAAAAACATTCAGCAATGTGCTTCCTGCAATTCGTAAAAGAAGCTGCCAGAAATGAAAAAAGCTGAAACTTTCCAGAGAGAAATAGACAATGTGATGCACCAGCACACTCAATAAAACAAATATGAAATACCGTCCAAAGCCAAACATGTCATAACCCGGGACTGAAAGGTTATCCAGGTCGCCTTTCACAGACACGAGTCTTAGCAGTCCGTATCGCAACAGGGCCAGGACGAGCAAAGCTGAGGTGTGTAAACCAAGGATTCCGCCCCCAAAGACATCGAGACACAAACCAAAGGCAAAAGCCCAAAGAAGAAGCCAAACAGAGGAATAGAGACACGGAAGAAGTAGCAGGAACAGGATATATGGCATCGGCAATAAGTAGGTTCCCAAATTGAGGGAATTGAAGAATACCAGTTGCACGGCCAGGAAGAGCAGAAACCGTAAAAAATATTTTAACGTGTCGTTCATAGCTCTTTGATCTCTTGTGCACCAGAGTGCGTTACCACATTGACATAACGGAGCGACTTAAAGTCGAGTAACAGATCTACTTCCAGATCCAGGAATGTCCCTTTCTTAGTGCTGAAAGAACTAACGGTTCCAATTGGAATCCTGGGCGGGAAAAGAACAGAAAAGTCACTGCTTATTACTGTGTCACCAATGGCTACGGGAATATGTCGCGGTATCTCTGAAAGCCGGACCTTGCTATAATCCGAACCGTCCCAGCGAAGTGTCCCAAACACCTGGCTTCCGGACAGTAATGCAGTAAATCGCTGTTCTGTGTTCAGCAGCGAAATAACCACAGCGTAGTGCTCGGTTACATTCGATACGATCCCTACGATTCCTGTATTACTGATCACGCCCAGATCTGGTGTTACGCCGTCTGCCAGACCCTTGTCAATCACCAGAAAATTCTGCTGGCGGGCAATCGAATTGTTTAATACAACAGCCGGAATAAATGAAAATGAATCACATACCGCCGGCAGGATACTGTCTTTTGCCTTCCATTCGTCCTGTAACTGGTAAAGCTTATTCAGTTCGTTCAATAAACGGGTATTCTCGGCATTCAGCGCTTCGTTCGTTTTTTTAAGACTCAGAAAAGAGTGCCAGTCCGAACGTTTTTCCCAAAAAAACAACTGACTGTTACGCACGATCCGCATCATGGCATTCTGTTGGAAATGACTGTTATTGATCAACAGCACAAGTGCACCTGCCTGCAGTACGAGATATAGCAGAAACACCAACAGTTTGCGAAGGAACGGAGAAATGCCGAACATATCTGTCGCCCCTTTTTATCTAAGCAGGAAAGGAAATTTGCCGATGTTCTTTAATGCTATCCCGGTTCCGCGTGCTACCGAATGGAGAGGTCCTTCCGAAATATGGAAAGGTATGTTGATCTTATCCTGTAGCCTTTTATCCACTCCGCGCAATAAAGCGCCTCCTCCGGTCAGGAATATGCCCCGCTGGACAATGTCTGAGTACAACTCGGGCGGTGTCTGCTCAAGTACAGACAACACGGCTGTTTCTATCTTAACGAGCGATTTGTCCAGGCAATGGGCGATTTCCTGTGAGGTAACGGCTACTTCCACAGGGAGGGCTGTCATCAGGTTAGGGCCGCGAACCAGCATTGGTTCGGGCGGACTATCGAGTTCGGAAAGAGCAGATCCCACGCAGATCTTAATATCTTCTGCAGTGCGCTCCCCAATCTTGATATTATGTTGATGGCGCATATATTGTTGTATCTCTGCGGTAAAGACATCTCCGGCCACCCGTATGCTCTGATTGCATACAATCCCTCCGAGGGCAATTACTGCAATCTCGGTTGTACCGCCGCCAATATCTACCACCATATTTCCCTCGGGTGCCGTAACATCTATCCCAATCCCCAGGGCGGCTGCCATGGGTTCGTAAATCAGATATACATCCCGGCCGCCTGCATGTTCGGAGGAGTCACGTACGGCACGGATTTCCACCTCGGTACTTCCGGAAGGAATGCATACTACCATACGCAGGCTGGGAATGAGGAATTTGTTCTGTGGATTAATCATCTTGATCATCCCCCGAACCATTTGCTCACATGCATTAAAGTCTGCAATAACTCCGTCCCGCAGCGGTCTTATGGTTTTAATGTTTTCGTGGGTCTTTCCCTGCATCATGCGTGCGGTTTTCCCAATGGCAAGCGGTTTCCCGGTATTAAGATCTATGGCCACAATAGAGGGCTCATCCACAACAATCTTATCGTTGTGGATTATGATAGTATTGGCCGTCCCGAGGTCAATAGCGATTTTTTGTGTTAGGAATGAAAAAGCCATAAGCGGTTTAGTGTTTGAAATGGCGAATGCCTGTGCAGATCATTGCCATATTATGCGAGTTACAATAATCAATACTTTTTTGGTCGTTGATGGAGCCGCCCGGGTGAATCACAGCCGTAATGCCGGCCTTGTCTGCTATTTCCACACAGTCGGGGAAAGGGAAAAATGCATCTGATGCCATAACGGCATTTTGCAGGGATAACCCGAACGTACCTGCTTTTTCTATCGCGTGCTTAAGGGCATCGACCCGAGAGGTCTGACCCATACCGCTGGCCAGAAGCATCTGGTCTTTAACAAGTACAATAGCATTCGATTTGGTGTGTTTAACCAGTTTGTTGGCAAAGACGAGATCGGCAAGCTGATTCTTTTCGGGAGTTTTTTTGCTTACTTGTGTGAAAGACGACAGGTTTTCCACTGCGGTGTCACGATCCTGTACCACCACGCCGTTCATCAGGGAGCGAAACTCCTGTGCCGGAAGTGAGGCCTCTTTGTCGTACTGCAGAATAATCCTGTTTTTCTTGCTTTTCAGAAGTTCAAGAGCTTCGGGGCAATATGAAGGGGCAATAATTACTTCGAAAAACAGCTTGTTGATTTCTTCGGCTGTTTCAGTTTGAATCTCCCGGTTAACAATAATTATTCCTCCAAAGGCACTGAGAGGGTCTGCCTGCAGCGCGCATTGCCAGGCTTGTGTAAGGTCTTCCCGTGAAGCACAACCACATGCGTTGTTGTGCTTGATAATTGCAACCGTCGGGTCGGTAAAATCATGGATCAGTTTGATAGCCGATTCAATATCCAGCAGGTTGTTGTACGAGATTTCCTTTCCGTGCAATTGTCTGGGAAGAGAATTCTGTTCCCCGAAATACATGGCATGCTGATGAGGATTCTCACCGTAACGGAGCCTTAGCGGAGATTCCAGCAGACTTGCTTTAAATACGGGCAGGTTTGCTTCCTGGTTAAAATAGTTGAAAATGGCCGTGTCGTAATGGGAGCTTATCTTGAAAGCCTCGGCTGCAAAATATTTGCGGTCACTCAGGGTGGTATGGCCGCCCTGTTCCTGGAGCAGTGATAATACTTCCGGATAAAGTGTGCGGCAGGGGACAATCAGAACGTCTTTGAAATTTTTAGCAGCTGCCCTGATTAAAGAAATGCCGCCTATGTCGATTTTCTCTATGATCTCTGCCTGGGGAGCCATGGAGGCTACGGTATCCTCAAAAGGATACAGGTCTACGATGACCATATCTATGGGTTCAATATCCCACTGTTCCAGTTCCTTTTGGTCCGAGGGCACTTCACGACGGGCGAGTATGCCTCCGAATACTTTGGGATGGAGGGTTTTGACGCGTCCCCCCAATATGGACGGGTAACCTGTCAGGTCTTCTACTGAGAATGCCTCCACACCCAGTTCCCGGATGTAAGAGAGACTGCCTCCGGTAGAAAGGATGCGAACCCCCAGTTGTGATAGTTCGGCAACAATTGGAGCCAGGCCTTCTTTGTGGTAAACGGAAATAAGAGCCTGTCGGATACGGATGTTTCTGAGATTGTTTGTCATTGCTTAACCCACACCTGGCGTTCAATAGCCTGATCTAATGATATTAATGTTTCTGTCTGGATGACCGATGGAATATTACGGATAATGTCTATAAGTACTTCCATAAGATGATCGTGATCTCTGCAATAAAGTTTGAGCCATAAGGCGTATTTGCCTGTTACAAAATGGCATTCAACTACTTCAGATATACTTTTTAATGCTTCAATAACTGTGGGATACTGGTTGGCCTGCGATAGTTGCATCCCAACGAAAGCGCAAACATTCAGACCCAGGGTCTGAGGTTTAACGAGTAAACGGGAGCCTGTAATAATTCCAAGGCTTTCCATTTTTTTAACACGTTGATGTATTGCAGCTCCGGAAACTCCGCATTCCCGCGCGATTTCAAGGAAAGGCATACGCGCGTTTTTAACCAGAAAGGCTAATATTTTCTGGTCGGTGGCATCAATTTGATACTTTGACATAATAAGTGTTCGTTTGGCCTGTAAAGTTATGAAAAATTATTAGACTTCTGATAGAAAAACAACCATTTCATGGGGATTTCTCCACGGCAGGCAATCATGTAATCGTCTATAGAACAAGAAATAAGCAGTGGTGATGAAAGTTCCTTTAAATTTGGAACCTCAATCCACCATCTTCCGCTTTGTTTGGACTGAAGAAAAACCATCTCCTGTCCTCCGTCTCCCAGTTGAACCACCTTCCTCTGGAAACGTGAAGGATCTTCCTGGGGATACTCAGGAACAGAAACAGCGAGCCCTTCTGTAATATGCCAGATAACCTGGGCCACCAGCTTGGCTATCAGAGAATTATTTTGAGCTAATGAGGGATATCCATAAATAAAGGAAAGACGAAACCGGGTAGAGAGTCCGATATACCGGCCCAATGTGCAGATTTCTTCTGCGTACAGGCCGTTGGGCGATACACTTAATCCGTCAGGGGCATCTGAATGGCGGACTGCCTTCAGGTCTACAAAATGAACAGAAGCATCACGCAATAATGGTTCCGCGGAGCGGGGATTATTTCTGAATTCTCCCAGCCGAAGCGATTCAAAAAAACGTGCCCCGATGGTTTCCAGCGTGGCTTTGTCTGTCAGGTAATTTTGAAAGCCGAGCCATGCAAAGTGCTGCAGAGTCTTTGAACCGGTGAAATGGGAAACAAAACCGTCTTCTCCTGAGCCTTGTGAAATAAGACTCGTGTTGCCGTTGCCGAATTCAAAAAAACCTTCCGGGGGAGGACAATCCTCTCCGCCCAGAATAATGCAGGGAATCTGCATTTTGTGAGCATCGGAAATAATGGATAACAGTTTGTTTTGTACAGGATCTTCCACGTAAAAGATCCTTTTTTGGTCCTGAGCGAAAAGCTGCCCAAGCTCATGCATAACCCCGGGTTGAGGTCCCCGCACAACCAAAATGGCCGTACATTCGGGCATATCCGTTGTAATAGCCTCGGCATGAAGCGTTTCCAGTGGGAAATGATTATCAGTCATGTTTATCAATAATCTTCCTGCAGTCTTCCAGCGTCAGATCCTCGGGTTTCATTCCCTTGGGGATTCTGTAATTTTTCTTGTTATGGCTGATATACGGGCCGAAACGTCCTTTAAGTACGAAAATATTGTCATCGGGGAAAGCCAGGATGTGTTTCTGGGATTCCTTGACCTGGGCGTTTTCAATCAGCTCGGCAATTCGTTCCGGGGCTACTGTGTAGGGATCGTCTTCCTTGCCCAAAGATACGAATTTCCCGTTCCACTTAATAAAAGGTCCAAAACGACCTATGGAAACCATCACGGGGAGGTCTTTGTATTGTCCGGCATCCCGGGGAAGTTCAAACAGTTTGAGAGCTTCTTCCAGGGTAATGGAAGCAAGCAGTTGTCCCTTACGCAAACTGGCAAAACGTTTTTCGGGATCGTCGTTGTCCCCGATCTGTGCCATGGGACCAAAACGTCCCAGGCGTACATGAATGGGTTTACCTGTGGCAGGGTCATTGCCCAGGGTACGTTCTCCGTTATTGGGGCGGGATGTTTCCAATGCTTTGTCAAGTGTCTGCCGGAACGGTTTATAAAAATTATCGAGCATGGTATTCCAGACCAGGGTTCCTGAAGCTATTTTGTCGAAATCTTCTTCAATCCTGGCTGTGAATCCGTAATCCACTATTGAGGCGAACTGGGCAGAAAGAAAATCATTGACCAGGATACCTATGTCTGTGGGTGTCAATTTGCCACGTTCTTCTCCGTAATTCTCCGACAGTTCTTTTTCGGTGACCTTGTTGCCCGACAGCACCAGTTGTATATAGGTGCGCTTAATGGCTTGTTTGTCGGTTTTTTCCACATACTGACGCTTGAGTATGGTGGAAATGGTGGGCGCGTAAGTAGACGGACGGCCAATGCCCAGTTCTTCCAGTTTCTTAACCAGACTGGCTTCGGTATACCTGGGCTGATGCTGCGAGTAGCGTTGGGTGGCTTTTATCATGCCGGAATCCAGAGGATCATTGACCTGCAGCCGGGGAATTGCACCTTCCTTAATGTTTTCATTGTTTTTTTCCGGCTCATCGTCGGTAGATTCCATATAGACTTTCAGGAATCCGTCAAATGTTATTACCTCTCCGTTAGCAATAAAACGGTGAGAGGAACTGCTGACGGCAATCTGTACCTGGGTTTTATCAACCTGAGCGTCGGCCATTTGTGAGGCAACTGTACGTTTCCAGATCAGATCATAGAGTTTACGTTCGGGTACTGTTCCTTCAATGGAAGTATTTTCAATATAAGTAGGGCGTATTGCTTCGTGTGCCTCTTGCGCGCCCTTGCTTTTTGTTGCATATTGTCTTGTTTTACAATAATCGGCTCCAAAAGTGTCTTTAATAACTTTTTTGGCTGTCCCCAGAGCGAGTTTGGAGAGTTGCACAGAGTCGGTACGCATATAGGTAATGAGCCCCGATTCATATAGCCGTTGTGCTATGGTCATGGTTTGCCCCACAGAAAAACCAAGTTTCCGGGACGCTTCCTGCTGCAGAGTGGAAGTGGTAAAAGGAGGAGCCGGACTTTTGTGTCCTGTCTTGAATTCTACCCCGGCCACTGAATACCTTGCCCCGATACAATCGTTTAAGAAAGCAGCGGCCTCACGGGACGCTGAAAAGCGGGTATCAAGCTCGGCTTTGAAAACTTCTTTTTCACGCGAAGCGGGATGGAAGAGACCTTCTACTTTATAATAACTGGAAGATTTGAAGGCCATTATTTCCCTTTCTCTCTCTACAACCAGACGCAGAGCTACGGATTGTACCCGGCCGGCAGAAAGTTTTGGTTTTACTTTTCTCCAAAGGATGGGAGATACTTCGTAGCCGACTATGCGGTCCAGTACGCGGCGTGCCTGTTGTGCCATAACCAGGTCCATGTTAATCTCTCTGGGATTCTCAATGGCACCGAGGACTGCGTCTTTTGTTATTTCATGGAAAGCAATTCGTTTAGTTTTTTCGTCGGGTATGTTAAGCGTTTCTTTCAAATGCCATGCAATAGCTTCTCCTTCACGGTCGTCATCGGAAGCCAGCCACACCATGGAGGCTTCTTTTGCCGATTTAGTCAGCTCTCTGACAAGTTCTTTCTTATCCGGTTCTACGATATACTCCGGAGTGAAGCCTTTTTCATGGTCTATACCCAGTTTCTTTTTGGACAGATCCCGGATATGACCAAAGCAGGATTTAACCACGAAGCCTTCTCCAAGAACCTTTCCAATCGTTTTTGCTTTTGCGGGAGACTCGACAATAACTAAATTCTTATCCATACGTATTCTTTTTCCACACGTTACAAAGTAAGACATAAAGTAATGTATATTCCAAATATTTATAGTTAATTTTGCACGGCAATAAGAATTTCTCATGAAGGAAAACACAAAGAAAAAAATTTGCAAATGGTTGTGGATAATTGTATTGGCTCTCGTTGGGATAGGGTTCCTAATGCTGTTTCTTGTGGGTGCATTTGCAGACATCCCCTCGTTCAGGGTTCTTGAGAACCCAAAAAACAACCTGGCTACCGAACTCATCTCAGAAGACGGTGTAGTTATAGCTACTTTTCATATAGAAAACCGTTCCTATGTTCAATACGAAGACCTGCCGCAATCGTTGAAAGATGCTGTACTGGCTACGGAAGATATTCGGTTTTACAGGCATTCCGGGATTGATTTCCGTGCTTTAGCCCGCGTAGCCGTAAAATCTATCATTTTGGGTCAAAGCCGTTCGGGAGGAGGGAGCACTTTAACCCAGCAATTGGCCAAAACTCTGTATCCGCGCGACACTGTTTCCTATGGTTTCCCGGGAGCCAATGCGGTTAAAATGGTGGCGACAAAAATGAAAGAATGGATCACTGCTGCTAAGATAGAGCGAAACTATACAAAGGAAGAGATTCTTACCATGTATCTCAATTCCATATTCTTTGGCAGTAATGCGTATGGTATACGTACGGCTTCCTATACGTTTTTTGATAAACATCCTTCGCAACTGAGCGCAGAGGAGGCGGCCACTCTGGTGGGGATGGTGAATAAACCCACACGATTTAATCCGGTGATCAATTATGAATCATCACTGGCGCGGCGGAACCATGTCATATCCCAAATGAGGAAATATGATTTTCTTACTTCTAAGGAAGCCGATTCTCTTAAAACGCTTCCCATAGTACTCAATTATACTACACAGGATCATAACGCCGGTCTTGCTCCCTATTTCAGAGATATGTTGCGCAGGGTTATGAGTGCCCGGGAGCCGAATTCCAGAAATTATACCTATAGAGAAGATTATGAGGCGGACCTTGATCTGTGGGAGAACGATCCCCTCTACGGATGGTTGAATAAGAACCTGAAGCCGGATGGCACGATGTACGATCTGGACCGGGACGGCCTTAAAATCTATACTACCATAAATGCCCGTATGCAACTCTATGCCCAGCAGGCAGTGGAAGAACATTTGGGTACTTATCTCCAGCCTACTTTTGACAGGGAGTTGCGTTATAAAAATCACAAACCTTTTTCCAACGATGTCCCGGAAAACCTTCGTGAATCCATTCTCAGGCAGGCTATGCGCTGGAGCGACCGATACAGGAATATGGCGGCAGAAGGGGCCGATGAAAAGGAAATATCCAAGGCATTCAATACTAAGGTTCCCATGCGGGTTTTCTCCTGGAAGGGCAAATCCGGAATGCATGCAATAGACACGGTCCTCTCTCCCATGGACTCCATCCTGCATTACAAATCTATAATGCGGGGTGCACTTATGGCCATGGAGCCCGAGACCGGTCATGTAAAGGCCTATGTGGGCGGACCCAATTACCGCTATTTCAAATACGATAATGCGCGCCAGGGGCGCAGGCAGGTGGGCTCGACAATAAAGCCGTTCCTTTATTCCCTTGCCATGCAGGAAGGCTATACGCCATGCGATTACGTAATGAATGTACCGCAGACTTTTATTCTGTCCGATACCACCTGGACACCCGAGAGTACAGACAAGCCCGAATGGATCGGACGACAGGTCACGTTAAAATGGGGTTTGACAAAGAGCAGTAATAACATATCGGCCTACCTTATGAAACAATTCGGTCCCGAAGCCATGGTGGCCATGTGCCATAAACTGGGAATAAAGAGCTTTCTCGATCCCGTGGTTTCTCTTTGCCTCGGCCCGGCCGATCTTCGTCTTTTCGAAATGGTAGGGGCCTATAACACTTTTGCCAACAAAGGGGTCCACGTAGAACCATTTCTGGTTTCCCGTATTGAAGACAGCAGTGGCAACCTGCTGGGCACTTTCACTCCGCGCAAGAGAGAGGCCATAGGGGAGAAAACGGCTTTTTTAATGATAAACCTGCTGCAGGGAGTCGTTAACGAAGGAACAGCTATAAGAATCAGAGCCTTATACCTGCCCCAAGGGGCTGTAGCCGGTAAAACAGGCACAACCAACGATCAGGCCGACGGATGGTTTATGGGTATAACACCCAAACTGACGGCTGGTGTATGGGTAGGAGCCGAGGACCGTCAGGTGCATTTTGAATCGCTGACACTGGGTGGCGGATCCAATATGGCGTTACCTATCTGGGGTATTTTTATGAAGAAAATAATGAACGATCCTTCTCTTGGTTTTTCTGAAAATGACACATTCCTCATGCCTCCCGGTTTTGACATATCGCTCAATTGCGACGGATCGGACGAAGATACCGGATATTCGGAACAACATGACGAAGGCTTTTTTAATTAATAATGAATATAGCGCTGGTTTACGGAGGTGACTCCTCCGAGAGAGACATTTCACGTCTTAGCGGGAAAAATATTGCATCCCATCTTTCTAAAGAAAAGTATATTGTATATGAAATAAATCTCCATGGCAATTCATGGACTTTGCAGGCTGTTAATGAAACAGACGTAGCACCGGCAGAAATTGATAAAAACGATTTCTCTCTGTGCTACCGGGAAAAGAAGGTCTGTTTTGATGTGGTATTGGTCATGATACACGGCACACCGGGGGAAAACGGGATCTTTACATCTTACCTGGAGATGCTTGGCATTCCTCATACCGCATGTCCGGCAAGGGTTGGCCTGCTTACTTTCGACAAATTTGCCTGTAAATCGTTTTTGCGTCAGGCCGGGGTGAAGATGGCTCCCGAGGTAAGGCTTACCTTGAAGAATAAGGATACGGCATGGACAGACCTGGCTCTTGAAAAACTCGGACCTTTGCCCTGGTTTGTCAAACCCAATGCAGCCGGTTCGAGCTTTGGAGTATCGCGCGTGGACCGTATGGAAGATCTGTCTGCTGCTATTGAAGCTGCTTTCCGCGAAGACAATACAGTGCTGGTAGAACAATATATCAAAGGGCGGGAACTTACTAACGGTATTATGAAAACGGCACAGAGGGAATTCCTGTTGCCCGTTACCGAGATAATCCCTCATTCTCATTGCAGTTTTTTCAATTACGAGGCAAAATACAATGGGGCTTCCGCCGAGGTGACACCGGCCGAAATTCCCGTTGCCATGGCAGATAAAATAAGGGAAATATCTTCCTTTATTTACGATTATCTTTTGTGCACCGGCGTTGTGCGGATAGATTACATTGCCAGCGGAGAAGATGTTTACTTTCTGGAAGTGAATACAATCCCGGGGATGACTAAAAGGAGCCTTGTCCCTCAGCAAATAGAAGCAGCCGGCATGACAATGGAAGATTTCCTGGATGAACTCATCTGCTCAGCCATAAATGAACATAAGAGATCTTAAATCAATTGCCCGTGAACGGATAGGGAATGTATATGAACAGCCTGAACTGCGTTTTGTGGTCCACGCCCTGTTAAGACACATTGCCGGCGTTCCGCCTTATTGGTACCACACAGAAGAAGATTATGTTTTTTCCCCACAGGCCAGTGTTGCCCTTGAAAGAGCGGTTGTTTTGCTGTCTGAGGGTGTTCCCCTCCAATACGTAACCGGAGTTGTGGAATTTGGAGATTGTCTGATCTCTGTGAATCCCGCGGTTTTGATACCCAGGCCCGAGACGGAAAACTTGTTGCGTCTGGCATCGCCCTGCAAGGGCCGTATCCTCGATGCCTGTACAGGGAGCGGATGTCTTGCCGTGGCTTTAAAATCGGGCGATCCGCAAAATGAGGTATTCGCGTGCGACCTGAGCTCAGCGGCGCTCGAGACAGCCTCTGAGAATGCTGCCGTCAATAACGCTGAGGTTACCTTCTTTTGTACCGATATTACTTGTGTCGCCAGAGCCGTGGAAGATGCTTCCGAAGCTGGCATCATTCCCGGAACTTTAGATCTGCTCATAAGTAATCCGCCGTATGTTACAGAAAAAGAAAAAACGCTGATGAAAGAGCGGGTTTTGCATCATGAACCTCATATGGCCCTTTTTGTGCCGGATGACGATCCGCTTTGTTTCTACAGGGCACTTTCACAAATTGGGATGCACCTGCTTGGGAAAAATGGGAAAATGTGGCTGGAAATCAATGAGTCATACAGTGAACAGGTAAGGGATCTGCTTCTGCGTGACCAATACGCCAATGTAACGGTGCTTAAAGATTTTTGTGATAAACCAAGATTTATTGAGGCTGCCCGGTAGTACGTACGTAATTTTTACTTATATTTGCTCTACTATATGAAAAGAAATTCTATGATCAACAGATGGTGGTGGCACGGAAAAGAAATTTCCCGCGTCGCATCTGTGGCATAGCATAGATAACATTATCATTAATTTAATCTGCCCTCTTGCACGCGCGAGAGGGTTTTTTTGTGCCTAACCCAAATAATTAAACATCAATATTATGAAAACAACCAAAAAATTTGTTCTCCCCGATCATGAGATCCCTATGGCATGGTATAATGTACTTGCCGATCTCCCGTCTTTGCAACCCATGTTGAATCCCGGTACTAAAGAGCCTTTGAAACCCTTCGAATTGGAACCAATATTTGCCAAGGGCCTGATAGAACAGGAATTCTCAAAAGAGCGATGGATAGAGATCCCGGATGAAGTCAGAACACTTTATAAGATATACCGTCCTACACCTCTGGTACGTGCCAGCGGGCTGGAAAAAGCATTAGATACACCTGCCCGTATCTATTTCAAGAACGAAAGCGTATCGCCGGTGGGGTCCCACAAATTGAATACGGCCCTTCCTCAGGCATATTACAATAAGATTCAGGGCATAAAACATCTGACAACCGAAACGGGAGCCGGCCAGTGGGGATCTGCTATTTGCATTGCCGCAAAACACTTTGGTATTGATGTAGAGGTTTTTATGGTTCGTTTAAGTTACAACCAGAAACCTCACAGGAAAATTGTGATGCAAACTTACGGTGGTAAAGTTCTACCTTCTCCAAGCGACACCACCCAGGCCGGACGTAAATTCCTGGCCGAACACCCCAACACGCCCGGATCCCTGGGAATGGCTATATCTGAAGCATGCGAAAGAGCCGTAAGCCAGCCCGATACGCGTTATACGCTGGGCAGTGTGCTGAACCATGTAATGCTTCATCAGACCATCATAGGATTGGAAGCGGAACGCCAGTTTGAGATGGCTCAGGACTATCCGGATACCATTATCGGATGTTTTGGAGGAGGCTCCAACTTTGGAGGAATCAGTCTCCCGTTCCTGCGCCACCAATTGGCCGGTAAAAAGAAATTCGATTTCATTGCTGCCGAAAGCACCGGATGCCCCAAACTCACAAAAGGCGAATTTCGTTACGATTACGGCGATACGGCCGGAATGACTCCGCTTATTCCCATGTACACTTTGGGATGTGATTACGAACCGGCTGCCATTCATGCCGGGGGATTGCGTTATCACGGTGCTGGCGCTATAATGAGCCAGTTAATTAAAGATAAAATCGTTCGCGCCATTGATATAGATCAGCATGAATGTTTCCAGGTGGGTGAATTGTTTGCAAAAAGTGAGGGCATAATCCCTGCACCCGAATCTACTCACGCTATTGCCGCAACAATAAGGGAAGCTTTGAAAGCCAAGGAATCAGGGGAAGAAAAAGTCATTCTCTTCAACCTCTCGGGACACGGATTGCTTGATCTTTCCGCCTATGAAGATTACCTTAACGGGAAGCTTTAATCAGGTCCAGGAATAGCGGCAGGAATGTATCGTCGCCGGCCGATATGAGGCCTTCGGGATGAAATTGCACCCCTATCACATGGGGATTGCTTTTCATTTCGATGGCCTCGACTATTCCGTCTTTAGCGCAGGCAGACACTACAAAACCCGGAGCTACGTCTTTTACGGCCTGGTGGTGGTAAGAATTTACAGACAGTTTACCGGACCCGGCCACATCGGCCCCCAGGATTTCATACAGACGGCTGCCTTTTGTAATGGAAATAGAATGTGAGCCGTACTCACGCGGTGCATTTTGCCGGTGCTTGACCGGATTTTTGGCCTTCGCCTGTGAGGGGATGTCCTGATATAAAGTGCCTCCGAAAGCCACATTCATTATCTGCTGGCCACGGCATATTCCCAACACCGGAATACCCCGGGCCACAGCGGCCCTTACCAGATGAATATCAAAAAAGTCGCGAACAGGTACAATTCCGCCCATGGCCGGGATGGGTTCCTCCCCGAACCACTTCAAAGGGTCAATATCTTCTCCGCCGGTAAGAATAAGTCCGTCAATAGATTCAACCATACGCTGAATAACCTGGGGATTGTCCGTAACCGGCAATATGACCGGAATGCCGCCGGCTCTCTGAACCGCCAGGATATAGGTATTGGGGACATTGCATTCGCCCGATTCATAAGTTGCTGAAAGCCCTATGACCGGCATTTTTTCCTGGGCGCCCGAAGAAATGGGAAACAGCGTAACCAGAAGATAAAGAATTAATGTTCGTTTCATTTGGCGGCCCTCCAGAGACCCATGTTTTCGTCTTGGCCCAGGTCGAGATCGAAGGTAACAACGTCTCCTTCCATAATGAATTTCAGTTTAAAACCAGCTCCTCCCGAACGGAATCCAAAACTGTGGGCATTTATGTGAGTTAATTTATGTTTGCGGTTTGGCCAGCTTTCCGGCCCCAAAGTGATATACAAGTCGCCTCCTTCCAGGGTGATGAACGCTTCGCCCAGGCATTGGTGACGGTACTTGCCCACGTATTGTCCGTAGGGAGCCGATACCTCCTTTCCCTCAAGAGCCTTGGCAGCTGCTTCTTTATCCGCCTTATTTTTATTCTCTTCCAGGTATTTCTTCAGATATTCCTGGCTGTAATCTGTATAAGGCAGGTTCATGTAGTGGTCAATAATGTGGCGCATAATGGCATAACGCGGATCGGAAGGGGGCTCGCAGTTACTCAGCCACATCATGCCCAGGTTCAATTCAGGCACATAAGCACATAAAGCGGTGAAGCCCCATGTGGTCCCGGTGTGGAAGTATACCCTGTAATGATTGTTCTGCTCAACAAACCAGCAGGGCGCATAAACAGTGGTTTTGCTATGGTTTTGCGATGTGATGAGTTGTCCCTTGTGCAGGTATTCCATGGAGGATGGCTGCAGAAGAGTTTTCCCGTCGAGAGTTCCGTTTGAAAGATGAAACCGGCACCACTGCAGCATATCGGTAACCGTGGAGCTGATACTGCCGGCAGGGCCGATAACCGTCATCCAGTGCAGGGCCTGTTCCTCTCCTTCCATTGGAGTGGTGCGGATGGCCCCGTCACGATATACCGTTTCATGGGGCGTATTTCCTTCTGCAGCGCTTGTGAATCCCGGTTCATTAACGAACGTACGGGTCATGCCCAGGGGATCAAAAATCCGTTCCTGCAGGTTTTCTTCCCAGCTTTTCCCGGTAACCGATTCAATAATCCTCTGCGCTACCAGAAATACGATATTGTTGTAAGCGTAGGTAGTTCTTGGACTGGTGGCGAACGGCATGTATTTTATCATGTCAAAGACATCATCCCTGTCGTAACCCAGGCAGGGAATATAAGTTCCGCCCTGCGAGGGGAGGCCTGTCCGGTGAAGAAACAAGTCGCGCACTTGCAGGTTATCGGTAAGCCAGGGATCGGACATTTCAAATTCAAGCAGATACATTTTCACAGGGTCTTCCCATCTGACCAGGCTGTCTTCTACCATCATGGCCATTAATGTGGCTGTAAACGACTTGGTCACAGACCCAATTTGAAATACTGTGTTTGCATCCACAACCTGTCCGCCTCCCTTGAGTTTTTCGCCAAACCCTTCCGCCATGACCACTTTATCGTCTTTAATGACAGCCAGCGCAGAACCGACAATATTCCAGTCTTTTGCCACTTTTTTTGCGTAGGTGGCAAAGTCCTGTGCCATCAGCAGTGAAGGCAGCAGGAGAAGAATAATCAATAAACGTTTTTTCATATAGTAAAGGTATAAAAATTTATCTTTGTATTATGAGTAAGGTAAAAAGGGCCTGGTTTTGCCAGCATTGCGGCGCCGAATCTCCAAAATGGCTGGGGCGTTGTCCTTCATGCGGACAGTGGAATACTTATGTAGAAGAGATTGTATCCGGAAACGAAAAAGAGAGCCTTCCGGCACGAAACGCAACCCCGTTACGTTTCGGAGAAATCAGGCTGGAGGAACAGGAGCGTCTCTCTCTTAATAACGGAGAGATGGACAGGGTGCTGGGAGGTGGCCTTGTGAAAGGGTCCCTGGTTTTGATTGGAGGCGAGCCGGGCATCGGCAAATCAACGCTGAGCCTGCAGATTCCCCTGAACAATCCGGGGCTGAACACATTGTATGTATCGGGAGAGGAATCGGCCCGGCAGATCAAGCTGCGTGCCGAACGGTTGTCTTCCGGGGATAAAAAACTGGAGGAAAACGGAAACTGTATTGTGTTGTGTGAAACATCCCTGGACCATATCCTTGTTCATGCCGGGGAGATCAAGCCCCACCTGCTGATCATTGACTCTATTCAGACTGTTTATTCCCAGACGGTTGAGTCTTCTCCGGGCAGCGTGACACAGGTCAGGGAATGCGCTGCAAGACTTTTGAAATTCGCCAAGGAAACCAACACCCCTGTTATACTTGTGGGACATATTACCAAAGAAGGAAACATCGCGGGGCCCAAAGTGCTGGAACATATTGTGGATGTAGTGTTACAGTTTGAAGGCGATAACCGGTATGCCTACCGGATGATCCGAAGTATCAAAAACCGTTTTGGCTCCACGGCAGAACTGGCCATATATGAGATGACTCAAAACGGGCTCAGGGAGGTGACCAATCCTTCCGAAATGCTTATTCCCATGCACGACCAGAATCTGAGCGGCATTGCGGTGGCTGCCATGCTCGACGGAACCCGGCCGTTCCTTATAGAGACACAGGCTCTCGTGAGCACGGCTGCCTATGGCACGCCTCAACGGTCGGCCACAGGTTTTGATATCCGCCGCATGAATATGCTGTTGGCCGTACTGGAAAAACGGGCGGGATTCAAGCTATCTGTAAAGGATGTGTTCCTGAATATGGCCGGCGGTTTAAAGGTGTCCGATCCGGCGGTGGATCTGGCTGTGGCTGTGGCCATCCTTTCATCCAATTTCGATCTGGTGGTTTCGCCGCGTTGGTGCTTTGCCGCGGAAGTGGGTTTAAGCGGAGAGATCAGGCCGGTACCGTATCTGGAACGCCGGGTGGCCGAGGCGGCTAAACTGGGCTTTGAAAAGATTTTTGTCTCGGGGTACAACATACCCAAATCCTTACCCGGAAATATAGAGGTAGAAAAAATAAGCGGCATGGCCGCTTTATGTAAACAGATCTTTTAGAATTTTACGGACATTCCCGCATTGACAACTCCTTTGTATCCCCAGCCCAGGTCTGCAAAAACACCCAGGGTGCCTCCCCAGCGTACATGGAAGGGACTTAGATGATATGCGAAACGCCAGTGTGCGGAGTCGGTGGAAACGTCCTTTGACATTTCCTGCATCATTTCCTGATCGTCAAGCCATCTAGTCGCACCTACGGCAGCCTGGGCAGACATTTCCCATAGCCCGCTGCGGAAATAGATCCAGTTACCCGTTACCAGACCTGTGATGCTTAACACAGTGCTGCGAAACACAGGATTTGAGGTGCCTTTTTTTGACATTTCAAGCATGGCGGCACTCAACCCAATATATCCTCCAAAACTTACATAAGGAGATTTATAATAATTATAACCGAGGGCGAAAACTCCGGTATAGCCGAAACGCGATGGTTCATAGGTATTCCCGTCCCGGGCAACGAAAGACGTATGCCTGATCTGGGTGCTTAGCTCCTGAAAAGTAGGCGCTCCGTATTGTAGGAAGACCTCGTGTTTGCTGTAGGTGATATAATCATAATCACCGTAATACTGTGCTTTGGCTTGTTGTGGAACAAACAGGCAGGCAATAAAGGAAAGCAGCAGCAGATTCAGATAGTTTTTCATTGGATTTCCGGTTTTGTTTTATTTTTTTTTCTGGCAATACTAAGGTGAATAACAGCGAACAAACCTGTCATCAACATGGTTACTGCCTGTGATTCGTGGCTGATGGTGGCAAAGACCATACCGCTTGTCTGAGTAAGTCCGTACACAGCAACCAGTGCCAGACTCAATATGAAATGGAAGGCACCTATTCCGCCCTGAACGGGGACAACCCAGCCAAAACTTCCAACTACCATAAGAAACAGAGCATCGGTGAAGTCGAACTGATCTCTCAGGGGTGTCGCCAGAATGGTACAATAGCTGGTACAAACATAGAGGAACCACATAAGCACGGTCAGAAAAAAGAAGTATCCCTTATGGGGCATCTTTATGCTGTCTACCAGGCCTTTCCATATACCTTTCAGAAAGTCGAGGATTTTATGGGTCAGTTTCAATTTTAAAAGCGGAACGCGGAATAGATATATGATAAGAAAAAGCAGTACGGGCAAACCCACACACAGCGCAATGGCCAGCCAGGTGGAGCCTCCCAGGGAATGAATAAAAGGATTCCAGATCTGGGTGATCATGAAGTTTCCGAATACATCTATCCTGAGTATGGCTACCGCAATGGTTATGACAAGCAGGCACAGAACATCGAATGAGCGTTCGACCACTACGGACCCTATCACTTTGTCGAATCCCAGTCCGGTTCGTCCCGCAATCACACCGCAACGTGCAATCTCCCCGGCCCGGGGCAGGGCAAAATTAGTCAGGTATGCCATGCCTACACCGTCGAATGTGTCCAGCCGTTTAACAGGTTTCCCGAATCCCAGGAGCATTATTCTCCAGCGTGCCGCACGGACATAGAACGAGACAGCCCCTACAACAATAGACATGAAAATCCAGAAGTAATTCGCTGTTTTCAGGCCTTCTACAAAATCGGACCATTTAATTCCCCTGAAAGAAAAATATAAAAGTACAAGGGCCAATGCGGCAAACAGTACAATACGCAAGAGTTTTTTCCAGTTCATAACCACACAAAGGTACAAAAAAAGCGTATTCGGAAATTTTGACTACTTTTACATTTTAAGTTGATCATTCATGAAATCTATATTAGGAATCGGGAATGCCCTTACGGACATTCTGGCTTTGTTGCCCGATGACTCGTTGCTGGAACGTTACCATCTGCCTCATGGCAGTATGCAACATGTAGATGCCCAGACAGCCGAAAAGATATGGACCAGTCTGAAACCAATCGGAGTTCAGTATGTTGCCGGCGGATCGGCAGCCAATACAATTACAGGTACAGCTGTATTGGGGATGCCCTCGGGATTTATCGGGAAGGTAGGAGACGACGAACTGGGTTCTCTTTTTTATGCAGATCAGCACCGTAACGGAATTAAGTCCTGTCTTTTAAAGGGTACTCATTCTTCCGGAAGGGCCATGGTGTTTGTTACCGAGCCCGATGCCGACAGAACTTTTGCCGTCTACCTGGGAGCTGCCCTTGAACTGGTGCCTGATGATCTTACTCCCGAAATGTTCAAAGGATATGACTATTTTCATATTGAAGGCTATCTGGTGCAGAATCAACATCTGGTGCGAAAAGCCGTACAACTGGCCCATGAAGAGGGAATGATCATTTCCATAGACCTGGCCAGTTATAATGTGGTTGAAAGCAACGAGGCTTTTCTGCACGATATTGTGGAAAATTACGTGAATATTGTATTTGCAAACGAAGCCGAATCGTTGTCTTTTACCGGAAAAGAACCACGTGAGGCATTGGATGAGATTGCACGCATATGTGATGTGGCTGTGGTTAAAATTGGCAAGGCCGGTTCCATGGTTAAAAGCGGTAATGATTTTTATAGGGTTAATGCCTGGCCGGGCATATCAATAGATGCCACCGGTGCAGGTGATTTATATGCTTCAGGATTTCTTTACGCTCATTCACTGGGTCTTTCTCTCCAAAAATGCGGAGATATCGGATCTATGATTGCAGCTAAGGTGGTGGAGGTAGTGGGTCCAAAAATTGATATCCCCAGATGGAAAGCAGTAAAACAGGAAATAAGACAAAGAATACAGGACCCCGAATGATACACGCTCCCATAATAATAGCAGGGCCCTGCAGCGCCGAAACTGAAAAGCAGGTGAGAGCGGCAGCACAGCAGCTGGCGCCTTTCCGTATGCCTGTTTCTGCAGGAGGAGCCGGGATCTCGTTCTTCAGATCCGGTATATGGAAACCACGGACCATGCCCGGAGGGTTCGAGGGTGTGGGGGAGGTGGGACTTCCCTGGTTAAAGGCCGTTCAGGACGATTTTAATATTCCCGTGTGCACCGAGGTAGCCTCGGCCCGTCACGTTGAACTGGTCAGGAAGATCGGTCTTCAGGCCGTCTGGATTGGGACCCGCACTACCGCGAATCCTTTCCTGGTGGAGGAAATTGCCAAGGCTTTGGAAGGCTCGGACATGCATGTTTTTGTGAAGAACCCCATCAACCCCGATCTGGGACTCTGGATGGGGGCTGTGGAACGGGTGCGCCGGATGGGAATCAGGCATATTTATGCCATTCATCGCGGCTTTAGTGATTATCATGTAGGCCAGCTGCGCAATGCGCCTCTGTGGCGCGTTCCTATTGAATTCAAGGTGAACATGCCGGAAGTGCCTTTGTTGTGCGACCCCTCTCATCTATCGGGCGATACGGCCTATATACCCGATCTGGCCCAGAGAGCTCTGGACCTGAATTTTGACGGGCTCATGCTGGAAGTACATCATATGCCCTGTGAAGCTTTGTGTGATGCCAGACAACAACTGGACCCCAGCGCATTCGCCGCTCTTATGCACAGGTTGCAATGGAGGCGGTCGGCCCCTTCTGAAGATATCCGTTCGGAAGAAAAAATTCTCCTCGATGCATTGCGTGCACGGATAGATGTACTAGACGAAGACCTGGTAGATATTCTGGCACAGCGGATGTGTCTGGTAGATCAGATAGGTGAGGTCAAGAAAAAAGGGGGCATTGGTATTGTGCAGATAGAACGCTGGAATACCGTGTCTCAGCATACCCGCGACCAGGCTGCTTCCAAGGGTCTGGATACCGCATTCATCGAAGAAGTTTACAAAGCAATACATCAATTGTCTATTAAAAGGCAAGAGGAGGTTATGCGCCGATGAGCAGAATTCATTTCAGTCGTGATTTGAAAGAACTTGCAGCCTTGTTGCCCGAAGGCAAACAGGTTGTTGTCCTGTATGATAAGGCCGTTTCTGAATGGGTTGGGAAAGCCGGATTACCCGCAGCCCTGTCCATCGGGCTCGATGGCGGCGAAACCCTTAAGCAGTGGGATGCCGTTGCCGGGGTGGTTGATCGTTTTATGAATGCAGCCGTGGACCGTTCGTGGTTCCTGGTTGGCATAGGCGGCGGCACTGTATGTGACTTTGCCGGTTTTGTGGCTTCTATCTATATGAGGGGAATCCCGTTCGGATTTGTTCCTACCACGCTCATTGCACAGGTGGACGCTTCACTGGGCGGCAAGAACGGCATACATTTCGGCTCCTATAAGAATATTTTGGGTTGCATAGTACAACCCGCCTGGATATTTTGCGATCCGGATCTGCTCAGATCGTTACCCCTGCGTGAATTCCGTTGCGGTCTGGCCGAATGTGTCAAACACGGGGCCATTGTCTCCGAACCCTATTTCCGGTTTATCGAAGAAGAAGTTGCCGGACATGATCCCGGTGAATTGCCCGATGCCACACTGGACCGGCTGGTCAGGGATTCACAGCAGATAAAAATGGATATTGTGGAAAAAGACCTGTATGAACAGGGAGAGCGCAGGGCTCTGAATTTCGGACATACTTTCGGGCATGCCATGGCTGCCGAAGAACCGGCCCTTTCACACGGTCAGGTGGTATCCAAAGGCATGGTAATGGCTTCGAGACTGGCAGTAAGAAAGGGCCTGCTTGAAAAATCCCACTGTGACAGACTGGAAAACGTACTGGTCCGTTGCGGCCTGGAAACGGAGTATCCGTATCCCGAAGACAGGCTGCTGCCGTATATCCTACACGACAAAAAGCGTCAGACGAGTTATATATGGCTTGTATTGCTCAGGCAGATAGGCCAATACGTGATAATAAAAGAACCTGTTGATTCATTTGGTTTATAATGAAAAATCCGGGTGTAAGTATAGGAAAAGGGTGGAATTCCCTGCTCACCGGCTGGCTGACCCGTGCTCCATGGGTGGAGCTGCGTCTGGACCTGATGGAAGATCTGACACCGGTTGCCCTTGTGGCACTGCGAATGCGCTGTCTGGGAAATGAGCATAAAATAATGCTCACCTGGTCCTGGGCCGGGGAGGGAGAACAGCCGCTGGCTCTTTTCAGGGAGATCATCCCTTGGGAGGTCGGATGGGTTGACGTCCCGATGGAAGCTCCCGCGGACTACCGTATGGAACTCGCCTCTTTGGCAGGAGAATGGGGCGTAAGAACAGTTTATTCCCGTCATTATTTTGCAAATCCGCAACAGACAGTGCCCTGCGTGGAGCAACTGTCCCGCCAGGTCCGTGAAGCTTTTGCCGAGGGAGCCGGCTATGTAAAATTTGCCGTATATACATGGACAAAGGAACAGACGGAACAATTGCTTGAATGGTGCGAAGGGATTAATGAAGAATTTTCCGGTGAGAAAAGGATCACACTTATGATCATGGGAGAATATGCGCTGATTTCCAGACGCATTGCCATTGAAAAAGAATTTCCCTTCGTCTATTCTGCTCCCGGTGCAGACTCAGCTACCGCACCCGGTCAGCCAACGTTTCAAGAATTATTGCAGTAGCTCCGGTGTGCGATCTGACGTAGGCACCTGCTTTTTCTCCTGACTCCCGCAGATTTTCCGGGTTGTTCAGCCAGTTTTGGAAATGGGATAACAGCCCGGCATATTCTGTATATGATCTCGCGGCGCCTATCTCTGTGAGGTCTACCGCCTCTTTGAATTTTTCATGGTTCGGTCCAAAAAGTACCGGCTTTCCGTGAACAGCTGCTTCCAGTGTATTATGAATGCCCGAGGGATTAAATCCGCCTCCAATGTAGCAAAGTGTGGCATGACGGTACAACGAGGAAAGCAATCCCATGCAGTCGATTACCAAAACACGGGAACAGCTTCCTTTCCGGGGAGCAGAATAAAACTCGGGATTCCATTTTTCAAATTTTGCGGATATCCCTGAAAGATGTGACGCATGTATTTCGTGCGGGGCCAGTATAAGTTGAAAATGAGGAATTTCTTCCAGCAAACGAACCAGCATGTCTTCGTCTTCGGGCCAGGTACTGCCGGCTACCAGTAAAGGAGTTGCAATCCGTTCAACAATCCATGGGGGTGTGCTGTCTCCTTTGGCTATGGCTACCACTCTGTCGAACCGGGTGTCCCCGGCTACTGTGACGGGCAGCGGCTCCTTTATGCTCTGTTGAAGCAAGTCGGCAGAAGAGTTGTCCTGGACAAAAATCCGGGTGTAACAGGTAAGCATCTCCCGGTGGAATATCCCGTACCATTTGAAAAAGGGCTGGTGGGGACGGAAAATGGCAGAAAAGAGATAAGTGGGAATATGTCTGCGCCTGAGGGCGGTAAGATAAAAATACCAATACTCGTATTTGACAAACAGGGCGGCAGTCGGTTTGACAATATTCAGGAAGCGTCTTGCGTTCCCGGGACTGTCGAGCGGAAGGTAGAAAACATAATCGGCTCCTTTGTAATTTTTCCGTACCTCGTAGCCCGAAGGTGAAAAAAACGTCAGCAAAATACCGGCATCGGGGTATTGTATCCGCAGTGCTTCAATGACCGGTCTGCCCTGTTCGAATTCCCCGAGAGAAGCACAGTGGACCCAAAATATATCCTGTGAAGATCCTTGCGGGAAAGCGTTTTTGAGCCTTTCCCACTGACCTCTTCTTCCGGCAAAAAATTGTCTGGTTTTATTCATGCCGCAAAGGTATGGATTTTAAATTACCTTTGTGGAATGACAAAGAAACAAAGAAGTAGAAGAGTCGTAGTGCTGGTATTGCTGCTGTTAACCGGCTGGATCCTTTTCCGTTTTTTCCCTCTGTATCTGCCTTCGGAACCCGCTCCGTTCAAAGGAACTTTCTGGTATAACCCCTATGACGGACTTGTCCCGGGTGAAGGTAAATGGCTGCGGGCCAATTTTCATGCGCATTCCAATGCGTGGGGGAAAATGACCAACGGGAGGAAAAATACAGTGCCGGACATCATGGCAATATACGATTCGCTCGGCTATGATATTATTGGCATATCTGATTACCAACAAATTACATCTATTCCCTGTTCTGTTTTCATTCCCATGTATGAACACGGCTTCAATATCATGAAGACCCACCAGGGAAGCCTCGGCGCCCGTGAAGTATATGGTCGCGACGTGATTATTCCCCAGACCCGTTCCCAGAAGCAACATATTATCAATGCCCTTAAGAAAAGATCCGAATTGGTAGTCCTGAACCATCCGGGATGGATGGGAGGATACTCCGAACGGAACATGCAGCAACTGACGGGATACGATCTGATAGAAGTCCTGAATGATTTCTGGAAATCAGAAAATCTCTGGGATATTGCTCTTTCTTCAGGAAAACCGGCCATGATGATTGCCGGGGATGATGCTCACAATGTCTTTAAACCTACCGATATTGCCCGCGACCTTACTATGATCTATGTGAATGAGGAAAAGATAACGCCCCGACATATCTACGATGCCCTCAAAAACGGAACCGCCTGTGGATTGGAAGTGACCCGGCGTGCAGCCCGTTCAACAGTATCTGAAAAACGTCGTGGTCTCGATACCCTTCCTGTTCTTCATTCTTGCGTAATCCGGGAAGACAGTCTCTGTGTTTTGCTCACCGGAAAAGCGAAAGAATATGCATTCATTGGCCAGGATGGAAAAATATTGTCCACTGTTGTTGAAGATTCGGCAGAAACAGAGAGAGGATTACCCATAGTGTATGAATTGCAGCCGGAAGACACGTATGTGAGGGTCCGGATTTTGCTCCGGGACAGTACTCTGTTCTACCTGAATCCGGTAATGCGCACAGCACAACCCGGAGTGAAACCACCCATGCCGGAGGCCCGTAAAAGGCAACTATTTACTATCTTTGCAAAATGATAAGGAATCTATTGCTGCAGACAGGTCAGTATGTGTTGCTCATGAAAAGGGTTTTCAAAAAACCCGAAAAATGGAGTATTTTCTGGAAGCAATATATTGCAGAAACTGAAAAACTGGGGCTCTCCTCGGTAAGCCTTATAGGAATCATTTCCCTGGCCATAGGGGCGGTATTGGTTATTCAGACCTCCTATAATATTGAGAATCCGTTTATTCCCAAAATGTATGTTGGCTATATGGTAAGGGAAAGCATGATCCTTGAATTCTCATGTACCATGGTGGCCATCATACTGGCCGGTAAAGTGGGGTCCAACATATCGTCCGAAATAGGGACCATGCGTCTTACAGAGCAGATAGATGCCATGGAGATGATGGGAATCAACTCGGCCAATTACCTGATCCTTCCAAAGATTGTAGCTGCCTGCGTATTCAATCCCGTTCTGATGTTATTCAGCTTTATGGTGGGGATCATTGGCGGGTGGCTTATTGTGGCACTGACCGGCATGATCACCTTGAGCCAGTACACTACCGGGTTGCGTTTTGCTTTTAACGGGTTCTACATTGTGTATGCCGTTTCCAAAATGGTCGTGTTCAGTTTTATTATGGTATCTGTGGCGGCCACATACGGATATAAACCAAAAGATAGTTCTCTGGAAGTCGGCAGAGCCAGTACCCGTTCCATTGTAGCCAGCTGCCTGCTCATACTTATTGCAGACCTGATGTTAACCCAGTTATTGCTCAACTGATGATATTTGTCGAGAAAATATGCAAATCCTTTGGAGAGGAGAATGTTCTTAAAGATGTATCGGTCACCTTTGAAGAAGGAAAAACCAACCTGATAATCGGGGCAAGCGGTTCGGGCAAGACTGTGCTGCTAAAAGCAATAGCCGGTCTTCATGGGATAGACTCGGGACAAATTCTGTATGACGATATTGTATTCAGCGCACTGAGCCAGCAGGAACGAAAAGTAATCCATAAGCAGACGGGCATGCTTTTTCAGGGTGCCGCATTGTTTGATTTTGCGACAGTAGAAGAGAATGTACGTTTTCCTCTCGATTTTTTTACCGAATGGACGGCTGCGGAAAAACGGGAAAGAGTGGCTTATTGTCTTAACAGGGTGAATTTGTCCGGGGTGGAAGACAAGTATCCTTCTGAACTGAGCGGCGGCATGCAGAAAAGGGTGGGAATCGCTCGGGCCATTGTAATGAATCCTAAGTATCTTTTCTGCGATGAACCCAATTCCGGGCTGGATCCACAGACAGCCATACTGATAGACCGGCTTATAAGTGACATTACGCATGAGTTCCATATGACCACCATCATTAACACGCATGATATGAATTCGGTAATGGCCATCGGGGAAAAGGTCGTGTTCATATACAAGGGTGAAAAAGCATGGGAAGGTGCTCCCGGAGATATATTCCAGACCGGCAACAAAGAATTGAACGATTTTGTCTTTGCTTCCGAAATGGCAAAAATGTTACAGCAGGTCAGATCCTGAAACGGATGCCCAACTCCATCTTAAACTGGGTAGGCTGAATGGTTCTTATACTCTTGGGCTGATCGTTATCAAAATAATGGGATACGGTGGGTTCAAGGTAAATGCCAAGAAAATCGGTACATTTATATTCTATACCCAATCCCCCGAACACAGACCATTGTACTCCTTCAACTGACTGACTCTGTCGTGTGCTTACATTGTTAAGCTGGCAGATGTATTCGTCAGATACCGCTTTGTCAACGGCGCCTCCGCCCACTGCATAAACAGACAGATACCTGTTATTTACAGCATGGAAATAAATGCTGACCGGGATGCCAATATAATGGGTGTTTTGGTCTACAATGTATGATTTATCTGCCGTATGTACCTGGTATTCACCCCGCAATAATGTGTATGTGAGCGATGCTCCCACTGAAAGCCACCGGTTGAATTCTTTCTGCACATTAACACCGGCAGACAATGGGGTTGAAAAATGGGTGGAAATCACGTTCATGTCATCTTCCGTAAACTGATCTGCCAGGTAATCCGGGATTCCCAGATTGGACAAGTCGCTGCCGGCAAGGCTCAGCGGGGTTTCCCACTTGGATGTATAGGTAGACGGAGTGAACAGGTAGTTGCCGTTTATAGCTCCCTGGTAGGAAAAATTGGCTGCAGTAATCCATTTGTTATTCTGGCGTTTTACGGCAGGGGGATCGGGCATGATAGAAGAACTGCGGTTATCCTTTTTTTCCTGCGGGGCCGGTATTACCTCGGCAAATACCGGACTGTCTTCCTTTTGAGCGGCTTCCGGCTGAATGACAGTTGGAATTGGAGCCGGACTTTCTTCCGGGGTTTGTGAAGGTGTAACTGCTGTTTTTTTCCGGGAAGGCATGAATACTACTTCTGAAATCTTAGGTACTTTAGAGGTGCGGATATCCATTGGATCCGGCTGATTGAGATCCGGCAGGATGGGCGGAATTACTACGGCTACAACTGGTTGAGGTACAGGGCTACGGTGAAGCACGGGCATTAAAAGGGTAAGGAACAGCAACAGACAGGCTGCAGCTGCAGAGGTATACCAGATCATTCTCTTCCGTCGCAAAGCGGCATGCTTTGACATTCGGGCCGAGAGGGCTTCCCAGTCCCCTTTATCCTCCGGGTCGGAGAAATTGTAAACCTTCTCCCTTATAAGTTTCTCAAATGCGTCTTCACTCATAATCAAGCGGCACTAATGGTTTGTTAATTGAAAGATAAGCACGTCCGAAAAATAATGGTCCGA
>CAZRJC010000003.1:0-177480 GCA_964600385.1 uncultured Muribaculaceae bacterium
CAATGCATCTTTTGCAGTAGAAATCGAAGTCATAGGCAAATCCGTCGCCGTTTTTGGGTTCACGGCCGGTATCATACACTTCATTAAACTGCATGATGGTTTCTTCGCAACGTATAAGCCAGCAGGCCGCGGTATGAGGCCACCAATTCTGATCGCCGGGAAGATCGAGGTATCCGGAACGTAAACAGGACCGGTGAATCTCGTTGAATTCAACGAGAGCCCTGTATGAGCCGCCTACAATGATCCCGTCACCGCCCAGGTTGTCCATATAGTTCCTGCGTACCACCAGTCCTTTCCAGACGCTGCTGGTAACAATACCCGTCTTGTCAATACGTTCTATGCGGTTGCCTTCAACCAGTACGTTACTAAGGGAAGGCTGGACTCTGAAGTCTGCCTCTCTCTGGGCTCTAGGCAAGCCGCAATTAATAAGAATGGCCGAACTTCGCGTGCTCACTCCGCCCATCTGCCCCCAGATATCATGGATAAAGCAGTCTCTGATGATTACGTGATCCACATTCAAACCCTCCTGGTCTACATTCACATAGATACCCAGACGGGTCTTTCCGATTTCAGGTGCTGCCATACTGGTGATTTCCAGGTTGCTGACCTCCCAGCCTCCAATGTTGTGGAGCAGGATTGCGGTGCCTTCCAGTTTTCCCAGATTGATAACAGGCCGTGACGAGCCGCCGAAAGAGGAGAGGATGATCGGATCTTCCGCTGTTCCTGAGCCCTGGAGCTCAAGGCGTCCGGACCATTCACCACCCGCTTCCAAAAGGATTTGATCACCGGGCAGAAATACTGTATTGTTTATTTTATCAAGAGATTTCCAGGCATCCTTGACAGAAAGACCGGTAGCGTTGTCATTGCCCGATGGTGATACAAAATATGTCTTTTGTTGCGCCATTATAGTAACAGCGCTCAGCAGTGCAGCACAGACCAATATGTATTTTTTCATTTTCTTGTAGTATTATACAAATTTGTATTCGCTTTTATTAGCGTCTGCGGGCAGGCCTTTCGGCAAACGAAATTTCCCACTCTTCTGAGAATTTCCCCTTATGTATGGATACACTGATCTTTGAGCCCATAAGGGTTTCCTTATCCGTATTCACTTTAAGGTCAATGACACTGCGGTCTTTGAGTTTAGAGATATCTGCCTTTATTGGTTTGGCAGAATTAGCGTTTTCGAACGTGACAAAGCCTGTTATACCGTCTTCGAGAGGTTCACGAAGTCTGATGGAAACCACCTTTGTATCATCGGGATACAGCTCGGCGGGAAACATCCATTTTGTCCAGGCAATGCTCGAAGCATCGGCTGCATCCAGATCCCTGGCGGCTTCTTCGGTCTCGTTGGCAAACGCCCCCGAGCCAAGGAATTCGAATGCGCCAAAATCGGGGTGACCGTCCTTTACCACATTTCCGTAAAAGTCACGACCTCCGTTGGAAGGCATGTAAATACCGGTATTGATACACGGAGAATCGGCTGTAAGTCTATATCCATCGAGCGTACAAAGTCCTTCTCCACCGGTCCCCGGCGCTGTGAACATGGGATTGGCCAGAAGTGCCTCGGGATCGTCAGGCAAACCGTTTTTCCAGGGGCCGAAATAGCAATTGTGCCTGAAAATAGACCCGGCCGGAAGATTGGGCTTGCTTACTTCGTCAAAGAAACGGACCATTGGATCGCCGTCTGTATAAACAGTGCGGAAGCGACCCTGACCTGTGGCATAAAATATATTGTTATAAAAACAGGCACCCAGATCATCTATCCCGTTTTCTTTGCTTCCACGGAAAAAGTCCAGGTCTGCGGTGCCATAGTCAATATAAAATACATTATTATAGAACACGTTACGGTCCTTTGTGAGGCTGCCCTGCATCTGAATCAGGTGAGTGCGGTCATTTTCGCTGATGTTATACCGTATGACATTTTCAAAAATGTTATACATGAGCAGCATGAAACCGTGGTTATTCTTGCTGTAATTGTACTGGGCAATGCATCGCTTGCAGTTGAAGTCAAAGTCGTAGGAGAATCCGTCACCATTCTTGGGTTCCCTTCCTGTATCATACACTTCGTTGAACTGCATGATGGTTTCTTCTGTGTTTTGTATCCAGCATGCTGCGGTATGGGGCCACCATTTGTCTCCGCCTGGAAGATCCAGATAACCGGACCGTATACAGGAACGATGGATCTCATTATATTCAATAAGGCCTCGATAAGGACCATTGACGAATATGCCGTCTCCACCCAGGTTGTCCATGTAATTTCTTCTGACCACAACATTGTTCCTGGGTCCCCAGGTGATGATGCCGCATTTGTCAAAACGTTCAATGCGGTTCCCTTCTATCAGGACGTTATTCATGGTGGGAGGAGCGTACGAGGGATCGGCATAGCGGTTTCTCTGGGCCTTTACACGCACCAGGATACCGCAACTGTAATATCCGGAATATTCCGAATTACCGCCCATTTGGCCCCAGATATCGTGAACATAACAGTTCTTCACCACAAAATTGCTGAAGTCTTTTCCTCCTTCAGAAGCAGTGATTACAATGCCCTGACGTCCGATGCCGAGTTCCGGAGCAGCATAGCTGGTAACTTCCATATTTTCAACGCGCCACCACGATTGGTTGTCTATGAGAATTCCGGCCCCTTCTGCTCTTCCAATATTGATAACAGGACGCTGGTCACCGCCATAGGAAGCAATGATAATGGGCTGGCCATCAGCGCCCGATCCCTTCAATCTAAGTTGCCCATACCACACCTGTCCGGATTCCAGTAGGATTTTATCGCCCGGCTGAAACTCCGTGCTGTTAATCTTATCGAGAGTCTGCCATGCTGTTTTGACGGAAAGTCCGTCAGCCGTATCGTTTCCGGAAGGTGAAACAAAATAGGTTTTCTGCTGAGCCGCTACGGATGTAGCGGCCAGCAAGAAAACTATGAATAATTTGAATCTGTTCATGATTTACTAGTACCCGGGGTTCTGCTCCATAGTACCTCTGGAAGCATCAAGAGCTCTTTTGGGAATAGGACACAGTTCGCTCTTTCCGATGACGAAATCTCTGCCTTTTGTGGTTTTATATCCGTTATAATTAACGTCTTTGTATTTCTGATAGTAAGCCTGCATAACCTGGCCTGCGCGTCCCTGACGAACGAGGTCGTACATCCTGTTGTATTCCATGGCAAGCTCTACGCGACGTTCGTGCCAGATGGCGTTGCGGAGATCTTCCTTCCCTGCGGCCATAACCGGAGGAAGAACGTTTTCAACTCCAACGGACGCACTGTTTCTGGCGCGTGAACGAACCATCTCGAGATACTTCTGGGCTTCACCCGTCTTACCGAGCTCATTGGAAGCCTCGGCCAAATAAAGGAGAACGTCTGCATACCTGAGAACGATGATGTTCTTCGGCTGGTCGGACTGGTCATCTTTTGAACGCTTGTCAAAAGGAACATAGTATTTTTTAGACTGATACCTGTTGTTGCTCGACAGATTATAATGGATATGGCCGTCATAAAATTCACCAGGTGCAATAACAGTAGCTTTCAGCCTGGGGTCATTCTTTTCGAACTCGGCAATAAGATCGTCGGTCGGGCAATGCATTGACCATCCTGTCATGTATTTCTCATAGACCTTCTCTCCCGGATATTTACCGGAGTCAATATCTGCCTTTGTGAGACCTGCATCATGTTCGTAGAATACGAGGATTGATCCTTCATTGGAATCTGACCATCCGGTACCGGAGATTGATTGCTGAATGGCAAAAATGCATTCCTGTCCGTTCTGATGGTTCAGATCGAATACCTGTTCGTATACCGGCTCCAGTCTGTAGTAATTGGCAGCTTCTACTTGCTTGAGAATGTCATAAGCTTCCTGCCACTTCTTTTGATAGATATATGCTTTCCCGAGCATGGACATAGCGGCTCCTTTTGTGGCACGGCCCAGGTTGGTGGGATCCCATTGTTCCGGAAGAAGTTCAATGCCCTTTTTGAGGTCATCTTCTATAAGAGCCCAGGTTTCTGCTTCTGTGTTACGTGGCATGTAATATTCATCGTAAGAAAGAACGTGGTCCACTACAGGCATTCTACCGTATTGAGTAACGAAATTAAAGTATGAATACGCGCGAAGGAAATGTCCCTCCCCAATATATTTTTCTTTATTGGGAATATCATTCTTGCTTGCATTTACAATTAACTGCGTTGCATCATTTACAAGAGACCAACCCTGGTTCCAGTAACCGCCGGCCTGTCCGTTGTTATCGAGAAGTGAAAAGTTCTGGCATGCAATGGCGGCGGCACCAAACCATGAATAAGCCTCGGACCTGCTGTTACCCAGATCGGCGTCGTCGGAGCAGTCGTCACCCCAAACCATGAAGTGGCCTAATTGGAAAGTCTCGAGTTGCATGACGGAGTAAGCTCCCAATGCAGCAGCGTTCAGTTCTTCTTCATTGGAATAGTATGTCTCGGCAGCCAGATTGACAAGAGGAGTCTTATCAAGGAAATCTGAGCAGGAGGCAAGCAGCATTGCAGCTGCACCTATTGATAATAGTATCTTTGTTTTCATTATAGTCCTTAATTAGAAGTTTATATTGGCACCCAACATAAATGTACGAGGTTGTGGATACTGTCCACAGTCAATTCCGTTACCGGGGATTTCAGGATCTATACCACTGTATTTTGTGATAATAAAGAGATTCTGTATTGAAACGTATAATCTGAAAGAGCTTTTTGCCTTGGCAGAATTGGGTTTTATTGTATAACCAAGTTGTAGATTTTTCAGACGGAAATAGGAACCATCCTCAATATAATTGGATGACTGCCACCAGTTCTGGTCAATCCGTGATTTGTCTGTAGTTGCCGAAAGTATGACAGGTAGCGTGTTAGAGGAACCTTCACCGTCCCAGGCCTCCATATATACATCGGATAACACATTTTGACGGCCATCGAACTTGTTGAAATAGAATTTGGAAGCATTGAAAATCTTGTTGCCGGCCACACCCTGGAAGAGGAGACTGAGGTCAAAGTTCTTCCAGTCTGCGTTGAACGAAAGACCAAAGATAGCCTTGGGATGCGGGTTGCCGATGAATTTCATGTCGGCTGAGCTTATCTTGCCGTCTTTATTATTATCTTCATACATTGAGTCGCCCGGTTTTGCTTTAGGCATGATAACGGCACCTTCTTCGGATTTGTAGTTGTTAATCTGCTCCTGATTCTGGAAAATACCCAGGAAATTGTAACCATAGAACTGATTGTACGGCTGCCCTACCTCGGAACGAAGCACGCCATTGAATTGTCCCTGGAAGTCTGTAAGGGCATAGTCATAGGCAAAAGAGGAGCTCAGATAAGCTGCAGTACCAAGATTGGTCACCGTATTCCTTAAGAAAGAAACGTTCCCGTTGATATTGTACGAGAAATCTCCTGCATCATCTTTCCACCCGATGGTAAGTTCAATACCTCTGTTTTCCATACCTCCGACGTTTCTTGTCATTGAACTGAAACCCGAAAGATTCGGAATTGTCTGGGAAAGAAGGATGTTGTCTGTCTTACGAATGTAGTAGTCTGCTGTTAAGCTTAAGCGGTCCCTTAGGAAGTTCATGTCAAGACCAATGTTAAATTGCTCTGAGGTCTCCCATTGAACTGCCGGATTACCGATACCTGCCGGTGTGGAACCGTTGGTACGGATCTTTCCTGTTCCAATAGTGTAATACTGCTGTTGTCTGATAGATGTCATGTAGGGATAATAGCTGTTAATGCGTTCGTTACCTATTTGTCCCCAGCCAATACGGAATTTAAGGTTAGAAATGACATCCTTGTTCACACTTTTGAAGAAAGGTTCTTCAGACACTTTCCATGCGAATGCTCCTGAAGGGAAGTATCCCCAACGGTTCGAGGGCATGAAACGCGATGAACCGTCAGCACGGAACGATACGGTCAACAGGTAACGGTTCAGAAGGGTGTAATTGATACGTCCCAAATAGGAAAGCATGGCGAGTGCAGAAGCATTCCCTCCGACCTGTGGATTTTTGGAGGCTGCGTCAAAGTAATGATAAAAATCACCCGAGTTGGGAAGATCCTGCTTTGTGCCGTTATAATTCTCGGTATAGAAATCTCTTGCCGATACGGCGCCCATTATACTTAATCTGTGAACATCTTTCCAGTTCTTTGTGTAGGTAAGCATGTTTTCCCAGGACCAGTCGGTGCTCATTGAGGTAGAACGTGTTACTGTATCTATCGCATCGGAGATGTTGGCTGTTTCGTAATAAATCGGGCTGTAATCACTTCCCATTGCCATAGAATACTTATATCCAAAGCGTGAAGTGAATACAAGTTCGGGAATAATGGTCAAATCTGCACTGATGTTACCGATCAGGAAATTCCTGTTGGATACACTGTTGTTACGTGCAATAACACCGGCAGGGTTTGCCAGACGGATTACGCCAATACCCGAATAATAATTGGTACTCTCATCCCATACCGGAACATCGGGAGGTGCTATGAGCGAAGAAAGGAATATGGTATTGTTATTTGTACCATTGGCTCCCAAAGAATTCGACTTGGCGAATGAGCCCTGGATAGATGCATTGATATTCAGGAAAGAAGTTACTTTAACGGTCGTATTCTCAGTTACATTAAAACGGCCGAAGTTTGTACCGTCAACAGTCCCGTCTCTGCGGAAGTAGCCGACAGATAAGAGTGTATTGATTTTATCGGTACCGCCGGAAACAGATACATTGTAGTTCTGATAACGGCCCACGCGCATTACCTCTCCATACCAGTCTGTATTATAAGGCATTGCGTTAGGATTAGCATAACGTGGAGCGATACCGGAGTTTGCATAGGCCTTATTGGTCATAAGGGCATATTCAGAAGAGTTAAGCATATCTGGTCTGGTGGGCAACGCTTCTATACCGTATTCAGCAGTCACCCTGGTCTTAAGAGCGCCTGATGATCCCTTTTTGGTTGTTACGAGAACTACCCCGTTGGCACCTCTGGAACCATAGATGGCGCAGGCAGATGCATCTTTCAGGATTTCAACGGATGAGATGTCTCCAGGACTAAGGTAGTCAATGTCATTCATCGGGAATCCGTCCACAACGTAAAGAGGAGTGGTTCCGTTTGGCGAACCTGTGCCACGGATCTTGATTTCTGCTGTTGCCGAAGGCGAGCCGGTAGCCGTGATGATTTGTACACCGGCGGCCCGTCCCTGGATAGCCTGAAGAGCATCGCTGGTAGCAGCTTTGGTCATTTGCTCTTCAGTAACCGAAGTGACAGAACCGGTCAGGTCGCTTTTCCTAACAGTACCGTAACCGATAAGTACAAGTTCTTCCAGAAGCTTTACGTCTTCTTCGAGTAATACGTTAACTACTTCCTGCGAAGTAACCAATATTTCCTGGTTCTTGTAACCGATGAAACTAAACTTGAGGGTAGCTCCAACAGGAACGTTCTGAAGAACATAGGCCCCGTTTAAATCGGTTGCTATACCGTTGGTCGTGCCATTAACGATCACATCGACTCCGGCCATGGGCCCCATGGCGTCTCTTACGACACCTCTGACAGCATGTGTCTGCTGTTGCAAATTTTCCATCTGTATCTGCTCCGCAGCAGCAAATGTTGGAAAACTCACAAGAACGAACATCAATAATGCTGGTAACAGCATTGAAACTAGTTTTTTCATGTGTTTTGAATAAAATTTAGGTTATAAGTATAATTATTATTACTTACATGTGCCAAGAAAATATTTTGTCCAGACACTGGTAGGATAAATCTCAAGAGAATTCATGAAGCAGTCTTTAGCTTTATTTTTATCTCCTTTAGCCAGGTATACAAGTCCCTGGATATAGATAGTACGTGCTTTGATGGTAGCACTCGAGCCGTCTTCCCCGAATTTTGAATAGATGTCAACAACCGTGTTGGTTGCTGCATTCTGAGCATCTATGTCTTTCTGCATGCTCTCCAGCGTGGCTTTGCAGTCGGCTTCCCTGCCAAGAGCCTTTTGAGCCATGGCTACGAAGTACTTGCTTTCATCGGCACCGCCTCTTCTGCGCGTCCATGCATCGCCACCGGCGGCTGTCTCTATACACTTCTCAAAGGCAACTGCCGCTTTATCGGCTTGACCAAGAGCCTTGTATGCCAGCCCCAGATGATAAGCCACCTTGGTTACGGCAGGCCCTGTAGAAAGTTCATTTGTCTCGAGATTCGTGGGGAACGTTCCCGCTGCAGAGAAATCGTCAAGAGCTTTCTTATACTGTTTCCTCGCCATGAGCTTGAGTCCGTTTAACAGGTGAGCATCTACAAACTGAGTGTATACAGTCTGCCCTCCTTCCCATACGCGGAAGTGACGGGTATCAAGGATAGAGAGAGCCTGGTCGTATTTGCCGTTGTCCACTAGCAGGTAAACGTAACGTGAAGTGGCATCATCTGATTTGAAGATGGTTTTCGTATTCTTTTCCATACGGGCAAGTCTCTGTGCAGAAGGAACTTTAAGAGTTTCCTCAAGAATATCGAGTTCGGTGAAGAACTTGGGATCGGATGAGTCTGCGGCTATTGCCTTACGATAGAAGTCTGCTGCTCCAACGGGATCTTTCAGATACTTGTCTGTTGCGAAGCCGAGGTTACGGTAAACCATTCCATATCCGGGAGAAACCTCTGCCGCTTTTTTCCATGCGGCAATAGCATCATCTTTCTGGTTATAATAATAAAGAAGGTTTCCAAGATAGTACTGTGCCTTATAATCCGTCGGGTTCTTCACAGTTACATCTTCCAGCATACTTTTCTCTTCTATACGTGAAGGGAAGCAGTAGTCGGGAGACATTTCGGCAGCTTTCCGGTAATAGGTGAGCGCTTTTTCACTATTACCTGCGAGGCCCGAATAATATCCGGCCATGTAGTTAAGAAGAGGTGACGAGGTAAACGGTTCAACCGCATTTTTCTGCATGGGAGTAGAAGCAAAAGGAGTCCCGTGAGCCATTGCATAATCAAGAAAATCGACAGCAACTGAATAGGCGCCCACGGCACCATAGAAAGTGGTTATTTCTATGGATTCCTGAAGTGGAATACCCATATGCGCCAGAACGTGGTCAACTGCCGCATTGTCTTTATTCAGACGGGCGAGTTCCACCTGGCTCAGAAAGTCGAGGGGATCGAATGACAGATTATCTTTCAACAGTTGTTTGGCTTCTGCCACCTTACCTTCACTGCTCAGAAAATACGATTTGACGAATTTGCTGATAGTGCTCTTTCCGCTGAGATCTATAGAATTATTGATTGCCTCAAAAGCTTTGTCTTTTTTGCCCTGTTTCCAATACATTTCGGCCAGATACAGGTACGATGCCGACTGGAATCCGGGGTACCAGGCAGACTTCCAGTAATAGCTTTCTGCCTCTTTCTGTTTTCCGAGAGCCTGCGAAACCACACCAAGGTAATACAGCATCTCGCCGTCTTTGGGATTCGAATGGTAGATAACACCTGTTTGTTCTACCTCCGGCATGTAATGAAGGCCGGTCAGGCGCATATAAGCTCTTTGAAGGTATTTCTCGGCCTTCTCCCATTGAGTCCTCTTGGCATAGAAGATACCCAGGTTTACATTCACCCTGGAATCGAGGGAGTCGCGGCGAAGAGCCTCTTCGTAGTAAGGAAGGGGATCCACACGTGCATTATGAAATTCTTCCAGGCGCTGAGCCGCAAGAAGGAGTTCTTCTACCGATTTGTATTCCTCGGGATTGCCCGGACGGTCAGCCGGATGAGGTCTTTCCAATTCTTCCCTGACTACCGGCGAATAGCTTACCAGCTCAACTCCGTTATTGTCATACAAACCGGCAAAAAGGTCTTTGTCTTCCACTGTCTCGGCAATGGAAAAGTCCTGAGCAAAAGGCGTATCGGGATCTATATTAATAGTTTTTTCAAGAAGGACTTTCTCACCGGCCTTTACGAGGACTTTAGCGTTTTTATAGAGAGAAGTGGCATTAAACCCAACCATCATAGTGCTCTTGTCTTTACGTTCCAGATTTACGGCCCCCTCCAGCGTAACGTTCTTGGCTCCGCCAATGCCTTTCACAGGATACCAGTACTGTTTGGTCACACGTACTTCGTTGGGACCCAGCCAGCTATAATCCGGCTGATTATCAGAGAAGGTTCCTACCATGAGTTCGAGGTATGCACCGTCTTCTTCTGTTAGCATCTCGTTCCAGACGCTTTCAGTTCCCCACAGGAAAAATTTCTTGCCGGGAACGACATGATGGTTTGCCCAGTGAGCTGTACCGGCATCCTTGCCAAAGTCATATCCTACCAGATAATCCTGAGAATAGTTTACAGCAAAGGTTGAGTTGCTTCCCGTGAAACTGGCCCACCAGCTGTTATCAGTGGGGCCCTCATTTCCCCTGAGGGTATTATATGGCCAATCTGTATATTGTGTCTTGCTGTGGCTTGTTCCATAGAGGGTCTGAGGAGGAAATTGTACCTGATAGTCTTTGTTCGCATGAACAGATACATTGGCCCAGTAAAGGAATGACTGCATTATTGGAGTGCGGTTCTGAATCTGGAATGTGGCCTCTACATAAGATTTTCCGGGGAACATTGTCAGACCGATTGACCATTTAATTCTCTGACAGAGCTCGGTTTCTCCAACCCAAACGGTCTTGCTGCCATCGGGGTTTTCAACCACTTCATATCCGGCATTCAACGTTGACGATGCCCGGTGATGGTGAGGAATATTCCATTCCACGCCGCCGGAAATCCAGGAACCTATCATTCCAATAAGTGCCGGACGGATTACATGCTGTCTGTAAAAGAAATTATATCCTGTCTGCTTGTCGTTTGCAGAGAATATACGGCCGCCTATTTCCGGAAGGACACCTATTTGGGTATACTCGTTCTCAAGAGTTATGTATTTATAGTCTCTTTCTACCCTCTCGTCGGTCAGAATATCATAGATAGGATAAGGATAAACATGTCCGGCTGCGCCCTGATAGGCTCTTCCGGTAAAAAAGTAGGGATCGGGTTCGGGATCTCCCACAAGATAAGTGGGAATCGCAGTCCTTGTCTCGCTCACTTTCACTTGTGCCATGACTGCCGGCGATAAGGTCAGCAGCGTGGCGAGAGCAAGAATGGTTCTAAGTTTTTTGTTCATAAATATTAGTGGTTATTTGGTGTCGTTTTTTATAATTATTTCGGTTCCTTTCAGAAGAGGAGAAGAAAAGCGGACGGTTACGTCTCCCGCTTCCCCGGTAGCAGCAATATATGCCAGCAGCCTTCCTCTGTAAGCCCTCTGATGATTGTCTGAGTAATCTGTCATATCGGTGTTGTCCGAGGCTTCGAGTCCCAGGAGCCTTGCCGGGCCGGTAATGGTACAACTAATATCATTGTCACCCAGATTAACTAAGTGACCCGCTTCATCCAGAATCTCTACCGTTAGGTGAGCCACACTTTTCCCATGGATAAAAGCAGTCTTGTCTGCGCTTACATGAAGAGCATACGGCCTTCCTGAAGTTTGTATTGTAAAACGTGACTGAACATTTCCATTAGCATCACATCCTTCGGCGGTCAGTTCTCCCGGGGAAAAAGGAATATCCCATCCGGTTACTCCCGATTCTTTGTTATAAGCAGTCATCTCTCCCACTACTTTTCCATTCAGAAGAAGTCTGGCAAAAGGGGCGTTGGTATAACACACTACTTTTATCATCTGGCCTTCCTCATAGTTCCATGTATCCCAGGCATCTGTTGAAAGAAACCGTGCATTTCTCCCTGTTGTTGCAGGATAGGTGCCTATATAGGTGACAGGAGAGTCGCTCCACAGAGAAGCCCTGAACCAACCCCGCGGCTTGCGGAAGCTGCCCAGATCCAACAGACCGGTATACAGTCCCCGGGACGGCCATCGGCCCGATTCTCCCAGGTAATCTGTTCCTGTCCACAAGAACTGTCCCGAAATGAAATCCCTGTCCAAAACCGCTTTCCACTGTTTGTATCCTACAGATGTTTCACTGCCATAGATGACTCTTCCGGGATATTTTTCATGATCCATGTCGTATCTGTCCTCGGTGTAGTTATAGCCTACCACGTCTATGGCTCCGGGATACTCGGTCTCATTGGACATGACAACACCTGCAAGTGCGCCCGTAACAGGACGGGATGTGTCAATGGAACGGATCTTTGCAGCCAGCCTTTTGGCAATTACGCCTATGCGTCTTGCATCAGGAGCTTCGGGCCTATATCCGCCAAACATTGGCTGGTTTATGGCCGAGCCATCCAGAATGGGATGAGAATAGGGATCGTTGGGATAATCCACTTCATTTCCTATACTCCATAAAATAACAGAAGGATGGTTGCGGTCTCTAAGAACCATATCTGTGATATCCTGTTCAATCCACTCTTCAAAGAAATCATAGCTGCCCTGGAACCCGGGTATTCCTACATTCCAGCCCTCAATCCATTTTCTTTTTGGAAATTCCCACTCGTCGGAGATTTCATCAATGATCATCAGGCCCAGTCGGTCACAGAGTGTATAAACTACAGGAGCCTGAGGGTTATGAGCCAACCTGATGGCATTCACCCCCATCGATTTTAAATTGCCCAGCCTTCGTTCCCACACCTCTTCGGGGACAACAGAACCAAGGACTCCGGCATCGTGATGAAGACAGACTCCTTTGAGCTTCATATTCTTTCCATTAAGAAAGAATCCCCTGTCCGGATCAAACTGAATCATTCGCAGACCGGCATTTATTATACAGCCGTCTACAGGAGAGCCGTCACGTAAAAGCTGAATATTAATTGAATATAAATACGGATCATCGATACTCCAAAGATGGGGCTGCAATAATTTGATTGATAATGAACCGGAATTTGCCTGGACAACAGATTTTCCTTTGGCGACCTGCTTTCCCGATGGATCGGTCAACGAGACCAAAATCTCAAGCTTTTCTTTTACCTGAATCTCGCTGAATACAGAATAATTGACTGCCACGACAGCCTTTTTGCCTTCATTCGAGAGCTCGGTGAGTTCATAGGAAGTGCCCCATTGTGCCAAGTGAATCTGTGGAGATTTGATTATATATACATCTCTGTATATGCCCGATCCTGTATACCATCTTGAGTCGGCACTCCGGCTATGGTCTACCCTTACAGATATGATATTTTCTCCATTTACCAGATAGGGTGTCAGGTCATACATGAAGGAAACATATCCATTTGGCCTGTATCCCAGGAGATGTCCGTTCAGATAAACAGAACTTCTGTTATATATACCTTCGAAATATATGAACTGTTTTTCCAATCCGGAAACGCTGGCGTTAAAATGCTTCCTGTACCAGGCCACTCCTCCGGGAAGATATCCGGTACAGCTTGCCAGAGAGGGAGAGAGTTTCCCCTCGATTGACCAGTCATGAGGCAAGTCCAGATGACGCCATTTTGAATCGTCGAACGTAGCCGCAGAAGCTGTTGAATCATTTCCCTGATAGAATAACCAGCCTTTATTAAACAACTCGGAACTGCCAAATGAGACTTGGGCAAAAACGGGAGTACACACAAGCCCTGCGATCAGCGCCACACTTAGGCAGCAGAGTTTCACTTTATCTTTAATCATTCCTATTGACTTTCTTTTTGCAACAGTTTTGCTGATTTTTATTTCAAATTTATACTGTATAGGCAATTCTGCACAATATTCAAATCATTCAAAAAGGGTCTGTATTTGACCAATGAATTAAATGCATATGCTTAATGAAGTTTTAGATATATATTTGCGCTAATCGCAATCAGATGATGAAAAGACTTGTTTTTCTCCTAATTTCTATCTTTTTTTTACCATTTCTTCTTCTGGCGGAAGAAGGAGCAAATAAGCACGTTACCAAATGGCTCCAGTTGGATAAGGGCCTTTCGAACAACTTTATAGTTTCTCTGGACATAGACAGATACGGTGTTCTCTGGATAGGAACAGAAGAAGGTATGAACCGGTTTGATGGAGTATCTATAAGCAGTTTTACCAAATACTCGGGCGTCCTCCCCGGAAATGAATTAAATAAAGTGGTGTCTGACCGGTTCAGCGACAAAGTGTGGATTGCCTCACAGCGATCGGGCATTGCATCGTATGATTATTCTACCGGTAAATCTTTCTTTATAAAGCATGATGTCAATCCCGAACTTTCACTTCCATCCAATGAAATAACATGCGTTACTCAGGATGACCGGGGCGATATCTGGTTTAGCACATATACTAAGGGTATTGGAAAGTATGAGGTAAGTACGGGAAAAATAACTCTTTACAATTCAGAGAATGTAAAGGGGATGCCGGACAATATCATACGTTCTTTCGTCATTGGGGAGGATAACAATATCTATGCTGCCTATTACGGAAGTGGCATAGTCATTATAGAACCTGAGAACAGGACGGCTGTACAACATCTGTCTGTCCCGGGAGATCCCACTTCCTTGCCCTCAAATGAAATCGGCAGTATATACAGGAGTAAGGACAACAATATATGGATTGGAACACGCAGAGGCCTGGCACTATACAGAAAAGTCACCAAAGATTTTACTGTTTTTGATAAAAACAACTCGGGGCTTCCGGACGGGCTCATATTTTCTGTCCTGGTAACATCGGATAATAAGCTACTCGCATCTCCCGATTTCAATGGCGTCTGGGGAATGGATCTAGATGAAATGAATTCATCAAAGACATTCACACGGCTTGCAGAGACAGAAGAGATAATTAATATAGGTATTCATGCAATGTGTGAGGACCGTTTTGGGAATCTCTGGCTGGGTTCGTATGGAAGCGGATTGATGTTTATCAGTCGTAATGCCTTGCCTTTTTCTAAGATTACTCATCCTTTTAGCCTTTCTGAAAGAAGTGTGACTGACATGGATTTCATGGGAAATGGGAAAATGATAGTAGGCACCGATGGCGGGGGAATAGACATTCTGGACAGAAATCTTAAAAATACAGGAAAGTCCGGTTTGTCCCTCCCTGATAAGAGTATTCTGAGTATCTTTTGCGACAGTGACGGACATTATTGGATAGGTTCATTCAATGGCTATACTGCCGTTGTGGACAGTTCAATGAACCTGTTGGCGACGGTTGATATCCGTGAAGTCAGATCATTTCACGAACACGGTGACACTATGTGGGTGGCTTCGGGGTTGAGCGGTCTGTATGCTGTGGACAGAAAAGAGTATAAAAGACTGAACCGCTACGGCTCCTCGTATTTTCCCGATAGCTATATCAAATCCGTTGGCATGGATCAAAGAGACAGACTGTGGGTAGGGACGTTCAGAAGCGGCCTGTTTATTTTAGATAAAAACATGAAGACCCTGGCTTCGTTTAACACAGACAATGGATTTCCTTCTAATTCCATTAATCAAATTCTGTCCGATAGCAGAGGAAACATGTGGGTGGCCTCAGGTGAAGGATTGGTACGATTCAGCACGAACGGCGACATAAAAATTGATAAAATATATTCTGCCGGAGATGGCCTTATTTCAGAAAATATAAGGGCCATTGTCGAAGATAGAGACAACACTATTTGGTTCAGTACCAATCTATCAATATGTCATTTAGACCTTAAGACAGAGAAAATAACAGAGTATAGCTACAGGAGCGGGATTGCTAATGGGAATTACGCCCCCGGGGCCGGAGCCATCAGGGATGATGGATTGATTAGCTTTGGCTCGACAGAAGGAATAACATGTTTCTATCCGGACAAGGTTATCAACCCCGGTACCGATCTCCCGATTCATTTCTCGGAATTGCAAATTTTTGACGCAAATGATCCCATAACCGGTGAAAATCCGATTATTTTCCTTTCCGAAAAAGAGAGCATCGTGCTTCGACATAACCAAAACAGCTTTAATGTATCTTTTGCAGTAGATAATTTCGGGTTGGCTGACAATATAGAGTACTCATATAAGGTAGAAGGCAAGGACCATAACTGGTTCCTGTCCAAGCATGGAAATTTCGTCTCGTTCCATCAGCTTGCCCCCGGGAAATATACGCTCTATGTACGTTCCAGGCTGACTGACGGCGACTGGTCCGAATATATCACATCACTTGATATAAAGATAAAACCCCCGTTCTATGCTTCGATCACGGCCTATATTATCTACACTCTTCTATTCATTGGTTTGATATACATATTATTATTCCTGTATACGTCAAAAATTGAAAGAGACAATGAATTAAAGCTGGAGAAGGCCTCGATATCACATATCAGAGAGGTTAATGAAGAACGTCTTCGTTTTTACACCAACATCACCCACGAGCTTAAAACTCCTTTGACTTTGATTCTGGGACCGACAGAGGACCTAAAGAATGACGAATCCCTTCCGGAAACCGCCAGAAAGAAAATAGCAGTAGCTCATAAGAATGCAAGCAGTTTGCTTGACCTGATTAACCAATTGCTGAATTTCAGAAAAACAGAAACCAACAATGTAGTATTTAAACCATCCTATGGGGATCTCAGTTCCTTCATGGAAGATATCGGTACAATCTTCACTGAATCCAATCCCAATAAAAACACAATTATCCGGCTTGATATAACCAAAGATGTCATGGCAACCTTCGACCATGAGATCATGACAACCATATTAAACAATCTGCTGAGCAATGCCATGAAATACACTTCTTCCGGTTCTGTTACGCTGGGACTTAAAACGGAGTATATTTCGGGGCAGCGTTCAGCTGTCATTAGCGTGGCCGATACAGGTCTTGGTATTGATAAAGATCAGTACGATAAAATTTTTGACAGGTACTACCAGATACCTGGACGACAACAGGCACAAGGCAATGGCATTGGTCTCTCTCTTGTAAAGAATCTGGTGGCTATCCATAATGGGACTGTGACTGTAGAGAGTGAGATGGGTAAAGGTAGCGTATTTACAGTCAGAATCCCTCTTGAATCGGCTCAGGAGTTTCAGCCATCGAAACTAGATACGATAAGTGATGCAGAAGCCAACAACTCACGTCCCATTATTGTTATTGCCGAAGACAACTACGACATCAGAGAATATTTAAAAGCCTCTTTGTTAGATAATTATGATGTACACACTGCAAAAGACGGGCAGGAAGGTTATTCACTCGCTATCAGATATATGCCCGATATAATCATCAGCGATATCATGATGCCGGTTATGGATGGCCTGAAGTTCTGTGAAAAAGTAAAACAGCACATCAGCTTGAGTCACATACCGGTAATTCTTCTTACAGCCAAGGATACAAACGAAGACAGAAGTGAAGGATACAAATCAGGAGCAGATTCCTACATAACCAAACCGTTCACCAGCGAGATGCTCAATGCACGCATCCAGAATCTTTTAGAATCCAGACAAAAGCTTGCAAAACAATTCGTCAATTCTGTCCCCGAGAAAAACACAATTGATTTGGTTCACAGTGGTTTTTCATCTATCGACAACGAGTTCCTTCAGAAAATTTCGAACTATATAGAGGAGAACCTTTCATCGGATGATCTGGATATAGGCTCTTTGGCAGAAAAAATGAACATGAGCCCGTCTTCTCTCTACCGTAAACTTAAAGGCCTTATAGGGATCTCTGCCATTGAATTCATACGGAAAATCAAAATGAGAAAAGCCGCAGAAATGCTCGCTTCCGGGAATTTCAATGTTTCCGAGACCACCTGGAATGTGGGAATCAACAGCATGATCTATTTCAGGCAGTGCTTTAAAGATGAATTCGGCATGTCTCCTTCTGAATACAAGAAAAAACACCAGCCGGGACCACCCTCATCAAACTCATAGAAGCGAATGGGTGGCAGACCCGCCGCTTTCCCATTTCATCACAAAGGAAGAACTCCACAAGATATTTAGAAAAAGGGAAACCTCGCGCCCGCGGAGGGAAGGACCCATTGGCGCTAGCCAATGGGAGGCGTTTCCCTTTCTAAATATCTTGTAACCGTTCTTAGCTCCTGTGCAAAAACATTTTGCTCAAGCGCTTGCGTACCGGCCCGTCGTAAAACCTCATGCACAGGTAAGCCAGCACGATAGACCCGAAGAACAGAGCCAGCGCCCCGGGCAGAGACTGTACAAACGTCAGATTCTCATTCTTGACCCAGGCATAGTAGAAATAAATAAACGGATAATGCACCATATACAGCGGGTACGAAATATCACCCAGGAACTTGCACAGGCGGGTGGTTATTTTGTCCGTTGTCTGCCCAGATGCCCCCAGATACACAAGCAGGGGAAAAACAGCCAGCACACAAAGGGTGTCGTACAGACCGTTCATCCAGAGATGCTCACTTCCGCCTATCCGGGGAATTGCCGATAAAATCAGTATGCCGAGGCCGCCAATCCAGAAGGCCCCCCTTACCCGTATCGGCTTAAAGATGCGGGACATGAGCAATCCGGCCGAGAAAGAGAACATCAGGCGCAGCGAGCCGCCCAGCATGTTGTCCCCTGTAAGCGAAAAGCCCACGCAGAGGTCACCGTACGGTACCCATATGGCAAAAGCCGACAAGCCTAGGCCGGCAATCAAAACCAGTACCCAAAGGGCTTTTGTTGGCAGTCTGCGGATAAACAGTGCATAAAGGATATTGCCGATGTACTCGAAGAAAAGGGACCAGCTGGGCCCGTTAAGCGGGAACATCTCTCCCACTCCCCTGACCTCGGTTCCTGGCGTTGCCGGAATAAGCAAGGCACTTATCACAGTGGCTATCAAAAGCATCGTCATAGATATTTTTGAAACATCCCAGACAGGGCAGCCCTGGAAGTAGAACATGATGGCACCAATAAACGTTCCCATTACCACCATAGGGTGCAGCCTTATGAACCTGCGTTTGAAAAACTCTTTGACTTTCATGGTTTTCCAGCGTTCATCGTAGGCATAGCCCATGACAAACCCGGACAGGATAAAGAAGAAATCGACTGCCAGGTATCCGTGATTTATCTGCTGGTCAAGATGACTTGTGGCAAATGCTTCAAAAATGTGAAACCAGACAACCGTTAACGCGGCCACGCCACGTAATCCGTCCAGGATATGATAATGTTGTTTTGTATCGGCAAAGCCGGAAGAAGAAAAAGAAGGGGAAGAAAGTAGCGCCATAACCTGCGCAAAGGTAGTTCAAAGACGCGAATTTCAAATCATTCTTACCCAGTTTGAATTCATGAAATAGCGGCCATTTTCATCACGTGTGATTTTCGCATCCCACATATAGGTTTTTGGCCAGTCTTTAAAAATCTTGACCAGTTTGAACATCATCCTCAGAAGCAGACGTCTCTCCCCGGGTATCCAGCCCAATTCCGGATGCAGTTTAATATGTATTTCATTCTGATTATTGCCAATCTGATAGGACCCTTTAATTTCACCCGCCCCGGCATCGGAAGTAATAGAAATATTGCCTGTAAGGAAGACGTTGTTTTTCAAAGCCAGCATATTTGGAAAAGAAGGAGAGAATTCAATGGCAAACAAGTGCTCATCCCTTTGGACAAAAATTTTCCGTATTTCGGGATGACCGTTATTTTGCTCGAGTTCGTAATGAACATCTCCGATTTCCAAAGTGCTTTTGTTTCGGGTATCGCTGATCTGCAACGGTCCGTTAAAAGCCGGATTAATATCCACGTTGAACGAATCGGGAGAATACCTGGTAAAATAGTTTCTTGACTTGTCAATTGGCAGGAAAAAAGTATCGGGTTTGTGGGATCTTCCGTCAACAGTAATAATAATATTGCTGTGTTTTTTTCTGGCAAAGGACATTTTGTACATGTAATAAACAGGGAGAGAAAGCGGTTTTTCTGATATCACCCCAATAGGTGCCAGAAGCGTAAAGGGCACTTTTCCCTTTCGTTCACTTTCAGATATTTCTATTCGTATGGTTCTGCCATGCACATCCCGGAAAGAAACGGACAAATCAAGGGCAGAGGGACTGAATGTAAAAACACCCGAAACGAATGAAGTCTCAATAATAGCGGGTTCATTTAGAATTGAACTTTGGGACGCCAGCGGATACCCCTGCTGATGATATACATCGGCAGATCCGTTAACCTTATAAGCAACTACAGCAATCTTATTTGTGCCATCGGGCAATACTGCCAGCTGCACTTCAAATTGATTGTAAAAAGTATCGGGATCCTTTTCAAAAGGGATCAAGATCAGCTGACGCATGGGGTCAATTTTCAAACCGAACGGTGAAATAAATTGATCTTTCATGTAATTATTCTGTATTGCTCTTCCTTAATTCTTCAATGACACCCGATTCCATCCAATACATGTTCGAGACCCCTTCCTTTGTCTTTTTTGCCATGAAAAATACATATTTCAGATCGGGAGACATGGAAAATGACCAACCTCGCCCGGGAACAGTATTGAAATCCGGACCCATGTTCAGCGGTGATGACCAACTGCCGTCTTCTTCCCTGAATACTATGTAGTAATTAGATCCGTACATGTTTTCTTCCACTCCTTCTGCAGGTACTACCACGAAACTTTCATCGGGCGCCACAAACGCATTGTATCTGTCCTTCCCGCAATTAATCTGGGCCGGCAACAAGACAGGTTCCTGAAAAATACCATCTGAATAAGCAGATTTGAAAATATGAGAGGTCACCACGTTGGCTTTGTTTCGTGTAAAATACATGGAACCATCCGAGGTAAAGGAAGGAAAATACTCCCCGCCGTCGGTATTGACGGGAGCCCCGATATTATACGGCTCGCCCCATCCATCTCCCTCTCTTTTAACTGCCCATATGTCATTATTGAGTTCCTCCCCGCCTCTGCCGGAGGGCCTGTTTGAAGAAAAATACAGGATGGAGCCGTCGCGGTTGAATGCAGGCTCTATATATTTATACAAGGAATCTTTTGAGAAAGAAGCCGTTTCGGGGGCGGTCCATTTACCGTTTACATATTTCCGGCAATGAATAACAGAATAACTGTAATCAGGCGCATAGATACAATAATATATTTCATCACCTGCCGGCGAAATGGCAACATCCCTGGAAGGCAATGCATTTGCAATAAATTCGTGGTTCGGGCCAAGCAACAGAGTGTAAGGTTTCTCTTGAATATCGCATGAAGAAAGGCATAATAAGGTAATAACAAGGAATTTCTGCATCTCAAATATTTTTAATCATTTCAAATTGTTTTCCTCGTTTTTCCATCCCCACAGAGATCAGGAAATCATTTATTGCATGGCTCGAGGTCTCTGTGTTGATCACCCTTATGGTATTGGAAGAGCTATTAGAAACGGCTGCGTTAAAAAGATTAGTGGCAATTTTCTTTCTTCTGTAATTTTTATTAACCGCAATTTGAGTTATATCGCCCGATTCAGGCTCATGGACACAATAACCGGTAAGTGTTTGTCCGTCATACGCACCAATGATTTCAAATCTTTCCGGGTCTCTTTCTATGGCATCATACCCGTTCTGCCACGATGGATAAAAGTCCCAAAATAAAGAAGGATCGGCTGTTTGGTTCAATTCCCCGACTTTTCGCAAATCGAATTCCCCCGTTACGTTTTCAACGCTTGTTAATTTACTTTTTTCCCGGACGTAGTAACTGAATTCTCTTGTTACGCTGAATCCCACGTTTTTGTAAACCGATACAGCACCGATATTGTTCTGGATTACTTCAAGCAGATACCGGCTAATGTTCCGCTTCCTCAAAAAGGGGATAGAATAGTCAAAAAGTGTTGTAGCCAGGCCTTTCCCGCGATACTCTTTTAGTGTACCTGTTCCTGCATCGTAGGCAGTTGCGATACCCCTGAAATTTCCGACGGCGTTTAGTATGAAAGAAACAATTTTCTGATTGTCAAAAAAGGCAAAAGACAGGCCGGGGTCAAAACCCCTCCTTTTTAGCATCTTTGTCAATTGCTGTTTATTCAGTTTAACCTCATAATCATCAAATGCAGAGCTAAAGGCATTGTAGATAAGATCAAAAGGCGCTTCTTCAAGAGATTCGATTTTCATTGTTATAAGTGTTATAAGCAGGTCTTATTTTGATTTGAAATATCTGTAGACCAGTCCTGCCAATGCTGCGCCAACAATTGGAATTACAATAAATAACCAGAGTTGTGATATTGCCCAGCCGCCAACAAAAATAGCCTGACTGATACTTCTTGCAGGATTTACAGAAGTATTGGTGACAGGTATGCTTATCAAGTGGATGAGCGTTAAAGCAAGACCTATCGATAGACCGGCAAATCCTTTTGGTGCTTTTTCATCTGTTGCTCCCAGAATGATCAGCAAAAACATGAATGTCATCACCAATTCTGTTATGATTGCAGCAATCATGCTGTAACCACCCGGTGAATGTTCGCCATAACCATTAGCTGCAAATGAACCAATCTCGCTTCCGTTCCCGGTTACAATAATATAAAGAACACCTGCAGCAGCAATACCGCCGAGTATTTGAGAAACGACATATGGTAATACTTCTTTAGCGCTTATTCTGCCACCCACCCATAATCCGATAGTTACCGCCGGGTTCAGATGAGCACCCGAAATGTGACCTAAAGAATAGGCAATTGTTAAAACAGTAAGACCAAATGCAATAGAAACTCCCACCAAGCCAATTCCAACTTCCGGAAATCCTGCTGCTAAAACTGCGCTGCCACAACCACCCAGAACCAACCAAAAGGTTCCAATGAATTCAGCTACATTTTTTTTCATACTATTTAATCTTATTTTCCTACTCATATGGCTTTTCGGTTTCGCCCCGTTTTTTTGAGTGGGTTCAGGTCTCCACTTTCTATTTTTTACTGTCTTTGCTTTTCAAACTTGTCGATTATTGTCAAATCAATTAAAATACCCAATCCGATTCCTGTTAAATACATCAGTATGTCCAACGGGTCATAAGTCCTGCCAAGAAATTCAATTTTATAAAATTGTAATAATTCTACTGTTGCACCAAAAGCAAAGGTGATTATAGCACCAGTGATTCGGGCTTTTTTAATTGACATGTACTTTCTTAGTGCTATCTGCAGCAACAAGTACAGATTCATGGGCAGCAGAATGGCAATTAAATATCCACGAACAAAATGCTTGCAAATTCCCTGATAATCAGGACCAATGATGAAATGTAACAGTCCTACGAATATAGAAATCGAAACAATTATGTATATGCTTGTTTTATTGTTCATTCTGTTACATTTATACTGGAACAGCAACTAGTAAAATTAGGACTTATTCAGGAATATTCAAATTTAAGGATAAACTAAAAAAAACGTATTTTTACCAGATGAAACGTTATTTCCTCTTTCTTTTGATAATGGCTGCGGGGATGCAGCTTTTTGCCCAGGAGGGCATGGTACAACCACCCAGGGTGGATGAACGGGTAGAATTGCTCAGCATTGTGTTCCGGCTGGCCGGAGCGCGCGAATACAACGATACCATTTATAATGCCTATACAGACCTGATCAAGACCCATTACGAGCCTTTCAAAGATCATCCCGTTATAGAATTTGCCCGCCAGGTCCGGGAAAACAACGGAGTGTGCTACGATGCCGTCATGTTCATGGCCATTCATCTGGACAAAGATTTCTATCCGCTGGTGCCTTTCAACGATTCGGTCCCTGAGGGAAGATGGGGTAAGGAAGATGCAGAAAAATTTGCCGCCCTGCTCAGGGATTTCTACGAAAAGAGCGATAGCCGGGCCTTTTTTGAGAGCAACAGAGACCTTTATGCACAGACAAGCGACCGATTCCTTCCGATATACGAAGAGCTTGACCTTGACTGGTACAAAAATTTTTACGGAAAAGAGCCCGATGAACAATTCATTATTGTGAATGCACCGGGGAACGGTGTCAATAACTACGGCCCCCAGGTCCGCCTGAGCAACAACCGGAGGGAAGTGTATGCCATTATGGGATTGTGGAAGACAGATGAGAATGGGATCCCGGTTTTCCCGTTGGATCAGTATTTTTCCCTGCTCGTTCACGAGTTCAACCACTCGTTCATTAACCACCTGGTGGATGAGAACAGGGAACTGTTCGAACAAAGCGGCCAAAAGATGTTTGAACCCGTAGAGACAATCATGCGGAACCAGGCATACAGTCAATGGGAAACAATGATAAAAGAATCGCTGGTACGCGCCGCTGTCATAAAATACATGAAAGACCACGATTTCTTCTATGCAAGTATTGCCTATGAGATCCTGGAGCAACTCTCCCGCGGCTTTTTATGGATAGAGGACCTGGTAAAGGAACTGGACCGTTATGCAGAGCAGAGATCCACTTACCCCACTTTGGAAAGCTACATGCCGCAAATGGCCAAAGCCTTTGAACAGTACGCCCAAAATGTTGAACAGTACAAAGCATCGTTGGATGCCAAAAGGCCTAAAATCGTTTCCATTGCCGAGTTTGCCAACAACGCCCGAAATGTTGACCCAGGTACCGGAACCATTACGGTCAGTTTTGACAGACCGCTTCTGGGCAAAGGCTATTCCATTGGCTACGGGCCAAAAGGAGCCGCTTCGTACCCCAAAATAGACAGTATTTCCTACTCGCCCGACAATACGGCCATTATCATGAACGTGACGCTGGAGGCCGGTAAGGAATATGAAATGGTGCTTATGGGCATGGCTTTTAAAAGCACCCAGGGAGTTCCCATAGAAAATTACACGCTCAGCTTTTCAACTTTATGATTATTCTATTTGACTTTGACGGAACCATTGCCGATACTATTGAGTCTGCTTTAGCCATATATAACCGTGTGGCAAAGGAATACGACAGCGTACAGATTGATGAGGAAGGAAGAAAGTTAATGGCTGCCGGCAGGCCGCAGGATCTGTTGAAGATTTATAACATGTCGCCCCAAAAACTGGGTCTGATCATGCTCCGCATACGGAAGGAGCTCCGTTCTCTCATACCGGATTTATCCCCTGTAACGGGCATTGTAGATGCCATGCGGGAAATCAAAGCCTCTGGTTTCAGACTCGGCATACTTACATCCAACTCCAGATCGAATGTTAATTTATTTCTGAAAAACAACGGGATAGACCAACTGTTCGATTTCGTATACAGCGGTAAAAGCGTATTCGGCAAAGACAAAGTATTTCTGCGCTTGTTCCGCCAGGAGAATATTGCCCGCGACCAGGTGATTTATCTTGGGGACGAAACCAGAGACATTGAAGCCTGCCACAAAGTGGGGATTCCCATTATTTCCGTTACCTGGGGCATGAACAACAAAGAGATCCTCTCAACCCTGCACCCAAATCAGCTGGCCGGTTCCCCAAAAGAAATCATTGGTTGCATCAACCAAATAATATCGCAGAGACCATGAAAAAGATAATGCTGACACAATTCATCCTATGTGTTGTTCTTAGCGGCCACATGCTAACAGCACAAAACGTGAATGATTCACTGGCGACCTTCATCCGCAATGAAGCTATGTCGCCCGACGATTACGTCATAGAAAAATTCAGAACTCACGATGTGATATTGTTTGGGGAACATCACCTGATCAAACAAAACCTGCTGTTTATACAGGATCTGATTCCAAAACTCTATGAGAACGGTATCCGTAACCTTGGAATGGAATTCGGGGCCAGTGAGGTACAAGACAAACTTGACAGCCTGGTCAATGCCCCGGAATACGATCAGGCTCTTGCTCAGGAGATCATGTTCACCTACAATTGCACCTGGGGATACCACGAATACATAGATGTTTATAAAGCCGCGTGGAAACTGAACCGTTCGCTCCCGCAAGACGCGCCTAAATTCAGGATACTGAATCTGAGCTATATTTTCAGATGGGATAACTTTGCGCCCGGAGCGCGTAATGAGGAAAACATGGCAAGTGTTTTCACCAAAGGAACTGTAGATAAATTCAGGGCAGAGACCATAGAAAAAGAAGTGATCCAAAAGGGCGGAAAAGTCCTTGCTTTGGTAGGGACTCCCCATGCCTACACTAAATACGGCTCACCTTATTTCAAATACAATGGTGATAATTTCTGCGACTACGACCATGACTGGCTGGGAGGTCGCTTGTACCGGAAATATCCCGGCCGGGTGTTCAATATCATGTTGCACCAGGCGTTCAATAAAAAAGACGGTGATAATTATATCCAGATATCGCCGCTTGAAGGCTTACTGGAAAAGATCATGGCACTCAACAACAATAAACCAGTGGGCTTTGATCTGATGAATTCACCAATGGGACGGCAGCCGGATAATAGCATTTACAGCACCACTTACCGGAATTTCACCCTGGGACAGCTCTTTGACGGCTACATATTTCTCAAACCTCTCAACCAGCTGGAAGGCTGCACCCCCATCAAAGGCTTCGTCAATGAGAAAAACATAGAAGAGGCTATCAGTCAGTTTCCCGATCCCGATTGGCATGCCCCGGTAAAAACGCTGGAAGACATGGTTCGTTTCATAGAAGAGAATCCCCGCTCCATGATTAGGGGATACAGCTCATTATAGAATACCTTTAAAATAAAGTATATGAAAAAATTATCCGTTCTGATGCTTTTGATGGCCGTTTTGGTCACAACAGCCTCTGCGCAGGAATTGCGCAATTTTTCTTTTGGACGTGCACCTATTGTATCGCCCGAGATTTCAAACAACCAGGTTACTTTCCGTCTGCTTGCGCCCAAGGCGTATGAAGTCCGTCTGTACGGATCCTGGATGACTGATTACCGCACCACCCTGTCCATGTCGCGCGATACTTCCGGCGTCTGGTCCGCAACCATTCCCGTACCCGAGCCCGAGATCTACACCTATAATTTCATTGTGGACGGTGTTGGAATGAACGATCCTTCCAACGTGTTCATGCAACGCGACGGAACCCGTTACCTGAGCATATTTCTGGTTGAAGGCGGAATCTCTGAATACTACAAGGAGGCTACTCAAAGAGGCAATCTGAAATCCGTCTGGTACGATTCCCCCACCATTGGATTTCAGCGCAGATTGACCGTATACACCCCTTACGGCTACGAATCGAATCCCCGGAAAAAATACCCGGTATTGTACCTTCTGCACGGATCCGGTGGTGATGAAGAAGCCTGGAGCAGTATGGGCTTCGCCCGCCAGATCCTTGACAACATGATTGAAAAAGGACAGGCCGAGCCCATGATTGTAGTCATGCCCAACGGGAATCCGTGGCAGCAGTCAGCCAAAACGCTCATGTTACCCGAGAAGGAATTCCAGAGGAACGATCCGACCACTGCCAACCTGTACGTGAATTCTCTTGTAAAAGACATTATTCCTTTCATCGAAAAGAATTACCGTACCATTGCCAAACCCGAAGGCCGTGCTGTGGCAGGGCTGTCCATGGGCGGAGGACATACCATGTCTGTAAGCAACCTCTACCCGGGAATGTTCGGTTACATTTGCCCTTTAAGCATGGGCATACGCGACGGTCAAAACATAGACAAGGAATTGCAGGCTCTTAAACAGGCCGGCTACAAGCTCTACTGGGTAGGTTGCGGCGACAAGGACTTTCTGTTTGAAGCTGCCAACGAACTGGATCGGGCACTGGAACGCAACGGGCTGGAACATACCTATTACGTAAGCGGCGGCGGTCATACCTGGCCCAACTGGAGGGCTTACCTGACCATCTTCGGAAAATTGATCTTCAAGTAGGAATTCTAGATAGAATGAAAATTCAGCATGTCTTCAAGCTGTTGGGAATTCTTATAGTGTATTACACACATTCCCAACGCTTGGGCTGCTGTGACATTGCTCAGGTTATCGTCAATATACAAGGAATTTTCTGCCTTGATATCGTACCTGTTAAGCAACACCCGGTATATCCTGGGATCGGGCTTGATCAGATGCTCCTGGCCGGATAACACAATGCCGTCAAAAAGTTTGAAAAACGGGAATCTTGCGTAGGCAATCTTGAATGTTTCGGCAGACCAGTTGGACAGTCCGTACAGTTTGTATTTATCTTTCAGGCGGTAGAGCAGTTTATCCGTTTCGGGAAAATCGCCGCGGAGCATCTTGTCCCATTTCCTGTAGTACAAAGCTATAAGATCATGGTATTCAGGATTTTTCTCCTGTAATAGACGGGTGCCTTCACTCAGTGAACGACCCCTGTCCTGTTCCAGGTTCCATTCATCGGAACAGATATTATGGAGAAAAAACTCCATGTCCTCCTTATTGTCAAAACACTCTTTATACAAATACCTCGGGTTCCAGTCCACCAGCACTCCGCCGAAATCAAAAATCAGATTCTCTATCTTCATAAAACAAAATGAGCTGCAAAAGTAGTAATTTCTGCAGCTCAAAGCACTAATAATAAAAATTTATTGGGTTCGTACCGTTCTGGCAGTGAACACGGGACCTCCGCGATGACCTGTGTGAGGCACGATTTTCACCTGCACGGATTCTTTGCCTTCCAGCAATTCACCAGGGATTTCGTAAGTATAATCCACAAACTGACCTTTATTGATTGCTGTAATATTTTCGGTGGCAATTAGTTTATCTTCCACCAGAATATCGAAGGTCTTGGACCCGCTGTATCCACCCCAGTATTCAAGCACTAACGATACCGGCTGGTCTGCGGGCACTTTCATTGTAAAGGCCATCCATCCTCCCCGCTGTACTTCCCGGAACCTTCTTGATTTGAATTCGCCCACACTGGCATTTTCGTCCAGGAACTGATGATCGCGCTCGGGTTGCATTTCGCCCAGACGGAATACGTCAATGGTACGCTGCTCCAGGCCGATTTTTCTTTCACGCTCATTTTCGTAGGATACCTGCAGGGTTTCCCATTCTTCCTGGTTATACATGTCCCAGTACACCGAGTAGCGTCTGTCTGCCAGTGTGAAGAAAGGCTGGAGGGTAATGTCTACTGGTTTGCCTGTATTGACCGTACGGAATGTATTGGGCTGACCTTCAACCGGAACCGTCCAGTTGGCAGGATCGGAGTCTTTTGTCATGAGCACGGGAACATACATTATATCATTTACGTTAGGATCGTCAACCGGCCCCAGGTTACCGCCCAATACCAGCGGTCCGTAAAGGACTGCCACACGGTTTCCGTTGTCGGGCATGGCTTCGAGCCTGAGAGTGAAGGGGAACGATACAGTCACCTTATCGCCGCTTTTCCAGGTTCTGTCAATGGCTACAAAACTGCCGGGCATTTCTCCAAAGATAAATTCTTTTCCGTTCACCTTGATGGCCATGCCTTTCCCGGCCCATTGGGGGTAGCGGACGTTCAGCGTGAAGCGGACCTTTTTCCCGGTGGTAATGGTAAAAGAAGTACCCTGTTCCTGAGGGTAGCCGGTATTTTGAGTTACCTTGACGCCTTTTTCCTTCCAGTTAAGTTCCGAGGCAATGAACTGATTCACATAGAGCGTGTTGTCGTTATGGAAATAAATACTTCCTCCGTATTTGGAATGGTTTTCCATCCCGGTCCCAATGCAGCAGGTAAACCATTCGGGATCCTGAAATGCTTTGAAACCGCCCATTTCGAGCGACAGGTTGTACACTACAGTGCCTTCGTGCGGGTGCTGTGAAGAAAGGATATGATTGAAAAGCGCCCGTTCGTAATAATCGGCCACTCTGGGATCTGCAGACCATTCAAAGAGGTGATCGGAAAGCTTGAGCATGTTGTACACATTGCACGTCTCGGTGGTACCATCGCTCAAGCGGTCGTTCAGGGTATCCGGAGCCCCGAGGTATTCGTGGTTCCCGTTACCGCCTGTAACGTATGAGTGGTGATTGACCACCCGGTCCCAGAAAAACTGAGCGGTGAACTTGTCGCTTTCATTGCCGGTCAGTTCATACCTCCGGGCCAGACCTATAATCTTGGGGATCTGTGTATTGGCATGCTTCCCGGGCAGAATGTCCCTGCCCTGGGACAAAGGATCGAGGATGGCCTTATGGTAGAATACTCCGGCCAGGTCCAGGTACTTTTTATTTCCCGTTTGGGCATACAGTTCGACCAGTGATCCGTTGATCCCGCCGTGCTCGCAATGAAGCATGAGCTGTATCTGTTCATAATTCAGGTCTTTTACCACAGTTGCCAGCCAGTCTGCAAAACGGACGTTCAGCTCAAGAGCTTTGGGGTTATCGAACGTATGATAAACAAGGAACAAACCATCCATCACTTTTTGTTGTGTATAATAAGGTACCCAGAGGCCGTTCAGGTCAAAGCCCTGTGAACGGATATTGCCTTTGGCTACCTGTTCTTCCAGAATTTTTTTTCCGTCCGGAAAGGCGCCTATGTAACCTTCACCGTCGGCCTGCTGGCATTCCCACAATTCATCAACAATATAATTGGCGCGTTTCCGGAATTCTTCGTTTCCGGTAGCCTGGTACATCATGCTGATGGCAGACAGGTAATGGCCCAGACTGTGACCGGCAATGGTATTGGATTCCCATCCCTGGTAGTGTTCAGCTTTAGGTTTCAGGCCTGCCTCACTTCTGAATTTTGCCAGGAAACGGTCGGGTTCATAATTCAGCAGGATCTGTTCATTCAGCTTTGTGGCATTCAGGAACGGGCCATCCAGCAGTTTTACATCGCTTATCTCAAAAGGTTTTGCCTTAAAAGGCACCTCGGTCGCAAGGGCCGGGATCATTACCGCAGAAAGCATAAAGGCGGCAATAAAGGAAACGGATCGTTTGTGTATCATAATATTTAATTGATTTTAAACATATAAGGCCATTGCTCCTCGGGGCTCTGTTCCGCATCGGGTCCCCATCGCATTACTATTGGCCAGTGCTCTGTGGGAGCGCCGCTGACTACCAGCCACAAATATTCAGTGTTTTTTGGTACTTCAAAAGCAAGAGTACCTTCCGGTTCACGTCCCGCATTACTGTATACGCGATTACCATTACTCAGGTAAGCTACAAAACCGTAGCGCCAACCGGCCTTGTCTGTGTTTACGGCCGTATAACCGGGAGTGCCGGCAATACCTTTGAACTGAAGGGTTACTGTGGTTCCGGCTGGTGGCACTTCCAGTTTGATTCCGTTATACCCGTAATTCTGAGGACAATTAAGCGAATCAACCCGCTGCCATCCGTCACCGGCATCTGCAAGCAGGGTTTCATGCTGGTTGGCATAAGGTCTGGCTACTTTTTCTACCCGTTTAAGGTCCCAGGTCATAAAACGGCGTGCCCCCCCGAACATTTCGTCATTGAACTGTTCCTGGGTCAGGTTATTCATTCGTTTATAAGTGGCTACGGCATCTTCTCCCTGAATGGTGGCGCGGCAAAGATTCCCGAAAAATTCCTTTCCGTGGAGGTCTGCCCAGTATTCCAAAACATAGGGAGATTGATACATATTCACAGGATGCAGGAACGCGTAATGGGTTTGCTTCAGGTAATCCTTCAGATGGTAATTTTCAAAGGTCATCCATTCCGGATACACCTGCCAGAGCAGATATTGGGCAGACATTTCAATAATAGCGCCTGAAGGGCCGGTCCCGCTGTCTATGCCCGACAGATACTGGAAACAATGTCCCATTTCGTGAGCCAGCGCTCCGTAAGGAGGTTTGGATATGCGGGTGGCGTTAGTCCAGAGAATGCCAATCTTATCATCTGCACCTCCCCCGAAAGCCGTTTCGTCGGGACCGGAAAACACATATACCAGCATTTTATATTTATCTGTAAGCGATGAACCTTTTTGTACTAATTTCAAATCGTTTACGTAATATTCATAAAACCGTTCACATTCCTTTAAAGCGAACTCCACATCAAAACGTTTTCGTTCATCGGATACTTTCATGGGATCGTCTCCGTAATCTTTATGCCAGAACAGGGCAATGTTGTCTGACTCTGCCATGCGCCGGAAGCAATAATCGCTTTCGGTATTGTCATAGTCGTTGTTTTCGGGTACCATATATACCTCGGCAGGAATATACAACTCCTTTTCAGGCTGAGCGCCGGAAGAACAGGATAAGGCAAGTGTAGCAGCGACGGCCGCTAAAAGACAGTTTAAAGGACAATTTTTTTTCATCGTTAGAAGTTAACTATTTGTCCGGTAAAATTAGTTCTATAACCTGTGAAGGAATAATTGTTAAGTCTAAATTTCTGACAATATAGTCCTAAACACAGTTAGAATTCTTTCAATATGTAACTTTCCAATCTATTAATAAATAAAAAAGTAAATCAAATAAAATATTTTTTGTATTTTACAGGATTACCTTACTTTTGCACACGGAATGAAAAACGGCAAAAATATTCTTCGTGTCCGACTTTGGGCTTAGGTTGTAACTCGTTGCAGTAACGACCTGTTTGCCCACATCCAAATTTTCCCATATATTTCATATTCTAAAAAATTCTTAATTTTTTACAAGCAATGAATGTACGCATTCTTGTTGCAGATGCCTCACATACAGGCTATGCAGAACGTATTTGTGAATTAATGTATATTTCCGCCCTGGAGCGTGGAACCGGTATTGCCAAAAGGTCTCCGGAGTATATAGCCGAGAAGATGATAAGTCAGAAAGCGATTATTGCTCTTCACGGAGACCGCGTGGTGGGTTTCTCTTACATCGAGACCTGGAGTCATAAAGCCTTTGTGGCCAATTCGGGGCTGGTGGTAGATCACGAGTACCGTCACCTGGGCATTGGTGCGAAGATAAAAAAGAGCATCTTCAATTTATCGCGCGAAAAATACCCCGACGCAAAAATATTCGGTATCACTACCGGGGCCGCTGTCATGAAGATCAATTACAAACTGGGCTACCGTCCGGTACCTTTTTCCGAACTGACACAGGACGAGGCATTCTGGCAAGGTTGCCAGGGGTGCAGGAATTACGATATTCTTCTGCGGAACAACAAGAAAATGTGCCTTTGCACCGGCATGATGTACGACCCGGCCGAGCATAAATCCCGCCGGTCCGGAACCGCCAGGCCCGCTGCCGCCGTGCCGGAAAAAGTAGTTGCACATGCCGCTGCCTCAAGCACCAAAACCGTTATCATACGGATAAAAGAACAACCGGAAACAATAGGAACCTTAATAAAAGAATAATCATGAGCAATAAGATAGTACTCGCCTACAGCGGCGGATTGGACACCTCATTCTGCATTCCTTACCTTACAAAAGAAAAAGGCTATGAAGTGCACACCATTCTGGTGAATACCGGTGGCTTTTCTCCCGAAGAGCTCCAGACCGTAGGAGCCAAAGCCCTTGCACTGGGAGCTGTATCGCACCGGAACGTAGACAAGAGTCAGGAATATTACGACAAATGCATCAGGTACATGCTTTTTGGCAATATTCTCAAGAACAACACGTACCCTCTCTCGGTAAGTTCCGAGCGTGCTTTCCAGGCCATGGCCGTTGTACTTTATGCCAAAGAAATTGGTGCGGGGGCTATTGCCCACGGTAGCACCGGAGCCGGTAACGACCAGATTCGTTTCGATTATTTTGTCGGGGTATTGGCCCCGCAAATGAAAATCGTGGCACCCATCAGGGAACTGAAGATTGCCCGCCGCGACGAGATAGAATACCTGGCAAAGAACGGATTCGAATACAGCTGGGAAAAAGCGAAGTACTCAATAAACCAGGGCATCTGGGGAACGAGCATCGGCGGTGTGGAAACACTCAAATCGCTGGGCGAACTTCCCGAAGAGGCATACCCGCACCCGCAGACAAAGAACGGGACCGAGGTCATCACCATTACTTTTGAAAAAGGCCAGCCGGTAGCGTTGAACGGGAAAAATACGGACCCGCTGAGTCTTATCTTTGCTTTACGTGATATTGCAGCCCCGTACGGCATAGGACGCGACGTGCATGTGGGCGATACCATAGTAGGACTGAAAGGCCGTGTAGGATTCGAGGCCGCAGCGCCCATGATCCTCATCAAGGCACACCACCTGCTGGAAAAACATGTCCTCAGCAAATGGCAATTGTACTGGAAAGAACAATTGTCCAACTGGTACGGGATGTTGCTGCACGAAGCCCAGTATCTCGATCCCGTCATGCGCAACATAGAAGCCTTCCTGGACGACTCGCAGCACCGCGTATGCGGAACGGTCTCGGTAAGACTGCGCCCCTTCAGCTTCTCTCTCATGGGATGTGAAAGTCCTTTCGATATGATGAACGCGAAATTCGGGGATTACGGCGAGGGTACCACCGCTTTCTCGGGAGCCGATGTGGAAGGTTTCACCAGGATCCTCTCGCTGCCTATAAAAATCATTTACAGTCAGGAAGATGAAAAGCAGAATTAAAGCGGCTATTGCCGGGGGAGCCGGGTATACGGGCGGAGAACTGCTGCGCCTGTTGCTGATCCACCCCAACGTCCAACTGGTCTCGGTACTGAGCACCACACAGACCGGACAGCCTCTCTGGGCCGCCCACCGCGATCTGCTGGGCGATACCGCAATGACATTCGACAGCAAGTTGCCCAAAACCGAAATTGACGTATTGTTTCTTTGCCTGGGGCACGGAGCTTCTCAAAAATTTCTTGCCGAAAACGATCTTTCCCTCGTCAAACATATTGTTGACCTGAGCCAGGATTTCAGGCACCGGAAAAACAGCGTCTGCAACGGCAGGTCCTTCCTGTATGCCTTGCCCGAAGCTTACCCCAATGCAGCAGTATATGCCGGGGCCCTGAGGGAAGCCGGCAATGCGGCCAATCCCGGGTGTTTTGCCACGGCCATTCAACTGGCCCTGCTGCCTCTGGCATCGGCCGGCTTTCTCAAACAGGACGTGCATGTTCACGGTATCACGGGAGCTACAGGTGCCGGCGCCAAACCCACCGAGACAGGCCATTTTGCTTACAGGGACAACAACATATCTGTTTATAAAGCTTTTGAACACCAACACCTTACAGAGATAAAAGAGACCCTGGGGACATTGGCCGGAAGTACCCTGCCTCCCATCTATTTCGTACCTTTGAGGGGTGATTTCACACGCGGCATCCTGACCAGTGCATATACGCCGGTTGACCTGACGGAAGAGGCAGCGGTAGCACTGTATGAAAAATATTATGCGGAACATCCTTTTGTACACGTTGTTCCCGGAGCCATAAGCCTCAAAGAGGCAGTAAACACCAACAAGGGGCTGGTTCATGCAGAAAAGCACGGCAACATGCTCCATATTACCTCGGCCATTGACAACCTGCTTAAAGGCGCCTCCGGCACGGCGGTACAAAATATGAACATCCTTATGGGCCTGGACCAGACAACCGGATTGAAACTTAAGCCAACGGCCTATTAACATTAACATCATGGCACTTTACCCTGTATATCCCTTATGGGACATTGAAGCGGACCACGCACAAGGTTGCGTGATCACAGACACAAAAGGTCAGGAATACCTCGATCTTTACGGCGGACACGCAGTGATATCCATAGGACACTCCCACCCCGTTTACGTGCAGGCACTCAACCGGCAACTTTCCAAAATCGGATTCTATTCCAACTCCATAAAGAACAGCCTTCAGGAAACGCTTTCGGAACGGCTGGCCAACATGAGCGGCTACCCCGGCTACCGCCTCTTTTTATGTAATTCGGGCGCCGAGGCCAATGAAAATGCGGTGAAACTGGCCTCGTTCCAAACCGGACGCGACCGCGTGCTGGCCTTCAAAAAAGCCTTTCACGGACGCACCTCGGGCTCTGTAGCACTCACAGACAATCCAAAGATCGTGGCACCTTTCAACGCCCATCATGCGGTGGATTTCATTCCCATGGATGACTTCGGGGCACTGGAGCAGGCTTTTTCCGAAAATTCCTATGCCGCGGCTATCATTGAAGGCATTCAGGGAGTATCGGGCATACACGAGGCCTCCACAGCCTTTTTCAAAAAGCTGCGCGAACTGTGCACCGCTCACGGCACCTGCCTTATCCTGGACGAGGTGCAATCGGGATACGGACGCACCGGAAGTTTTTTTGCCCATCAGTACCACGGCATCAAGGCCGATCTCATTACCATGGCAAAAGGCATGGGCAACGGATTCCCCATTGGCGGTGCCCTTATTTCCCCCGATTTCAAAGCCTCCTTTGGACAGCTGGGAACCACATTCGGGGGTAACCATCTGGCCTGTACCGCCGCCCTGGCCGTACTGCAGGTTATGGAAGACGAAAAGCTCATGGACAATGCCCTGCAGGTAGGCTCGTACCTGATTGAGCGTCTTAAAGGCATACAAAAAGGAATAAAAGAAGTACGCGGCCGCGGCCTTATGATTGGCGTGGAGCTCCATCCCGAATTCCCCGGCAATACCGGTTTGCGAGACCGTCTTCTTTTTGAAAACCATATATTTACTGGAGCTGCAGGACCCAACGTACTCCGCCTGTTGCCTCCCCTGTGTCTGAACAGGCAACAGGCCGATTTATTAATATCACATCTGGAATAAAATGAGACACTTCACCTCAGTAAAAGACATTGGCCCGCTGGACAAGGCAGTGGCCGAGGCGCTGGAGATCAAAAAAGACCGTTTTGCCTGCGCCGGTTTAGGAAAAAACAAAACCGCACTCCTCATCTTTTTCAATTCCAGTTTGCGTACCCGGCTCAGCACACAGAAAGCTGCCGAAAACCTGGGCATGAATGTCATTGTGCTGGATATCCAGCAGGGAGCCTGGAATCTCGAAACCGAACGCGGTGTGGTAATGGACGGAGACAAACCGGAACACTTGCTGGAGGCGATTCCCGTCATGGGATGCTATGCAGACATTATCGGGGTCAGATCCTTTGCCCGGTTCCAGAGTAAGGAAGACGACTACAACGAAAAGATCCTCAACCAGTTCATAAAGTACTCCGGGAAACCGGTGATAAGCATGGAGGCCGCCACACGTCATCCGCTGCAAAGTTTTGCCGATCTCATTACCATAGAAGAGTATAAAAAGAAACCCCGGCCCAAAGTGGTTCTTACCTGGGCACCCCATCCAAAGGCTCTGCCACAGGCTGTACCCAATTCATTCGCAGAATGGATGGTGGCTGCCGGTTACCAGGTTGTGATCACCCATCCGCGGGGCTATGAACTCGATCCCTCGTTCACGCAGGGAGCAGAGATCCAGTACAATCAGGAGGAAGCATTCAGGGGAGCCGATTTCATCTATGCCAAAAACTGGGCTGCCTATGCAGATCCCAACTACGGAAAGATATTGAGCACCGACCGCGCATGGACCGTGGACAGCGCTAAAATGGCACTCACGGACAATGCCTGCTTCATGCACTGCCTTCCGGTACGCCGTAATATGATCGTTACCGACCAGGTAATTGAAAGTCCGGCTTCCATAGTCATTCCAGAAGCCGCCAACCGTGAAATATCGGCTCAGGTAGTTATTAAAAGAATTTTAGAATCACTGTAATGAAAGTATTGGAAATTTACAAAATCGGAGGCAATTGCATTGACAATGAGCAGGTTCTGGACAATTTTCTAAACGATTTCACAGAAAAGGAGCAGCCTAAGATATTGGTGCACGGAGGCGGTGTAATGGCCGGACAGATGGCCAGTTCACTGAATATTCCGGTCAGGATGATAGATGGCAGACGCGTTACGGACCGGGAAACTTTAAAGATCGTGACCATGGTCTATGCCGGGTGGGCCAACAAGAACATTGTGGCACAACTGGAAAAAAAGGGTTGCAGGGCAATGGGTCTGAGCGGGGCAGACGGCAGCACCATGGTGTCTGTGCAGCGCAATCCCCAGCCGGTGGATTTCGGATTCGTTGGCGACCTGTCGCCGGAAGGCATCAATACAGATCTTATAAACGACCTGCTGAGACTCCACATAACTCCCGTTTTCTGTGCCATTACCTGCACCAGGGAAGGACAGCTGCTGAACACCAATGCAGACACAGTCGCCGGCGTGCTGGCCTCGGCCATGAGAAAATATTACCATGTACGTCTTATCTTTGTGTTTGATAAAGAAGGTGTTCTTTACCCCGAGACGGGAGAAGTCATTCCGTTACTGAGTAAAAAACAGTACCTGGTGCTGAAGGAACAGAAAATCGTGACCTCGGGCATGCTTCCCAAACTGGACAACGCCTTTGCCGCCCTGGAAAAAGGCATAGAAGAAGTATACGTTGGAAAAACAAAACTTCAGTTATGAACCGGCCGGTTGAACTCCTCAAACAATTAATCTCCATCCCCTCTTTTTCGGGGGATGAGGGAAACACGGCCCGGCTGCTGCAGGAGTTCATCCACGACACGTACGGAATTCAAACTGAGCGCCTGGGGAACAACGTGGTGGCCAAAAGTCCCGGTTACAACCCTGCCAAACCCACTTTGCTGCTTTGCTCGCACCACGACACCGTAAAACCGGCCTCGGGCTATACCCGCGATCCTTTTACACCGGTCACGGAAACAGATGAAACGGGCCGCACCAGATTATACGGATTGGGCAGCAACGATGCGGGAGCCGCGCTGGTAAGCATGACCGAGGTTTTCAGTTATTTCTGCAATAAAACGCTTCCCTTCAACATACTTCTTGCCTTAGTCGCCGAGGAAGAGATCTCGGGGGCCAACGGAATCCTTAAGGTACTGCCGCATTTTCTTGAAATCACCAGTGCCATCATAGGCGAACCCACCTGCATGCAGGTTGCCTGCGGAGAACGGGGCCTGCTGGTACTCGACGGATATACACGCGGCGTATCGGGCCACGCCGCACGGAACACGGGCGTGAATGCCCTGTACCTTGCGCTGGATGATATCACGGTCCTGAGGAATTACCGTTTCGACAAGATTTCTTCCGTTCTGGGTTCTGTGCAACTGCAGGTCACCCAGATTGAATCGGGAACCCAGCATAACGTAATCCCTGACGCCTGCCACTATGTGGTGGACATCCGGACTACCGAAGCTTATACCAACAGCCAGATTGTGGACATGCTGCAACAGGCGGTGGGTGGCACACTCACTGCCAGGAACCTGAAAAACAAAGCCTCGGCCACACCCCAGGGACATCCGCTCGTACTGACAGCGGAGAAACTGGGCATAGGGACATTCATTTCGCCTACCACATCGGACTGGATGCGACTGGAATGCCCGGCCATCAAGATGGGTCCGGGATCTTCCCCCCGTTCACACTCGGCCGATGAATTCGTCTATCTGGAAGAAATTGAAGAAGGCATACAACTCTACATCAAAATGATAACAGCTTATGGCAACACTATGGAATAAAGGAACGGAAGCACTGCAGGATGTAGCGCGCTTCACCGTGGGGAACGACACGAACTGGGACATGAGACTGGCCCCTTACGACGTGAAAGGCTCTCAGGCCCATGTGAAGATGCTGGGCAAGATAGGTCTGCTGACCGGGGAAGAGACGGCTACGCTGGTAGCGGCCCTGGACACAATCCTGGAGGATATCGCAGCCGGACGGTTCCGTATTGAAGAAGGAGTGGAAGATATCCACTCACAGGTGGAGTTGCAGCTAAGCAGGCAATTGGGCGATCTGGGCAAGAAGATCCACGCCGGCCGTTCGCGCAACGATCAGGTGCTGGTAGACGTCAAATTATACCTGAAAGATGTGTGCCGCGCCCTGGGCCAAAGTGCGCTGGAACTTTTCAACTGCCTGCAGGAAAAGAGTGAGGCCTGCAAGGACGTGCTCATGCCCGGGTATACGCACGAACAGCCCGCCATGCCCTCTTCGTTCGGGATGTGGCTGGGAGCTTATGCCGAGACACTTATCGATGACATGTATCCCCTGGGAGCGGCCCTGGCCGTTTGCGACCAGAATCCGCTGGGATCGGCCGCCGGTTACGGGAATTCATTTCCGCTGGACCGCGAGGAAACCACACGCCTACTGGATTTTGCCACGCTCAATTACAACAGTATAGCCGCGCAACTGAGCCGGGGCAAGGCCGAGAAATCCGTGGCTGTGGCCATTGCAGCTTTTGCGACCACGCTCAACAAGCTGGCCGCCGATTGTTGCCTGTTTTGCGGAGTGAATTTCAAATTCATCTCGTTTCCCGACGAGTTCACAACCGGAAGCAGCATCATGCCGCACAAGAAGAATCCCGATGTATGGGAGCTGATAAGGGCCCATTGCAACTTGTTGCAGGATACGCCCAACCGGCTTTCCCTTCTGTTCACCAATCTGACTCACGGCTACCACCGGGATTTCCAGCTCTCCAAGGATGTTCTGTTCCCCGCCGTGGACACGTTGCTCGATTGTTTCCACATGAGCCTGCTCATGCTACAGGGAATGAAAATCAACACGGCCATCTTTGACGACCCGCAATACGATGTGCTTTTTACTGTAGAAGAAGTCAACAGACTGGTACTGGAAGGCATGCCGTTCCGCGATGCCTACAAAAAAGTAGGCGCCTGTCTGAAAGACGGCACCTACAAGGCTGATAAATCAATTCATCATACGCACCTGGGAAGTATCGGTAATCTGGCCACAGAACAGATACGGTCCAAGATGGAAAGAACGGTGGATTATCTCCACATCATTTCCTGAACCAGTTCATTGATCCTGGCCAGTTCGGCCGGAATATCAATTTCCTGCGGACACATTGTTTTGCATTTGCCACACTGCGTGCAATGTTGGGCCTGAGCCGGTTCGCTGACGGCCTGGTTGTAGCGGGCAAGGAATATATCTTTCTTTTTGGCCGATTCTTCTGTCCAGGCGCTTTTAACGTCCGGAACGTTTCCTTCGGCAATCAATTCGTTGTAAGCCGCAAAAACAGCGGGAATGTCCACCCCAAAGTTGCAGGGCATGCAGTATGCGCAACCCGTACAGGGTACCGGAGATATCTTCTTATAGGCGGCCAGCGCTTTTGAAATGGTCTCCTGTTCACTTGCGGTAAGAGGTTTGAAATTCCTGAATGTGTTTATGTTTTCCTCAACATGGGCCATGACGTTCATGCCGCTGAGTATGGTAAGCACGTTGGGCAGCGAGGCAACCCAGCGGAAAGCCCATCCGGCGGGTGAACGGTCGGGATTGGCTTCCCTGAGAATGGATACGGCCTCGGGATTAAGTGTTGCAAGCGCCCCACCCCTTAATGGCTCCATGACCAGACACTGAACGTTGTGTTTTTCCAGTTGCTCGTACATGTATTTTGCATTCTGTGCTTCCCAGTCCAGGTAGTTGAGCTGGATCATCACAAAGTCCCAGTCGTTTTGCTGCAACAGGTAATCCATGGTCCGGGCATCGCTGTGGAACGAGAAGCCAAGGCGTTTGATGCGGCCTTTTGCTTTTTCTTCTTTCAGATAATCGATGACGCCCGTATTTTTATAGGCCTTATCGAATTCTTCAATAGAACCCAGCGCATGAAGCAGATAGAAGTCAAAATACTCCACCTGGCATTTATCCAGCTGTTCCTGGAACAGTTCCTTGCCCTTATCGAGATCCGTCACCAGCCAGGTAGGCATTTTGGTGGCCAGATGAAAGCTTTCCCGTGGAAAGTTTTTCAGAATCTCCCCGACAACCGGTTCGGATTCTCCGTTAAGGTAATTATAGGCCGTGTCGAAATAGTTCACGCCGTTGTCGTAGGCATACTGGATCAACTGGGCAGAAAGTTCACGGTTGATAACCGTTTCTCCTGCTGCATTCTTCATCATGGGCAACCGCATGCATCCGAAAGCCAGCATGGATACATCTGACCCCAGGACACGGTCTTTGCGGGTGCTTATGGGTTTTATTTTCCTATTCTTGATGGCATCCTTGATTTTGTCGTTAAGCGGTGTAAAGCGGATGGCACTGTATACACCTGCTACGCCCAATATACCCAGGCCCATGTATTTGAGGGCATTACGCCTGGAAATTTTCTTATTATCGTCCATTGTATATCAATTAATTATGTATTTTTCTGCCAGTGCGCGTCCTTTTTCGGAGCAAAAGATCTCTATGCCTGAGATCATTGGGTTTTCTGCCGAGGTCACGATTTTTACCCTGACATGCTTGAGCCGAATGCCTGAAAAGAGTACAATTGCCTCGTCTTCAACGGCATTGCCGTATCCGAGTTTCATCCATCCGTCCTTCACATAACCTTCCACCACAAAATATCCAATCCGCTTGCCGCCTTCCCTGGATTCCCTGAGCACCACCTTATCCATGGCCACCGGTTCTTTAAATGTAAAAAGAATTATGGGATTTGTCAGCTCTGCGGGAGAAGTCCAGTAAGTTAGCGAATCGCCGTCTACAAGGGCTTTTTCGTCAGATCCGCGCGCAGATTCGGTAACAGCGATATCTGCATACGGAGCCATGTCTGTATCTGTAAGTTGTCCGGGCCATTGCCGGGAACATGCCGCAGATACCAGAAAAAGAAATATGAACAGGATATTTTTCACTTCTCAAAATTAACGGTTTTTTTAATAACTTTGCGTGTATGAGCAAACAAAAAATCTGTGCTTTTATCGCGACCCGCATCCTGGGCTGGAAACTTATAGGCGAACCCCTTCCCGTACCCAAATGCATTATCCTGGGAGTGCCCCATACCACCATTTGGGATTTTGTCATTTCATTCCTTTTTTATAACGGGATAGGAGGTGATGCGAAAGTGATCGTGAAACAGGATTTTTTCAAATGGCCGTTGAAAAAACTGCTTCTCTGGGCCGGGGCTGTTCCGGTGGACCGGGGGAAAGGCGCCTCTTTTGTCAAACACATGATAGATGCGATAAAAAAAGAAGAGCATTTTCATCTGGCCATCGCTCCCGAAGGCACCCGCAAGGCAACAAAAAAGTGGAAAGCGGGTTTTCACACGCTTGCCACTACTCTTGACATTCCCGTTTATTACGGATATTTCGACTGGGGACGGAAAGAGATTGGAGTAGACGAACAGGTGCTCATCACAGACGACGTTGAAGCCGACATGAAACGCATCAAGCAATGGTACATAGATAAAGGCGTTATTGGAAAACATCCGGAACGCTTCGATCCGTACTAATGCCTTTACGAAAGGAACACCAGTTTTTCGCCGTCGCTGTCTACCCTTACGGGCCTGCTACTCTCCACAGAACCTTCAAGTATCCTGCGGGCCAGTTCGTTGACCAGTTCCCGTTGCAGCAAACGTTTAAGGGGTCTTGCTCCGTAAATGGGTTCGTAGCCTTTCTTCTGCAGGTAATCCAGGGCATTGTCCGTAAGGTTCAGTTTAATGTCCTTTTCTTCCAGTAGTTTTATAATCCGGTCTGCCTGCAATTGCAGTATCTGCCTTACATTTTCTTCAGTAAGCGGATGGAACATGATTATTTCATCAATCCTGTTAAGGAATTCGGGACGCAACGTTTTCTTGAGTAGTTCAAGTACTTCTCTCCTGGTTTTCTCGAAAGCTTCCTGACCGGTACCCAGTGACTCCATGTTTTCCTGTATGATGGAAGATCCTGTATTGGATGTCATTATAAGGATCGTGTTCTTGAAATCGGCTACACGTCCTTTGTTATCGGTCAGACGGCCGTCATCGAGCACCTGCAGCAGGATGTTGAACACATCGGGATGGGCCTTTTCTATCTCGTCCAGCAGGACGACCGAATAAGGTTTTCTCCGGACCGCTTCGGTGAGCTGCCCTCCCTCGTCGTAACCCACGTATCCCGGAGGAGCACCTACCAGACGGCTTACCGAGTGGCGTTCCTGGTACTCGCTCATGTCAATCCGGGTTATCAGGTTCTCGTCATCAAACAGGAATTCGGCCAGCGCCCTGGCCAGCTCGGTCTTTCCCACACCGGTCGTTCCAAGGAACAGGAACGAACCTATGGGTTTTCTCTCGTCCTGCAGGCCGGCATGGCTTCTGCGCACGGCATCGGACACCGCTTCTATGGCCTCGTCCTGACCTATCACGCGCTTGTGCAGTTCTTCTTCCAGATGAAGCAGTTTTTCCCTTTCTGCCGTAAGCATCCGCTGCACCGGAATACCGGTCCACCGGGCCACTACCTCGGCAATATCCTCTTCTGTGACTTCCTCGTTGATAAGAGATTGCGGAAATGATTCCTTACGTTTTTTCAACCGTTCAATCTCATTCTGCAGCTCGCCCATTTTACCGTAGCGGATTTCGGCCACACGGCCGTAATCACCCCGGCGTTCGGCCTCGGCAGCCGCCACGCGCAGTTCCTCCATAAGGCTCTTTTTCTTCTGGATCTCTTCAAGGACGCCTTTTTCTTCCTGCCATTTGGCACGCTGAATATCCCGCTGGGCAGAAAGTTCTTCAATGGATTTGGTAAGCGAGTCAAGTTTTTCTTTGTCTTTTTCCCGTTTTATGGCCTCACGTTCTATTTCCAGCTGGCGGACTTTCCTGTCCAGTTCGTCGATACTCTCGGGAACCGAGTTTATTTCCAGCCGCAAACGGGCAGCCGCTTCGTCCACCAGATCTATGGCCTTGTCGGGCAGGAAACGGGAGGTGATGTAGCGGTGCGAAAGCTGCACGGCCGCAATAAGTGCATCGTCCTTTATCTGGACCTTGTGATGCTGCTCGTAACGTTCCTTGAGCCCACGGAGAATGGAAATAGCCTCGGCCGGTGAAGGTTCGTCCACCATCACCATCTGGAAACGCCTTTCCAGGGCTTTGTCCTGTTCAAAATATTTCTGGTATTCGCCCAGTGTGGTGGATCCCACGGCACGCAGTTCACCCCTGGCCAGCGCCGGTTTAAGGATGTTGGCCGCATCCATGGCCCCTTCGCTTTTACCCGCCCCGACCAGTGTATGGATTTCATCTATGAAGAGGACAATCTCGCCCTCGCTGGAAATGACTTCCCGGACCACGCCCTTGAGCCGTTCTTCGAATTCGCCTTTGTATTTTGCCCCTGCAATAAGCGCCCCCATATCCAGCGAATAGATCTGCTTGCTTTTGAGCGTATCGGGAACATCACCGGCCACGATACGCTGGGCAATGCCCTCTGCAATGGCCGTTTTCCCCACTCCGGGTTCACCTACCAGAATAGGGTTGTTTTTTGTCCTTCTGCTCAGGATCTGGAGCACACGGCGGATTTCCTCGTCACGCCCGATTACCGGGTCGAGTTTGCCTTTGCGGGCCTGATCGTTCAGATTCACCGCGTATTTGTTGAGCGCATCGAACGTCTGGCCGTCGGTTTCCGAATTTACGCTGCGGCCCTGGCGAAGCCCTTCGATGGCTTTTTTAAGTGTATTCTCATCCAGTCCCTGAGATTTGAGAAGTCGCGCCACTTCGTCACGTCCGGAAAGCAATCCGGCAAGTATGTGTTCCACGGTAATAAACTGGTCTCCCATTTTGGAGGCCACACTCCCTGCCCGCTGAATGGCTTCCTGGGCATCGCGCGAAAGATACGTCTCGGCAGTACCCTGTTGTTTTGGGTATGATGTCACAACAGATGCAAGTCCGTTTTCCAGACTGTCGGGATTTACACCTGTTTTTTGCAGTAAAAACACGCCCACCCCTTCTTTGTCCGACAAAACGGCCTGCAGGATATGCCCGGTCTCAACCACCTGATTGGAGCCGGCCTGCGCCTTTTGAACTGCTGCCTGGAGCAGTTCCTGCGCCTGAATGGTAAATTTTTGTTCGTTCATAGCACTTTTTATTGCTCAAACCTCGTTCCAGATGCATTTTTCTGCCAAATTGTCATTAGCCCGGAAAAAGCTTTTTCATCTATTTTACTTACATTTGTAGAATGAATGCTTTACTGGAAGACGGCCGCCTGCTCCCCTTGGTTGAAGACTTCTATACCATACAGGGAGAAGGCTTTCATGCCGGAAAACCCGCCTATTTCATACGGCTGGGAGGTTGTGACGTGGGATGTTCGTGGTGTGATTCCAAAAACAGCTGGAATCCCAAATTATTTCCTCCGGTACCCGTGGAGGAAATAATATCGCGTGCAGTAAGCCATCCGGCCAAATCCATTGTGATCACCGGTGGCGAACCGCTGAGCTACCCGCTGGGACCTTTATGCAAAGCCTTAAAAGCTCACGGTATGGAGATATTCATAGAGACATCGGGTTCGCATCCGCTGAGCGGAACACTGGACTGGATTTGTCTGTCCCCTAAGCAGAACAAGCCGCCCCTTCCGGAAATCTACCCGCTGGCTCACGAGCTGAAAGTGATCATCACCGGTCCGCTTGACCTGGAATGGGCCGAATACAACAGGCGGAAAGTATCGCCCGAATGCAAACTTTTCCTGCAGCCGGAATGGAGCCGCCGCGAAGCCGTTCTCCCGCACATCATATCATATGCCAAGGCCAATCCGGAATGGAACATATCGTTACAGATCCACAAATACATGCGTATACCTTAATATCTTAATAATCATTTATATCTACACTAAATTATGAAACACCTGATCCTGTCTCTCACAGCCATGTTCCTGATCGCCGGGACAACATTCGCCCAGGATCCCGCAGAAAAGAAAGAAAAAGAAAGCGGGTTCCAATTTACCGTTGTTAAAGAAAATCCCATCACTTCCGTTAAGAACCAGAGCAGTTCCGGAACCTGCTGGAGTTTCTCTTCACTGGCTTTCATGGAATCTGAATTGCTCCGCCTGGGCAAAGGCGAATTTGACCTTTCCGAAATGTACATCGTTTCAAAAACATACACAGATAAAGCAGACCGTTACGTTCGTCTGGACGGTTTCCTGAACTTCTCGCAAGGCGGAGGTTTTGACGACTACCTGCATGTCATTAATCATTACGGAATGGTTCCCGATGAAGTTATGCCGGGTCTGAACTACGGAGAAGACGTACATCGTCACGGAGAAATGGAAGCAGTGCTCAAAGGAATTGTAGATGCTGTGAAGAAGAATCCCAACCGGAAATTGTCCACCGCATGGAAGAATGCTTTCCAGGGTGCGCTGGATGCCTACCTGGGTGCAGTTCCAGAAAAATTCACCTACAAAGGAACTGAATTTACTCCGGTATCTTTTGCTGCTTCGCTCGGTTTTAATCCCGAAGAATACGTTGGAATAACCTCCTACACACACCATCCTTTCTATACGCAATTCGCTCTGGAAATTCCCGACAACTGGCTTTGGGGAACCTCCTACAACCTTCCTTTGAATGAAATGATGGCCGTTATTGACAATGCCATTATGGAAGGTTATACCGTACTTTGGGCTTCCGACGTATCCGAGCAGGGTTTTGGCCGCAGCGGTGTAGCTATGTACCCTACAACCAACCCGGAAGAAATGGCCGGTTCGGATCAGGCACGCTGGCTTGGCATGAGTCCTCAGGAAAGAGCCAATGCCTTCAGAAACATGAACGCCCCGGTAGCTGAAGTCAAAGAAGTGACACAGGAAATGCGTCAGAATGAATATGACAACAAACTTACCACAGACGACCACGGCATGCTCATTTACGGCATTGCCAAAGACCAGAACGGCACAAAATATTATATGGTGAAAAACTCCTGGGGTGATACCGGTCCCTATAAAGGCCTGTGGTACGTATCAGAAAAATTCGTTCAGTTCAAGACCATGGACATCCAGGTTAACAAGAACTCTGTTCCCAAAGACATCCGCAAAAAAATGGGAATAAAATAATCTGCAATAACAATGAAAAAAACCGGACTGTTATGCCTAACATTACTCCTGACGCTGTCTCTGGCAGCTCAGGAGTATGTTTTTACCCCTGTGGTGGAAAACAAAGCGACCCCCGTTAAGGACCAGGGCCGCACAGGTACCTGCTGGTGCTTTGGCACCCTTTCCTTCCTTGAAAGCGAATTATTGCGCATGGGCAAGGAAGAAGTGGATCTTTCCGAAATGTATACCGTACGTCAGACTTACAAACTGCGTTATTTCGACAACTTCCTCCGCCGTGGCAAAGGTAACCTCGGACCCGGCGGCGTTTGCCACACGGCTACACTTACCTCGGCCCAATTCGGCCTGATGCCGGAAAATGCCTACTCCGGAATTTCCTATGACTCTCCCGGACACAACCATTCCGAACTGGGCAGTTATGTAGAGGCCCTGTCCAAGGTGCCCGACGAGGCCAAAAGAATGAGTCCCGAGTCCGAAGCAATGCTCAATGCCGTGATGGATATTTACCTGGGTGAGTTGCCCGCTTCCTTTACCTATCAGGGAAAGGAATATACTCCCGCCTCATTCGCCTCCTATCTGGGCCTGGACATGAACAACTACGTAGAGATCACCAGCTTCACGCATCATCCTTTCTACCGCCAGATTCCTGTGGAAATACCCGACAACTGGGAACATGCGCTGTATTATAATGTTCCGCTCAATGAGTTCATGGCTATTGCGGATCATGCCCTGCAAAACGGATACACCATTGGATGGGATGGCGATCTTACCAAGGACTTTTCGCAGGCCAACGGCGTGGCTGTCCTTCCAGATCCAGATCCGTCAAAAGACGAAGTGGAAGTGACTCAGGAGATACGTCAAAAATGGTACGAAACATTCCAGACCGTTGACGACCATATCATGCATGTTACCGGTATTGTAAAAGACCAGTACGGAGTCAAATACTATATCACCAAGAACTCCTGGGGCGAAACCGGAAAGCTGAAAGGATACGTTAACATGTCCGAGAACTATTTCAAGGCAAAATGTATTGCCATTATGGTGCATAAAGACGCCATACCTAAGGACATCCGCAAAAAACTGGGAATTTGAAACGAATAACCAGGCATATTCCCAACTTCATCACCTGCCTGAACCTTCTGTGCGGCACGATTGCTGTTGTACTGGTTTTCAGGGGGCAGATGACCCAGGCATTCTGGCTTATGATTGCCGCTGCCGTCTTTGATTTCCTGGACGGCACGGCAGCCCGGTTGCTCGGGGCCTATTCGGCTGTGGGCAAAGAATTGGATTCGCTGGCAGACAGTATCAGTTTTGGACTGGTTCCTGCAACCATGTTGCATATGATATATCTGCCGGCGGCTCCATACAGCTGGATGGCATTCATTCCTTTTATTGTAGTTATCTTTTCTGCACTAAGACTGGCCAAATTCAACGTAGACACCAGACAGACTGAAAGCTTTCTGGGTCTGCCCACTCCGGCCAATGCCCTGCTAATCGGGTCCATGGTCCTTTACTCCCAAAACAGTGAAGCCTGGGGCGCCATGATGCATACTGCATGGCTGATCCCAAGCCTCTCTGTAGTTCTATCGGTCCTGCTGGTAAGCGAACTGCCGATGTTCTCGTTGAAGATCAAGCACTTTTCCCTGAAGGGAGAAAACGCCATTCGTTTTCTTTTTCTGGGGCTTGGTCTGGTTCTCGCAGCAGTTGTCCTCATTACTGGCTTTCACTGGAGCCTGGCAGTCCTTTCGGTAATGTGCCTGTACCTTATTGTCTCGGGGCTCTATTCAATTGCCAGAAGGCCTACTACCTCGTAAAGGGTTTCTCCGTTACTGTAAATTTTCTGGAATAAAACCTGTTCTACCTTGTAGAGGGTTTCTCCGTCGATCCTCACCTTCTCGTAATCGTCGGGAAGGTATGGCACCCTGGTCCCCATTGGAGGATCTATGACCAGGTATTCTCCGTTTTCATCCAGGACAAAGAATATTCCCTGATCGTAATAGATCTGTTCCTGCACGATCTGCTCTGAATTGATCTGCTCCAGCTCGTTGCCCTGATAGTTCAGCTCGTTGCGCTGATCGTTATTCGAATCGATTACGGCAAGAGTAAGGGCCGTAAGGGCAGAAGCAGCAGCCATGTCGAGTAACGTTCCCACGGGCGGTCTTGTAAGGCAATAGTAGCCGTCAATAAGCCGGTAGTAAAAACCGTCCAGATAATAATACCCGATTCCGCCGTAATAATAACGTCTGGCATTGCGGGGCAGATGTCTCATGCGATGACCGTAATAATGATCCCTCGGAGCCGGTCTGAACCGTGGCATATCGTGCCGGGGATAGTTGCGGGAGTTTGAAAAGTGCCGAGGTGGCGCTTCTTTGTGGCGTGGCGGTGCATCCCTTCTCACGTCATTGGGCCGGGGCCTGGGTGGTTCCCTTCTCACCTCTTTCCGCTGCGGAGTTTCTTTCCGCTGCGGAGTTTCCCTTCTCATCTCGTTGCGCCTGGGTTCTTCCCTTCTTACTTCGTTACGCCGGGGCTCCTCTCTTCTGACATCTTTCTTCTGCGACCGGGGATCCTCCCTCCTTACCTCTTTGCGCTGCGGGGCGTCCTTTCTCACTTCCTTGCGTTGTGGCGCTTCCTTTCTCACTTCCTTCTGCTGAGGCCGTGTTGCCTCCCTTCTCACCTCTTTCTGCTGCGGTGCCTCTCTTCTTACCTCTTTGCGCTGCGGCGCTACCCTTCGGTCTCTCTGCGGAGCATCTTTCTGTTTTTCAACTTCACTGCGACGCGCCGGCATCTCTTTCTTTGCCTTCTCCTCTTTCTGACCAATTCCGGAACTTCTGCGTACATAATTCTGAGCAATAGCATCATTTGAATGAATCAACAGAGTCATAAAAATGAGCAATACCGGGAGTTTAATTAATGTTTTCATACGCGTGCTTTTTAAGGGTTCTTCTATATACATGTAAAGACAAAACACGTGCCATCCGGGCCTCAGAATAATGAAAACAGTGGTTCATACAACTTAAACTGCGGTTCGTGAACAAAAACAGCCTTTTATGTGCACGAGTTACAGAATAACCCTGTTCTGTGCACAAAAACGGCCTAATACGTGCACGGAATTGCAGAAACGCCCGGTGATGCCCTTTCTGAAGCAGCCTGGCATTTCTTTGACACGGTGAAGAACCTTCACAAGATATTTAGAAAGGAAAACACCTCCCATTGGCTGACGCCAATGGGTCCTTCCCTCCGCGGGCGCGAGGTTTCCCTTCTTCTAAATATCTTGAGGTGTTCTTCCTTGTGTAGAAATGGGAAAGCGATGTGTTTCTGGATGCAAACCCGGATTTTTGGAGAAGTTCCTGGAATTTAAGAAGTTTTGCGCAGGCAAACTCGAATTACCGCGCAGCGCCCAATTTGAGAAATTTAAGTGCTTGTTTATCAGACGTTTGAAAATCACAAAATTCCTCTTGCGCGGCACTTCGAGTTTGCCACCCATTTTTGTACACCAGAAGCGCTCTGGGAACCATGTGTTTAGATAAAAATACAAAAAAAAGTCAAGGCCACAAGCAGTACGCTTGTTTAGCCTTGACTGTTCATTTATCGAAAGCAGTGCGTTTAGAGTTCAGGCTGAGGGGCGATGCCGAAGTTTTCTACCAGCACTTTGGCTACGTTTGGTGACAGGAATCCGGGCAATGTGGGCCCCAGATGGATATTCTTAACGCCGAGGCTCAGTAATGCGAGCAGCACTATCACGGCTTTCTGTTCGTACCAGGCAATGTTATAGAAAATGGGCAGATCGTTTACATCTTTTAGTCCAAAAGCGTCTTTAAGGGCTAAGGCTATAATCACCAGTGAATAGCTGTCGTTGCACTGACCGGCGTCAAGAACTCGGGGAATTCCACCGATGTCTCCCAACGGAAGTTTGTTATACCTGTATTTGGCACATCCTGCGGTCAGGATCACGTTATCTTTGGGAAGTGACAGGGCATAATTGGTATAATAATCACGGTTCTTCATTCTGCCGTCGCAACCGGCCATTACCACAAAACGTTTTATGGCACCGGATTTAACTGCATCAACAACCTTATCAGCCAGAGCAATCACCTGGTTGTGGGCAAAACCGCCAACGATTTCGCCTTTTTCAATTTCGGTGGGAGGAGGACAGGTTTTGGCTCGTTCAATCAATTCGGAAAAGTCTTTTTTGCCGCCTTTTTTGCGTGCAGGGATATGTTTTGCACCAGGATAACCTGCAGAGCCTGTAGTGTACATTCTATCGAGGTAGGAGGCATTTTTCAGAGGCGGTACAATACAGTTGGTCGTAAAGAGGAAGACTCCGTTGAAGGCTTCAAATTCTTCACGTTGTTTCCACCAGGCATTGCCGTAGTTACCCACAAAATGAGGATACTTCTTAAAGGCCGGATAATAATGTGCCGGAAGCATCTCGCCGTGAGTATACACATCCACTCCCGTGCCGGCGGTTTGTTCCAGCAATTCTTCCATGTCTTTCAGGTCATGCCCGCTGATAAGGATACCCGGATTTTTACCTACTCCAATGTTCACTTTGGTAATCTCGGGATTCCCGTATGTGGAGGTATTGGCCTTGTCGAGCAGGGCCATGGCTTTTACGCCGAAACTGCCCACTTTCAGTACCAGGGCGGTAAGTTCATCTGCAGAGATGTCGTTACGTGATACTTCCGCCAGAGCGTCTTCAATATGAGCATAAATTTCCTCGTCTTCGTAACCCAGATTGAGCGCATGTTCCGCATAGGCGGCCATGCCTTTCAAACCGTAAATGCTCATCTGTTTTAGGGAACGAAGGTCTTCATTACTCTCACTAAGCACTCCCACAGAAGCCGCAACTGTCAGATAATCTTCTTCTCCTGCATATACGTTGACTTCTGGCATGGCGGGCAGGGCAACCTTGTTGGCATTTGCTTTCTCTATCAGTTTCTTCTTTGTAGAAAAAGCTTCTGCGAGCTTTGCCTTCAGGGCCTCATCGTCAAAATTGGCGTTGGTAATGGTGCAGAACAAAGCGTCCAGAAGAAAACGACTGGCAGCCGGATCTGACAGCCCTTTAGTCCGTAACGCCCTTTGAACAATTGCTATACCTCTTGAGGTATAAAGCAACAAATCCATGTATGCAGCTGTCTGCGGTTCTTTTCCGCAAACTCCTTTTATGGTACAGCCTTTATTAAAAGCCGTTTCCTGACATTGAAAACAAAACATACTCATAATTACTTATTTTTTAGCTTGATAATGGACAAAAGTAGTGTAAGGACCATATAAAAAACGTAACATCGGTTACATTTTAAAAAAAAGATTACATTTGTTTTATTATGATAAACATTTATTCTTCACCCATATTCAAGGATGTGCCGGAACAAGTTGTAGATAAAATGCTAGCAAAAACATCCAAAATAATCCATTTTCGTGCGGGAGCTATTATTGCCATGCAGGGTCAGACATACAGGACACTGTATATTATTGATGAAGGTAAGGTTCGGGGAGAAATGACCAACGAAGAAGGTGTCAACGTAATTATAGAAGAGATAGAAGCACCCCGGGTGATTGCCCCCGGCTTCTTTTTTTCCACCGACAACAGGCTCCCTGTAGACATTTATGCTGTAACCGATGTAACGATTGTGGCCATTTCGAGGGATCACTTTCTGGACCTGATGCACAACAACCGACAGGTGCTTATTAACACCATCCGTTCCATATCTGACCGCAACCAGTTTCTTTCGGAAAGAATCAGGTTACTGCGATTTGGCACCATAAAAAGTAAACTGTCTGCTTTTCTTCTGGAACAAATGCATCTTCATGGTGCTGTCGATTTTACTATTTCCCAGACACAACAGGAACTGGCAGATCTTTTTGGTGTAACCAGACCTTCTTTAGGCCGGACACTCAGGAAACTTGAAGAAAGCGGTGCCATTGAAAGACACGGTACGAAACGCTATATAATAAAACCTCCGCTCTCGGGGGTCTTTCCGGGCGGAGGTGGATCAAAATAGTGGATCGAATTTGTGGATCAAAAAGCGGAACTGTTAATTGTAGGCAATCACGATGGTATAAGAACCTTCGTAGAGGCCTGACTTCATGGTTTGTTGAACAGGTGAACTGGCAGCCAGCCGTACCGAGGTATTTCCTTCTGCACGGTTCTCGGGAAGTTCGGAAGCGGATAAGGTCGTATCCATGGTGAAAACATCCCCCTCAAGGTTAGAAAGCACGGCCGGTTTCATCACCACGTTGAAAGACACTCCTTCGCCCGACCGTACTTTCATTTCACCAAGATCCATATTAACCATATCCTCTTCACCCCCGGGTTGACGGTGATTTTCAAATTCAAAATCAGTAACGGAAGAAGATTTAACACTTACAGATTCTACCACTTCGGCCGAAATATGACCAATGACAACAGTTTGTGCTAAAACGCCGTTCATTATAACGGTACTGAGAAAAAGCACTGCAATTATTTTCACGTACGCTTTCATGATTTCTCTGCATTAGGTTAATAAAATACCTATTGGCTCTAATAGAGCAAATCAACTTCTTTCAATCCCCGTTATGTTCTTTTGGATTTTTTAGGATAAATAAGGATAAATAATGAACAGTTCTTTGAGGATTGTGATATAAATTTCGCAAAGTGTCACGGCATTCGTTTGTAATATTTGTTACAGAAAATAATTTTTTTATTGGGAAAATATTAAATATCTATATATCAATTATTTACAAAATGTAATAATTTTCTAATACAAAAATAATTTCGAAAATCAAAAAAAACATTTTGTAATTTATGTTACAAAATCACATTTTTTTTACATTTGCATTGAATGGATCAAATACATTATTCTCCTGTTTTTGAAGGCCTAAGCCCCCGTGAAATAGACCGTATTCTGGATGGTCACACCCGGAAAAAATTTTTTAGTAAAGGAGATTATGTCCTTCGCAAAGGCGAACCGTATATATCGCTTCTTATCCTTAATAAAGGGGAAGTACATGCGCAAACCTACAATCACAAGGGCGAAAAGATAACCATTGCCGAATTCCATCCTCCCATGCCTGTCATTTCCACCACGCTTTTTGCTTCGGATAACCATTCACCTATCGACCTCATTGCGGTTACTGCAAGTGAACTTACTGCCATTGATAAGGAATACGTCTCCTTCCTGATGCAAACCAATTACATAATATTTCTGAACACAACGCGCCATATCTCGGACAGGGCCATATTTCTTGTCAATAAAATACATTCTCTTTCCCAAGATCCGGAAAAGCCAGAATCGGGCGAATAACGACACTATTAATTATAAGCAATCACGATGGTATAAGAACCTTCGTAGAGGCCGGATTTCATGGTTTGCTGAACAGGTGAGCTGGCAGCCAGCCGTACCGAGGTATTTCCTTCTGAACGGTTCTCAGGAAGTTCGGAATCGGATAAGGTGGTATCCATGGTGAAAACGTCCCCCTCAAGGTTAGAAAGCACGGCCGGTTTCATCACCACGTTGAAAGACACTCCTTCGCCCGACCGTACTTTCATTTCACCAAGATCCATATTAACCATATCCTCTTCACCCCCGGGTTGACGGTGATTTTCAAATTCAAAATCAGTAACGGAAGAAGATTTAACACTTACAGATTCTACCACTTCGGCCGAAATATGACCAATGACAACAGTTTGTGCTAAAACGCCGTTCATTATAACGGTACTGAGAAAAAGCACTGCAATTATTTTCACGTACGCTTTCATGATTTCTCTGCATTAGGTTAATAAAATACCTATTGGCTCTAATAGAGCAAATCAACTTCTTTCAATCCCCGTTATGTTCTTTTGGATTTTTGGATAAATAAGGATAAATAATGAACAGTTCTTTGAGGATTGTGATCTAAATTTCGCAAAGTGTCACGGCATTCGTTTGTAATAATTATTACAGAGAAATAAATTTTTTATTACTTATATTAATGCCTGCTGATTATCAGATAGTTACATAATAATGAGTTTTTTTTTATACAAAATATTATTTAAACATCAAAAAGATCATTTTGTAACTTTTATTACAAAATCACATTTTTTTATTATATTTGTTATGTATGGAACCGATACATCATTCTCTTGTTTTTGACGGTCTGACTCCCGAAGAAATAGACCGTTTGCTGGAAGGTAACATTCAGGAGCACTATTATCGCAAGGGAGAATTTATTCTTCGCAGGGGTGAACCATACAAATCACTTCTCATCCTTACAAAAGGGGATGTACATGCCCAGTTGACCAATAGCAGGGGCGACAAGATAATTCTTTCCGATTTCCATGCCGGAAGGCCAATTACACCCGCCACAATTTATGCTTCGGACAACCGCTCTCCCGTCGACGTCATTTCCGTCTCGGAATGTGAAGTGATTGCCATAAGCAGAGAGTACTTCACCTTCCTGATGCAAACCAATACCATGATATTGCTTAACATGACCCGTCATCTCTCGGACAGGGCCTTATTCCTTGTTAATAAAATAAATGTTCTTATTTATGGAACAATCAAAACCAAGCTCATCAATTACTTTATTGAAAATATGGAAAGTAATGAATCGTGCGAATTTGACATATTCCATTCGCACCAGCATCTTGCAGATATTTTTGGTGTGACACGGCCTGCATTGTCCAGAGCATTCATCCAGCTAGAAGAAATGGGCGCAATAATCAAGCATTCCGGTAAACACTACTGGGTAAATGAAAAAATACTGCGTGCAGCAGCTCTTGTCTGATTGGGTCACTCATCGTTATCTCCGTCGGAGAAAGCGTCTTCAAAAGGAGAATTACCTGTAGAAACCGCTTCGTAATCTTCCCACAGTTCAGTTTCCCTCTGATACGCGTCATCCTGATAGAGATCCATGTTTTCTTCAATAAAATCGGCGAACTCCTCCATTTCCTGTGCCTTATCCTGGTTCCGCTCTTTAGCGGCAGCCTCGGACAGTTTTCTGTACTTGGAAACAATTCCAATAAGTTGTTCCTTTTTCATAATACTCTATTGATTTATGAATTACATTCTTTAGTCATCAGATAATCTGCAAAAAGGGTCGCGGCATCCTCTACCATTTTCACACAGGGTCTTTTCGCATAATACGCTGCCGTTCTGGCCTCGGAAACATGTGAACCTTCATCACCTTTTTTTATGCCGAGCAATTCCCCGCAACAGATAGAACCGTTCTTCAGTCTGAATTCAGTTGCCAATTCCCGGACGAGCCTGTATGTCTCATTCTTCCCGGAACTGTCACCTGCCACAACGGGACCTCTCTCCAATCCCGCTAGAATAAACATCCCGCAGACTGCACCACACGTTTCTCTCATCCGTCCTATACCTCCCCCGAAAGGCGCCGACATTCTAAGGCCCATTTCAACAGGCAACTCATATAGGTCTCCGAATGCAGTCACCACAGATTGAGCGCAATTATATCCACTTTTAAATAATTCAACAGCTTTTGCAATTCTATCCTCCATGTTTGGCTACTTTTAAAATCAGTGTAAATATAATAAAAACAGACTATATTTGTTGTATGACCAACATACATATTCTGATAGACGACAGGCCGTCATCTGCCGGCAATGAAGCCCCGAAACTGTTACCCGAACACGGATTCAGCTTGTATTTTGAGCACTTGGGCAAAAAATGGCTGCTCGATACGGGCGCCTCCTCTCAGTTCATTAACAACGCAAAGAATCTGGGAATAGACCTTTCAAAAGTAGATCACCTGGTTTTATCTCATGTGCACTATGATCATACTGGTGGATTAAGATCTTTTCTGGAAATTAATGACCGGGCACCCGTTTATTTGTCACGTACTGTACAGGGCAATGCATACTATTCATACAAGAACGGAGAGAAACGTTTCATAGGAATGGATGAAAAGCTTCTGTCTGAATACGGCGAACGTTTCAGACTTATGGATGACGCTAATTTCTGGATAAACGAACAGGTTGGTATTTTATGCCATATTCCCGCACCCTATCCCTGCCCGAAAGGGAACCGGATTCTTTTTGCCGAAAAGGGAGGTATTGCGGCCGCTGACGATTTTTCCCATGAAATGGCCCTGGTTATGAAAACTCCGGCCGGATTGGCCGTATTTTCATCGTGCACTCATAAAGGTATTCTGAATACGCTGGCTGCTGCATGTGATTTTGCCGGATCCTCTCATGTTCTGGCTTTTATTGGAGGAACCCATCTGATAGACGGGCCGTATGAAACACACGAAGAACTCGCAGAAACAGTAGCCCTGATAGAAAAGTCATATCCTCTCATGCATCTTTATATAGGTCACTGTACCGGAGAAAATGCCTTAACAACTCTTTCCGGACTGCTGCCCGGTAGAATAACAGCATTTTACACCGGGGCCTCTTTCGAAATACCCGTATAATCCTATGGTCTCACGGCATCCATTCCAGTATGCCGTTTACTGGTTTTTCCATTCGCCAACGAATGAAATCCGGGCAATGGCTGCCATGAGATCAAAGCTCCACGATAACATATCTCCCCGGGAATAGATATGAATATCTATATCGCGGTTCCACATCATAAGGTTCGTTTTCAATGACCCTACAATGTGCATGGTTCCGCCCAGTTTGCGGACAGTTTCTTCAATTCCCAGCCCCTGCAGAACTTCAAATGCAGCCTGCCTGGTCCTGTAAGACATTTCAAATAAATCCGGGGTTTTCATATTTAAGTGTAAAAATACTACAAATAGCCGAAAACGGCTATTTGCATACTCTGATGTTACTCGTATCTTTGCGCCCCCAAATTTCATTACCATGATATTCAATAAATCCGAACGGCAGGAGAGGTACTACCTCCAAAAAATATTGAATCTTATAAAAGAGACGTTAATAAACGCAGACGGATCGGTAGCCGACCACGTAAACACACTCCGGGAATACAAGGATTATCTGTGGGAAAATAAAGACCTGGACCCTCAGGAGATCCGCTCCATGAGGGAGAGTATCCTTACTCATTACGCCATTGGAGAAAATGAGATATCCCGGCGTGCGCGTCTTGCCAGAATGATGGACATTCCGTACTTTGGAAGGATAGATTTCACCCCCGCCGGAAAATCCGGAGAGTGCACCCCAATATATATAGGTATTCATTCATTTTACGATCTGACTGGCAATAAACTGCTTATATACGACTGGCGGGCTCCTGTTTCCGGAATGTATTACGATCACGAAACGGGAGATGCATGGTACATTTCACAGGAGGGGACCGTCAGTGGAAATATAAGCCTGAAGAGGCAGTACCGGATACGTAAAGGTCAGATGGACTATATGCTGGAAAGTTCGCTGACTATTGGAGATGACGTCCTTCAGAAAGAACTGAGCATGAATGCCGATGAAAAGATGCGGAATATCGTGGCCACCATCCAGCGGGAACAAAACCTCATTATCCGGAACCTGGACGCACAGACGCTTATTATTCAGGGAGCCGCCGGTTCCGGCAAAACATCGGTTGCCCTCCACCGGGTAGCCTTTCTGCTCTATGCCCAGAGGGAAAACCTCGGCACACATAATATTCTGATTGTTTCACCCAACAAGGTATTCTCGGACTATATTTCTGGAGTACTGCCGGAACTGGGAGAAGAAACGGTTCCCGAATCGGGAATGGAGCAGATTGTTTCGAACGTGCTGGGCAACCGCTACAGATTTCAGACTTTCTTTGAACAGGTGACGGAACTGCTGGATAAACCGCGACAATCATTCATTGACCGTATAGAATTCAAATCATCGGTGGAATTCACTGCTCTTCTGGACAAATTCATTATTCACCTGGAGAACAACGGATTCAAGGGTAAGGATTTACTGCTGAACGGATATTTTCCCATTCCTGCCGGATACATAGAAGAACAGTTCAGGCGTTTTGACCGCTATCCGGTAATGCAGCGTTTTGACGTAATGACAGACTATATTCTGGAAACAGTCCGGATGAAATACAGGATTGAAGTTCCCTCCGAAAGGAAAACTCTTATAAGGAAAGAGATAAGGGGCATGTTCTGCAGAAACAATCTGATTGACATTTACAAGGATTTTTTTGAATGGGCAGGATGTCCTCAACTGTTCAGCATGAGGAAGAACCGGACGCTCGAATACGCCGATCTGGCACCGTTGGCATATCTGCATGCCGCGTTGGAAGAATCGCCGGAAAACAGCCGTGTAAAGCATCTTCTCATAGATGAAATGCAGGACTATACACCCATACAGTATAAACTCATCCAGAAGCTGTTTCCCTACAGAAAAACCATTTTAGGCGATGCGGGGCAATCGGTCAATCCTTACGGCTCTTCAACGGCCGAAATGATCCTTAAAGCATGCGCCGGAGGAGAGATCATGAGACTCTGCAAGAGTTACCGGTCGACCTGTGAAATCACCCGTTTTGCCCAAAGAATAAGGCCCGACGGGGAAACGCAGGCTATTGAGCGTCACGGAGAGGTCCCGGTTATTGCGGAGTACGAACTGCCCGACGACGAAAAAAACGCAATAGCGCACCTGATGAAAGAATTCAGCACCTCGGGTAACAGTTCACTGGGTATCATATGCAAAGGAGAACAGGAAGCCCGGTCATTATTCGATTTTTTAAAAGAGCACAACAGCAATGCGGCACTGGTACTGCCCGGATGCACCAGTTTTACTACCGGTATCGTAGTAACCACGGCCCATATGGCGAAAGGGCTGGAATTCGACGAGGTGATAGTGCCGCATGCCGGAAGGAACAACTACAAAACCGAAATGGACAGAAGCATGCTGTACATCGCCGTCACAAGGGCCATGCACAAACTCACCCTCACCTGTACGGGGAGTCTTACCCGGCTGGTTTCGGGAGAAATTGCCAACAAGTAAGGAAAAACAGCCATTGTCCGGTAGTGCTAAAGAAACGACCTTTGCACCATGAAAAAAAATTTCATCATGAAAACACTATTCGCACTATTAGCCATACTGCCGGCACTTACAGTATTTGCTGGCAACGACAATGTAAGTAAAAACAAAAAAGAAAATAGCATGAAACCCATTGAATTGACAAAAGAATCGTTCGTTAAACTCGTTTACAATTATGAAGCCAGCCCCAACGTATGGAAATACGAAGGAGACAAACCCTGTATAATTGATTTTTATGCAACATGGTGCGGCCCGTGCAAAATGCTGGCGCCTTCGCTCGAGCAAATCAGTGAAGAATACAACGGAAAAGTGATCGTATATAAAGTGGATGTAGACAAGAATCCCGAACTGGCAGGCATGTTTGGAATTCGAAGTGTTCCCACGCTCTTGTGGGTGCCAGTGAACGGGACGCCAACTCTTTCCCAGGGGGCTCTGCCAAAGAATCAGCTCGATGAACTGGTAAAGAGCACTTTGTTGAAAACCAAATAGGTTTTCGTATATTTGTTAAATGGAATTTGCACATATTACGCCCCTGAAAGGGAACATAATTTTGACCGATGCATTCCATTTAAACGCATCTCTTCTGAATGACAAGGATTTATATAAATTCCTCTGGGTCACGGAAGGACATGTGAGCCTTGAGGTCGATTACGTAGGGATAACCCTGGAGAAAAACGAGGTTATCCCTTTGTCATCTCTGCACCACATTGTATTTAAAGAAGTTGCCGGCAAATACCTTACACTTCTTTTCAACAGCAATTTCTACTGCATATTCAAGAGTGACGATGACGTTTCCTGTAACGGATTCCTGTTTACGGGAACTTCGAATATCATGAAACTCCGGCTTTCAGACATGTATTCCGGTCTGCTGGAAAAAATCACATCGGACCTGTACCAGGAGTATAACAACGAAGACAGTCTGCAGGAAGAGATGCTCAGACTGCACCTTAAACGGTTTATCATTACCTGTACACGCATTGCCCGGGAAAAATTCGCTATTGAGCCCCGGAACGAAAGTACGTTCTATATTATCAGACAATATTTTACACTGGTAGATAAATATTTTAAGGAAAAAAAGCAGGTAAAGGATTACGCAGCCATGCTCCACCGTTCCCCCAAGACGCTCACTAATCTTTTCCAGCTGTATAACCTTCCCTCCCCTTTGCACATTATTCACGAACGTATAGAAGCCGAAGCCAAGAGGCTGCTTCTGTACAGTTCTAAAACCATTAAGGAAATATCAGGTATCCTCGGATTCGAAGATATAGCCGCTTTCAGCCGCTTTTTCAAGCGTTCCACCGGAGAAAGCATTTCCCAATTCCGGTCCAGGATCCTTTCTAACCGTTCAATCCAATGAGAAAAATCACATTCATCCTTCTGCTTTTTGCAAGTCTGGCCGCGTCAGGATGTATAGAGAAAAGCAACATTAGCCCTATTCGTGCAGTTGACGAATTGGATATCAACAAATTAATGGGAACCTGGTACGAGCTGGCCAACACCAGAAGCGATTCAAAACCTCCCCAGGCAGGATTCACGGTAGATTTTTCCATGAACGAAAACGGCTTGATTACCGTACTCATTAAATACCACGAATTGACCCTGTACGGGCCCTACAAGGAAGCCAAGGGCAAAGCCAAATGGCTGGGACCCAAATATCCGGGCATTGTTAAAATTTCCTTTTTCCTGAGCTCCTATGGAGACTATTATATCCTTGATATAGATAAAGATTATACCCGGGCACTGGTATATAAGCAAAACTCCCGTAATTTCCGGATTATCAGCCGCGAACCCGCGTTGCCGGTAGAAGACATCAAATACCTCAAGGATAAAATCCGCTCAATAGGTTACGATCCGGACGATCTGGTCTGGATTGAACATTAAAACAGAGATTTAAGTGCCTCAATCTTGCGGTCAAGCTGCCTTTCAATCCTGTGAAGGTCTTCCGGTTTTTCCAGTATGTCGCGAACTCCAAAATAGTATTTTATTTTAGGCTCAGTACCGGAAGGACGAATGGTCACAACGGTGTTGTCCATGCAAACAAACTGTATCACATCCGATTTGGGTAACTCTATGGCATAGCGCAGATCGCTTACCATGTCTACGGTTTCGCTTTTCAGGTAATCATGTATCAGCACCACCTCGGAACCGAGCAACTGACGGGGAGGTTCAGTCCGGTAACCGTTCATGAGGATCTTCATCTGCTCCATGCCGTCTTTTCCTTTCATTGTTCTGGACATTAACGATTCTTTAAAGAATCCGTAGTGCACATAAATATCCGTAAGCAAATCAAAAAGGGTCCGGCCCTGTTCCGCTGCCCATGCCGCCACCTCGGCAATAAGCGCACAGGCCACTACGGCATCTTTATCACGTACGAATTCCCCCACATTGAACCCGTAACTTTCTTCGCCACCGCCAATGAACGTTTTCCTGCCTTCCTGCTCTCTCACTATCTGGGCAATGTATTTGAAGCCTGTGAGCACTTCGTAACATTCCACCCCGTAATCCCGGGCCATCACACGCAAAATATCCGAGGTCACGATGGTCTTGACAATATATTCGCTGCCTTTGAGCTTTCTGTTCTCTTTCCATTTCATGAGTAGATACCAGGTAAGCAGCGCTGCTGTCTGGTTCCCGTTCAGTAACTGTATCTGATTGGCATCATTCCGTACGGCTATACCAACACGGTCGGCATCGGGGTCGGTAGCCATGACCAGCTGTGCCCCCACTTCTGCTGCTTTTTCCACGGCCATCCGCAAAGCCTCGGGTTCTTCGGGATTTGGCGATATTACTGTAGGAAAATCACCATCGTTCACATCCTGCGAAGGTACGTGGTACAGGTTCTCAAAACCCATGCGCCGCAAGGCCTCGGGAACAAGATGAACTCCCGTTCCGTGAAGCGGAGTGTATACCATCTTAAGGTCTTTATGTTTTTTTATGGCCTCGGGACTCAGTTTCAAAAGGCTTAAAATGGCCGAAAGATACAGTTCGTCCATTTCCGCACCCATAGTCTCAATGCGGCCTGTTCCCCCTGTAAAGCGAACCTGCGACGGTGAAGAGATTCCCAGTACTTCTTTAATAATATTCTTATCATGAGGAGCCACCACCTGCGCTCCGTCGTTCCAGTATACCTTATAGCCGTTATACTCCTTTGGATTATGGCTGGCCGTGATCATTACCCCGATATTGCATTCCAGTTGTCTGACTGCGAAGCTGAGTTCGGGAGTCGGACGCAGGGTGTCGGATAAATAGACGGTAAAATCATTGGCAGCCAGCACCTCGGCTGTAATCCGGGCAAAATCGGGAGATGCATTCCGGCAATCATACGATATGGCTGCGCGGTAAGGAGCAGGAAATGCTTTCTTTACATAATCCGCCAGACCCTGGGTAGCCATACCCACAGTGTAACGGTTCATTCTGTTGGTGCCGGCACCCATGATGCCGCGCAACCCGCCGGTACCAAACTCCAGATTCTTGTAAAAACTGTCTTCCAGTTCCCGGGGATCACCCTTCAATAGCTGTTGGACAGCCTGTCTGGTTTCTGCATCGAAGGAAGGATCGAGCCATTCCTGAGCTCTTTTTATAACATCTTCTGTCATATCTCGTTTCTTAAGAATTTTACCAATCTGTCTTCCCAGTGAGGGATATCAAGGCCCAGCTTTTTGCTTATCAGGGCAGGACTCATTACGGTGTATAGAGGCCTTGGTGCACCGCCCGATTCCGTATCTTCCGTCAGGGGCAGAACGGGAGCAAGTGTTCCCGTATAAGAACCGACACCTGCGGTCATCAGTTCCCTTATTCGGGTAGCAAAGGTGTAACGGTCGCAACCTCCCCCCTCGCTGGTGTATTGATATAAACCCGAGGCAAGGCCATGTCCGGCCAGTTTGTAGAGGGCATCTGCCAGGTCCGGGGCGTATGTGGGAGAGTTCACCTGGATACTGTCTACATACAATGGTTCACTGCGTCCGGCAAGCAACCGGGGAATAGCCGCCAGAAAATTCCTGGAAAACTGTGAATATACCCAGCTGGTACGTACCACCACTCCTTTTTCATAGGAAAGAACTATTAGCTCCCCTTCCCTTTTTGATTTCCCGTATTCATTCACCGGAGCGGGAAGGTCATCTTCCGTATAGGGATTTCTCTTATTGCCGTCAAACACATAATCGGTGGATAAATGGACCAGTACGGCCCCACATTCCCTGCAGGCTGCCACCATCCCGGAAAGACACTCTGCGTTCAGCCTGTAAGCGGCAGCAGGGTCTTTTTCGGCCATATCCACATTTGTAAAGGCAGCTGCGTTCAACACATATTGCGGCTTCAAACGGCTGAAGCATGAAGTAAGGGCACCGGCATCGGTTATGTCCAGTTCACTTCTTGAATAAGGCACAAGCGATATGTTACCGTACCGGGGGGCCATTCGTTGCATTATACCCCCTACTCCTCCGTTGGCACCTGTCAGGATCATCTTTGTCATACTACAAAGTTAGCAACAAGTTGCTTTTATCTATCTTTGTGACATGGAAAAAATCATTGCCCGGCTGTTTGAATTGCAGGATAAGGGATATAAGGAATTCACCGCCAAAATGATCCCCAACATTGCTCCTGCTACGATCATCGGCGTCAGGAGCCCTCAAATGAAAAAGCTGTCCAAAGAATTTGCCGGGGATCCCGACAAGATGGCATTTCTTGACGAACTCCCCCACAAGTATTTAGAGGAGAATTATTTACATGCTTCATTACTGGGATCTCTGAGTAAGGACATTGACGTTATACTGTCCCGTATAGAACAATTTTTGCCATTCATTGACAACTGGGCCGTTTGCGACAGCACGGTATCGGGGCTCAAAATCATTGCCAGAAACACACAGGCGGTGGAACCATACTTGCTCGGATGGCTGGACCATCCGGCTCCTTTTACCAAACGTTTTGCCATTGTCATACTGTTGAATTACTACATGGGAGATGCATTCTGTCCTTCCATGCTTGAACGGCTGGCACAGGTCCGCAGCACAGAATATTACGTAAACATAGCCCTGGCGTGGTATTACAGTTATGCGCTCATTAAACAGTACGATGCCTCCATAGGCATGTTTGAAAAGCCTGTTCTTGACAAATGGGTTCATAACAAGTCCATTACAAAAGCACTGGAAAGTTTCCGCATTCCCGGCGACCGTAAGGAAAAACTGCGTCAACTAAGGATATCCAGATGAAAAACCAATACCGGAACAGACTCTTTATCCTGATGGCCGCAAGCCTGTTAGTCCGTGCTCTGGCAGCCGGTTTGCTCGAATTGGGAAACGACGAGGTTTATTACTGGACGTATGCCCTTTTTCCCGATTGGAGTCACTTTGATCATCCCCCCATGCTGGGATGGATCATGCGGCTGTTTACCCTTAACCTGACTTTTGACAGTGAACTGGCCCTGCGCATGCCGTCGCTTGTTTCAGGCACTCTCAACATATGGCTTATCTTTCAGCTGGGACGGCTCATCAGGAACGAACGCACCGGCTGGTATGCGGCTTTACTTTATACAGCCTCTGTTTATGCCACTATACTGACAGGCACTTTTATCCTGCCCGATACGCCTCTCGGCACTTTTTACCTGGCCGCCCTTTTTTTCTTTTTCAAAGCACTGGATTCGCCGGTACATTTTCTCACTGCGGGCCTGTTCACCGGACTTGCCATGCTCAGTAAATATTCGGGCGTTTTCCTATGGGTGGGCGTCGGACTGTATTTGCTGTTTTACAGGAGGGCGTTGTTGCGCAGCCCTTTTTTATGGGGCGGGCTGGCCGTTTCGCTCCTGCTCTTCCTCCCGGTTATATTGTGGAACATGAACCGCGACATGACCAGTTTTGCCTTCCATACGGAAAGAGTGGCTTTTTTCGGGGAAGGATTGAAATTATTCTATTTTGGACGGGAAATTTTTGGCGGGATACTCTACAATAATCCGGTGAACGTGGGCCTTGTTGTCTGGGCCGTATGGATCGCCGCCAGGTCGTTACGAACCGGCAGCACACAACCCGCAGTGCCCGTTACGGTATTCAGGATGGTGATGACACAGGCTCTCCCGCTTTTGAGTGTATTCCTGTTTTTTTCACTCTTCAGGGAAACGCTGCCGCATTGGTCCGCTCCCGCATATTATCCGCTCATGCTACTGGCTGCTTGTGCCCTGGATGCAAAATATCCCGGCACTTTCAATAAAATCCCCGCGGTTATCAGGACGGCCCTGGGCATTATCATAGTCGTACTTATTGCAGGTACGGCACTAATACGTACAGGATTCATGCCCCTTGGAAAGAACGACAGCCGGGACGAACTGGGACGTACGGATTTCACGCTCGACATGTATGGGTGGAAACAACTTTCCGGCCGCTTTGGGGAGATAAAGGAAGAGCAGGAAATCCTTTATGAAAAAACAGGCGGCACTCTTGGAATGCCCAAAAATGCCGCTATTCTTTCTTACAGGTGGTTCCCTGCCGCTCACCTGGATTATTATGTAGCCCGGCCCAACGGAACAGTGGTAAAAACGGAGGGCCCACTTTCGCTGACGCATAAATACGAATCAATTACACAGCTCAGAGGCGGGATAAATCCCCGGGAGCGTTTCTACCGGATCACTTCCAGCCGGTATGCCGATCCTCCCGGTGTCACGGATAACATGCAGGTGCTTGACACTTTTTATGTCGTCCGCAACGGGAAACCGGTCATTCGCTATATCATTAGGGCTTCAAGGTAACCCCGGCGTTCAGATTGCCGGCCATGACGGTAAAGGTTCCCGGTTCGGTCACCCACTTTCCGTCTTTTCCAAAAAATGCCAGCTGAGTTTCACTTACAGTGAATGCAACGGTCTTTGTCTCGCCGGGTTCCAGCGCTACCCGCGTAAAGCCCTTGAGTTCCCTGACGGGACGGGTCATGGAGGCATAATTGTCCCTCATGTACAACAGCACAATCTCCTCGCCGGCACGTGAACCTGTATTGGTCACATCTACGGTCACATCCAGAGAACCATTCACAAACTCACCCGCCTTGAGGTTGGCGTATTCGTAAGTAGTGTAGGAAAGGCCGTAACCGAACTCATACAAGGGCATGGGATCTTCCAGGACAATCGGATGAAAATAGTGGGAAGGCATATGGTTGTATACCGAGAGAATATTTCCTGTTGAGCGGGGAAAAGTCACGGGCAGCTTGCCGGAAGGGTTCACCACTCCGTAAAGCACCTCGGCCAGAGCCTGTCCTCCGAACATACCCGGTTCCCAGGCTTCCACGAGCGCCGAGGCTTCTTTGGCAATCCATTCCACGGCCAGAGGATGACCGTTGTTCAGGACCACAATGCAGGGCTTGCCCGAAGCCAGCACATTACGAATCAGCTCTTCCTGCAGACCGGGCAGATTCAGGTTGCCGCGTTCCACATCTTCGCCGGAGGTTTTATTCACCCAATCTTTGCGGTTAACATATTCACCGGCAAAAACAATGGTAAGATCTGCCTGACGTGCCATTTCTCCTGCTTTTCTGACTTTTTGGGGATCCATGTAGCGAATGGATTCACCCTGTTCCAGATAGGTGAACTGCGTCTTTGGCGCAATCATACGGAGTCCTTCAATGAAGGTTATCACGTTCTCGTCGGGTTGCGGGAAGGTCCAGTCACCCATCACGCCCTGTGAATTGGCATTGGGCCCGGTCACGAATACTTTTTTATAACGTGCTCCGTCGGTAAGAGGCAGAATACCATTATTCTCGAGCAATACAATACTTTTTCTTGCGGCATCGAGTGCAACAGCCTTATGTTCTTCTGCCAGCAGGGTTTCCTTTACTGCAGATTCATCAAAGAACGGATTTTCAAAAAGGCCGAGTCTGAATTTTATCTCAAGGATACGGCGGCATGATTCATCTATGCGGGCTTCGGACACTATTCCGTCTTCCACCAGCTTCATCATGGCGGGGACAAAAGCGGGCCCGTGCATGTGCATGTCCATGCCCGCATTCACCGACTGCCCAAATGCGTCTTCATTCGATTCGGCAGTACAGTGGAGGTCATAAAGATGTTCAATATCCATCCAGTCGCTTACGATAAAACCGTTAAAGCCCATCTCGCGGCGCAGCACATCCTGCATGAGCCATTCGTTGGAATGGCAGGGAACACCGTTCAATTCGTTATGTGCCATCATGAAACTCAGCGATCCCGCCTTGACACAGGCCTCGAAGGGCGGAAAGAACACTTCGCGCAGGGTGCGTTCTGAAAGGTCTGCAGGCGCTCCGTTCGTTCCGTTCAAAGGTTGCGATCCACCAACAAAGTGTTTGGCACAGGCCAGCACAAGATCTTTTTCCAGACCGTTGTCGCCCTGGAATCCTTTAACGGCAGCCTCGCCCATGAGCGATACGAGCATGGGGTCCTCTCCATACGTTTCACCTACGCGTCCCCAACGCTGGTCGCGCGCCACTTCCACGTTAGGTGCAAACGTCCAGTGCATGCCGATGGCACGCATTTCCTTTGCCGTCTGACGTGATGAAACATAAACCAGCTGCGGATCGAAGGTAGAGGCCATACTGATGGAAGTGGGATATACGGTCACCCCGCTCACCAGCGCGCAGCCGTGAACGGCATCTATGCCCATAAGAAGGGGAATGCGCAGCCGCGATTCCATGGCCAGTTTCTGCAGTTCGTTGGCTTCGCCTATTGTTACCGAATGCAGAAATGAACCGATTTTACCATCTCTGGCCATTTGGGCTATATCTTCTTTAAGGAATCCGGGATAAAAGGCCTGAGCGGTATTGCGCATAAGATCCTCTTCCGTCATGCCGGCCTGGGATTCATCAATATGGTTCAGTCCCACGCATTGGTTCATCTGGCCTATTTTCTCCTCCAGCGTCATCCGCTTCATAAGGTCGGCGACACGCTTTTCAACACTGAGGCCGGGATTAAGATAATCCGGATTTTCCTGTGAACCTCCTGTACACGATCCGGCAAATAAAACAGCAGTCATACAAACTAGTATTAGTTTTCTCATATTCTGGTATAATTTATTCTATGGATAAGCAAATGTAGGATAAATTACTCATTTTGGATAAAAAACGCAAAGAATATCTTTTCAAAACAGGTAACTTTACCAACCTAATTACAACAAGCAATTTAACCTGATACAGAAATGAAAAAACTAATCATTATCAATCTTGCCTTGTGGCTTCTTGCCTCCTGCAACCAAATGCAGGATGTCGGCGAGGTAGCCCTGCCTGCGGACTCGCGTTTCTCTCCGGGAAACGAACTTTCCTGGGCACAACCCGGTTTCGATGACAGTGGCTGGACTACCATCAAATGTTCGGACACCTGGGAAAATCAGGGATTTGAAGGTCTGGACGGTTATGGATGGTATCGCCAGACGATAACCATTCCGGAAGATTTCCGTAAACCGGTTGAAAAATACGGAGGTCTGGTTATCAGTTATGATAATGCCGACGACTCCGATGCTTTGTATTTCAACGGACAGATCATTACCAAAACAGGAGATTTTCCGCCCGAATACGTAAGCGCCTACGGGCAGAAGCGCCGCCATGTAATCCCATTTGAATACATCAATCTTGAAGGTCCCAATACTGTTGCCATTCAGGTTTTTGACGGCGGTGGCGGCGGTGGTATAGTATCTTCACAGGTGATTATGAAGCCCCTATCCCCGGCATCTAAAATTGCCATGACCTATGACATGGCCCCGCAGGACTGGGTATTCCTGGGAGACACTCCTAAAACAATAAATATTACTCTTTCCAGCCAGGAGAACTCTTCCAGCAAATGCAGTGTGATTATGGAAGTCATGACAGACAAGTACGAACCGGTACTGACTCTCCGGATGCCTTATAAGGTAAAAGCACAGGGATCAGTTACACAGGCTTTCAACCCGGATCTGACCCAACCCGGATTTTACCGTTGCCGGCTCACCCCGGTCATCAACGGATTCAAGGGCGAAACTGTACAATTCAACATTGGGATTGAACCGGAAAAAATTGAATCGCCGGTTGACGCCCAGCCCGATTTTGCAGCCTTTTGGGAAGGTACCCGTGCCGGGTTGAACAAGGTGCCCATGAATGCCAAAATGACGCTGCTTAAAGAGTTTTCCACGGGTGCCAGAAATTTATACTATGTGGAAATGAAATCGTTCGGCAACGAGACCATTGGAGGTTATTATGCAGCTCCCAAGGCTAAAGGCAAATACCCCGTTATTGTTGTATACATGGGTTACGGTTCGGTTGCCTGGATGCCTCATACAGACGGGGATCCGGGATTCGCCACTTTTGTGGTTTCTACCAGGGGTCAGGGAATTTTCATGCCGGAAAACAAATACGGGAAGTGGATCTGTTACGGTATTGAGGACAAAGATACTTACTATTACCGGGGCGCCTTCATGGACCTGGTAAGGGCCATAGACTTTGTATGCTCCCGTCCCGAAATTGACAATACCAAAATTGCTGCCGAGGGCGGAAGCCAGGGCGGTGCTTTTACAATAGCCGCCTGTGCGCTCGACCACCGGATTGCCGTGGCAGCGCCTACCATTCCGTTCCTGAGTGACTACCGGGACTATTTCGAGATTGTGCAATGGCCCGGAAGCGACGTTCACGAATACATGAACAACCATCCCGATGCCAAATGGGACGACGTATTCAAAGTACTCACTTACTTTGACATAAAGAACCTGGCCCAATGGATTGAATGTCCCGTTATCATGGCCGCCGGACTGCAGGACGAGACCTGTCCGCCGCACACCAACTTTGCCGCTTACAACCAGATAACCTCGGAAAAAGAATACCGCATTTACAAAGAATACGGTCACAACACTCCTCCCGAATGGCAACAGGTGAGGATGGATTTCTTTAAAAAACATCTGAATATCCAGTAAGCATTATGAGAAAGATTTCAATCATGGCGGCTTTTTTGGCCGCTTTGGTTTCATGCGGCATTGCCACAAGCCCCGACAATTTTGTCAAAGTGGTTGACGGTCAATTTGTAAGAAACGGAAACCCCTACAGATACATAGGTTTCAATTTCTGGTACGCTGGCATTCTGGCATCCGAAGGTGTGAACGGTGACCGTGAAAGATTGCATAAAGAGCTTGATTTTCTGCAATCCATGGGAGTAAACAACCTGCGGATTATGGTAGGTGCAGACGGTCCTGTTACACCCGCCAAGGTCAGGCCCAGTCTGCAGACCGAGCCGGGCGTATATAACGACACCCTGCTTACCGGACTGGACTACTTACTTCAGGAATTGAATAACCGCGATATGATGGCCGTTTTGTTTTTCAACAACACATGGGAGTGGACCGGCGGCTATTCGCAATACCTGGAATGGGCCGGTTACGGCAGGGCACCTGTTCCTGTAGTGGACGGATGGCCTGTCTTCCAGGAATATGTAGGCCAGTACATGAGTTGCGTGGACTGTGACAGCCTTTTCAAAGCGCATGTGACCTTTATCGTCAACCGGGTGAACAGTCTTACAGGGGTTCCTTATAAGGAAGACCCTGCCATCATGTCCTGGCAGATTGCCAACGAACCGCGTCCCATGGGAGCCCAAAACAAGCGTTTGTACGAACATTTCATAGCTTCTACAGCCGGGCTCATCAAATCGCTCGATAAAAACCACATGGTGTCGGTTGGTTCAGAAGGCATATACGGAAGCGAGAATGATCCTGATCTGTACCGCAATGTTCACGCACTTGATAATGTAGATTACCTGACCTGTCACATCTGGCCGAAAAACTGGTCGTGGCTGGACCCCGCAGACGTGCCCGGTTCGCTCCAGCAGGCCATTGCAAACACTAACGATTACATAGACACACATCTGGCAGTAGCCGGAAAGTTGAACAAACCGCTGGTAATATCTGAATTCGGTCTGCCTCGCGATAATCACAAGTATTCCAGGGAAGATCCCGTGACCTGCAGGAACGCCTACTATTCCAATATCTATGAAAGGATGCTGGAGTCTATCCGTAGCGGCGGTAATTTTGCAGGCTGCAATATGTGGGCCTGGGGCGGATTCGCCCGGCCGAACAATGTATTCTGGCAGGAAGGCGACGAGTATTGCGGCGATCCCCTTCAGGAGGAACAGGGACTCAATTCAGTTTTTGCAGAAGACGACACGGTTGATTTAATAAAGAAATACATCCAACTAATAAACGAACTATAACATGAAACATATACTGATAGCTCTGGTGACGGTTATTTGTCTTGCTTTTCCGGCCCGGATGAATGCCCAGAAATTCGAGAACCTGGCTCCCGTTCCTCCCATGGGATGGAACTCCTGGAACAAATTCGGCTGCGACGTAAACGAAAAAATGCTCATGGAAACAGCAGACATGCTGGTATCATCCGGCATGCGCGACGCCGGATACGTGTATCTGGTAATTGACGATTGCTGGCACGGAGAAAGGGATTCACTGGGCTTCATCCATGAACATCCCGAACTTTTTCCCTCGGGAATGAAAGCGCTTGCCGACTATATTCACGCCCGCGGGTTGAAATTCGGCATATACTCATCGGCCGGTTTCAAAACCTGTGCGGGACGACCTGCCGGAAGGGGGCACGAATACCAGGACGCCCTGGTATACGCCTCGTGGGATGTCGATTATCTGAAATACGACTGGTGCAGTACCCAGGGACTTAACGCGTACGGTGCGTATATGACCATGCGGGATGCCCTTTACAACGCAGGCAGACCCATTGTGCTGAGCCTTTGCGAATGGGGAAGCAACATGCCCTGGCTCTGGGGAGCCGAGATGGGCCAGCTGTGGAGAACCACCGGCGACATTACCGCCATTTTTGACGGGATACAGGACCACGGTCATTACAAGACGCTTGGGGTATTGCAGATCCTTGACATGCAGGATACGCTTCGTGTCTATGCCGGTCCCAACGGATGGAACGATCCCGACATGCTTGAAGTAGGCAACGGGATGAGTGAAAGCGAAGACCGGGCACATTTTACCATGTGGTGCATGCTGGCATCCCCGTTAATGGCCGGAAACGATCTGAGGACCATGAGCCCCGGTACCCGTGAAATTCTCATGAACCGTGAAGTGATAGCCATAGATCAGGACCCGCTGGGTGTGCAGGCGTTCAAATACGAAACCAAAGGAGATGTACATACCTGGATCAAGCCTCTTGCAGATGGAAAATGGGCCATTTGTTTCCTGAATCGCGGTACCGGGGAGGTGACGCTGGAGATTGACTGGTCATCCTATGTCCTTACAGACACACTCAGCGGAAAAAGCCTCGACCTGAAAAACAATCAATATATGATTCGGGATGTCTGGCAGAAAAAAGATCTGGGAAAAACCGGGAAATCCCGCCAGATTACTCTGCCCGGTCACGATGTGTTCTGTGTAATCCTTTCACCGGCCAGTTAGTCATCTGAATGGAAAAGCTACGATTTAGAGAGAAACTCGCCTACGGGTTCGGCGACATGGCTTCCAGCATGTTCTGGAAGATCTTTGGGATGTACCTGTTGTTCTTTTATACCAAAGTTTTCGGTATATCACCTGCAGCAGCCGGCACCATGTTCCTGCTCACGCGTATCTGGGATGCCGTAAATGATCCCCTTATGGGCCTTATTGCAGACAGGACCCATTCCCGATGGGGTAAATACAGGCCCTACCTGCTTTGGGGAGCCATCCCGTTTGCACTTATCGGCATCATGACGTTTTTCACTCCTGACTGGGGATCAAACGCCAAACTGGCTTATGCCTACGTCACATATACTTTAATGATGATGACCTATACCCTTGTTAACGTGCCGTATGCTTCGCTGCTTGGGGTAATGTCTCCCGATCCGAAAGACCGCAATACGCTGTCTTCCTACAGGATGTTTTTTGCCTACCTGGGCAGTTTCGTTACATTCATGATCCTTCAGCCGCTGGTGGACCTGTTCAGCAACAACCCTGCAGCCGATGACCGGATCTCCACCGAGCCGGGAGCCTGGACGACCGCAGTAGCCGTCATAGGCGGCATATGTGCCATTTTGTTTTTCTTTTGTTTCAAATGGACGAGGGAACGCGTCAAGGCTGCCGATGAGAAAAAGAATAATGCATCTGTTGGAAAGGATCTCAAAATGCTATTCAGCAACAAACCCTGGTGGATATTGCTTGCCTCCGGCGTAGCTGCCCTGTTGTTCAATTCCATAAGAGACGGTGTGGCTTTGTTCTACTTTACCGATTACATCACCTCAACCTTCCGGACACAGGCTTTCGGCTGGACACTTGGAACTGTTTATCTGCTTGCAGGTCAGGCTTCCAACATGCTAGGCGTTGCATTGGCCGCACCGGTTGCCAACCGGATAGGCAAAAAAAGCACCTACATCACCGCAATGGTCCTTGGAGCGGCCCTGAGTGCGTTCTTCTTCCAGTTCAAACCGGACCAGGTATTGCTCATCATGTTGTTCCAGGTACTGATAAGCACCTGTGCAGGTATCATATTTCCTTTGCTCTGGAGCATGTATGCCGATATAGTGGACTATCAGGAACTGAAAACGGGACGCAGGGCTACTGGCTTGATTTTGAGTTCTTCATCCATGTCGCAAAAATTCGGATGGGCCGTGGGAGGTGCGATTACCGGTTGGTTACTTGCAGCCTTCGGATATAATGCCGATATTGCAGTTCAAAGTGAATCGGCCATATACGGGGTACGATTAATGATGAGTTATCTGCCTGGAGTAAGTTGTATTCTGGCAGTCATTGCCATTTCTCTCTATCCACTGGGAGAGAAGAAAATGCAGGAGGTCACGGAACAGCTGAACAAAAGGAGGAAAGCACATGATCAAATGGAATAATTTTGAACTTTTCAAGGAAGAGCTGCATAATGAACTAACCACCAATATTCTGCCTTATTGGGAAAAACTGCTCGATAAGGAATTCGGTGGATTTTACGGGCGGGTAACCGGGCAGGAAGAACTTATACCGGATGCACAAAAAGGAGCAGTGCTCCAGGCCAGGATCCTTTGGACGTTCTCCGCTGCTGCGCGTGTTCTGAAAGACAAGCACTATCTGGAATATGCAACGCATGCAAAAAATTTCCTCACGGAAAAGCTGTACGACAAACAATACGGCGGCGTTTTCTGGAGTGTTGACCATAAGGGAGAACCGATGGATACCCGTAAGCAGTTCTATGCCCTTGGATTTGCTCTTTACGGATTAAGTGAGTACCACAGGGCAACCGGCGATGTACAGGCCCTGGACTATGCAATTGCCCTCTTTGAGAGCATCGAGGAATACTCCTACGATAAGATTTACGGCGGTTATATAGAAGCTACGGCGCGCGACTGGACAGAAATCAAGGATGTCCGCCTTTCGGCTAAAGATGCTAACGAGAGGAAGACAATGAATACGCATCTTCATATCCTGGAACCGTATACCAACCTGTTCCGTGTCTGGAAGGATGCCCGGCTTGAAAAAGCGCTGGTTGAACTTATTGAACTTTTTATCAATAAAATAGAAAATCCCCGGACAAACCATTTATCGTTATTTTTCGATGAAGAATGGCATGTAAAAGGTTCCGGACACTCCTTCGGACACGATATAGAAGCTTCGTGGCTTCTGCTGGAAGCCGCAAAAGAACTGGCAGGCTATAAACCGGGCGTTTACGGCGAATTACTCAGCCGCGTGACCGACCACACAAGACAAATAGCTTATGCCGCGCTAAAGGGATTACAACCGGACGGAAGCCTCATATACGAAGTACATACCAGTGGACGCATTGACTACTCACGTCACTGGTGGGTACAGGCAGAGACCGTTGTGGGACTATTCTACCTCTATGTGGAACACCAGGTTCCACATGCCATGGGTCTGGCCTGTTCAAGCTGGGATTACATTAAAGAGCACATAGTGGACAAAGAGCACGGCGAATGGCTGTGGAGCCCGGACAACCGGACAGACGACAAGGCCGGCTTCTGGAAATGCCCCTATCACAATTCGCGCATGTGCCTGGAAATTATATCTTCAACGGCGTTGAGCAGCGGATCGGTACTGATGCGATGACCTACAGCTCCTTCCATCCATAACTGAGGAACCAGTGTCCCCTGTGTATACATGCGTTTGATTTCACCGGCAAGATTTCTTCCGTTCTCTTTCATATCTCCGGCAAAATAATCTTCCAGCTGGAACTCTATGATATGTCCCAGTGGATAATTAGGCAGATACATGGGACTGTTTATCATATGCGAATAAATGGCCAGTATGGGTGAGTCGTGTTGTCCCAGCACCGGTTCGTACCATTTGTTCCAAACTTCACGCGCTTTTTCAAGTACTGCTTCTTTCAACAGAGCCGGAGTGGCATCGGGATTTTCATAGAGCCATTGCCAAACATACATGTCTACCAAAGAAACGCCCATAATCTCATAACAACCCCAGAAGATATCCAGCGTTGTATTCGTGTCTATCTGCTGCGGATACCCGAGCAGGCCGAGGTCTCTTTTCTGGAAAACGAAGGCCAGTGCTTCTGTAAAAGCCGTATTGGGAACACCGTTGAGCATATAGTGGTCAACATAATAAAGACTTAACGTCTGCTCCACATTGTGTCCGAACTCATGAACCGCAATGTTGTATCCTTTGTAATCCATTCCCTTGTCTCCTATCCTGGTTCTCAGCCTGGCAGGTTCCCAGCGGCCGGAAGCTCCCCAGGCATGTCCCGACCCGCGGGCTCCTTCCACTACGATCCGGTCCGCTATTTCATTGGCTTCGGAAGAGGGAAAGCCCAACTGGGTAAGCATTCTCGGCATATCGCTCCGGAATGCCCCCGGATTGGGGTATTTATTCCTGGTAAGAGCCGTCAGTTCATCTTCGGGCAGAGCCGTGCGGCTTTTAAAGCCATCGTACCAGATATCGAATGGTTCCAGGGGACGACCCAGGCGCTGTTGAATCAGTTGGGCAACCTGCCCCACCTGGGGAGAAGATATCAGGTGAATGAACAAATCTTCAATTTCTTTGGCAGAAATTTCCATGCCTCCTTCGAAATTCCGGATGATTCCCGTGGGCATTGAGGGATAGTAAGCATCGAGTTTCTTTTCGGCCCGGCAAATATCGAGCAGGTGGCTGTAGCGACGGACCGCTTCTTCGGGGGCCTGAATTATTTCGCCATTCCGGAACACGTTATTGGAAAAAGGAGCCCATTCGCAAGCCGGATTGTTGATCACACATTCAGGTATCGTCTGACAGGCAATGTGCTCCATCACCTTGTATATCATACGCTGTTTCTCCAGCGCGTTGGGGACAGGGGCATAATTGGACTTGATTTCGTCCCTAAGGTTCCAGTGACTGAGCAGTACCATATCTTCCGGGAACAGCCGTTCTCCGTTTTCTGTCAGCAACCGGCCCATCATGATGTTGTATTCGGCAATGTAATTTTCTGCATTACCAAGTGCGAGGGACATTTCCTGTTTTAATCCTGCAGGAACACGGCTCGTGAACAAATCCCCCATGCGGGCATAGGCCCATTCCTGCCGCGTCCAGTCTTTACCCAGCGAGTCTTTCTCGGCCAGCGTATAATTCGGGAAATTCAACACACATATGAAAGCAGATTTGTTACCGAACATATCATCGGAAAAATGTGCGGAAGGATCGTAATTGCCCATTATGTAATCGATCTCCGTCAATTCATCGCCTACAAGCTGAGTTGGCTTTTTCAGAGAAACGCTCAACTGGTTGGCCGTCCCGAAAAATTGTTCGAAAGCCGTTTCGAGTTTTTTGAAAAGTTTTTGCCTGGCCGTTGGGTTGGCAGCAAAATTGGAGACGCAAAATTCGGTGAATTCTTCCGGAGTACCGTCCTGAGGACGCCACAAGGCAGCAGCCTGCTCCACTCCCCTGCCGGCAAGAAGATTTCCCGGACAGGCATCCTGAATACGGGTCGTGGTATTTTCCACAACAGTAGCCGGGATGTTAGACATCTGGGTGTTTTCAGCGGAAGAACCGCATCCTGTAATGATGGGCAGCAACATAAGCAAAATGATTTTTTTCATGGTTTTTCGTCTATTTTAGTTGTACAGATTATGAAATGCCCGTCTCCGGAACCGGTACGGACCGTCGTGCCATACAAGTAATTGTCTCCTCCTTCGGCAATTCCTGTACGCTGCCGCCACAGGGCAACGGACAGAGGAAAATTCCGGACGGCAAGGTTTGCTTTCGGGTATAGGATACTTAACTTTTTAAGCTCGCGGGACGAGAAAGGCAGCACGCGGTTTATAATAAAACCCCGTCCCGGGAAACCCTCAACCGGTTTTTCCGAACAGTACAAATGACTGTTTGTATGAAGTTTACTAATTCCAAAGCGTTGGGCAGTCAAAAAGAAAGCGCCCGATTTCATGACCGAAGCATCGGGTTCATACAGGTAACAGCCAGGAGCCGGAACCCTGTTGCCGAGCAAAACTTCCCGTTCTGCAGAAGCCCGGGCTTCTTCTTCCATAAGAAAATTGAAACCGGGTTCGCAAATTATCCTTGGAGAATCAGTTTTTGCACTTTCTCTTTCCATAAGTGCCAGGATTTCCTTACACTCATTCCGGACAGAAAGGATGTGAATCTCGGTAGTAGCCGGCAGCAGCGTTATTATCCGGCTGATATCCGCCATGGGAGAAATCTTTACAAGAACACGCGGTGCTTTCTGAAGCAACCGCTCACGCAGCTCAACCACGTTCGGGCTGCAAGCCTCCAGATCATAAATCCTCGAATTATCGTCAGCCCTCCGGGATGGGTCCAGATAGATCAGGTCCGGAGAAGGAAAATCGGTGAGAAAATCCCAAAGCGATTCGGCCGTGGACTGGATGACCGTTATGTTGCGGGCACACCCCAGGGTCTTGAAATTATGCAAAGCCGCGCGGCACAACGCGTTCGCAGGCTCGGCATATAACACCCTGGCCCCAGCCCGGGCAAAATAGAAGGAATCTACTCCCAGACCGCCGGTCAGATCATACACCAGAGTTCCCGGAGTGACAAAGCGTTGTTTATACTCACCTGTAAAAGCAGAAGAACATTGCTCGGCAGATACCGGTGCAGGAACCACAATATCGCTGCAGGCATGCCACTCCGGAAGCTTATCCTTTATTTTGCGAAGTCCTTCAATTTGCATGGCTGCCGCCCGGACATCCACGTTGGGATACTTTGCGGCATCCAGCACCAACCGGGGAAGATCATCCTCAATATGCATCCGCACAAAATGGTTGAAATCCTCCGTATTCATACTCTATTCTTCTAGAAGATACTTGTTCCAGAATGCACGTTCCTGCGAAGCCGAGAATATGCTCTGATAGCTGCGGTAACCGTGCCGTGCGGCCGGATACATCATGAATTCAAAATGTTTTCCCGTTTTCATGAGCTCGTCAACAAGCTGGACCGAGTTCTGGAAATGCACATTATCGTCCGAGGTACCGTGAGTGACCAACAGTACAGAAGAACCTACAGTACCATAAGCAGAAGCATTGCGGATAACAGATGCTTTTTCGTAACCCTGCGGATTATCGGCAGGCAGGTCCATAAAACGCTCCGTATAATGGCTGTCGTATAGCAGCCAGTCATGCACTCCGGCGCCTGCTATGCCGTACGGGAAATAATCACCCGCAGTGCATACGGCAAGTGCCGTTACATAACCGCCGTAACTGTAACCGGTAATTCCTACTCTTGCCGGGTCCAGACAACCCATGCCACGCAACTTGTCAACCCATAATTTGTAGTCGTGGATTTCCCATTTTCCCAGGTTCCGGTGCATCATATCCATTCCTGCCTTGCCGCAATGGCCGCTTCCTCTGTGGTCCATCGCTATCTGGATAACGCCTTTAGCCGCCCAGTAATAATTTCTTGAGGGCGAAATCCATCGGTCCATAACGCTTCCGGCATCGGGGCCCCCGTATATGCTTATTATGGCCGGATATTTCTTATCCTTCTCCATGTGCAGTGGCCAGGTAACCACGGCTGGAACCGTAAAACCGTCCTCAGTGGTCATGAAGAGCATTTCAGTAACAGGAACAAGCCCATCGGCCACCGCCTTATCCAGAGTCGGGCCCTTTGAGTCGCCAAGAATACGCAACAGTCCTTTTTGTACACTGTACAGGGCCGAGGCCGTAGGCGTGGCGACATTGGAATAGTTGGCTGTAAAATTTTTGAAATCCGGGGAGAACTGAACGTTTGTAAAATTATAATCTGCAGGTGTCAGTCTTTTGGGAGTGTTCAGCCCGGCGGCGATGGCTTTTTCTGAACAGGAAACGGTGAAGACTCCGGTACGGGTGGAATTGTCGCATCGTGCCGTATAATATAGCATCTGTGTCTTTTCATCGAAAGCCAGAATGGACAGGCCCCAGTTGTTTCCACTGGTGAGCCGCTGTATGCTGTTTCCGTCCCAGGAACATGAGTATACCTGCTGCCATTTTTCAAAATCACGAACCATCAGCATACCACCCTCTGTAAATACAGGTTCCTGGATCCATTCCAGCCAGGCATCCTGGGTTTCTTCGTATACCGGTCTTTTGGACCCGTCTGCAGGAGATACGGAATATATGAAATAGTGGTTCTGATCTCTGTTCATCCATTGAATCCAAAGAGCTTTCCCGTCGGGAGTCCAGTAAGGCTGACCAAAATACTGGTCCTGAGTTTCATCAAAATCGGCCCATACAATCCGGCCTCCTTCAACAGGAACGATTCCTGTCCTTACCCGGGGATTTTCATCCCCTGCCTTGGGATAACGGGTGCGTTCCAGATATCCGTGCTGGCCTTCGGCCACATATATGGGAAACATGGGTACCCGGGTATCGTCGCAACGGAAGAACGCCAGATACCGGCCGTCGGGAGACCACCAGAAAGAACGGTATCTGCCGGGACGACCAAGGATTTCTTCGTAATAAACCCAGGATGCCCATCCGTTAAGCACGGTCTCACTTCCGTCGTTCGTGTATCGTACAATATTTCCGGTCGCCAGTTCCTTGGAATACAAATCATTGTGCAAGGTGTAAGCCACATGGGAACCGTCGGGAGAGAGGGTTGGATTCTTAGCTTCCGGGGCGAGTCCGTAGTTCGTTTCACGCGGTACGGAAGGTATGTCTCCGTTGGTACATACGGTGCGTTTCCCTGTCCGGATATCTTCCAGAAAGTATTCAGGATTGCGCATATCTCCGCTGGAAAGCATCAGCGTCCGGCTGTCTTTCCACTTGAGAGGAGTAACCATGGATTGAGTCAGGCTATCAGGCACTTTTTCAGTTGCTTCGCGGGTCTGCGCATTGATAAAAACAGGAGAGATAAGAGTGACTAGAGAAAAAAACAAAAAATGTCGCATATGGGAATTTTATAAATTAACCAGGTAAAGTTGCTCCTGCGCCCTGGTAAAAGCGGTGTAATACCAGCGGAGCTCTTCTTTCGTGCAAATATCACCAAAAAAGGCCTTATCTACAAATACGGCCTTCCACTGGCCACCCTGCGCCTTATGGCAGGTCAGGGCAGCAGCGTATTTAATCTGCAGGGCATTCAGGAAGGGATCTTCCCTTACTTCTTTGTAGCGTTTTCTTTTCCCTTTAATGTGAGCGTAATCCTCCATGACCCGGGTAAAGAACTGCTGTTGTTCATCGGCAGGTAGGGCGGGAGATTCACTGTCAAGCGTGTTGAGCAGAACCTTCACATTGAGCTCAACGTTGTTGTAATCGGGGAAACGCAGCACGGCTTCAGCAAAACGAAATCCGTACTGTTCCCGGAAAGTATGTATCCGCATGATCTCGGCCACGTCGCCGTTGGCAATGAAATCCATTTCTTCTATGTCTTCAAGGAACTGGTAACAATTTTTCACCACCATGACCCTGTCGCCTCTGGTAATTTCTTCTTCCCTGTAGAGCAGCCTGCCCCTGATGCCCCTGTTGTAACGGTTGGCCCTTTTGTTGGAACGGCAGAGCACCACCACTTCCTCCAGTCCATAACGCGAGATGGCATCGTTCAGGTGCTCCATCAGGTCTCCCGAACCAATGCGCCGGATATCGTCAAAACCGTCTGTTTTCCAGACAGGAAGGCTTTCTCGGCCCGAGACGATGGCCTCTCTGAGCAGGGTGGCATTATATAATATTCCCGAATCGAGTGACTGACGGAGTACTTCCTTCATTTCAAAATACACCGTATTTCCGTACCTCGATATTTCTCCGGCATCGAGCGCCGGCGACAGGTCAAGCCCTACGGGAGGCAACTGGGCCGAATCGCCCAACAGTAAAATTCTGTTTCCTGCCCCGTTAAAGACATACTTCATCAGATCTTCAAGAAGTTTTCCCGAGCCGAAGAGCAATCCTCCGCCGCCCTGTGCATTTGAAAGCAACGAGGCTTCGTCCACAACAAAAACAGTATTCTTATGCTTGTTGGGCTGAAGGACAAATGAACCAAAGCCGGTTTCGTCTCCTGCAGCAGGCGCCTGTTGCCAGTATATGACTTTATGGATGGTATGGGCAGGTACCCCTGTGTAACCGGACAACACTTTGGCTGAACGTCCGGTAGGCGCCATGAGGACCGTATTTATCTTTAGCTCCCCGAGGGCTCCTGTCAGGGCTGCCATGGCTGTTGTTTTACCCGTTCCGGCATAGCCGTTGAGTACAAAAATCTCATCCCTGCTGCAGAGAAAAGCGCTCAGTTTCCTGAAGAAAGCTTCCTGGTCTGCAGAAGGTGTAAATGGCAGATGTGAACTAAGTTTCTGAAATATATAATCTTCGAGGGCCATAAAATCTTATTTACGGCTGCCGAAAAGAAGGAAAAATCCAAAGATCTCAATACGGCCCATTATCATTTCCACGGTAAGTACGAATTTTGAAATACCGCTCAATGCGTTATAGTTTCCCATAGAACCCAGGTTCCCGAACCCCGGACCGACATTTCCCAAATGAGCGGCCGAAGCCGAAACGGCATCAAGCAACTCAATTTTATCCAATGAAATGATAATCGCACATACCAGGAAACAGGCCAGGTAGAGCACGATAAACAAATTGGCCCCCGAAACCACCTCGGGATCTACGGTCTGCCCTCCTATTCTTACAGGTACTACCGATTTGGGGTGAAGACGCTTGGTCAGTTGTGCCCTTATGGAGAGCATTGCTATCAGTGCCCTGTCAGACTTTATCCCCCCTGTGGTTGAACCCGAACAGCCGCACTGGATCATCATATAAGTCATGATGAGAATGGCGAATGCCGGCCATGCCGAAGAATCGGCACTGGCAAAACCTGTTGCGGTTGTTAGCGAGACCGTTTGAAACACCCCATAACGCAACGACTCCCAAAAAGAATCGTAAATGCCGTTAAGCCATATATTTGCTGAAACAAGGAAAGAGGCAAGAGCCAGTGATATCAGATAATAACGGGTAATGGGTGAACGGAAAAGGGCGGTAGATCGACCCGATACAAAAAGGAATATCATGCCAAAATGCATGGCCGAAAGACACATGAACAGTATGATTATCGATTCTATCCAGACACTGTCGTAATAAGCGATACTGGCGTTCCGTGTACTGAAGCCGCCTGTTGCCGTAGTGGCAAAAGACGTACACACAGAATCAAAAAAGCTCATGCCGGCTATGCATAGACATATCACTTCCAGAAAAGTAAGTCCAAAATAAACATAGGCGATAACACGCACCGTTTCCTTGGCTCTGAACCTGTAATGATCCTGGGACAGCGGACTGATTTCTATCTTCGAAAGTTTTAACCTCACCGAACTGACTTCGGGCAGGATCAGCAACATGAACAAAACCACGCCCATACCTCCGATCCAGTGGGTGGAGGCCCGCCAGAACAACAACGATTTGGGAAGCGCCTCGACATTGGTCAGGATGGTTCCTCCTGTGGTGGTGTAACCGCTCACACTTTCGTACCAGGCATTGATAAGGGAAAATTCGCCGCCCCACAACAGGTATGGCAACATCCCAAAAAGGCACGATATGGCCCACGACAGAGCAACTATGACATATCCTTCCCTGATAGCCACATCGCTGCTTGCCTTAACGAAAATGTACGGAAAAGAACCGATAGTTGCAGTAATGACAGCAGAAAGGAGCAGCGGAGAAAAACCCGTATCAAACCCGTTAATGGCAGATACAAAAACGGAAATAACCATGAACAGGGCATTTACCAGCAGCACAAGCCCCATATTTCGCGCAATTACATGAATCCTCATGATTTGTTATGTTCTTCGCAAAGCTTGGTTATGGATTCATTCAATTCGAACAATTCGTCGTTGGAGGGAAGCTTCACCTGATATTTCTTTTTGAACAGCATGGTATTCTTTACCCCGTTGCGTATCTGAGCAAGCGGGACCAACAGATACAATCTGATGAAATAAGAAAGAAGAAACAATAGCAGGATGCCGCTGGCAACGGCTATTACTCCGGGCATCATGCTCCGGTAAAACCCGTCCTGCACATTATTGGTGTTTTTTTGAAGTAAGGCCTGTTCGTAGGAAACCAGCTTCTGGATATAACCCCTGAGCCGGGTGTATATAGGATTCAGGCGGGCTATATACCAGTCTCGTCTCTCCTTGTATGCATTATCCCTCCATACTACAGGAGCCTCGTTCATTACCTGCATGTATGCCGCATAGGCAAAGAGAATGGAATCTGCAAGAGCCTTTTCTTCTGCCTGTGAAAAAGAAATGCGTGTTGTCTCCAGATAATTCTCAAAACGGGCATCGTTGTATACCGACTCAAGTTCGAGTGACGAATCCTGCGAAATACCTATTTGGTTGAGAAGAACAAAAAGATGCTGATCTGTGACTTCCAGCAGTTGGATGGATGTGTTTATATTATCCACATTAACAGTGATCATATTACCCACAGAATGCCTCATTCGCCCCATTTCAAAAATGCTTACAAGGCTAGATAGCACCAAAACAAATCCGACTACCAGAAATCCGAGGTTGATCTTATTGCTTATTACCATATTGCGACAAAGTTAGAAAAAAACTCCACAGCCTGTCTGTATCATTTTTCCCGGCCATGCGGGAGGGAAGCTTTTTGCATCGCTTATTGGCATAAAAGCCTGCCGTTTTACCTTCTACAGATGAGTCGAGCGCAAGAAACACCGTAGTAGCGGCACCTTCCGGAGCTTGTCTGATCACGGGCCTGAAAAGTAAATCGGTTAAGGGATCGAACCATTTATGCATGGTAATGATAGGAGTGTTCACAATACCCGGATCGGATACATTAACCGTTATCCCATCTGCTTCCCATAAACCTGCCAGCTTAAGGGAGAGTACCAGTAAGGCATATTTGGAATCTGAATAACGTTTTATACGGTCATAGCGTCCGGGCGGAAATGGAAATTTTTTGGGAACAGTACCCACGTATACAGTGCATGATGCCGTGTTCACTACTCTGCTTCCTTTATGTAACAGGGGCTTCAAAAGCCATGTAAAAAATATCGTATGCAAACAGTTAACGGCATAATGCATTTCAAATCCCTGGTCGGTCACCTGAGGTTTCCATCCCAGCATGCCGGCATTGTTAATGAGTATATCTATTGGTTTTCCTCTTGCAACAAGTGCAGAAGCAACCTTCGTGACCGAAGAAAGAGAAGACAGGTCCATAACCAGCATTTCCAGCCGGTCTTCTCCGAATTTTTCGCACAATCCATTGTATACAGGGAGGCTTTTTTCCCTGGACCGACAGCAAAAAAACACAAAACAACCGGCCGTGAGCAGTGCATCGCAAATTTCCCGGCCCATGCCCCCGTTGGCCCCGGTGACCAGTGCGACACGTCTATTCACTGAATTCATCCAGCAAACGTTTTGGAATATCATTTCTATTCTGGTGACAACACATATCGAGCGTATACATTCTGCCTATGCAGTAGTTGGCATGAGTACAGGCGCTTTTATATGCTTCACCGCATCCTTTTTCCTGCGCTTCCTTCATTTTATTCACGAAAGCCGTATCATTCACCAGTGCCCTTGCTATTCCAATGAATTCGAATCCTTTTCCGAGCGCCTTCTCAATAACGGCACGAGAAGACATTCCACCCAGGCAGACAAGCGGGATTTTTACTGCTTCCCTGAACTTAACGGCATCGTCAATAAAATACCCTTCTTCGAAAGGCACCGTCGGAATCATGAACCGGCCAACCATTCTCACTCCAACCTTAAGATACCCCATGGGCATGTAGTGTGTGAGTGTTCTGATGGGCATTGCTCCTCTCATTACATACATGGGAGCCCGGCTCACATAGCCTCCGCTAAGCACCAGGGCATGTGCGCCCCACTGTTCCAGCAGACGGGCCACTTCAAGCGATTCGTCCAGTTCCATGCCTCCGCGGAAACCGTCCCGCATGTTCATTTTGACCAGCACGGCCATATTCTTCCGTGTTGCCACTTCCATGACCTCTTCCATGGCCTGGCGCGTAAAGCGCAGCCTGTTCCCGAAAGAACCGCCGTATTCGTCTTTCCTGCGATTCAGCCAGGTTGACATAAACTGGCTTAGCAGGTAGCCATGCCCCGCATGCACTTCCACGGCATCGAAGCCCGATTCGTAAGCCAGTCTGGTGGCCTGGCCGAAATCTTTCGCTATCTGGACAATCTCGGGTTTCCTAAGACCCCGTACTAATGTGGGCGAATAGAGATTAAATCCGTTATTGGTAGAAACGGGCATGCATCCGCAGATGGAGCGGTGACTCATATTGCCGCAATGGCCAATCTGAATGGAAGCTGCAGCACCTTCCCTTTTAATGCCGTCGGTCAGGTGCCTCAAACCGGGAACAATCCCGGGTTTCATCCATAACTGTGATTCGAAGGACAGCCCGCTGCGACTTACTGCTGCATAAGCCACAGTGGTCATTCCAACACCTCCGGCCGCCACGGAGGTATGGTAATCATATAATTGAGGAGTCGGTGCATTCCGTGAACACATGCCTTCAAATGCGGCAGCACGGATGGTTCTGTTTCTTAAGGTAAGAGGGCCGATAGAAGCCGGAGTGAATAATACAGATTTGTTTATCATATCAATAAATGAAGGGGAATATCCTTTTTCTGGGTTGCTCGGCCATCTGAAATGAGAACTCGTTCCGGTACTTGCAGTAAATCTTGTGGGCGCGGGGAACCAGGTTGGCGAATGTCCACAGGAAGAACACAAAACCGCTCAAGGACCAGGTAAGAATGGCAAATCCCAGCCATTCAACTATCTCTCCAAAATAGTTGGCAGATGTAACATATCTGAAAAGTCCCTTTTGAGGAAGGTAATGGTTGGTGTCCCCTTCTTTTCTAAGGTGCCTGATGATATAATCCGAATAAATATTAATTCCGAAACCGGAAAGGAATATTACAAGACCTATTATGAATTTGGGGCTCGTGAGCCATTCAGGGGTATACAATCCGTTCGGGGCAAGATAGAACAACCACTGTCCCTGTATAAAAGCATTGGCCATGTTAAAGACAATCCCCATGAACATGATCGACAGCGGCATGCGGCTGTTCCCCTTGATAAGCCAGGGAAAAATAAACGAACGTTGCAGGTAATGCATCTGAAAAAGCAGAAAAAACACGAAAGGCGTTAATTCTCCTTTACGGGGGGACAACATCCATAACATGCACATGGCAATAAAAACAGGCGCCTCCATAAGCATCCAGGCCAGGCGGTTAGGTATTGATAAACCCCATTTTTTATTGTAAAACATCCCGTATCCGGCATGCACAAAATAAAGTGCTATAAATACGACAACGGCAAGTCCGCTCATCAGATATAGCACCAGGTTAAAGGTCTGCAGAGAAATATTCATAGAGAACAAATGTAAGAATAATTTGTATTTTTGTTTCATGAAACAATTCTGTACCGTTTCGGTTATTGCAGGTATTTTTTTTCTGTCGGTATCGTGTGTGAATTCCGGAAAACAACAAAAGATACAACCCCTCAGATTTGTTCTGCCCGATCTGCCTCTGACCGTTAGCACAGACAGCGAGGCATCTGCCTATATGGCACGTCATTACTGGACCCATTTCCCCTTCGAAGACTCAACCTGTATTCATCAGGAAGAATTTGCCCGGCCCCTCTTTACCCGTTTTGCTCAAATTCTTGGCCAGGTACCCCTTGATGAGGCCCGTAAAGGCGTAACCAATCTCATGCAGCTGGCAGGAAGCAGCGGAAAAGACACGGCAACACAAAAAACCGTATTTCGTTTCTTCTTTGATTTATGCAGCCATTATTTCCATGACCCGAATTCGCCGTATGTTAACGAGGAGCTTTTCATTCCGGCACTCAAAGCCTACCTTGAAAGTCCACTTCCGGACGACGGAGAAAAAATTCAGCCTGCATTTCTTCTGGAACTGGCCATGAAGAACCGGGTAGGAGAAAAGGCACTGGATTTCGGTTTTGTTTCCGCTGCCAGGAATTTCCCCTATACAGACGATCCCTCACGGATTCAGACCATCTATTCGCTCGAAGCGCCCTTCCTGCTGCTTTTTTTCAGCAATCCGGGATGCCCCAACTGCCGGGATGTGATGCAACAATTACTTGGCTCGGCTTTGCTATCGGAAATGATACAGCGCAAGGACCTGGTAATACTTACCATTTATCCCGATCAGGACCTTGAATCCTGGCAGGAATACCTGCCGCAATTGCCTGAACAGTGGATTAACGCATACAACCCCGGAGCAGAGGTAAAGAACAATCATCTTTATGATTTAAAGGCTATTCCCACCTTGTACCTGTTGGACAAAAACAAGACAGTACTGGTCAAAGACGGCACTTCCTCAACACATATAGAGGCTGCTTTAAAGCAACAGGCATATTTTTTGTAGCTTTGGGCACTCGTCACAAAAAACAACGGATGAATAACCGGATAATCATACTTACAATATGCGCTATCGTTTCCTTTTTTGGAAAGCTGCAGGCGCAGGAGCAGGTTATTCCGGAACCCGATTCATTGACAAAGGCTTATCTTCTGAAGTTCAGCGCACCTTTATCAGAAGCATCGCGCGTACCAACCATAGATTCCCTGCTTAATGTGATAAGGGACAATAACGGACTCTATTACAAGCTGGACAGTCTGGGCCTTTATCTGCTCGATGAAAAGGGAACTCCTGTTGTTGACTCCCTCAGAAGTTACCCTCCCAGGACATTATCTTACATGCGATTAATGGACAGTTTGAATCTTTCGCTCAAGGATACAATCCGTATTCCGCAGAGGGATTCATTGGGACTTCTGGCCAAAGATTCGCTGGGTTTCCTCTACCAGATTGATTCCGTTGGGCTTATACGGATAGATACGCTGGGATCCTTTGTTATTGATTCGCTTGCCACATTCACAAAAAAAGAACTTAAATTTTTTGCCCGGCGTGACAAGCGTGAGGCCAGGGCTTTAGCGGACTCCCTTTATAAAAGCACATTCCACGAGCTGGAAACATACGTTGTGGCCGATACGCTGCGTTATAAAAGGACCATTTCCTGGACCAACGACGGGTATTTCAACAAACTTAAATTCAGAGAAATAGACACTAACATCAATAACAGCTTCCACGATTATGCCTACCTGAAAGAAGATGTTGGCGCCACCTATCTGGGGACAGCCGGCTCCCCCACGCTTACCGACAACTATTTCAAGCGCAAGAAGAAAGCCCGTTTTGAATTCTGGGATGCCGGGATGTACGAAGCGTACGACCGTGAAAGTATTCCGTTCTACAACACCAAAAGTCCCTATACGCTCATGTCCTACGCAGGGACTCTGTTTGCCAATAAAAAAGAAGAAGAAAGCAACGTCAGTTTCCTCCACACCCAGAATCTCTCCCCTGCCGCGAATTTTCAATTCTATTTCCAGAGAAAGGGTTCTGAAGGTCTGCTGGAAAACGAGTCCACCAATACCCGCACACTGTCCGTTCTGGCCAACTACCTGGGGAAAAGCTATGTAATGCACGGCGGACTTATTATTAACAGTCTGAAAAAAGACGAGAACGGCGGGGTCCGCGATGAATCGTTCATCAGGGACACCGTTGTGGAAGCACGTGCCATTCCGGTCTACCTTGGAAAAGCATCGTCCGCGCTGCGCAACACCTCTGTTTTCATTACACAGTCCTACGGGATTCCTATCAGGATTTTCAAACGGGATACTTTGGAAACAGGCGACGGCACCATGATGATCCTGGGCCACTCGGGAGAATGGGAAAACATGTCCCGCAACTATACCGATCTTATTTCGGCTTCAGACAGTTACGGCAGGTCGTTCTATCACGGGAATTTTTTCCTGAACCCCACCAGCACTTCCGACTCTGTACGCACCATGCGGCTGGACAACCGTTTCTTCATAAGGCTGCAGCCCTGGTCCCGGACGGCCATAGTATCCAAACTCGAGGGAGGTGTGGGCTATGAACTCCTGAAGAATTACTTTTTCCGTCCCGAGTATTATGTCCTTGGCACAAGCAATTTTGTAGAAAACAACCTGTACGTTTACGCCGGAGCATCCGGCCAGCTGAGCCGGTATTTCGAATGGAACGCAACGGGAAGGTTCGACTTTGCCGGGTATTACATTGGAGATATGCTGCTGGACGCAAACGCCCGTTTTTCAATCTATCCTCTGCCTGCCGGAGTACATCTTACCGGAAGGTTTTATTTAAAGAATTACACACCCGACTGGTATACACAACATTATTATTCCAATCACTTTGTGTGGGATAATGATTTCGGAAAAGTGACCGATACCCGGGTAGAAGCCGCACTGTCCATCCCCGACTGGAAACTCAGTGCCTCATTTTCATACGGTCTGCTGAACAAGGGAATATACTACGATACGCTGGGTATTGTCCGGCAGGCAGACAAGGTGGTCAACATAATGACAGCCACCCTTACCAAGAACTTCCGCATCTGGTACTTCCACCTGGATAACAGGATCCTGTTCCAATTAACCTCAGACAAAGAATTGTTCCCGCTGCCCATGGTCAGCGCCAACCTTAGGTATTATCTGGAATTCCCTGTAGTAAAAGATGTTATGACCATGCAGATTGGAGCCGATGTTACGTTCCAGTCTGCCTATTATATGCAGGCCTATAATCCGGCCCTCGGAGTGTTTCACCTGCAGAATAAGCAAGTATACGGCAACAATCCGTATATAGATGCATTTGTTAATTTAAAATGGAAGAGAGCCACCATCTTTGTGAAGTATATAAACGCAGCACAGGGATGGCCCGCGAGCGACTACTTTGCCGCACCAAACTATATTCGTCCTCAACGCGCTTTCAAACTCGGCATGACCTGGCCTTTCTATATAAGGCCGCAGAAAAAAGGCGGATCAACGGGATCCGGCATACAGGGTCAACCGCAGGGCTCTCAAGGAGATTTAGACCGTTGATGTCTCAGAGAAGAAAGATTATTATTGCCTTATTAATAGGCTTTTCTGCTTTATTCATTATTGAAGAGAGCTATACCCGCTGGTTTACCGGTACATTTTCCCATTCAAGGAATGAAAGGAATGCCAGACTGGCGGGCCGTGACACTCTCAGATGTACCATTTACCTGCCCTCTTATGCCGGTGCCAGAGTCGGATATCATTACGACATGCTTAAACTTTTTTCCAAAGCGAGCGATTTTGTTATTACGTACGTTCCTGTGGAAGACACATCCGACATATGGAAAATGATCACCGATGACCGGACAGATATTCTGGCCGTCAACATTATATCCGATGCCATTCCCAAATCGCTTACGGGCAAGGTATGCCTGTCCCCGCAATTGACCGAGATGGGTGAAGTCTGGGTCATGTCCAAGGAAAGGTGTCCCTGGCATCTTGATGTAGCCCACTGGCTGAAGCTTTTCAAACAACAGGCCTATTATTCCCGGTTCAAAAGCCGGTTCTTTCCTGCCTCACAGGATCGCTCCCCGTACGACTCACTCCTCAGATCCGCCTCGAGGACCCTGGAATGGGACTGGAGGCTCCTGCGTTCAGTAATGTATCAGGAATCGAAATACAGAATGAACGCTGTTTCACCCCAAAACGCTTACGGGTTGATGCAGATGAAGAAGTCGACAGCAAGAGACATGAAAGTCTCCAATCTGTTCGATCCCGAAGAGAGTATCAAAGGGTCAGTACGTTATTTCGCTTTCCTTATGAGAAATATGTACCTCTCCGGTTTACCGGAAGAAGAGCAGATCAATTTCATTCTGGCTGCATATAATGCAGGAATGACACGTATCCAGAACGACAGGGCGCAAGCCGCGGCAGACGGTAAAAATCCTGATCTTTGGGCCGATGTATGTTCGTATTCACCCGCTCAGACACAGAAATACGTAGAAATAATCCTGGAGAGATACCACAACTGGGTTAATTCATCCGAATAGCCTTATCGGGACTCACCCTGACAATACCTCTGAGAGGAAGCTGGACCAGCAGCATTATGGCGGCAATTCCCAGAACATCTACCAGTACCACGTGCCACCATACAAGGCTGACCGGCACACTCGACACAAAATAGCTGGCAGGATCGAGCTTTAGAAAATGCGTTGCATCCTGAACTATACAGAAAATAACCGCCAGTACGGTGCCCCAGAGAACCCCGCGCAGGGCAATCCCAAAGGAATGCACCATAAAACTCATTCGTACCTGCCTGTCTTTCATTCCCATGCTCTTGAACAAGCCTATCATGGATGTTTTCTCTACGAGCATGATGAGCAGTCCCGAGATCATATTGAATCCTCCCACCAGGATCATGAGCGTTAGCAGAATAGCCACGTTTATATCCATCAGATCGAGCCAGTCATAAAGATGAGCGAATATCTTTCTCATGTTCTTCAGTACGACGCCCTGATCTGTATCTGAGGTATTCCGGATAATATAATCTTCTATTTGTTCCTGCTTCTTTTCAATATTGCGGCTGTCTTTGAGAAACAACTCCACTCCGCTTACCTGGTCATCGCTCCATCCGTTAAGTTTTCGGGCATGCCTGATATCGCCCATGATCAGCTGATTGTCAATATCTTCCAGTTGCGCATCATAAATACCCGAGATCACAAACCGGCGCATGCGCACATTTTCTCCTATAAAATACATGGTAACAATATCATTTGTATGTAGGTCGAGCAATCCGGACAAACGATACGAGATGAGGATCTCGCTGGAAGATACAGAATCATTGAGAGACGGCAGTTTTCCCTCTTTAAGGTTTTTTTCGAAGAAATCCCATCGGAAGGAAGGACCTACCCCCTTAAAGGAAACGCCCTGCAGGGCACTTTCAGTCTTTATAAGGCCCATAGAAATTGCAAATTCCTGAATATGATCTATTTGAGACAAATCAGGCAGATTCTGAAAATAAGAAAGCTGAGTGGACATAGGTACGGGATCGGTAACAAAGCCGGCTCCCGGTGCCTCCATCATGATATGACCGGTGAAGCCCGCAGCCTTATTCTCTATTTCGTCCCTGAAACCTCTGATAATGGATACGGAGAGTATCATGACAAAGATACTTATGCCCACACTTACAGTGGCAATCACAGTTCCGAGCCTGCTCACCCTGCCTACCGAAGTCGTATCGCCCTTAAGCCTCTTTGCTATATATATCGGGAGATTCATAGCGCATTCTAAAATATTTTCATATATTTGCCGCACAAGTTTGGAAAACGCGGGAATAGCTCAGTTGGTAGAGCATCAGCTTCCCAAGCTGAGGGTCGCGAGTTCGAACCTCGTTTCCCGCTCTTAGCCAAACCTAAAACCTAACTGATGACCGGGACTGTTTCTTAAGAAGCAGTCTCTTTTTTTATACCATTCACTCTTCATCCTCATCCTCGTCAATCTCTATGGTCAGAAGATCCGGACTTCCAAACAGGCCGAGCACATTACGGACATCGGCAGCAGCTTTCCGGCTTTCTTCCCCGTCTTTTACCGTGAAGCTGTAGTACAGGGTCTCTGCATACACCTTTGCCAGATCTGTGACGGTTGCTTCCCGGAAGGAGTCCTCGGGAATGTTGGCATTCATATCCTTCACAAAGGAAGACAATTGTGTATGGTCAAACAGCTGACCTTTCCGGTAAACATTCACATAAAATACCACTTCTCCCGACTTGTCAATTACAGCAGGCAGAAATCCTCCCTTGAAAACCCGTCCCCTTATGGGTACCCCCGACTGGAACGCAACCATAAGGTATAAAATTCCCAGAGCAATGGGACTGCCCTCCCGCTCACTCAATGCCAAATGAATAAAAGTCTTTTGAGGCTGTTCGAACATGGGATCCACCGCCTTGAAGCCGAGTCTGTGGAAAAAAAGGTGGTTAAAGACCTTTACACGCTCCATATCTGTCTGCTCGTCACTAAGCTCCACACAGACTGTGCTTTGCATATCTGAAAGCTGCGTGTCCATGCAATCATAATCGGCATCTGGGCTGATTACCTTCTGTATTAAATACAAGCCTCTGAGAAGATTGTCATGCGGATTCTCTATCCATTTCTGTAACGAATCAATATTAAACCGGGTTTTGAGCAATTCAATCATACGGTCAACACCTCCCCGATCCCTTCCTCCTGAGTTAATCCGAATGCTTTCCAACTGGGAGACAGCCTCCTCGCCCCGGGCATGAAACCATACGAACAGGGAAGACTGCACCTCCTCATCGGGATCTTCCAATAAGGTGATTATGCTTTGTATATCCTTATCGTTCAACATGCTCAACGCAGTTTTTCTATGGCAGATTCCTCCATGGCCAGACGCTCAATGGCAATCCCGGCCTGTTGGAACATAAGCGTTTTATAATCTACATTCATTCCTTTCTGACTCCTTTGAGCTATAATCATGCATACGGTAGCTCCCTGATGACCCAGCAGCCGGGACAAGCCTGCTATGGCAGATCCTTCCATCTCAAAGTTTGTTAGTCTCAAACCATTATATCTGAACGTCTTAAGCTTCTCCAAATAATCCGGATCTACTGTTTTCAGGCGAAGTTCCCTGCCCTGCGGCCCGTAAAATCCCGGGGCGGAAAGGGTAATCCCCTGCACGGCATCTTTGAAATCATCCGCAATCTCGGGAGAATTAAGTACAAAATAAGGCTTTGCCAGTGTCCGGGGCCAGTTCATGTGTTCCACAAAAGCCTGTTCCATTTCAGTATCGCAGACCGAATCGCGCCCGGCATACCAGTTGAGTAATCCGTCAATCCCGGCCGAATATTTTGAGAACACCAGCGAGCCCGTTTCTATGTCCGGCTGAATGGCTCCGGAAGTTCCCAGCCTGAGAATGCGCAGACTTCTGTGTTGCTCCCTGACGGTCCTGGTTTGAAAATCGATATTGGCCAGGGCGTCCAGTTCGTTAAGTACTATGTCTATGTTATCTGTTCCGATACCTGTAGAAAGCAGCGTCACCCTTTTGTCTTTATACCACCCTGTGGCAGAAACGAACTCCCTGCTTTGGGAAACGAATTCCACGTTGGAAAGCATTCTCTTAAGCAACAGGACGCGGTCCGGGTCCCCTACAAGTAATACGTTGTCGGCAAGCTGTTCAGGAAGCAGGTGCAAGTGAAAAATACTACCGTCGCTGTTTATCACAAGTTCGGAAGGCTCAATTATTTTCATATGGCAAATTTAGAGGAAAATCGGGGATTTTCCTCTAAATTTGTCCAAACAAATACTTTAACTTATGATCCAGCGAATACAGACTTTATACCTGGCCATTGCCCTCGGCCTGATGATCCCGATTTTTTTCAGTATTTACGCCACCTATTTGCCGTTTACCATCCTTACAGGAACTGTTTCGCTCCTGTTGTGCGCCATTATTGTTCTTTTCAAATTCCGGAAAATACAGATGCGCCTTTGTATCTATACTTCTGTTGTATTGCTTGCCCAGCAAATCTGGATGGGTGCCGTATACTTCAAAAACCGCGCTGACGTACCTTTTTCCGTAACGACAGTTTTCCCTATTATTGCCATTATATTTTTACTGCTTGCTCTCCGGGCAATCGCTACAGACGAAGCGCTTGTCCATTCGCTTGACCGGCTGCGTTCCAAATCGAAAAAGAAATAATTTTTTACTACCTTCGTATGTTTGTCAATCACTTTCTTTATATCCTAAAATAATAACCTATGGAAAATAACATCTCGAGAAGAAACTTCTTGCAGAAAAGCGCTTTAGCCACTGCCGGAGCTATTGTTGCTTCGAGTCCGCTTATGGCCGGTATGCCGTTTTCTGCCCAACAAAAGAAAAAGAAAACAGCCGCGACCGATAAACTGAATATCGCAGGTATTGGTATTGGAGGCCGTGGTGGTGCTGTCATTCGCGAATTGAGCTCAGAAAATATTGTCGCCCTGTGCGACGTGGACTGGAAGTATGCAGCCAACCAGTTTGCCACATACCCCAATGCAAAGAAATACAAAGACTTTCGTAAGCTTTTCGATGAAATGGGCAATAATATAGACGCTGTTGTGGTGGGTACCGCAGACCATACACACGCCGTAATAGCTGCCCAGGCCATTGCCATGGGAAAGCACGTCTATTGCGAAAAGCCCCTTACGCATACCGTTTATGAAACCCGCCTTCTTACCCGTCTTGCCGCTAAACATAAAGTAGCCACACAAATGGGGAACCAGGGCGCTTCGGGCGAAGGTGTCCGCAAAGTATGCGAAGCCATCTGGAACGGAATGATTGGCGAGGTAACCAGGGTGGAAGCCTTCACAGACAGGCCTATATGGCCCCAGGGTCTGGAAACTCCCACAGCAGTCCACACTCCTCATCCCGAGCTTGACTGGGATCTTTTTATAGGTCCGGCCAAATACCGTCCGTACAATGAAATTTACCATCCGTGGAATTGGCGCGGCTGGTGGGATTTCGGCACCGGAGCCCTTGGCGATATGGCCTGCCATATTCTCCAGCCCGTTGTAAAAGCTTTGAATCTGAAATCTCCCGTTGCCGTACAGGGAAGTTCCACTGCCCTGATGACCGATTGCGCTCCCAATGCCCAGATAGCCAAATTTATTTTTCCTGCACGGGACAATATGCCAAAAGTAGCCATGCCCAGAGTTGAAGTAACCTGGTACGACGGTGGTCTTCTTCCTGAATATCCCCAGGGATGGCCTGCCGGCCGCAATATGAACGACAGCGGCGGTGCTGTTATTTTCCACGGAACCAGGGACACCCTCATTTGCGGATGCTATGGTGTAAATCCCTGGCTGCTTTCCGGAAAAGAAATTCCTGCTCCGACTCTTACCCGTGAAGTACCTGAAAATAACCACTACACCGATTTCATCCGCGCCTGCAAGGAAAGCCCGGACAGCCGCATAAAGACGGCCTCGGATTTCTCGGAAGCCGGGCCCCTCAACGAAATGGTTGTCATGGGGGTATTGGGCGTACGTCTGCAGGGACTCAACAGGGAACTCTCCTGGGATGGAGATGCCATGCAGTTTACAAACATCTCGCCCACCGATACCATTCAGATGAAAATTAAAGACGGATTCTCCATTAAAGACGGGCACCCCACCTTTAATCACCAATACACAGATCCTATCAACGCGCTGTCATTTGCCAATGAACTCATCAGGCATACTTACCGCGAAGGATATTCTCTGCCGGAAATGCCATAACCTTAACAAATAATAAACATGAAAAAAGTATTTACGTTAGTCATTATTTTATCTGCCATGATTGTAAGTTCGTGCTCTTCATGCAATAATACAGGCAAAAAAGAAGAAGCACCCCAGGTTGACACCAATGTAGTAGTTCTGTTTGACGGAGCCACCTTTGACGGATGGCGTGCTTATAACGGAACGGGTATACCAGGTGCCTGGACCATAGAAGACGGAGCCATTAAAATCAACGGTTCGGGTCGGGGCGAGGCCGGTGCCGAGAATGGCGGAGACATTATTTTTGACCGGAAATTCAACAATTTTGAATTGACGTTCGAATGGAAAGTCGCCGAGGGCTCCAACTCAGGCGTATTCTACCTGGCACAGGAAGTTCCTGGTGAACCCATTTATATTTCTGCCCCTGAATACCAGGTTCTGGACAATGTCAACCATCCCGATGCCATGTTGGGAGTTGACGGGAACCGCCAGTCTGCTTCCCTGTACGACATGATCCCTGCCAAACCGCAGAACTCCAAGCCTTTTGGGGAGTGGAACACAGCAAAAATACTTGTTTACAAGGGAACCGTTGCCCATTTCCAGAACGATGCCAATGTACTGGAATACCATCTGTGGACCCCCCAGTGGAAGGAAATGCTTGACAAGAGCAAATTCAGCCAGGATAAATGGCCTGTAGCCTATGACCTGCTCCTGAATTGCGGAGGTGAAGAAAAAGCCGGTTACATTGGTTTGCAGGATCACGGTGACGATGTTTGGTTCAGGAACATAAAAGTTAAAATCCTCGATTAACAATGAAACGCCGTCTAATCCTTTCTACAACCCTTATAGCCATGCTGTTTACGGGTTTTGTATCCTGTGCCAGCAAACAGGAAGATGTAAAAAAAGAGATAGGGCTTCAGCTTTATTCCATTCGTGACGAGATTCAGAAAGACCTGGGTGCCTCTCTCGACTCTGTTGCTGCCGCCGGATACACATTTGTAGAGCTGGCCAGCTACAATCCTCAGGATGGAACCTTCTACGGCATGGAACCACAGGCTTTTGCCGCTTTTTGTAAAGAGAAGGGGCTCGATGTGGTTTCATCGCACATAAACGGACCCGATCCGAATGCCACCCCGCTGGAAGAATGCCTTGCCTGGTGGGACAAAGCCATAGCCGACCACGTTACATTGGGTGTCAACTACATAGTACAGCCCTCCATGTGGCAAAGCGCCTACGAATCTGTGGAAGGTCTCGCCAATTATTGCAATCTTTTCAACCTGGTGGGCGAAAAATGCAATGCAGCAGGCATCCGCTTTGGATACCATAATCACTCCCATGAGTTCACCACTTTTTTTGACGGAATGGTCATGTATGATTATATGCTTGCTAACACCAAACCTGAGAATGTTTTCTTCCAGATTGACGTATACTGGTGCCAGGAAGGTGGTGCATCGCCCGTGGAATACATGGAAAAATACCCCGGCAGATTTGATCTCTGGCATGTAAAAGACGATAAGGAAATCGGCGCCTCAGGCAAAATTGACTTCAATGCCATATACCAGAAGGCTGAAATCTCAGGTATGAAATATGCCATTGTTGAACAGGAAGCATTTGACCTGCCTCCCTTTGCCAGCATAAAAGCATCTTATGACTACCTGAACAGTGCGCCTTACGTTAAAATAAGCTTCCGGTTGCCAAAACCCTGAGTTATTACGTACAATTCAGTGAAAAAGTTCTGTGTCACTCGGTGACACAGAATTTTTTTATTACACTGTAGGCATCTTTCACACCCAGCTCACCTGCGGTAGAAATATCCATGCAGCCTTTTTCTTTTTCTTTCAGGTAGATATGAATGAGTCCCCTGTTATAATAGGCTTCGGCCAGGTAAGGATACAGTTCAATGGACCGGCTATAGTTGGTTATTGATTCCGGCAGGTTCCCCGACAAACAGTGAAGGTTCCCCAGATTATAATAGACATAAGCAAAGTCGGGCGCCAGCATGGCTGCTTTCTGCAAGTCTTCAATGGCACCTGAATAATCGTATTCTCTCCTGCTCTGCTCCTGGACCCGCGTACGCGTAGTGCCCGATTCGTCGAGCGTAAGCATCTGTACATTATCGTCCATGGACGAGATAAAGTCAATCATTTCACTCTGGAGCGCCGCACGGTTAATGTAATAGAATACGTTGCCGGCATCTTTTTTTATTGCCTGGTTGTAGGACGCCAAAGATGCATTGAACTGCTTACTCTGGAAGTCAAGAATTCCTTTAATAAAGATCAGGTTGGGATTGTCTTTGTCGGTCCTGAGCATATTTTCCACCTGCTCTTTCCTGAATGTCAGGTCCTGCAGGTTCCCCTCGGGTGAAACCGAATAAAGATTCAAAGGAATGACCTGCCCTGAAAGGTATTTTTCCAGGTCTTCATAATAATACTGCTGTTCCAGGGCCTGCCTGTTTTCTCCTGTACCGGCAAGCAGTATGAACAGAGGTTTGAGCCTTATGTCAACATCGCGGTATTGAAGCAGTTCGTTATTGAAGTCTTTTTTGGCAAAATCTGCATCGAGGGCAAGCAACCGGTCGAACTTCTGAGTAGTGTCGGCGAAAGCAGAGTACGTGGTATCGCCCAGCCGTGCTTTGTAACTCTGTACCTTGCCCTGCGCTATGTTGTAATCACTCTGGGCGGCGGCAAAACGTCCCAGTTTATTCTTGACATAGGAGCGGTTCATATAGGCATTGGCAAAATCGGGATACAGTTCAATAGCCATGTCGTAATCCCTGAGTGCATCGTTGTAACGTTCCATTTCTATGAAAAGCGCTGCCCTGTTGTAGTAGGCAAGCACATTGCCCGGATTGATGGCAATCACGCGGTCATAATCCTCCAGCGCGTTGTTGTAATCCCCTATCTGTGTACGGATAAGCGCCCGGTTATATAAGGTAAGCGCATTTCCCGGATCTTCTGCCAGTACTTTTTCCAAATCGAAAAGGGCACCGTTCAGGTCATTCCTGTTATAACGGATAAGAGCCCTGTTAAAGTAGGCAAAAGAGTTGGCAGGGTCAAGCGATAAAGCCTGGTTCAGGTCGGAAAGGGCCTCATCATAATTTTCCTTCATTGCGTGTACCCGAGAGCGACGGATATAACCTTCCGGATCGAATTTATTAAGCAAAACAGCTGTATTATAATCCTGCAGGGCTTTCACGGTATCTTTCAGATAAAGATAACAGGCCCCTCTGTTCAGGTATGCCTCACTTACCCTCGGTTCATGGCGTATGAAACGATTGAAATCGGCCTCGGCCAGTTCGAATTGCTGGGAGAGCAGGTAAGTCACTCCCCGGCTGAAGTAGAGACCATTATAACTGGGACGCAGGTCCACAGCTTCTTTCAGATCCTCCAGCGCATCATCGTATTGTCCAAGGCGCGAATACGTTATGGCTCTGTAGTGATAGGCCATGGTAAATACCGGATTTATATTCAGTGCTTTATCAAAATCGGATTTTGCCCCCAAAAAGTCACCCAGATTGTATTTCCCTATACCCCGGAAGAAATAGGCTTCGTACAACTCGGGATCCAACTGAATGAGTTTGTTAAAATTATCTATTGCCTGCTGGAAACGGCCATCGAAAATCAGTTGCTGGCCCCTGTAGAAAAACTGTTGTTTGTCGTATTGTGCCCATACTCTTCCTGCCGAAAGAAACGTTAGAAAAAGAAAAAGGGTACAGAAGAGATGTTTTCGTTTCATATTAAGGCAAAGGTATTAATTTTTAACTGGAAAAATTCGTTACTTTGCACCGGAAAAACAAAAAATATGCCGCGCTCGACCTGCTTTTTCGCTTGTATTTCAACTGCTTTCCTGCTTATCTCCTTTACCCTGAGCGCTCAGATCATCCGGCCTGAACACTATGCCGGTCTCATTTCGGCAAAAGACCTTGAAAAACACGTCTTGTTTTTTTCAGACACCACTCTGCGCGGAAGAGAAACAGGCTCACCAGGAGCGACTTTGGCTACACAGTATCTGGTGAACCAATTCAAGGAATTCGGACTGCTTCCTTTCGGAAAGGCTAATCCCGTACAAAAAAGCGGTTCCTATATACAGAGTTTCATCTGCCCCACAGGACAAAAAGGGAGGAACGTAATTGGAATACTTCCCGGATTGGATCGTTTCGACAGGAATTACATTATTGTCTCGGCCCATTACGACCATCTGGGTGTTATTGACGGACAAATCTACCCCGGAGCCGACAGTAATGCATCTGGCGTTTCTGTGCTTCTGAACCTGGCCCGGGCAATGGGTCAAATGTATAAAGATGGAAAAAGGCCTCCATGCAGTATCATTTTCATTGCTTACGATGCCAAGGAGTTTTCCATGACCGGGGCACGCATTTTCACCCTGTCATCGGGTGTTCCTTTCGACCGCATAGTGGCAAATGTGAATATAGATCAGATTGGATCTGTGCTGGAACCGCCCAAAGACAGAGAAGATTATGTACTTGTGCTGGGAGCTGACCAGGTGCCCGAAAGACTTGTCGAATCGCTCAATAACTGCAATGCCTTTTATAATATAAATCTGCAGATAGATTATACATTTTACAACAGTCCCTCTTTTGCCGGAATATATTTTTCCATGACCGAACAGAACTTCCTGGCTTTACAAGGCGTACCTTCGCTTCTGATCACTTCCGGTGTGAGCGATAATACCTACAAACCCTCAGACACACCCGGGACTCTCAATTTTCCGGTCATGCAACGTCGGGCCAGGTGGTTGTTTTATTCTCTCTGGGATATGGCACAGAATTAATAGCGGGACTTTCCAAAGCGGATAAGGTCATATGAAACGGTTATACTGCCGCGGATATGTTGCATCCTGTAATCAAAAAAATCACTGCCTTGTACAAATATATCCTTCAGGCCGAACATGACCCTCAGATCCATGTTAATCCTGGGAAAAATCCTGACTTCATATCCGGCAGACAGGCCGGCGTCCCATTTATCCAACAAGGTAGAAAAATCCATTATCATAGGGCTGGATACTTCCGAATCTACACGGTCGGCCTCTGTTCCAATGAATCCTTTAGTGGCCCGTGTTTCAAAAGACGATTTTAATATGTATGCACCGTATGCACCAAGCATAATGCTGTGCTGATGTTTGCTGCCCATGTGATACTTCACATAAACAGGAAGTTCCAGAAGTGTGAAACTCATTGACATCTCGGATGTTCCGGTGAAAAACTGGACCATCCCCTCCCCCTTGAATTTCTGATTGGTCACCCTGGCATCGGCATCCATTCCTATAGTCTTGTAATTCAGATCGGTCCCCAACGACCACCGACTGTGCAAATTCATATTCAGGTGTAATCCCAGTGTCGCGTTGAGTTTGGGATATGCATTGAAAGAACCTCCAACAGCACTGAAAGGTATGGGCACCGCACCGCCAATGTCCGTCCCTATGCGGGGAGCCAGTGAGAACAAAGACTGGGCGCTTGCCGGAAGATTCACGAAAAGTGTTGAATAAGTGCAAAAAACAAGAAAAATAATAGCCTTTTTCATTACACAAATGTACAAAAAAGCCTATATTTGCACCCATTCCTTTTCCTTATAAATGATAAGCTTTTCAATTTCGATTGTTGTCCTGATTGCAGGATTTCTTATTTATGGTAAAATCACCGAACGCATTTTCGGGATAGATAAGAACAGGCAAACACCGGCCATTGTCAAACGGGACAATGTGGATTATGTTCCGATGAAACCCTGGAAAATTTTTTTCATTCAATTCCTGAACATTGCAGGTCTCGGGCCCATATTCGGGGCCATTATGGGAGCCACTTTCGGGCCGGCATCATTCATCTGGATTGTCCTGGGAACTCTTTTTGCAGGATGTGTACATGATTTCTTTTCGGGGATGATGTCGTTAAGACATGGCGGAGAAAGTCTTCCCGAAATACATGGAAGATATCTTGGAAAGCGAATCAGGAATTTCATGCGCATTTTCACAATTGTATTGATGATACTGGTCGGAGCCGTTTTTGTGGCAGGTCCTGCTGAACTTCTTGCAAGACTTACACCTGAATCATTCAATACCACGTTCTGGATTGTGGTCGTTTTCCTGTATTATTTGGTAGCTACATTATTTCCCATTGACAAGATTATTGGAAAGGCATATCCTGTATTTGGCATCTGCCTGCTTATAATGGCGTTTGGCATTATGATAATGATGTTTATCAAACAACCGGCAGTTCCGGAATTCTGGCAGGGACTGCATAACAGATCGCTCAATCCGGTGGCCAATCCCATCTTTCCCATGATGTTTGTATCAATAGCCTGCGGTGCCATTTCGGGCTTCCATGCCACACAATCACCCATGATGGCCCGGTGCATGACCAATGAAAAATACGGACGCCCCGTTTTTCTGGGCTCCATGGTAGCCGAAGGTATTCTGGCACTCATATGGGCCGCTGCCGCCTGCTATTTTTTCTTTGAAGATCCCGACGGGATAGTTGTTTTTAAATCGGGAGAAACAAATGCAGCCGTAATTGTGAATTACCTTACCGCTGAATGGCTCGGGCCCATAGGGACTTTCCTGGCCATGCTGGGTGTGATAGCCGCACCTATTACAACCGGTGATACAGCATTTCGTTCAGCACGGATTATGGTCTCAGAAGTGTTTCACATTGACCAAAAACCTTTAAAGAACAGACTGCTGATCTCTCTTCCCCTTTTTGCGGCGGGGCTTTTCATACTCGTTTTCAGTCTTGCCGATGCAGAAGGATTCAATACCATCTGGAAGTATTTTGCCTGGTCCAATCAGACACTGGCTACCGTGACATTATGGTCGATAACCGTATTTCTCTACAGAGAGAACAAACCGTATCTGATATCACTGATACCTGCTTTGTTCATGACCATGGTGGTAACCACTTTCATTTTCATATCACCCATGGGATTTGCGCTGTCACCGAATTTATCCTATTTTCTCGGAGGTCTCATAACCCTGGTCATCCTGGAGTTGTTTCACATCAGGGAAAAGAAGCTTGCCGCCGAGAGCGTGCCCAGTAGGTAAATCGTCACGTTGCGCCAGTTCTTCCGGAGTTCCTGAAAAACAACAACACCCGCCATTCTCACCGGCATCGGGGCCCATGTCTATTACCCAGTCGGCACATTTGACCACGTCAATGTTGTGTTCAACCACCAAAACGGTATGACCTCTGGAAATAAGCGCATTGAATGACTGAAGCAGTTTGGAGATATCGTAGGCATGAAGCCCGGTAGTAGGTTCGTCAAAGATAAACAGCCGGTTTTGCACGGACGTTTCTCCGGAAAGGAAGTAGGCAAGCTTCACACGCTGGCTCTCGCCTCCGCTCAGACTGCTGCTGTTTTGCCCCAGTTTGATATATGAGAGACCAACCTCGCGCAATGGGTTCAATCTCTCGGCAATCCGTTTTGCCGTGGAATCTTTTTGAGCGGCAAAAAATGAAATGGCTTCGTCTACTGTCATTTCCAGCACATCGGCAATGTTTTTATCCTGATAGCGGACTTCCAGTATTTCTGGTTTAAAACGACGGCCGCCACACGATTCGCACGTGAGAATGACATCTGCCATAAACTGCATTTCCACTTTCACACTGCCTTCCCCCAGACACTCGGGGCATCGGCCTCCTTCTATGTTAAAGGAAAAATGAGAATGACCGAACCCGTTCATCCGCGCATAGGGCTGTTCGGAAAAAAGTTTACGGATATCGTCATAGGCTTTTATGTAAGTGACGGGATTGGACCGGGTGGATTTACCAATGGGATTCTGATCAATCAGTTCCACACCCGAAATGCGGTGCATGTCGCCTGTCAGCTGACTGAAGAGGCCCGGTTTGGGGACGCTTCCCTGATTCAATTCCCGGCATAGCGCATAGTAAAGCACATCCCTGATAAGAGATGACTTGCCCGAACCACTTACCCCGGTAACAGCTGTCAGTATCTGAAGCGGAAATTTAACATCAATATTCTTCAGATTATTATGCCTGGCTCCCTGAATGGCAATATATGAATTCCATTTCCTGCGCTTTGGGGGAAGCGGAATAACATTGGGATTTGTAAGAAACTGAAGGGTACGGCTTTCCCCGCATTCCATGGCGGCATCGGGCAACGGAGGAGGTCCCTGATAAATAAGCCGTCCACCGTCTTTTCCCGCCAGCGGGCCAATATCAATGATCTGATCTGCAGATCTCATGATCTCCTCGTCGTGTTCCACTACGATGACCGTATTACCCAGGTCTCTGAGCGCTTTCAGGGTTTGCAGAAGACGTTGCGTATCCCGGGGATGCAGTCCGATGCTTGGTTCATCCAGAATATACATGCTGCCCACCAGCGAACTGCCCAGGGAACTAACCAGATTCACACGCTGGCTTTCTCCGCCGCTCAGGGTGGAGGATTTCCGGTTTAACGTGAGATAACTTAGTCCCACCTGAGTCAGAAAGCGCAGACGTCCGTTTATTTCTTCTATGGTCCTGGCCGCGATTTTCAACTGATAGTCTGTCCAGGGAATATGTGCAAAATAGTCATATAAATCTCCTATGCTCATGTCGAGCAGTTCATCTATCCGTTTTCCGTTGATTCTCACATAGGAGGCCTCTTTCCGGAGGCGGGACCCGAGGCAGGCCGGACAAACGGTTTTTCCTGTAAAACGGCTGATTATTATACGGTTCTGTATTTTATACCTTGCTTCTTCCAATTGCTGGAAGAAAGCATGAATACCGGTAGCTGCCCCTGCTCCGTCCCATAAAAGCTTTTTCTGTTCAGGAGTAAGCTCTTTGTACGGTTTATGGACCGGGAATCCTGCACGCGGAGCATTTCTTATGAAAGTATCCTTGTACTGGCTCATCACTTCTCCCCGCCAGCAGGCCACGGCATCCTGGTACAGGGAAAGCTCGGGATTGGGGATCACAAGCGATTCATCTATTCCGGTTACCATCCCGTAGCCGCCGCATTCCGGGCAGGCGCCCAGGGGATTATTGAAACTGAACATGTACTCGTTCGGTTCCATGAATGTGATGCCGTCGGCTTCAAAACGGGTCGAGAAAACGGAACGTTCCCCGTCGTCCAGGTAAAGCACGCCGTCTCCAATGGAGAAGGCCGTTTGTATTGAATCGAGGAGCCTGGCTTTGTTGTCGGGAGAATCTTCGGACGAGGCACGGCTTACAAGCAGTACTATGTCCTGCTTCGCGTAAAGGGCCATATCCTGCAGCAATGATTCAACACGCAGCACTTCCTTCCCGTTATAAAAACGGGAGTATCCTTCTTCCTGCAGACGCAAAAGCTTTTCTACCCGTTTCTTTTCTTCGCCCCAGCCGAAGGGAGCCAGGATATAGACGTATTGGCCCTGAGGCAGCGACATGATGTGCCTGAGCACATCGTCCTGCGAATGCCGGGTCACTTCCTTCCCCGAAACGGAAGAATAGGTCACCCCCACTCTGGCGTAAAGAAGTCGCAGGTAGTCGTATATTTCTGTGGACGTCCCGAGCGTGGAACGCGGATTGCGGGTATTCACCTTTTGTTCAATGGCAATGGCCGGAGGAATCCCTTCAATGGAATCGACATCGGGTTTCCTTATACGTCCCAGAAACTGGCGCGCATAAGCCGAGAGGCTTTCCACATAACGTCTTTGCCCTTCAGCAAAAAGGGTATCGAATGCCAGTGAAGATTTACCGGAACCCGAAACACCGGTAATAACCACAAACTTGTCGCGCGGTATGGTCAGTGACAGGTTCTTGAGATTATGGACCCTTGCTCCTTTGATTACTATATCTTCTTGATACATAGATTATTCTCGCGTTACTTTTACCATGCCCCTGATTTTTTTCAGCTGGAACAGAAGCAGGTCTACCTGTTTATTGGAGTTGACAGCTACCTGAAGACGGCCGTTCATCTTTCCTCCGTGGTTCGTGAAGGTGAAGTTCCTCAGGTTCAGGGACAGATTCTTTATGACTTCTCCGACTTCCTGGGTAATGCCTACTTCCTCGTAAGCCGAAAAACGGATGGTAACCTGGAAAACGGCCGCTGCCACAGTGTTCCTCCATTTAACCTTTTGAATACGGTAAGGATATTGCGTCATGAGACGTTCGGCATTCGGACAGCTCATCCGGTGTATTTTTATTCCTTCCTTTATACTTACAAAGCCGAACACCGGATCTCCTATAATGGGATTGCAGCACTTGGCCAGTTTATAACCTATGCGACCGAACTTGTCGTCTATAACCAGGTAATCGTCTTCTCTGACCTTTACGGGCTCTGCTTCCTGTTGAGGCACAACAGGCTCCTGTACCGGTGCTTCTGTCCTGAGTAGAAAATCCTTCACTTCCTGCAATGAACAGGTTCCCGTGGCAATGGCCGCATAAAACTCACTCAGTTGCTTGAATTTTAGCTTTTTCACCAACTGCCCGAGCATTTCGGGCGTTAATTCAAGTTTCCAGTTCTTCAGACGTCGTTCCAACAGTTCCCTTCCTGCCGCATCCTGTATTCCTTCTTCTTCGCGCAGCTTTTGCCTGATCTTGTTACGCGCCTTGCCGGAAACCACAAAATTCAGCCAGTCCCGGGAAGGCTTCTGGTTCTTGGCGGTAATAATCTCCACCACATCTCCCGTATTAAGCCGGTCCCTTACCTGTGCTATCTTACCGTTCACGCGCGCTCCCGTACACTTTATCCCTATGTTGGTATGAATATCAAAGGCAAAGTCCAGCACGGTCGATCCGGCTACCAGCCTGCGCAAATCGCCGGCAGGGGTAAATACATAGACTTCATTGGGCGTGAAGACATTGTCTTCGGCCGGAGAGACAAAACTTCCGGCAGGATTCTGCAGTCGCTTGCGGACCCTGTTGAGCCAGTCGTCCAGTGCCTGTTCGTTCCTTACCCCTTTATATGCCCAGTGAGCCGCGGTGCCGTACTCTGCTATCACGTCCATGCGCCGGCTTCGTATCTGGACCTCAACCATGAGTTCCGAGGGGGTGCGGACTGTGATATGCAACGACTCATACCCGCTTGGACGCGGAACGGTCAGCCAGTCCCTCATACGTTCCGGAATAGGTTCATAGATCTGTGTGACAATGGAATAAACCTGCCAGCAGAGATCTTTCTCATTTTCCGGACCGGCATCTATAATAAAGCGGATGGCCAGGATGTCGTATACGCCATCCACGCCAACCTGTTGCTTCTGCATTTTTTTCCAAATGGAATAAATAGCTTTGGTGCGGCTCTTCAATTCATATTGAATGCCGGTCTTTTTCATTTCACGGTCGAGCGGTTTGATGAACTGCTCTATCTGAATCTTCCTCTCGCTTTCTGTAGCCTTAAGGTTATTGTTTATCAGGCGGTAATCCTCGGGCTGGATGGTTTTGAAAGACAGATCCTCCATTTCGCTCTTAATGCTGTACAACCCCAGCTGGTGAGCCAGAGGGGCATAGAGCATGAGCGTCTCGGTCGCTTTTTTAACATGTTCCGTTTTTGGGAAACAATCCGCCAGAGAGCGCATGATTTCAAGACGATCGGCCAGTTTAATAAGTGTGACCTGGGGATCGGTGGAATAGGAAATGATCAGCTTGCGGTAATTATCTGCTTCCAACCGGGTATCACGGGGCCTGATGGTGGAAATACGGTTCAGACCAATTACCATACGGGCGATATCGGCTCCGAACGTGTGATGGATCTCCTCCAGCATTTCAGGCGATTTGCGGCTGGCCTCGTGCAGGTATACGGTAATCACGGCATCCGGGGTCAATCCTATCTCCTGTTCCACAATCCGGGCGACAGCATCTGCATGCGCAAGGAAAGGTTCACCGTTTCCGCGCAACTGCCCGTCCAGTTTTTCCCGGGCAAAATCTCTTGCCTTATCTGCCAACAGGTTGCTCATTTTTGTATTTTTTGTAAAGCGTGCATTTCATCACGAAACTTGGCGGCTACAATAAAATCGAGCTTTGCAGCGGCTTCTTCCATCCGGATCCTGGCCGTGTCTATGGCTTTCTGCAATTGTTCGGGGGTCATGGAGCGGGTAACAGGATCTTCTGCCACAAAACGGGGATCGGCCACTTCGTCCCCGTAGGTGCCTCCCTGGCTCAACACGTTGCGGACGTTTCGGGCAATCTGTTTTGGGGTTATCCCGTTATCCCTGTTATATTTCATTTGTTTTTCCCGGCGCCGGTTTGTCTCGTTTATTGTCTGGCGCATGGAATCGGTGATCTTGTCTGCATACATGATCACGAGTCCTTCAATGTTTCTGGCTGCGCGGCCGGCCGTCTGTGTAAGCGCCCGTTCCGAACGCAGGAACCCTTCCTTGTCGGCATCGAGGATGGCAACCAGGGATACCTGCGGCAGGTCGAGGCCTTCCCGCAACAGATTCACACCAATCAGCACATCGTAATATCCTTTCTGGAACTCTTCCAGAATCTTGATTCTCTCCAGCGTTTCCACATCGGAATGGATGTAATTGCATCTGATCCGGATCTTTTGCATGAACTTGTTCAATTCCTCGGCCATGCGTTTGGTAAGCGTAGTGACCAGTACCCTTTGATCTTTCCCGGCACGTACCTGTATTTCTTCTATAAGATCGTCAATTTGTCCTTCGGTTTTGCGTACTTCTATGCGAGGGTCCAGAAGACCGGTCGGACGCACCACCTGTTCCACAATAAGGCCTTCGCTCCGCTCCAGTTCGTAATCTGCGGGAGTGGCAGAGACATAGAGACGTTGACCAATCAAAGTATCAAACTCATCGAATTTCAGCGGACGGTTGTCTGCTGCGGCCGGTAACCTGAAGCCGTAGTCGATGAGCACTTCCTTGCGGGAACGGTCCCCACCGTACATGGCCCTGACCTGGGGAAGGGTCACATGACTTTCGTCTATGATAGTCAGAAAATCATCCGGGAAATAATCGAGCAGGCAGAAGGGTCTGGTACCGGAGGCCCTGCCGTCAAAGTACCGTGAATAGTTCTCTATACCAGAGCAGTAGCCCAGTTCCCTGATCATTTCCAGATCGAATTCAACACGCTGCATAAGCCGTTTGGCTTCCAGGTGCTTGCTAATTTCCTTAAGGTAATTGTAACGGATCATGAGGTCATCCTGTATCTGCCTTATTGCCTCTTCCTTACGGGCTTTCCCCGTGACAAAGGCGCTGGCGGGATATATGCTTATGCCTTCTTCGGAAGAAATAATGCCGCCTGTCAATGGATCCAGACGTTCAACCGATTCAACGTCGTCTCCCCAGAATGATATACGGCAGGCTATATCGTCATAAGCAAGGTATACGTCAACCACATCGCCCCGCACACGAAAGGTTCCTCTCTTGAAATCGTTCTCGTTACGGGAATACATGGCATCAACCAGAAGATACAACAAGCGGTTCTGATCCAGCTTCTGGCCTTTTTTAAGAGTTATCGTATTGGCGTGAAAATCATCCGGATTACCTATGCCGTACAGGCAGGAAACACTCGACACCACCAGCACGTCCCTTCTGCCGCTTAACAAGGCGGAAGACGTGCTCAGCCTCAGCTTTTCTATCTCGTCGTTAATGCTCAGGTCTTTTTCTATATAAACATCGGTTACCGGCAGATAAGCCTCGGGCTGGTAATAATCGTAATAAGACACATAGTACTCAACCGCATTATTAGGGAAAAAAGCCTTGAATTCACCGTAAAGCTGCGCGGCAAGTGTTTTATTGTGGCTTATCACCAGGGTCGGACGCTGCAGCCGTTCCACGACATTAGCCATGGTAAAGGTTTTTCCGGAGCCTGTAACACCCAACAAAACAGCAGCTTCTGTTCCATCTTTCAACAAAGAACACAGATGGTCAATGGCCTGGGGCTGATCACCGGCAGGCACATAAGGTGCTTCCAATTTAAATTCCATAACCGACCCGCAAATGAATTGATAACAAATGTAAGAAAAGATTACATAAGCAGTCCGGTAAGGCCTCCCAGAATCATCAGAAGAATGGGATGGACCCTGAAGAAATAGGCGCCAACAAACGCAACCGAGAAGATCAGGTAGCTCCTGTAGTCTGCAAAATTTTCCGGCGAGGCCATCATAAGGGCGGCTGCGGCAATGAGTCCTGCCACAACCGGCCGGATTCCCCGGAATATGCCCTGTACTGCTGGATTTTGACGGTAGCGCATAAGAAAACGGCTCACCAGGATCATGAGTATTACAGAAGGAGCGCACAAAGCAAGGGTCGCAATGACCGAACCCAGCACATGGCCGCCGGTAGCGGTAAAGCCCACGTAAGTTGCCGCATTGATGCCAATTGGTCCCGGAGTCATCTGTGAAACAGCCACGATATCTGTGAATTCAGCACCGGTCATCCAGCCGAAACGGTCCACCACCTCGTTGCGGATAAGGGACAGCATGGCGTATCCGCCTCCAAAGCAAAACAATCCGATCTTAAAAAATGTATAAAACAGTTGCAGCCAGATCATTTCCTCATCTCCCTCTTTTTGCGTTTATCCACCAAATACAAGAGATATCCCCCAATGCCGGCAGCCAGAATGACCCAAACCGGAGAAACCCCGAACAACCATATAAGTACAGTGGCAGCCAGAGCAATGAGTCCTGTTACGAGTGTCGGTCCGATGGCGCGCAGCGTGGTGATGACCGGGACGGCAATGAGTGCCACAATGACCGGACGCATGCCGGTGAATAGTTGCACCACTACCGGGTTTTCCCGGAAAGTACGAAAAAAAACAGCCAGTAACAGAATGGAGCAGAACGGAGCAAGTATGGCTCCAAAAACAGCTGTTAAAGCACCCCATATGCCTCTCATGCGATACCCCACCGCAACGGCCATATTCACGGCAATCACCCCTGGCAGCATTTGCGTGACAGCCACCATATCTGTAAAATCATCTTTGGTGATCCAGTTCTTCTTAAACACGACATCGCGCTCTATCAAAGGCAGCATGGCCAGGCCGCCACCAATGGTGAAAGCTCCGATACGCAAAAAAACCAAAAACAATTGCCAGTACATGTCAATCCAGAGTAACCTCTATTATCTTATTAATAAGCGATTTATCGTATTCTCTTTCTACCCGTATATAGTTGCCCGTATAGCCGTGCATTTTCCCGTTGAGTGTTTTCCCTTCGAAGAGTACTTTTTCCCTGCGGCCGCTGTTGGCCCTGCAGAACGATTCGTGTAACACGTCGGAGAGTTGTCCCAGTTTATGCACCCGTTCTTCCTGAATTTCCACCGGGATTCTTTCCTGGACAGGCAACAGGGCAGCCTGTGTATCCGGCCTTACCGAGTAAGGAAACAGGTGCAGAAAAGCAGGTTTCACTTCCGTCAGAAAACGGCAGGTTGTTTCAAAATCCTCTTCCGTTTCTCCGGGAAACCCCACTATGACATCCACTCCTATAAAAGCGTAAGGTATTTTTGTTCGTATATATTGCAACCGTTCTGCAAAGAAAGCGGTTGTATAGCGCCGGCGCATTCTTTTGAGCACGTTATCACTGCCGCTCTGGAGCGGAATGTGGAAATGATGCTGGAATTTAGGATGTTCAGCCAGCCAGTCAATGATTTCAGTCGTGAGCAGATTAGGCTCAATGGACGAGATCCGGTAACGTTCAATACCCTCGACTTTTTCAAGGGCTATAAGCAGATCAAAAAAAGTTTCCCCGGTCGTTTTTCCAAAGTCCCCCGTATTCACTCCGGTAAGGACGATCTCTTTCACTCCGGCAGCGGCAATAGTCTGCGCATGCTCCACAGCCAGACTTATGGGAATATTCCGGCTGCCGCCTCTGGCCAGCGGAATGGTGCAATAACTGCAACGGTAATCACATCCGTCCTGCACCTTGAGAAAAGAACGGGTCCTTTCCCGGTTGTTTTCCACTGCTGAAAAAGCAGGGAAAATACTGTCCAGCTCTTCACAGGAACAGGTAAACGAATGTCCAGTTTCCACCGCTTCCACAATCCGGTGCCTGTAATTCGTTCCCAATACCAGCGAAACGCCCGGTATCTTCTGAATCTCAGAGGCTCTCAGCTGCGCATAACAGCCTGTGACTGCCACTACGGCCTGAGGGTTCATTTTTATAAGCTTCCGTATGGCCTGCCGGCACTTTTTATCTGCGTTTGCGGTCACGGAACACGTATTGACTACATATACATCGGCCGGTTTGGAGGGGCTTACCAAAGTATAGCCGTGCTGCACAAAATCCCTTGCCATTGTAGCCGTCTCGGCATAATTCAGTTTGCAGCCGAGGGTCAGAAAGGCAACTGTCTTAGAACTTTCCATTGTTCAATTCTTTCATTGAAAGCGTCACCGAAGCCCTGCCCACCTGACCTCCCACTGCCGGAGTCAGTTTAGACACGGTGACAACACAATCTTCCAGTTCAAACTCGGCAGTAACCGCTCTGATAATACGTCCGGTCACATGTTCGAGCAACAGGCTTGAACGGACCATCTCGGCAGCGACCAGTTCATAGACCCTGGAATAATCCACGGCATCTTCCAGCCGGTCGGAAAAAGCTGCAGGACAGCCTTTTGTCTCCATCACAACGTCAACCAGAAAGCGTGTTCCAATAAGGCGTTCCTCATCGAAACATCCGTGGTTGGCGAAAAACAACATATCTTTCAGTTCAATTTTTGCCATATAATCCGTAATTATGCCTGTATGATAAACACACAGGGTTTTTTATGCCACTTTCCCTCGAAATCGGGTTTGTTCTTTTTCCACTCATCAACAGTGAGGGTGCATATAAACGATCCGGGTGAAGTCAGGTCTATAGCCAGTGTAATGCGTGTTGAACCCAGACAGGTATCCAGCAGATCGTTCATGAGTGCTCCGTTCCGGTAAGGCGTCTCAATAAAAAGCTGTGTCTGGCCTTCCGCCCCCGATCTTTTTTCCAACTCCTTTATCCGCCGGCGCCTCGCTTCGGGTTTCACGGGCAGGTATCCGTTAAAGGCAAACTGTTGTCCGTTGAGCCCCGAGGCCATGAGCGCCATCATAAGCGATGAGGGGCCCGGCATGGGTTCTACCAAAAAACCTTCTTTGTGGGCCAGAGCCACCAGGCCGGCTCCCGGATCGGCCACAGCCGGAAGTCCTGCTTCGGAAATCAGACCCATGGAGTACCCTTGTCGCATGGGGTCAAGCAGCTCGTATAATTCTTCATCACGCGTATGTTCGTTCAGCTCGGAAAAATGCAATGTCGCAACAGACAGTCCTGCACGGGACAGATACCTTCTTGCCGTACGCAGCTCCTCCACCACAAAATAGTTCAGTGTGCGAACCCTGTCCAGGCAATCGGAGGGCAATACCCCGGTAACGGGCACATCGCCCAGCGGCGAGGGAATCAAATATAAAACGGGCTTCATTTTCCTAAACTTTTCTGCTGATTCATCCGGGTTGTCAGCGCCTTCTGGAACTTACGGGCATTCTTGTTGTGTTCTTTCAGGTTCGATGCAAAATTGTGGTAGCCGCTGAAATCCTCTTTGGCACAAAAATATATATAATCATGCCGGGTATAATCGAGTACGGCATCAAGTGCCTCTATGGGAGGAATGCTGATGGGCCCCGGGGGTAATCCTTTGTTTTTATAGGTATTATAAGGAGAATCTATACGAATGTGAATCTTCAGAACCCTTCTTATACTGTAATCACGGGCTGCGAAAATGAGTGTGGGATCTGCCTGGAGGGGCATTCCAATCCTCAGCCGGTTCATGTAAACACCGGCGACAACAGGCATTTCATCTGCCTTTTTTGTTTCTTCGTAAACAATCGAAGCCAGTGTACTTACCTGGTGAGGGGTCAGTCCGATTTTTGAAGCTTTATCCAGACGATCCTTATTCCAGAATTTCTCATATTCTGCATACATGCGTTTAAGCAGTTCTTCACCCGACACATTCCAGAATACCTCATAGGTATTGGGAATAAACATGCCTCTGAGGCTGACCGAATCGAACCCGAAGGAGCGTATAAGGGAATCGTTGCGCAGGTACATAAGCATTGAGGCCGAATCAATCTCGAGCCGCCTTGACATCACCGAGGCGAGTTTTTCAAACGTACGTATGGTACCGGAAATGGTAAGATTCAAAGGATCCTGCCATCCCATGGCCAGTTTTCTGGCGAGTGCCTTATTGTTCATGCCCGGCTCAATGGCATAGCGTCCGGGATGTACGTTGTCGGGCAGATTCTCATGCCGGGCAGCCCAGAGAAAAAATGTTTCGTGCTTCAAAAAGCCGTTCATGCTCAGGCTGTCGACTAATTGCTCAAAACCGGCCTCGCGGGGAACGAGCAGATAGCCCGTTTTTCCATCGGGAGTCATGGTATTGCCGGCATAAAAAGTCTGGTAAAACAGCCAACCGGCAAAGGCTCCGGCAACAAGTAGAAAAAGGAGTATTTTCTTCATGGAAACTATTTATCTTAAACGCAATACGGTTCCTTCACTCACTTCCTGCTCCGGTGAGAGACCGTTCAGTTGGCACAGCGAACTCAACCTGATGCCGTATTTCTGTGAGATGTAGTGTAACGTTTCTCCGCCACGCACCGCATGCGCATCCATTCCAATGGCTGCACGGCCCGCTTTACGCTGGATATAAACCCTTTCGCCCACAGCAGGCTGACTGTGGCGGTCAACATCGTTAAACCTCATTATTTCGTGGTTGAAAAGCCGGAATTCGGCAGCCAGCGACTCGTAAGTGTCACCCGGAGCTGCCAGCACATAACGCTTTTTATTGGTGCTGTAAACCTTACGGTCAACAGATATCACAAAAAGATCTTCCGTTACGGGAGCTGTCGTTTCGGGATAAAGCATTTCCTCACCCGTAGAAGGATATGTATCGTACTGGTATAATTTGTTTTCTTTTATAAGGTCTATGAGCAGTTTGGCATATTGCGGATTGGTTGCATATCCGGCTGCCTTCAGACCGTGCGCCCAACCCTCGTAATCTTCATGTCCCAGATTGAACAGGCTGCCATACCTCGGTCTGGTCCTCAGAAACTCGGAGTGGTCCAAAAAAGAATCCTCGGCCCGTGCGTACTTGCGGAAACACTCCTGTGGCGCGTCATCGTCATGAAAAATACGATCCCCGTCCCAGTCGTGACATTTGATTCCAAAATGATTATTTGCCTCTACAGCCAGACGGCTGTTCCCGTTGCCGGATTCCAGACAGGCCTGTGCCAGAATTATACTGGCAGGTATGCCGTATCTGTGCATTTGCCTTATGGCAACATCTTTATATCTGTTTATATATTCATTTCTGGAAAGGACCCTGTTGTCAGATACCTGCGCTGCAAACTCCGCTCCGGGAACCGGACTCATTCCCAGGGCAGAAATATAGAAAATAACAGGAAATGCCTTACGTACAAATGAATGTAACATGGGTGCAAATGTAGTAACTTTTCTTATATTTGTTTTTAATAAAGATACCACTATGAATAAAAGCACCCTGACCATTGAGTATACAGAAACCACTCCTGACCGTATGCCCCGTGAAGATTCCCAGTTGCTGGAGAAGGCAGTCGCCGCCTGTGACAATGCATATGCACCGTACTCCCATTTTAAAGTGGGGGCAGCCGTCAGGCTTTCAGACGGTATGGTTGTAACAGGAAACAATCAGGAAAATGTTTCTTTTCCAGCAGGGGTTTGCGCCGAACGCTCCGCACTGAATTATGCCCACGCCAATTATCCGGGAAAATCGGTAGAAGCCATTGCCATTGCGGCTAAAAACAAAGAAATCCTATGCGAAAATCCCATATCGCCATGCGGTATCTGCAGGCAGGCACTCCTGGAAAGCGAAAAACGCGCAGGCAAACCCATTCGGATCATTCTGGGAAGTAACGGAACGGTTCGTATTTTTGAAAGCGTCAAGGATCTGCTTCCATTTGGATTTGATTCTTTCTAAATTTTCTTACCTTTGTGCGGGGTAAGTCTTGTACGACCAGCTCCCACTGAACTCCCCCAGGGTTGGAAGACAGCAAGGGTAGGTGGTTGTAGCGGTGCGATACATTCAGCTTACCCTTTTTTATTTAGTTGTTAGCCATGAAAATAGCCGTAGGTCTGTCGGGCGGGGTAGATTCATCCGTTGCAGCCCTGTTACTCAAACAACAGGGTCATGAAGTCATTGGGCTGTTCATGCGAAACTGGAACGACACTACCGGAACACTCCACGGAGAGTGTACCTGGGAAGACGATCTGGATCTGGCCAGGATGGTTGCCGGGAAACTGGACATCCCTTTTCATTTTATTGACCTGAGCGGCGAATACAGAAAACGTGTCGTGGACTATATGTTCAGCGAATACGAAAAAGGCCGGACACCCAATCCAGATGTGTTATGCAACCGCGAAATCAAATTCGATGCCTTCCTGAAAACCGCGCTTGAACTGGGGGCCGAAAAAGTGGCCACAGGTCATTATTGCCGTCTGGGAATTGCTCCGGGTGGCCTTTTCAGGCTTCTTGCGGGTGCCGATCGCAATAAAGACCAGTCCTATTTTTTGTGCCAGCTCAATCAGGAACAACTTTCCAAAGCCCTTTTTCCTATTGGGGATCTCATTAAACCCGAGGTAAGGCGGCTGGCATCGGCAGCAGGTCTGCCTACGGCCGACCGCAAGGATTCTCAGGGCATCTGCTTTGTGGGTAAGGTAGACCTTCCCGTTTTTCTGCAGCAGAAACTCGAGGCCCGTGATGGAAATGTAGTTGAAATTTTCAGAGACGGCCGCCAGGAAGTGATCGGCCGGCATCAGGGGGCCCAGTTCTACACAATTGGCCAGCGAAAGGGATTGAATATAGGAGGCCACAAAGAACCGCTTTTCGTGCTTTCTACCGATGTGGAAAACAATGTCATTTATGTTGGAGAAGGCCAGGACCATCCCGGTCTCTATCATAGTGAACTATTCATAAGGGAGGATGAAATACACTGGATTCGCCCCGATCTGACCATGCAGGCAGGAGCCTCGGAAAGATTCAGTATTCGCATACGCTACCGGCAACCTTTGCAGGAAGGTACTCTTTTCCGTACGCCGGAAGGTATGGTCATTCATTTTGATGTACCCCAGCGGGGTATTACTCCGGGGCAGTTTGCCGCGTGGTATGCCGGCGATGAACTTACAGGTTCGGGGGTGATATCATCCCGTTCATGACTTCCAGCGCTTTCCGGTATACAGGCAGGGATGGATTAACTATACGGTAATATCCCGCCGTGCCGTAAAGACGTCCGGCAATGAGGCCTTTCATCTGCAGACGTATCTCCTGTTCCGATGCGGCCAGATCGGTTTCTCCGGGCACTACTTCCCTTGATTGTGCAAAAGAAAGCAATTCTTCAAACGGGACGTCTCCCGTTCCGAATCCTTTTTCAAAATCGTCCAGAGCGGGAAACAAGGCTGTCAGATCCTTACGTTGCACATCCAGGTAATTGTTCATGAACTCATTTATAATGCCCCGTCTTACCAGATTAAAATAGAATCCCGAGTAAAAAGTGGTGTCTGCAGGTACAAATACATCGGGGAGAATACCCCCGGCTCCATACACGGTACGGCCTTCTATGAGTGTTTTGAATGCAAGTGAATCGGGTATCTGTATGCTGTCCGCAGAAAATTGTTCACCCCGCAGATAACGTTCCATAAAATCAGAATAATAGGCTTCCTTATCACCCATTTTATAGGGAGACTGAATGACTCTGCCGCTGGGAGTGTGGTAACGTGCTATGGTGAGCCTGAGTTCAGATCCGTCCCTTAGTGTGAAAGACTGCTGAACAAGACCTTTACCAAAGGACCGTCTTCCCACTATCACTCCCCTGTCCCAGTCCTGTATTGCTCCGGCCACAATTTCACTGGCCGAGGCAGAACCTTCGTCAATCATAATCACAACGGGGGTTTCGGTAAAAAACCCGTTTCCTGTCGCATTGATGTCCTGACGAGGCATGTTGGCCCCTTCGGTGTAAAGGATCAGCTGATCCTTTTGTAAAAACTGTTCGGCAAGGAAAATGGCCGCTCCCAACATACCGCCTGAGTTTCCGCACAAATCAATAATAAGCCCGCGGGGCTTTTCTGTCAGATCGCGAAAGGCATTGATGAATTCTTCCTGTGTAGTGATAGCGAATTTATTCAGTTTGACATACATTACACCCGGGGCAGCCACATAGGATGCATCCATGCTGGTAATCGGAATCTTGTCCCGGACAACTTCGAAATACAAGGGCTCCGGCTCACCCGGACGGACCACTTTCAGGGCAACACGGGTACCTTTGGGCCCGCGAAGCAGACTGTAAACCTTCTGGTTGTTCAGGTCCGGGTTGCATATATCCTCCCCGTTCACAGCAACAATACGGTCATCGGCACGAATGCCCACCTTTTCGGAAGGTGCCCCGGCTACGGGCTGCGCCACAACCAATGTATCCCGGAGTATGGTAAATTCAATGCCAATGCCTTCAAAGTTTCCCTCTAGGGGCTCATTTAAAGCTTTAACGTCCTTTTCCGGAATAAAAGCGGAATGCGGATCGAGCCGCTCGACCATATGTTCCAGCATATCGTCAACAAAGACGTTGGAATTTAATGTATCGAGGTAATATTCACGTATATAAAACAATGCCTGTCCGATTTTGTTAATCTGGCCATTCAGTTCATCGACAGACGACTGCGCACTCAATAGCGATCGTTGCGGTATTGTGACCAGACATCCTAAGATAATGAGGGACAAAAAGATTAATTTCTTCATATCCTGCAAAATTAGTAATTATTGTTCCCCTTGTAACATCTTTTTTTCTTTTGAAATATTATTTAGTAAATGCATTTACTATATTTGCATTTACTATAACTGCTTTTACATTTTTTACCTAAACATAAATCAACATGAAGAAACTACTGTATTTTTCTTTTCTGCTATTTTTTTGTTTTGGCGGGCAGCATATTTACGGGCAGGATATCAACAGCATTCTTGCCAAACTTCCTTCCATCTCGGGATTTGTAAACCTTCGTTATCAATACGAAGACAATGCCAACGGCTTTGATATCCGCCGGGCCCGTCTGGATTTCAAAGGCAACCTGGCCAAATGGATGGATTACCGTTTGCAGGTGGATTTTGCCACCTCACCAAAGATCATAGATGCATACATCCGCTTCAAGGCCAATCCGATGTTCAACATCCAGGTCGGACAGTTCAAGTATGCCTTCTCTCTGGAAAACCCCTACTCGCCCCTGACCGTGGAGACCATCGAAAATTCACAGGTAATCAGCTATTTGTCGGGATATAACGATGCTTCGGGTGTTAAGGCAGCGGGCCGTGATTTCGGGATCTCCTTCTACGGAGGTTTCTTCCGGATGGATGACTACAACATTATCGACTACACGATAGGATTGTATAACGGTACCGGCATTAACGCAAAGGATGACAACAAACACAAAGATTTCACGGGAAGAATTGATATTCATCCAATAAAAGCCATCACCCTCTCCGGTTCCTATTACAACGGGAAACTGGGAGCCGACGGATCCCTTCAGCCGCGTGAGCGCTGGGGAGTAGGAGTACGTTACGACGACGGTAAAGCGCTTCTGCGTTCTGAATACATTAAAGGCAAAACATTTGACTTTGTGAGCGACGGTTTTTATGTTCTGGCAGGTTATAAATTTTGCGATAAAATCATGCCTCTCCTGAAATACGATTATATTCAAAAAGATCTGAGCGAAGAAAATTCGAAGCAGACAAATTATATCATAGGAGTCGATTACTGGCCTTACAAGAACTTTCGTTTGCAGCTTAATTATACCTACCGGACTTATCACGACACCGCAAAAAACAGCGGATTGCTAGGTTTAATGTTTACAGCCCGTTTCTAATAACCTAAAATAAAAAATAATGGAAAAAACTAAAAAACACTGGTGGTCGCAATACTATACAGAAGACTGGATTATCGTTTTTGCCGCTGCCATCATTCTGGTGCTGGCCATTCTGGTTCCATCCGTTATGCCAAAAATGCCAAAGACTCTGGCAGAGTCCAAATCATGGATGGACGCCGGCTATATGTTTCTCTTTCTGCTTGTAGTGACTTACCTGACTTCTTTTGTACTGCGCAAGCCTGTCAAAGGTGTGTTCCTGTCCTTTCTGACAATTTTTATCCTCGCCCTGCTTTCCAATGTGGTTGCTTCCATACCCGCGGTGAAAGAGACCGGACTGGAATCGGTATTTTTTGCCGTCATTTTCGGTTTGATAATCAGCAATCTGTTTGGGATTCCAAGATGGCTGAAACCAGCCATACAAAGTGAGTTCTACATTAAGATAGGAATCATAACCCTCGGATCCACCATCCTTTTTGGAGAAGTGATGAAAGCAGGCGCTTACGGACTTGCACAAGCGCTGATTGTCGTTTTGGTTGTGTGGAATTTTGCTTTCTAGATAGCCGGTAAAATGAAAGTAGACGGCGAAATGGCTACCATGCTGGCCAGCGGTGTATCTATCTGCGGTGTTTCGGCAGCCATTGCCACCTGTGGTGTGATCAAGGGAGATAACAAGAAATTGTCTACCGTCATTTCGCTTGTGCTGGTAATCGCCATCCCTATGATGTACCTGCTACCGTGGCTTTCCAACCTCATGGGTCTGAGCCCCGATGTAGCCGGTGCCTGGCTGGGTGGAACCATAGACACGACCGGGGCCGTTGCCGCAGCCGGTACGCTGTTGGGAGAAGAAGCCGCCCAAACAGCCATCATTGTAAAATCTTCCCAAAACGTACTATTGGGAATTGCCGCTTTCCTTATTGCCCTCTATTGGACCTATAAAGGAAAAGAAGGTCAGGAGAAGCCAACTGCCCGCCTGATCTGGGATCGTTTCCCGAAGTTTGTCGTGGGATTTATTCTGGCCTCACTGGTTTTCAGTATATTCTTTGACATAGAGAGCGCAAAAACCATAGGTAAAGTCACCAAAGGATTCAGCAACACACTCTTTAGCATTGCTTTCGTATGCATAGGCCTTGAAACCCGGTTTAAAGAGATTTTCTCGAAAGAGAACCGTCAGCCCCTGAAAGCATTCCTTACCGCACAGACTTTCAATATTGTGGTAACACTTTTTGTGGCCTGGATTCTGTTCGGGGTACTTAAACCTATGATGTAACCGTACGGGGAACGGAAAATACCGAACCTTCGGTACCTGATTCCGTTGCCGGAAAGATTGCACGAGCCTCGGCCAAAAAGGCCGGGGTTTCTTTATATCTGGACGAGAAATGGCCTATTACCAACCGGTGCGCTCCCGCTTCCACTGCACATCGGGCGGCATCGGCAGCCGTACTGTGCAGGTATTTTTCTGCAGAACACTTGTCCTGTTCCAGGAAAGTGGCTTCATGAAAAAGGATATCCACACCGGCTACCCAGGCTGGCAAATCCGCAACGGGAGCGGTGTCTGTACAATAGGCCACCGAACGCGGTTCACTCTTGCGGACTTTCTTTTCCCTGAACAGGTATCCGTAGGCAGGAACACTGTGATGCAGCGGAAGGGAATAAACACGGGCAGTGGGTCCGTCCAGAAGCAAAGCGGGCCGGTCGCCGGAAACTATATGATGTGTAACCTTAAAGGAAGACGGGCCATTGACAAAGTGTGAAAAATAGAATTCCAGCATCTTTTCAAACCCGCCTGGTGCATAGATATTCACCGGTGCGGTCCGTTCCAGCAGATGCATGGAGGAAAGCAGCCCGAATATTCCAAAGACATGGTCACCGTGCAGATGCGTCAGGAATATATTATCTATGGCTCCGAGGGAAATACCCAGCTGGCGAAGCCTTAACTGCGTGCCTTCACCGCAGTCAAGTAAAAACAACCGCCCACGTACATTCAGTACGTGAGCGGTAAAGTAGGACTCCCTTAGCGGGAGCGCAGCGGCAGAACCAAGACTAGTCAGCGTCAGTGGCATTTTGTTCCATTTCCGATTTAAGGGCAGCCAATTCGGAAATATCACCCAACGTAGTCTTTTCCAGGTTGGCTTTCAGTTTTTTAACAGCTTTCTGAGTAGTTTCGGCTTCCGTTTCGGGTTTAGCCTTTTCTACGGTCTCTTTCTTAGCTTCCTGTTCCCAGGTACGGGTATGAGAAATGCTTATGCGTTTAGTATTCTTGTTGAATTCCAGCACCTTGAAAGGAAGTTTTTCTTCAAGCACAGCATTGCTTCCATCTTCTTTCACCAGGTTCTTCTGGCTTACATAAGTTTCAATGCCATAAGGCAGACTTACTGTAGCGCCCTTGTCAACAAAGTTGATGATGGTGCCTTCATGAACAGATCCGTTGGTGAATACTGTTTCGAATACTTCCCAGGGGTTTTCTTCCAGTTGCTTGTGACCCAGACGAAGCCTGCGGTTTTCCTGATCCACTTCCAGAACAACCACTTCCAGGCTTTCACCTATTGAAGTGAATTCTGCAGGATGTTTTACCTTCCTGGCCCAGGACAAGTCACTGATATGTACCAGACCTTCAACGCCTTCTTCCAGTTCAACAAAGATACCGAAGTTGGTGAAGTTACGTACAACGGCCGTATGTTTGGAATCTACAGGATATTTATCGGCAATGGAGGACCAGGGATCGGGTTTAAGTTGCTTGATACCCAGGGACATCTTGCGTTCTTCCTTGTCAAGAGTAAGAACAACGGCATCCACTTCCTGTCCTACCTTGAGGAAATCCTGAGCACTGCGCAGGTGCGAAGACCAGGATATCTCGGTTACGTGAATCAGACCTTCAACGCCGGGCTGAACTTCTACAAATGCTCCGTAATCTGCAATGACAACCACGCGGCCTCTTACTACAGTACCTACTTTAATCTCGTCACCAAGAGCTTCCCAGGGATGAGGGGTAAGTTGTTTGAGACCCAGGGCAATCCGTTTCTTTGTATCATCAAAGTCGAGGATAACCACGTTGATCTTCTGATCGAGCTGAACGATTTCTTCGGGATGATTGATACGGCCCCATGACAGGTCGGTGATATGAATAAGTCCGTCTACTCCGCCCAGGTCAACAAACACACCGTAAGAAGTGATGTTCTTGACTGTTCCTTCCAGAACCTGGCCTTTTTCGAGTTTGCCAATAATGTCGGCTTTTTGTGCTTCCAGTTCGGCTTCGATGAGAGCCTTGTGAGAAACCACTACGTTGCGGTATTCGTGATTGATCTTGACAATCTTGAATTCCATTGTCTTGTCAACAAAAATATCGTAATCGCGGATGGGTTTGACATCTATCTGCGATCCGGGCAGGAAGGCTTCAATACCAAATACATCTACAATCATACCGCCTTTAGTACGGCATTTGATATAACCTTTAACGATCTCATCCTTGTTGAATGCATCGTTTACGCGATCCCATGAACGCATGGAACGAGCTTTCTTATGTGACAAAAGCAATTGTCCCTTTTTGTCTTCGGCCGTCTCTACATATACGTCTACTTTATCTCCGACTGCCAGTTCCGGGTTATAACGGAATTCATTGATTGAAAGAACACCTTCGCTCTTGAACCCGATATTCACGATAACTTCGCGTTTGTTCAGGGCAACAACGGTTCCTTCAACTATTTCGTTCTCGATCACTTTATTAAGTGTCTGAACGTATTGGTCTTCAATGACACTCTTATCTGTGTCATAAACGGCATCTTTTTCAAAAGCATCCCAGTCGAATTTATCTACGGGGACAGATGCGTTACTTTTTCTTTGCTTGGGTTGATCGTCAATACCTGAGAGATCCTCGGCGTAAGCGTCAACACTTTCTTTTTTTTGTGAAATTACTTCAATTTCGGGATCATGAACGTCGTTCAGATCGCTTTTGTGGGACAATTCTTTTTCCTTTGCCATTTTAATAATTCTGAATAAGATAAGGCTGTTAGACTTTATTTTTAAAACCGACTTGTCGGGGGGTGCAAAAGTAAATGATATTTTTTAATTATCAAAAGAATGTAACTTTACATCTACAAATCTAGTTTCTAATTCAATGATAAAATCTGAATCCGGGGTGAAATCATTCCCCAAAAATTACTGGACCGCGATTACAATGGAATTTTTTGAACGCGGGGCCTACTACGGAGTATTATCCATTCTGTCTGTTTATCTGGTCCTGTCCCGCGAGGAAGGCGGGCTGGCTTTTTCACGTGAGGCGGCTGGTGCCATCATGGGAACCATTCCTCCCCTCCTTTACTTCCTGCCTATGTTTGCCGGAGCTTTTGCAGACCGGTTCGGCTTTCGCAAAGTACTGATGCTGGCTTTCACATTCCTGTCTGTCGGATATTTTCTTACCGGATTCATGGAATCATACGGACTGGTGTTTGCATCGCTTATTGTCATGGCTATCGGAGCCGGACTGTTCAAACCGGTCATTTCGGGGACCATAGCGCATAGCACCAACGAGAAGAACTCCACCCTCGGCTTTGGGATCTTCTATTGGGCCATCAACCTGGGAGCTTTCCTGTTTCCTCTCATCCTGGTTCCCCTGCTCAAGAAACAATCTTACGCTTACGTTTTCTGGATGGCTGCAGCAGCCGGACTGATTCTTTTGCTCATCAATATTTTCATATACAGGGAACCGCAACATAAGAAATCAGATTCCTCTGTGGGGAAAGTATTCAAGGAAATGGCCATGGTGTTCAAGGACTGGAAATTCATTACCATGATCCTTATTTATTCGGGTTTCTGGATCATGTATTTCCAAATGTACGGGACCGTTCTCTGGTATGTTAACGAATACATGGACATGACACCGTTCAACAACGCGGTGAATTCTTTCCTGAGTCTGTTCACCTCGGCTCCCACCCAATGGAAATTTGACGTAGAACACGTTACGGTACTGAATGCCGGAGTAATCATCCTGCTTCAGCTCATAGTATCGAGGTTGGTAAGCAAGACCAAAGCACTCCCCACTATAATTACAGGTATAGGATTCGGCACACTGGGCATGGCCATTCTGGCCATCTCGGGACATGCCTGGGTGTTTATCATCGGATGTATCGTTTTCACTTTGGGTGAAATGATAGCTCATCCCAAATTCAACTCTTTCGTCGGACTTATTGCACCCCCTGACAAAAAAGCCCTGTATATGGGTTATTCGTTCTTTTGCAGTGTGATAGGCAGTTTTGTGGGCGGTTTCATTGGCGCTCCGCTTTACAATCACTTTGTTGACAAAATGAACAATCCGTCCGCTTTATGGTTAATATTCAGCTGCATAGGACTTACCAGCATGATAGGGCTCGCATTGTTCAACCGTTTTGTAGTTAAAAAAACCAATTCACCATCATGAGCATTACAGAACGATTAGCCGCACTCCGCTCATTGATGGACAGCTACCAATGGGATGCCGTTATCATTTCCGGTACGGATCCCCATGGAAGCGAATACCTGCCCGAGCGGTGGCAGCAAAGAAAATGGATATCCGGGTTCACGGGTTCCTACGGTACCGTTGTGGTTACCCGGGACCACGCCGGATTATGGACAGATACACGTTATTTCATTCAGGTAAAAAAAGAACTGGACGGAACAGGCATTGAACTGCATAAACTTCGCGTACCCGATGCCGTGAATTATCCCGAGTGGCTTGCCTCTGTATTGCCTGCCGGTTCGGTAACTGGGATTGACGGTCTTTGCATGAGCGTCAATGACGTACGTCACCTCGAGTCGCTGCTGGCAAAAAAAGGCTGCCGTGTAGATAACCGGTCTTCATTTCTGGATGAAATCTGGGAAAACCGTCCCGGATTGCCTTCGAATCCTCTTTTCATGCTCGACTCTGTTTACAGCGGCCGGACCACGGAACAGAAACTCGAATGGCTGCGTAAAGAAATGAAAAGCGCGGGAGCCGGTTACTTTCTCATGAACAGCCTGGACCAGATCGCCTGGTTATTAAATATAAGGTGCCATGACATACCATATAATCCGGTGGCAATTTCCTATGCTCTTATTGGAAGTGAAAGCGCGACACTCTTCATTTCTCTGGAAAAGGTAGGAAAAACCGTAAAAGAAAAATTAAACATCCAGGGGATTTCAATTGCCCCTTACGAAAGCATATTCCGTGCACTGGAGACACTTCCGGTTAACAGCACCATCATGCTGGACGGAAATACACTCAACTATTCCCTCTTCAGCCATGTGCAGCAACTGCCGGGTATGAATACGGTTGACATACCATCGCCTGTAGCATTGGAAAAAGCACTGAAAAATCCGGTGGAAATAGAAGGATACCGCAAAGCCTATCTGAACGATGGCCTGGCCCTTACACGTTTCTTTATCTGGCTTGAACAAATGCTCGCCCTGGGTACACCCGTTTCCGAACTCGATGCCGAGAACAAACTCTCGGCTTTACGGGGAGAGGCCGATGGTGCCATGGGGGACGGATTCCATTACACCTCGGCTTACGGGAAAAACGCGGCACTTCCCCATTACTCTGCCTCATCGGCACAGTTCAGCATGCTGGAACCCAAGGGTTTTTATCTGATTGACTCGGGAGGACATTATTTGTACGGGACCACAGACATTACACGCACCGTACCGCTGGGACCGCTCACTTCCATGGAAAAAGAAGATTACACACTTGTTCTCAAGGGAATGATTGCCCTGAGCACGGCCGTATTCATGAAAGGTACCACCGGCACTCATCTGGATATCCTTCCCCGCATGCCTTTGTGGAAAGGGCTGCGTAATTACGGGCACGGAACGGGACACGGAATAGGCCATTACCTGTGCGTACATGAAGGGCCTCAGGATATCAGGCTCACTTTCAGGAATCAGACTATTGTCCCGGGAATGGTTACTTCCAACGAACCCGGCATGTATCGCGAAGGAGAGCACGGAGTAAGGCACGAAAACGTACTTCTATGTAAAGACCTCGGAACAAATGAATTCGGAGAATGGTACGGATTCGAGACTTTGACAATGTGCCATATAGACACTTCTGCGATAACGCTGTCCCTTATGGATCCATGGGAAGTGGACTGGTTGAACGATTATAACCGCACGGTATATGAAAACCTTGCGCCTCATCTTAATCCCGATGAAGCGCAATGGCTGGCCGCAAAGACGGCGGAAATATAATAATCCGATCAACCTCCCTGAACAACGGTAAAACCGTTTGAGGCGAAGAGAGACATTGTTCCTTCAATTGTTTCGTCAGAAGGTTTATAGAAAGGATCCGGGGGCAATTCAGCTTCCGGATTCATTCTTGTAAGTTTGCTCCGTCCGTAGTCGTGATAGGGCAATAAATGGATGCGGGTAAGATTCCCGAGTGTTCTGAGTTCCAGGGCTAGTTGCAACATGGCATTAATTTCCTGCTGACTGTCGTTCACTCCTCCCACAAACGGGATTCTCAGGGCAAACGGTACCCGGGAACGGGCAACGGTATGCATATTTTCGAGAATGAGGCCGTTCTCAACTCCTGTGTACTTCAGGTGATTTTCATTATCCATCACTTTCAAATCCACCAGAAACAAATCAGTAAAAGGAATAATGTCACTGAGTACCCGGGGATTTACAAATAAACTGGTATCCACGGCTGTATGTATACCCGAGGCTCTGCATTCCTTAAGCAGTTCCAGAAGTATTTGTGGCTGGGCCATGGGCTCGCCTCCGCTAAAGGTCACGCCTCCGCCGGAACGTTCAAAGAAAGGTATCTCGCGGCGGATACGTTTCATTACCTGCTCTGTCGTATACCACGATCCACACTTTTCCAATGCTTTGGCAGGACATCTTTCGGGAAACTGTCTGTTTTCGCATGAACCGCATCCAATGCATTTATTGGCAATAAAAAGAACCTGCGGTTCAAACGACTGGCTCTCCGGATTATGACACCATGCACAATGCAGGGGACATCCTTTAAAAAACACACTGAAACGAATCCCGGGGCCGTCATGCACCGAGTACCGTTTAAAATCAAAAATACAACCTTTCATTATCAGGGCACAAACTAGAAAGACTGGTTTTCCGTTCTGCAGATAACATCTTCCTGCAGGGCAGCATCCATATGATTAAAGTAATCACTGTAACCGGCTACGCGTACCAACAGGTCGCGGTATTGGTCGGGATTTTTCTGAGCTTCTCTCAGTGTCTTGGTATCCACCACATTAAACTGAATGTGGTGACCTCCCAGCGCAAAATAGCTGCGAATGAGAGCCGCGAGGTTGGCAATATCTTCCTCCGATTTAAGCAACGATGGTGTAAAACGCTGATTAAGCAACGTACCGCCCGATTTCACCTGATCAAGTTTTCCCAGGGAACGTACCACGGCCGAGGGACCCTGGGTATCGGCTCCGTGAGATGGCGATGTGCCGTCCGACAAGGCTTTTCCGGCCAGACGCCCGTCGGGGGTAGCTCCGGTAACGGTACCGAAGTAAACGTGACAGGTAGTGGAAAGCATATTCAAATGGAAACACTCTCCCTTGGTATTTGGCTTCCCTTCAATGGAATCGTAGAGGTCGTCATAGACACGTACGGCTATGGAATCTGCGTAATCATCGTCATTCCCGAAGAAGGGCGTATGATTTATAATAAACTGACGCATTTTCTCCTCTCCTGCAAAATTACTGGCCAGCACTTCAAGTAACTTGCCCATCGAGAAAGTGCCGTCTTCATAAATATGCTTTTTAATGGAAGACAAACTGTCAGTAATGGTGCCAAGACCGGTACACTGAATGTAATTGGTATTGTATCTGGGACCTCCGTCGTAATAATCCCTGCCGCGGGCAATGCAGTCGTCCATGAGGACAGAAAGGAAAGTTGCAGGGGCATACTTGGCGAACATCCTGTCTATATAGTTGCTTACCAGTATTTTCTGATTGATGATATAACGGACCTGCTTCATGAAAGCATCGTAAAGCTCTTCAAAAGAGGCAAATTCCCTGGGGTCTCCGGTACTGATAGACACCTGTTTTCCTGAAACCGGGTCCACACCGTTATGTAAAGTAACTTCAAATATTTTTGCAACGTTCAGATAACCGGTCAGCAGATAGGCCTCTTTGCCGAAAGCACCCACCTCAATGCACCCGCTGCAACCGCCTTCCCTGGCATCCTGCAGGGACTTGCCCTGACGCATCAATTCCTGAACGTATACATCGGGGTTAAATACAGACGGATATCCGTATCCCCTGCGAATGACTTTGCAACCTTCACGCAGGAAATGTTCGGGAGTAACAGCCGAAATGTGAATGGATGTCCCCGGTTGAAGCAAATGCATTTCCTCGATGGTTTCCAGCATGATATAGGAAACCGGATTAACTCCGTCGCTTCCGTCGGGTTTGACACCGCCAATGTTCAGGTTGGTGAAGTCATTGTAGGTTCCGCTTTCCTTTGCCGTGATCCCCACTTTGGGAGGAGCCGTCTGGTTATTGACTTTTATGAAGAAACAGCTCATGAGTTCCTTGGCCCTTTCCCGGGTAAGGATACCTGCGGCCATATCTTTTTCATAGAAGGGAGCCAGGTGCTGGTCAAAATGACCTGGATTCATGGCGTCCCAGCCGTTTAATTCGGTAATGGTTCCCAGATGTACAAACCAGTACATCTGAATAGCTTCGTGATAGGTACGAGGCGCATTGGCGGGAACCCGGCGGCATACTTCGGCGATGTCGCGCAATTCGGTGGCACGCACTGTGTCTCCCTGAGCTTCGCATGCCGAGGCCATTTCTTCAGCCAGAGCAGCATGGCGTTCGGCAAAAATGATCACGGCATCGCAAGAAATATCCATGGCTGTGAGCTCTTCACGCTTGTCTGTTGCGTACGGATCGTTCAGAAAATCGAGTTTAGCCAGCGATTTGGAAATCATTTTCTTGAAATCCTTCATCCCGTACTTGTATATCTTGCCATCGAGGGCTGTATGACCGGGGGCACGCTGTTCCATGAATTCAGTGAACAGGCCGGCTTCGTAGGGCAGCTTCCAGGAATCGGGAATCTGTGCAAAGATTCGTTCACGTTGCGTTTTGCCTTTCCAGAAAGGGATAATCTCCCGTTCGTAAATATCTATATCCTCCTGAGATATGGTATATCTCTGAAGTTCTCTTGTGTTGAGCACATGCAGGTCCTCCACGCTGTGACAGGTCAGTTCGGGAAATGTCGATACTGCTTTGGGCCTGGGTCCGCGCTCTCCTACTATCAATTCATCAGGTCCAATGTAAATGGATTTTTTCCTGCATAATTCAAGAAAATTCATGGCTCTGAGTACAGGTATGGAATACTTGCCCTCATTTTCTTTGTAGAATAGGGTCTCAATACGTGCCCGCTCAATACTCAGCGACGGTTGTGCGTCAAATGATTCTTGTCTCAGGCGGGCGATTCTTTGGGTAACAGGTTGTGGCATATCAATGGTAAATGGTAATTATTTTATCATTTTTCTTTTTCTGAACAAAAACAAGGCCATTAGTACGGAAAACAACATCATTCCAATGAGCAGGACAAAATCCCAGATTTTCTCTCCTCCTATCACGGGCAATTTGATATTCATTCCGTAAATACTGGCAATAAGTGTCGGTGGCATAAGCAAAAGCGATACAAATGTAAAAATCCTCATCAATTTGTTCTGCTCCAGATTGATAAGACCGAGTACCGTATTTTGCAGGTATTCAAGTCGCTCAAAACTAAAATTGGCGTGATTAATGAGGGAATCCACGTCTTTATTCAGGACCTCCAGCTTAGAGTAAACGTCTCTTGGAAACTTATCGCTTTTAAGGATACTGGAGATCACTCGTTGTTTGTCCACGCCATTTTCCCGGATGACCATGGTATTCTCCTGCAACTGATTCACATCCAGTAAAAAATCATCTCCCATGGATTCACCAAGGTCAATTCTCCTGGAAAGTTGGGTGATCTCTTTGGCAAGGATTTCCACCAGATCTGCATCAACGTCAATCCTGTTCTCCAGAATACTCACCATGATATGATAGCCGGTGGGATAGATGCGGTAATTATTCAGCAACCGGCGCTGTACTTCCGAAAGTGTACGTAACGGGGCATGACGTAATGTCACGAGGATACCCTCACTTAATATAAATGATACCGGTTCGGACGAATACTCTTCGGGCCCGGGGATCAGAAAGTTTGTGTTGGCAAAGATGGTCGTTTCGGTCTCGGAATAACGCGAAGAAGACTCAATTTCTTCTGCCTGCGCGCGGCTTTGCAGCGTGGTATTGAGAAAATCTTCCGCAGCATGTTTTTCTTCGCCAGTGGGATTGTTGAGATCAATCCAAAGCACATCGTCCAACCCCAGATTTTCAAGAACCTGAAGATTAACTTCGCTTAAAATATGTCCTTTTGATTTGTATAAAATTTCAATCATGATGCAAAGTTTTTGAAAGTGAAACATCAGTTACGAGTTACTTTCTATCTACTTCGCGGCTTTGATCGAACTTTATGAGCTATTTGCCAACAATGCCTCAAACATCCGGTATGTTCCAAACGAAAACACATAACACTGTAGTTTTTAGGCCCTTGCGAGCGAGTTAATAACTATTACAACTAACCGTCTGGCATTTGCTCAGATTATTTTTGCAAAGGTAAACTTTTTCTTGATTTACGAAAAATCCACATTCCAAGGAAAGTAAACAGGCCGTTTGCCAAAAGGATTGTAAAACCGAGGCCGAAGTCAAAAAAGGTCTTGAAGGCCAGATCGGTCAGGAAACAAAGGACCGGAGCAGCCACCGCAATGTAGGGTGCCGCTTTATCCCTTATCTGGTACTTTGTAAAGATTCCAAAGAAGAAAAATCCGAGTAACGGGCCATATGTATAAGCGGCCAGCAGATAAACGAGGTTAATGATGGCCTGGTTGTTAACTACATATAGTATGAGAATGATCACAAAGAAAAGAGCGGCAAAGGATGCATGCGTGCGCTTGCGTATTTTGTCTTTGCGTGACTGTTCCAGATCGGTTCTTTTGTTGAAACCAAGAAAATCGATACAAAACGAGGTGGTAAGCGAGGTAAGCGCACCTCCGGCACTCGGGTAAGAGGCCGATATGAGTCCGATGATAAAAAACAGTCCCACGCCCAGGCCCAGGTATTGTGAGGCTACGACCGGGAAGAGTTTGTCGGTTTGTGCCTTACTTATGACACCCGAGGCGTCTGCCAGTCCTATTCCCTGCATCCCTCCCAGTTTGGAACTTACATATATTGCGAGCACAGCGCCCAGGAGCAGGAACAGCAGATTGACAACCACCAGCGTGATACTTGTTGTATATATGTTTTTCTGAGCAGAGCGTATGTCTTTGCATGACAGGTTTTTCTGCATCATTTCCTGATCCAGTCCCGTCATTACTATGGTAATGAAAATACCGCTTATGAATTGCTTGATGGCATTGTTGGAGGCACTCCACTCCCAGTTGAACCAGTCGGAATAATTGGTTGCCGAAACGGCGCTTGTCATTTCGGAAAAATTCCAGTCCATGGCCCTGACTATGGACACAACGGTAAGAATAACGGCAAGCAGCATGAAGGTAGTCTGCAACACATCGGTCCAGATTATGGTTTTCACACCGCCTCTATATGTATATAAGAATATCAGGAACATGAATACGGCAGCCACTACCCAGAAAGGGACCGCTCCCTGTGGCAAAAAAGTATGGAGAACCAGTACCACAACAAATATCCTTACAGCGGCTCCCAACACCCGGGATACCATGAATACGGCCGCTCCGGTACGATAAGTGGCAAAACCGAACCGGCTTTCCAGATACGAATAGATGGACGTGACGTTCATCTTATAGTATAAAGGCAGCAACACCTTCGCAATCACCAGATATCCTATGACAAACCCCAGCACCAGGGGCATATAGTAGAAATTCTCGTTCATTACATTTCCTGGAACGGAAATAAAAGTAACGCCGCTGATGGATGTTCCTATCATGCCGTACGCTACCACGGGCCAGGGAGATTTCTTGTTACCCAAAAAATATGATCCGCTGTCTGCCTTACGCGAAGTAAGCCATGAAATAAAAAAAAGCAGTACGGTATAAACTGTAAAAGCTATAAGAAGCCAGGAAAGAGGAAAAGTATGCTCCATGGATATTTGGGTTAGGAAGGATTAAAAGGTTGCCGGTTCTCAATAGAGCGCCCCAGGGTTAGCTCATCTGTATATTCCAGCTGATCACCAAATCCGACACCTCTGGCGATTGTGCTGATCTTTATGCCGTAGGAATTAATTCTCTTGTAAAGGTAATAACAGGTAGTCTCCCCTTCCATGGTGGTGCTCAGAGCCAGTATCACCTCCCGCGTTTCGCCCTGTTCAATACGTTCCACCAATTGATCAATGGCAAGGTCGGAAGGCCCGATTCCGTCTATTGGAGAAATAATGCCACCCAGTACATGATACAATCCGCGATAGCGCCCTGTATGTTCTATGCTCATGACATCCCGTACATTCTCCACCACACAAATCACCCGGCGGTCCCGGTTCGGATCCGAACAGACAGGACAAACGGGAGCGTCCGAGATCATGCGGCATTCCGAGCAATAAACCACTTTATCACGAAGGTTTCGGATACTTTCTGCCAGATGTTCCGATTCCGGAGCTGGCTGACGCAGCAGGTACAATGCCATTCTCAGCGCAGACTTCGGCCCTATGCCCGGCAGTCTTGAAAAAGCGTCGACCGCCTGTTGAAGTAAAACGGAATCGTATTTTGACTCAAACATAACTCACTTTTTCACGGCGTCAACAGCTGCCCTGACCGACCTGTGAAGCAACAAAAGACGTTTGGCGGTGTCGTACTCGGTAATACCCGTTTCCTCCATGATCATCTTGGTTCCTCTGTCAATCAATTTGGCATTGGTAAGCTGCATGTCCACCATTTTATTACCTATTACATGTCCGAGCCGGATCATTATGGAGGTAGATATCATGTTGAGAATGAGCTTCTGCGCCGTCCCGGATTTCATGCGGGTAGATCCCGTGACAAATTCGGGCCCCACAATCGCCACAATGGGTATTTCGGCAGCCTCGGCCACCGGAGAATCGGGATTGCATGTAATGCATCCCGTAAGTATGCCCCTGGCACGTGCATTTTTTACTGCCCCTACAACATACGGTGTAGTCCCCGATGCAGCTATGCCCACCACCACATCGTCAGCGCCCAGATGACGGGCCAGCAGCTCGTTCCAGCCTGCCTCGGGATCGTCCTCGGCATCCTCAACAGCCTTTCTTATGGCCACATCGCCGCCGGCAATAAGTCCCACAATCAGGTCATACGGAGCACCAAAAGTAGGCGGGATCTCGGACGCGTCCACTATGCCCAGCCTGCCGCTGGTACCTGCTCCCAGGTAAAACAGACGTCCACCCTTCTTCATTCGTTCCACAATGCCCAATACAAGTTTTTCAATCTGAGGAATGCACTTTTCCACGGCAACCGGCACGGTTTTATCCTCATTATTGATATTCGCGAGCAATTCCCTTACGGACATTGCCTCGAGGTGATTATACCTTGATGTCTGCTCGGTGATCCTCTGTGTCATGTCTATTTCATAAGTTTTTTATGGTAAGCCACCAGGCCCTCTATCGGAGTCCTGACAATTTTACCTACTCTCATCCCGTGACGCGCAGCGGCGGCTTCTACTTCCTGACTGAAATAGTAGGCAACCGATCCGACAATGTTCACAGGATATGTCTTATAATCGTAATGAACTATGTTGCGCTCAAAAAACTCATCGAACGCCCTGGCCAGAAAATTCTGGATATACGGATGTGTCCGATGGTCTCCAATAAACATGGTAAATGTGGCCAGAAAACGGTTGGGCAATGGTTGACGGTAGACTTTTTCAATAATATCGAGCACTCCCAGGTGGTACTGTTTGTCGAAAGCTTCTTTAAGATCTTCAGGCAACATGCGTTTGAGGTAATCAGAAATGAACTTCTTGCCGAGGACTGCTCCGCCGCCTTCATCGCCCAAAATGTAGCCGCAGGCCGGCACGTTGTCCACTATTTTTTCTCCGTCATAAAAACAGGTATTGGCTCCTGTTCCCAGAATGGCTGCAATGCCTTTTTCTGTGCCAAACAGGCAGCGGGCCGCTGCCAGCAGGTCCGAATAAGCCTCGGCTTTGCATCCGGGGAATACTTTTTGAAAACTTCTGCAAAGAATATCGATTTTATCCTGCCCGGCCACTCCGGCCCCGTAAAAATAAACTTCCTTTACTCTGCCACAAGTTATTGCACTTTTCAGATCCTTTTCCAGGGTGGCTACAATATCTTCTTCGCTAACGAAAAAAGGATTGATTCCAATTGTCTGAATGACTTGTGTGGTGCCGTCTTCATGAAGCACTCTCCATGCTACTTTTGTTGAACCGCTGTCTGCAATTAATACCATATGAGCTTTTTTGATACGGGCACAAAGGTAGGCAAAATGCAAAACAAATTACTACCTTTGCCCAATAAAGCGTTCTACTTGATGATTACAAAAGAGTTTCTAAAACCCAGAAGTATCGTGGTTGTGGGTGGTTCGGAAGACATTCACAAACCGGGAGGAAAAGTTCTAAAAAACCTGATAGACAACGGATTCAAAGGCAAGCTTTATGTAGTCAATCCCAAAGCGGAAACCATCCAGGGACAGCCGGCCTTTCATAAGGTCGAAGACCTGCCCCAGGTGGATGTGGCCATTCTGGCAATACCGGCCGCCATGTGCCCTGCAGCCGTGGAATGTCTGTGCCAGACCAAAGAGACAAAAGGAGTAATCGTTTTCTCCGCAGGTTTTTCAGAAGAAGATAAGGAAGGTGCCGAAATGGAGGCTCAGATGCGCGACACTGCCGACAGGTACGGAGCCACACTCATCGGGCCTAACTGCGTCGGATACATGAGTCAGCATTACGCAGGGGTGTTTACCACCCCCGTTCCCAAATTCATACCTGAGAGTATCGACCTTATCTCGGGCTCCGGATCCACTGCCCTGTTTATAATCGATGCTGCCGTTCAACTGGGCATCCCGTTCGCCAGCATGTATTCGGTGGGCAACTCGGCCCAGGTGGGAGTAGAAGAAGTGCTCCAGTTCCTGGACGAAACGTACATTCACGGGAAAAGCGCACCGGTAAAGCTTTTATATATTGAAAGCATCAAAAAGCCGCTGAAACTCTGTAAACATGCCTCATCGCTCAGACGGAAAGGTGCCTTTGTGGCTGCCGTGAAAGCAGGTTATTCCGAGGCCGGCAGCCGGGCCGCCACTTCCCATACGGGAGCCATGGCCAATCCCGATGCCGCCGTTACCGCTCTGTTCAATAAGGCAGGAATCATCCGCTGCAACGGACGCAATCAATTGCTTACCGTAGCCTGTATCCTGCTCAAACAACCTCCCAAAGGACGCAACATGTGTATCATAACACATGCCGGCGGTCCGGCGGTCATGCTAACAGACGTTCTCTCTTCTAACAACATTAACGTGCCCCGGATAGATCCGGAAAAAGGACGGTTGCTTCTTAACAAACTCTACCCTGGTTCATCCGCGGCCAATCCCATTGACTTTCTTGCCACGGGCACAGCCGCACAACTGGGGGATATCATTGACTTTGTGGAAAACGAATGTCCCCGGATGGATGCCATGGCGGTTATTTTCGGATCACCCGGCCTGGCCTCTGTATGGGATGTATATGAATTACTGGATCAAAAGATGGACCGCTGTACCAAGCCCGTCTATCCCATCTTCCCGTCTTGTCTGAACGTAACGGACGAGATAATTCAGTTCCAGAGTAAAGGCAGGATCTATTTCCCGGACGAAGTGGTATTTGGGACAGCCCTTGCCCGTGTTATGGACACCCCCGCACCCGAGCCGGAGGAAATTGATCTGCCACCGGTTGACCATGAACAGATCCGGAAGATCATAGACAACGCTCCGGACGGATACCTTCAACCCGGAGAGGTAAGTGCGCTGCTCGATGCAGCCGGTGTATCGCGTGTCAGGGAACGTGTACTCTCGCGTGAAGACGAACTGTTCCAGGCTGCCGCAGAAACAGGGTTCCCTCTGGTAATGAAGGTCGTTGGCCCGGTCCACAAATCGGACGTAGGAGGTGTCAAGCTGAATATCACAGATAACGAAACCCTGCTTAAGGTCTTCAGAGAGATGATGCGGATCCAGGACGCCACCGGAGTGATGCTGCAATCCCAACTTTCAGGAAGAGAACTCTTCATAGGCGCAAAGAGAGAGAAAAATTTCGGTCATACGATTCTTTGCGGTCTGGGAGGCATTTTTGTTGAGGTACTCAAAGATGTCAGTACCGGTCTGAGTCCTCTCTCCAAAACAGAAGCACAACGCATGGTGCAGGATCTGAGAGGCTTCAAACTCATCCAGGGTGTACGCGGGCAGGAAGGCGTGCATCTGGGTCACTTTACGGACGCCATTCGCAGGATATCTGCCCTGTGCATGGCTGCTCCCGAGATTTACGAGATGGATATAAACCCCTTGCTGGGCACATCCAAAGAAGTAGTCGCGGTTGATGCCCGCATCCGTGTAGAAAAGAATCAATGAAACGTCTTATAACATGGTTCAAACATCAGCCTCAGGGAATAAGGCTGATGTTTATTCTTATCTTGTTGCTTATCATAGGCGTTATTCTCCGCTGGCCTTCTGTTCTGGAAGGAATCCAAAAAGGATTTGGATATTTTAACAAATAGAATGTAAGGTAATTTAAAAAATATCTATACATTTGTAAGTTATTTTACAAAAACAACTAATAATTATCAGAAATATGGCATTTAAAGGCGCTGTTGTGGTAGACACAGAAAAATGCAAAGGCTGTGGGGTTTGTATCGCAAATTGCCCCACCGACACTCTTGCCCTTGCCAATAAAGTGAACAGCAAGGGATACCCGTATGCTATCATGGCTAATCCGGATAATTGTATAGGTTGCGCCAGTTGTGCGATCGTATGTCCGGATTCGGTTCTTACCGTTTACAAAGTAAAAATCTAACGTATTAATAAAATGGCAGAAAAACTATTAAAAAAAGGGAATGAAGCCATTGCTCTGGCCGCCATCCGTTACGGTGTGGACGGTTATTTCGGCTATCCCATTACCCCCCAGAGCGAGGTCATGGAAACCCTTATGGAAGAAATGCCCTGGGAAACAACCGGAATGGTTGTGTTGCAGGCCGAGAGTGAGACATCTTCCATTAATATGCTTTATGGCGGTGCCTGCTGCGGAAAAAAAGTAATGACTTCTTCTTCGAGCCCCGGTATCAGTCTAATGTGCGAAGGCATTTCATACATGGCAGGATCTGAATTACCCTGTCTTGTGGTGAATGTTACAAGGGGCGGTCCGGGTCTTGGAACCATCCAGCCCTCTCAGGGAGATTATTTTCAGGCTGTAAAAGGCGGCGGTCATGGCGACTATAAGACTATTGTTCTGGCACCTGCATCGGTACAGGAGATGTATGATTTTGTAGGCATAGCTTTTGACCTGGCTTTCAAATACCGCATGCCCGCAATGATACTTTCGGACGGCGCCATTGGACAAATGATGGAGAAAGTGGAACTGAGGCCCCAGGTACAACGCCTCACCGATAAAGAGATCGCAGAAAAGTACGGCGACTGGGCCACAACCGGGAAATCCGGACGTAAAGCCAACTTCATATCATCTCTTGCCCTTGAGGCACGTGACATGGAACAGATCAACCTGAGACTTCAGGCAAAATACAGAGTAATAGAAGAAACCGAAGTATTGTTTGAAAAGCAGCATTGCGACGATGCCGAATACCTGCTTGTTGCTTTTGGCAGTTCAGCCCGTATTTGTGAAAGCACGGTGGAAATGGCCCGCGCCAAAGGCATTAAAATGGGACTTCTCCGCCCCATTACCCTTTTCCCCTTCCCGACTAAGCAAATCAAGGACATGCTCCCGCAACTGAAAGGAGTCATGTCTGTTGAATTGTCTGCCGGGCAAATGGTCGATGACATAAGACTGGCTGTAAACGGTGCCGTTCCTGTGGAATTCTTTGGCAAGATGGGAGGAATCGTTTTCTCACCCGAAGAAGTACTTAATGCCTTTACCGCAAAGTTCAATCTTTAACTGCAGACTACTATGGATATACAAGATATTATCAAACCGGAAAACCTGGTGTACGGAAAAAGCAAGGTGCTGACAGATACCGTTATGCATTATTGTCCGGGTTGCACCCACGGTGTGGTTCATAAGATCATTGCAGAAGTGATCGAAGAAATGGGCATTCAGGAACAGACCATTGGCATCTCCCCTGTAGGGTGCTCTGTTTTTGCGTACAAATACATTGATGTTGACTGGCAACAGGCTGCTCACGGCAGGGCACCCGCACTGGCCACTGCCACCAAACGGCTTTACCCCGATAAATACGTCTTTACCTACCAGGGGGACGGGGACTTGGCTTCAATCGGTACCGCCGAGATCATCCACGCCTGCAACCGCGGCGAGAACATTGTAGTGATCTTTATCAATAACGCCATATACGGCATGACCGGAGGCCAGATGGCCCCTACCACCCTTCTGGGCATGAAGACGGCAACCACTCCCTACGGACGCAAAGCCGAACTGAACGGATACCCGCTGAAGATCACCGAACTGGTGGCACAACTGGAAGGTACCTGCTACGTGACCCGTCAGTCCGCTCAGAATCCGGCCTCGGTGAGGAAAGCAAAAAAAGCCATACGCAAGGCGTTCGAGAATACAACTGAAAAGAAAGGGACCTCTTTTGTGGAAATTGTGTCGACCTGTAACTCCAACTGGAAGATGACTCCCGTGAAAGCCAACAAATGGATGGAAGAGAACATGTTCCCCTTCTACCCCCTTGGGGATCTTAAAGACAGATAAAAGATATGAAAGAAGAATTGATCATAGCCGGTTTTGGAGGACAGGGAGTTCTCTCAATGGGCAAAATATTAGCTTATTCGGGTGTCATTCAGGACAAGGAGGTTACATGGATGCCTTCTTACGGTCCCGAAATGCGAGGCGGAACAGCAAACGTAACCGTGATCATAAGCGATAAACGCATTAGCTCTCCCATATTGAACACGTGCGATACGGCCATTGTACTTAACCAGCAGTCAATGGACAAGTTCGAATCCAAGGTGAAACCCGGAGGCATTCTGTTGTACGATCCCAACGGGATCAGCAGGCATCCTGAACGCAAGGATATAAAAGTCTATTCAATTGCCGCAGCAGATCTGGCCAACGAATCCGGAATTTCCAAAGTTTTTAACATGGTGGTGCTGGGAGCATTTCTCAAGCTGAAACCCATTCTGGAAATGGAGACCATAATAAAAGGGCTCAAAAAATCATTGCCTGAACGTTACCACAACCTGATACCAATGAATGAAAAAGCCATCCAACTAGGGATGGCAAACGTAAAAGAGGTCAAATAGACCTCTTTTTTTTTATTCTATAAAAATATTATCTTTGTAAAGCGGAATTTGTAAAGGTATGAAACCAAAACACGCAGCCATATTTGACCCACTCAGGCAGAAGATAGAAACCCTCATCTCGCTGCATCAGACTGCGCTAAACGAAAACCGTGAACTGAAAATACAAATTGAAACTTTAAGCGAAGAAATAAAAAAATACAAGACAGAAAAAGACATTTTAGAAAGTAAAGTACAAAAACTGCAAATGGCCGGAGCTTTTCAGGCATCAAGCGAAGATGCCAGGGAGGCAAAATTAAGAATCGGGAAATTGATCAAAGAGATAGATAAATGTTTAACAATGCTGAACAGATGATTTAATGAACGAAGAAAAATTATCAATAAAGATCAGTATTGCAGATCGTTACTATCCACTAAAAATTGCGAGAGAAGATGAGGAGATAGTTCGGGCCGCAGCACAACGCATTAACCAGAAAATTGAACAGTTTAATGTGAAGTACTCAGGTCAGGATGCACAAGATGCGCTAGCCATGGCGACCCTTCAATTCGTTCTCAGTCTCATAAGATTTGAGAAAGATGATGAAACCGGCAGCATAATGAACGAGATAGTATCGCTTGATAACCTAATCGGAGAATACCTACAGTTATAAGATATCAATCAGACCCGTTACATACCAAGCTCTTTGCGAAACTCAACATTTTATTAAATATGGAGTTATTTGAGTGTTAAAAACAGGCCCCTTGTTACCCTTCGGGGGATTCCTTTCAGGGACGTGGGAAGTTTGCGACAATAATCAAAGGCTCCAAACCTTGCTTATCAGGGTTTTTGCTAAACAGCCGTATGCTAACGGGTTTTTTGTACACACTTTCCAACACAAAGCGCTTTTTATGCAATTTCAATCTACTATATATATATACAACAATGGACAACATAATCCTCATATCCGCCCTCTCTCTGGCAGCAGGCTTTGCGTTGGGTTACTACTTTTTCAGGTCGGTAATCCTAAAAAAGAAACGCGCCACCCTGCTCAAAGAAGCTGAAATAGAAGCCGAAAATATTAAACGTGAAAAGATCCTTCAGGCCAAAGAAAAGTTTCTTCAACTTAAAACAGAGCATGAGCAGGTCATCACAGAGCGGAACAATAAAATAGCACAGGCAGAGAACAAACTCAAACAAAGAGAAATCGCAATGAATCAGCAAAATGCTGATATTCAGCGTAAACAGAAAGAAGTTACGACTGCCAAAGAGACACTGACCTCCCAACTGGAAATTGCAGAAAAAAAAGTGGAGGAGTACGAAAAACTGCGCCAGCTTCAGATTGAAAAGATTGAGAGCATGGCCAACATGTCTGCAGAAGATGCCAGGGCTCAATTGGTGGAAACGATGAAAGAAGAGGCCAAGACAGAAGCCATGTCTTACATCAGTGAAGTCATGGATGAAGCCCGTCTCACAGCCAGCAAGGAAGCCAAACGCATTGTGATCAACACCATTCAGCGCGTGGCTCCGGAAACGGCCATTGAAAACGCAGTAACGGTATTCAATATTGAAAGCGACGAGATCAAAGGCCGGATTATTGGCCGTGAAGGCCGGAATATCCGTGCTCTGGAAGCTGCCACCGGCGTTGAGATTGTTGTGGACGACACACCCGAAGCCATTCTTCTCTCGGCATTCGACCCTGTTCGCAGGGAAGTCGCACGTCTGGCACTCCATCAACTGGTGACCGACGGACGCATCCACCCTGCACGTATTGAAGAAGTGGTGACAAAAATCCAGAAACAGGTGGAAGAAGAGATTGTCGAAACCGGGAAACGCACCTGCATTGACCTCGGCATTCACGGACTCCATGCCGAACTTATTCGCCTGGTAGGTAAAATGAAATACCGTTCTTCCTATGGACAGAACCTTCTGCAACACGCCCGCGAGGTAGCCAACTTCTGCTCCATCATGGCGGCTGAACTTGGTCTGAATACCAAATTGGCCAAACGCGCCGGTCTGTTGCACGATATCGGGAAAGTATCCGATGACGATCCGGAACTGCCACACGCCATATTGGGCATGCGGCTGGCAGAAAAATACAAAGAACGTCCCGAGGTCTGCAATGCCATTGGTGCTCACCACGAAGAAACAGACATGAATTCCCTTATTGCACCGCTGGTGCTTGTGGGTGATGCCATTTCAGGCGCACGCCCGGGCGCACGCAGGGAAGTGATTGAATCGTATATCAAACGTCTGAAAGGGATGGAAGACCTTGCCCTTTCATATCCCGGCGTTACAAAAACCTACGCTATTCAGGCCGGTCGCGAACTGCGCGTGATTGTCGGTTCCGAGAAAGTATCGGATCAGGATGCAGAAAAACTTTCACAGGACATAGCTAAAAAGATCCAGGACGAGATGGTATATCCCGGTCAGGTAAAGATAACAGTGATACGTGAGACACGAGCCGTTAATTTTGCCAAATAACAGCCTATGAACAGTCCAGAATACAGTATTAACCCACTTGTAACCCAGATTGAAAAGGGACCTGAAGACTTTATCCGCAAAGACATCATCGATTTCATAATCCGGAATGACATCCGGATTGTGAATTTCAGGTATGTTGCCGCCGACGGCAGGTTAAAAACGCTTAATATCCCGGTTACGGACAGGCAGTACCTGGAGACAGTGCTGTCTTACGGAGAACGGGTGGACGGATCGAGCCTCTTCCCGTTTATCGAAGCCGGGTCTAGTGATCTCTACATTATTCCCCGGTTCAGCACAGCTTACGCAGACCCCTTTGCCGTAACCCCTACCCTGGGTTTGCTCTGTTCCTATTTCACGAAAGACGGGCTTCCTTTTGAAATGGCACCCGAGTATACCTTGCGAAAAGCCCATGAATCGTTCACGGAAAAAACCGGTTTTCGTTTTGAGGCCATGGGCGAACTGGAATTCTATATAACCGATAAGGATACCAATCAGTTCAATACCGCCAGCCAGAAAGGATATCACGAATCTGCCCCTTTTTCAAAGTTTGAAACATTCAGGACACACGCCATTCAACTCATGGCCAAAACGGGTGGAATGGTCAAATACGGACATGCAGAAGTGGGTAATTTCAGTCTCGATGGCAAAATTTACGAGCAGAACGAGATTGAGTTCCTTGTCAATCCGGTAGAAAAGGCTGCAGATCAGCTGGTAATGGCAAAATGGATACTGCGCACCCTGGCCTGGCAGTACGGGCTTGACATTACTTTTGCACCCAAGATCACTTCAGGCAAGGCAGGAAGCGGATTGCATTTCCATACGCGTATCATGAAAGGCGAACAGTCTGCCATGATGGAGAACGGGGTGCTTTCAAACGCTGCACGGACCGTGATAGCCGGTTATATGAAATGCGCCACTGCACTCACTGCTTTCGGCAATACCATCCCCACCTCCTATTTCCGGCTGGTACCTCATCAGGAAGCTCCCACCAACGTATGCTGGGGAGATCACAACCGGTCTGTTCTGGTGCGCGTACCCCTGGGATGGAACGGACACAGTAATATGATCCTTCAGGTTAACCCACTGGAGAGTGGATTGCCCGAAAACCGGAATTTACAAAATTCGATAGACAAACAGACGGTTGAATTCCGCTCGGCAGACGGCTCGGCAGATATTTATTACATGCTGGCAGGATTGATGGTGGCTGCCCGTACCGGATTTGAAATGCCGGATGCCCTGGAGGCCGCCGCACGTACCTACGTCAACCGGAATATCCATGAACAAGAGGACAATCTGAACACACTGGAACAGCTGCCTGCATCGTGTCACGAATCGGCTCTTGTTCTGGAACAGCAAAGGAAGCTTTTTGAGGCCCACAACATTTTCACTCCTGAACTCATAGACGGGACCATTAGTGCGCTGAATGCATATGGTGACAAGGATATTCGTCGAGAAATACAGGAAAATCCGGGCCTGATGATGGCTCTTGTCCGAAAATATTATTACTGCGGGTAACATTTGTATCCTTTTTTTATATCTTTGTTCTCCAAGATTCTGAAAAATGACAGAAAGATTCAAAACCTATAACAGAATAACCGCCTTGATGACCAAAGCCGAAGGAATTCTTTCGGTCGTGGTTGTCGTGGTCATTATTCTATCTGTCATCGTCATTATTCCCTTTGACATTCAGAATCCGTAGGTAGTAGATTTTAGACACACAGAACTCACTTATCGGATTCCCCGGTAAGTGAGTTTTTTTTTATACAAATTTTAGTAAAATAAAAATGGAACCACTCAGAAGCCACACAACATTTTCGGGAAGAAAAATGGCAGGTGCCCGGGCCTTATGGCGTGCCAACGGTATGAAAGAAGAATTTTTCGGGAAACCGGTCATAGCCGTTGTAAATTCATTCAGTCAGTTTGTTCCGGGTCACACTCACCTGCACCGGACAGGACAAATGATAAAAAAAGAGATTGAGCGGTTGGGATGTTTTGCTGCCGAATTCAATACAATAGCCATAGACGACGGAATAGCCATGGGACACGAAGGAATGCTTTATTCCCTTCCGTCGAGGGAGCTTATAGCAGACAGTGTAGAATACATGTGCAATGCGCATTGCGTGGATGCCATGATATGTATCTCGAACTGTGACAAAATAACGCCCGGCATGCTGATGGCTGCCATGAGACTGAATATTCCGGCAGTTTTTGTTTCGGGCGGACCCATGGAGGCGGGTAATATAGACGGAAAGGACTATGATCTGGTAGATATCATGGTCAAGGGTGCCGATCCGGCCGTTAACGAACGGGAACTGGAAAAGATGGAAAAAATGGGTTGCCCTACTTGTGGCTGTTGCTCAGGCATGTTCACCGCCAATTCCATGAACTGTCTGACCGAGGCGCTGGGTCTTGCTCCGGTAGGAAACGGCACCGTCCTGGCCACACACGCCTTTCGCAAAAAGCTGTTCATTCAGGGAGCCCGGCTCATTGTCCGTCTTGCTGACGAATATTACAATAAAGGAAACCATGACGTTCTGCCCCGTTCCATTGCCACCAGAGAGGCCTTTGAAAACGCCATGATGCTGGATATGGCCATGGGAGGATCGACCAATACCATTTTGCATCTGCTGGCCATTGTACACGAGGCCGGAGTGGATTTCAACCTTAAGGACATTGACCGCCTTTCACGTAATATTCCCGTATTGTGCAAAGTCTCCCCCAACAGCCGCTACCATATGCAGGATGTAAACCGTGCCGGAGGTGTGATGGGTATCATGAGCGAACTGGCCAGAGGCGGCTATCTGCACACCTCGGCCTTGCGAATAGATTACCCCACCCTGGGTAAGGCCCTGAAAGATCATGATAACGTGGCCAAATACCTGGCAGCCCCGGGTAACAAACTCTATGAGTGTTGCGATACGGACCGAAGCGGTGGCTGCATACGGGATATTGAGCATGCCTATGCTCCGGACGGAGGACTGGCTGTACTGTACGGAAATCTGGCACCCGGCGGGTGCGTGGTAAAAACCGCGGGAGTGCGAAAGGAAATGATGCGTTTCACGGGAAAAGCGGTAGTGTTCGAAAGCCAGGAAGAGGCTGTGGAAGGTATCCTGGGAGGCAGGGTTCATAAAGGAGATGTTGTGGTGATCCGTTACGAAGGTCCCCGGGGAGGTCCCGGAATGCAGGAAATGCTCTATCCCACTTCCTATCTCAAGAGCATGAAACTGGACAGCCATTGTGCCTTGCTTACTGACGGAAGGTTTTCCGGCGGTACGAGCGGACTGTCGGTAGGACACGTTTCGCCCGAGGCAGCAGGAAAAGGAACCATAGCACTGGTGCACGACGGTGATGAAATCACATTTGACATAGCCCAAAGAAGCATTGAAGTAGCTCTTTCTCCCGGACAGTTAAGCGAACGGCGGAACACGCTGGAAGGGCCCGGAGGCAACGGATACAGGCCCCTGCACAGGAACAGGACCGTCAGCAAGGCTTTGCAGGCCTACGCTTTATTTGCAGGATCGGCAGACATGGGAGGAATTCGTATAATCAATCAGAGTGAAGGACAATGAAGAAGGAACAGATTAACGGAGCCGAGGCGCTCCTGCGCACGATAGAAACAGAGGGTATCGACACCATTTTCGGATACCCGGGAGGCACCATCATACCCATTTACGATAAACTCTACGACTGGCCCGGCAACCTGAAACATATCCTGGTAAGGCACGAACAGGGAGCTGTTCACGCTGCCGAAGGTTATGCCCGAAGTACCGGAAAAGTGGGTGTCTGCATGGCTACGGCCGGGCCGGGTGCCACCAACTTCATAACCGGGATTGCCGATGCCATGATGGATTCGACGCCGGTAATCTGCATTACGGCGCAGGTTAACGCAGACAAGCTGGGCACCAATTTCTTCCAGGAAACAGACATGATCGGAATCACCATCCCCATTACCAAATGGAACCATCAGATCACCTCGGCACGTGAAATTCCGGCCGTCATGGCTCAGGCTTTTCACATTGCTCGTTCCGGAAGGCCCGGTCCCGTGGTGATAAGTCTGACAAAAAATGCCCAGGTGGAAATGATTGAATTCGTCTATAATCCTGCTAAGGCAATCGGGGAGCTGGGCCTGAGAAAAATCACACCGAGGGAACAAAGGATCACAGATGATAATATAAAGAAGGCCACCGAACTCCTTAACTGCGCCAAGAAGCCGTTGATTATCGCCGGACAGGGCATTAACATATCCCAGGCCTGGAAAGAGCTCGAAGAGCTTGCCGTGCGGGGTAATATTCCGGTAGCTACCACCATGCTTGGTCTGGGCTGCATTAACAGCCATCATCCCCTGAATGTGGGAATGGTGGGAATGCACGGCAATATTGCCCCCAATTCGATGACACAGCAGGCCGACGTTATTTTGGCAGTCGGGATGCGGTTTTCAGACAGGGTAACGGGGGACATTAAAGGTTATGCTCCCCGGGCCTGGATAATCCATATAGAAATAGACCGGTCGGAATTCGGGAAAAACATAAAGGCCGGTATTGGAATACAGGCCGATGCCCGTGCGGTGCTTACCCAAATGATTGAGGGTATTCAGTACAAAGACCGGCAGGAATGGCTTGATTTTGCCAAAGAAAAGAAAGCGCTGGAAGAGCAAAAGATACTGTTTCCTCAACTGAGCAGGGAGAACGGCGGGTTGAAAATGGCACAGGTCATTGAGGCAATAAGCCGCAATGCCGGCGAGGAACGGATCATTGTTGCGGATGTAGGTCAGAATCAGATGTTTTGCGCCCGTTATTCCAGGTTCGAACGCAGAAGAGGATGGATCACTTCCGGCGGGTTGGGGACAATGGGCTTTGCGTTGCCGGCTGCTGTGGGAGCCGCAGCGGGGAACCCTCATTCGACAGTCATTGCCGTAATGGGTGACGGCGGGTTCCAGATGAACATACAGGAACTCGGCACGCTCCTCCAAAGCGGACTGCCCGTCAAGATGGTGCTGATGAACAACTCGTTCCTGGGTATGGTAAGGCAATGGCAGGATCTGTTTTTCAAAAAAAGGTATTCGGCCACACATCTGGTCAATCCCGATTTTCAAATGCTTCTGAAAGCATATCGGATTCCCTGTTCGCAGGTGACAACACCTGAAGATCTGGATAATAAAGTAAAAGAAATGGTTACGGCAAAAGGTTCATTTTTCCTGGAAGCGATCGTGCGGCAGGAGGAGAACGTTTTCCCCATGATTCCGGCAGAAAAAACATTAGATGACATTATATATGAAAACTAAAAAATTCACCATCACGGCAATAGGCAAACACCGCCTGGATATTCTCAACAGGATATCGGCCCTGTACCTTCAGAAACAGATTCCGGTCGAAAGCATTGTTTTCGAAGAAACGGAAAAAGGCAAAGGCAAGTACCAGATTGTCTGCTGTACTTCAGAAGAAGATTCCATAAAAAGGATCGTCAACCAAATCTGCAACATTGTAGATATTTCCAAAGCAAGTTACAAATTCTAATAAACTAATTTTTAAATATTTATGGCAAAAATGAACTTCGGAGGTGTAGAGGAACAGGTAGTTACCCGCACCGAATTTACTCTTGAACATTCCAAAGCGGTACTGGCCGCAGAAACGATAGCCGTCATAGGATACGGTGTTCAGGGGCCCGGGCAGGCACTTAACCTGAAAGACAATGGATTTAAAGTGATTGTGGGGCAGAGGAAAAATTCCGCCACATGGGACAAGGCGGTTGCCGACGGATGGAAACCGGGCAAAGATCTTTTTGAAATAGAAGAAGCCTGTGAAAAAGGAACCATTATTCAATACCTGCTCTCAGACGCAGGACAGATTGCACTCTGGCCCACGGTAAGAAAGCACCTGACGGCAGGCAAGGCACTGTATTTTTCTCATGGATTCGGGATCACATATAACGATCGCACCGGCATAGTTCCGCCGCCCGATGTGGATGTTATCCTGGTCGCTCCCAAAGGCTCGGGGACTTCTCTCCGGAGATTGTTCCTGGAAGGAAGGGGTTTGAATTCGTCCTATGCAGTTTACCAGGATGCCACCGGCAGGGCCTATGACCGTACTTTTGCCCTTGGAGTGGGCATAGGCAGCGGTTATCTTTTTGAAACCACTTTCAAAAAAGAAGTGTATTCCGATCTTACCGGCGAAAGAGGCACGCTCATGGGAGCCATTCAGGGCATTTTTGCCGCACAATACCAAACCCTTCGGGAAAACGGTCACTCACCTTCCGAGGCCTTTAACGAAACCGTGGAAGAATTGTCACAGAGCCTCATGCCGCTGATAGCCGAGAACGGAATGGACTGGATGTATGCCAATTGTTCCACAACGGCACAAAGAGGTGCGCTTGACTGGTGGACCAGATTCCGCGATGCTACGCTCCCTGTTTTCAAATCATTGTATGAAAGCGTGAAAACGGGAACCGAGGCCCAGATATCCATCGACTCCAACAGCCGCCCCGACTACAGGGCAAAACTGAATGCCGAGCTGAAGGAGATGCGCGAGAGCGAGATGTGGAAAACAGGCGAAACCGTCAGAAAGCTTCGCCCCGAAAGATCACTTGAGAAGTAAGAAAGGTCACTCGAGAAGTAAGATGGACTGACTTCCCGAACGGATTACATGGCGAAAGGCTCCGTCACGTTTCCTGACTATGGTTTCACGCGGGATCCAGGCATTGTCCCAGGTAAAGACCCTGTAAGTTCCCCGGGGAAGTTGAGCCTTTTTATAAACGGTGCGGTTACCTTTAACCGTGCCGTTTATTATGTAACGGCCCGGGATTTCCCATTGGAAGTAATCCGAAACCGCCCGCAGTAAAAAGGCTCCGAATTGCTTGAGAGACTCTGTTGTTACCCATTCGCCCCGGGGATTCTCGTTATAAAAGGAATAGGGTGTTTCTATGGTAAGCGCAAGAGTAGCTCCCAGCGTCCTGTTCCAAAGCCAGCCTTCCACATAGCGGGGAGCGGGAGCGGAATAAAACATGTCTTCGGGAAAGAAATACGGATTGGCGTCGGTTGTCAGATAGGCCAGATACATTTCACGACGGAAGTAATCGGTGGATGTAGATTCCTCTGTATGAATATAATAGCTTATCTTGTCCGAAGACTGGGCATGTACGTTCAATACCAGATCAAAAGGCTTTTCACGCGTAAGAGAGTCCATGCGGTTGCGCAGGGCCTTCACTTCTACGGCCGTAAGCGAATCGGGATGATCCCAGTTGACTTCCTGATTGATTCCGCGGGCATTGGAACGTGAGAACCCACCCGCCACGCCATCGGGATTGGTAAAGGGCACCACATAAAAAACGGAATGTTTGCGGTAAGCACGTCCCTGTGGACTGTCCGAGATGAGCTTGTCCAGAAGTCCGTCCAGTTGCCAGCTGCCTGGCGTTTCGCCCGGATGCACCCGGGCGTGTATCCATATCCGGTTTTTGTCTCTGTCAGGCACGGAACGGTCGGTAATGGTGAGCATCTGGATGGGCAGACCCAGCATGCTGTAACCCAGTGTATCCATGACCACGTCCCGGGAAGCGGTCCATTGGACGAGGCGTTCCTGAAGAAAATCCCATCCGTAAGGCACGTAATAGGCAATATAGACCGAGTCGTCAAGGAAATGAGCGGAAACTTTCCGCATGGAAGCCTGGTAATGCTCAAACCGATGGAAGTTCTTGCCGTCGTAAGAATAAACGGCCCGCTTGGGATCGGTATTTTCAAAGTTCAGGTAAATGTGTTTGTTTCTGACATTTTCCATCAGAAAATAGAACCATCTGCCGTTGGGCACCAGGTCCGGATTGGCCGTATTATCGGGGTCGGAACGGGAGATAATTTCATAGGAAAGATGAAGCACCGAGTCTGTGAGCGAAGGACGCACCAGCACCGAATCTATCCGGCTGACCTCGCCCAGGCTACCCGAATCAAATGCTGCGGAAAAGCGTACAGGAAGCGTGTCCTGCAGCCAACCCGCAAGAAAAGTAAGAAGAAACAGCCATTTCATAACGTTTATTCTTGTGTGTAATACTTATAGAACAGGATAATGGATTCTATCCCCTTATGGAACTGGCTCAGCAGGTAACTTTCGTTGGGTGAATGGATGGTATCGCGCTCCAGACCGAAACCCATCAGCAGGGGCGAGGCATTAAGGATCCCTTCGAGTTCGGCCAGGATGGGAATGCTTCCGCCGCCACGGCTGGGTACAGGATCCATTCCGTACACTTCACTCATTGCTTTTGCAGCCGCGCGGTACATGGGCGACGAGATAGGCACCAGGAAACCCTGACCGCCATGATGCGCCTTGACTTCAACCTTCACGCCCTTTGGGGCAATGGATTTGAAGTGTTCTGTAAACAGTTGGGCAATTTTTTCGTTGTCCTGATTGGGCACCAGGCGCATGGATATCTTGGCCTGAGCATAAGAAGGCAGTACCGTTTTGGCACCCTCGCCAATATAACCGCCCCAGATGCCGTTTACATCCAGGCAGGGGCGGATTCCTACCCTTTCCAGGGTGGTATAGCCTTCTTCACCGCGAAGATCATTAACGCCAATGGACGATTTGAAATGTTCCGCATTATAGGGAGCACGGCCCAGCATGGCACGGTCCTCAGCGGAAAGTTCTATGACATCGTCATAAAAGCCTTTAACAGTCACCTTCCCTTTCTCATCTATGAGCGAGGCAATCATTTCGCACAGCGCATTCAGGGGATTGGTAATGGCACCGCCATAATGTCCGGAATGCAGGTCCTTGTCTGCCCCGGTAACCTTTACTTCAACGTAGGCAAGACCACGCATGCCGCAGTTGATAGAAGGCACTTCTTCGCTTATCATGGTGGTGTCCGAAACCAGGATCACATCACAGGCCAGCATGTCACGGTACTCGCGTGCCCAGTCTGCCAGTGACGGGGAACCGATTTCCTCCTCGCCTTCCATGATGAATTTCACATTACAGGGAAGCAGGTCTTTTGAAACAAGGTATTCAAACGCTTTGACGTGCATGAAAGACTGTCCCTTGTCATCGTTGGCGCCACGGGCATAAATGGCCCCGTCGCGAACCACCGGTTCGAAAGGATGTGTTTTCCACAATTCTGCGGGATCTTCGGGCTGTACATCGTAATGGCCGTAAACCAGTACGGTTTTTTTTGACGGATCAATAATCTTCTGGGCGTAAACTACCGGGTGTCCTGCAGTAGGATAAACCTCCACCCTGTCTGCGCCCGCTTCCATCAGTAAGACGGCATAACGCTCGGCACAGGACTGCATGTCCTGTTTGTGCGCCTTTTGTGAACTTACCGACGGGATTCGTAAAAGCGTGAAAAGCTCTTCCAGGAAACGCGGAGAGTTTTCCCCGATGTATTTCTTGATCTCGTTCATAGTTGTTTATCAGCTTATTTTTGAAAGACTGTCTATTCGTTTCTTTGCATAAGGCAAAGTGATCCGGAACGTTTTCCTGCCGGACGAGGGGCCTTCGAACATGGCATCTACCATAATGGATTCGCAAATGGAACGCAGACCGCGGGCACCCAGTTTGAACTGAACGGCGGTATCGACTATGTGGTCCAGCACATCGTTATCTATCGTCAGCTTTATGCCGTCGAGAGAGAAAAGGTGTTTGTACTGTTTTACAAGCGCATTTTTCGGTTCTGTGAGAATGGCCCGGAGAGCCGTTCTGTCCAGACTGTTAAGATACGTGATGACGGGAACACGACCCACTATCTCGGGGATAAGGCCATAGGCGCGCAAATCCTGTGGAGCCACATACTGAATAAGGTTATTCTTGTCCAGATGCGCTTTCTTTTCTGCCATCCCGTATCCGACCACCTGAGTATTGAGCCGCTGAGCGATCTTGCGCTCGATTCCCTCGAATGCGCCGCCGCAAATGAACAGGATATTCTTTGTGTTCACGGCAATAAGGTGCTGTTCGGGGTGCTTGCGTCCGCCCTGGGGTGGTACGTTTACAATGGTTCCTTCCAGCAATTTAAGCAATGCCTGTTGTACGCCTTCTCCCGACACGTCACGGGTAATGGAAGGGTTATCGCTCTTGCGGGCAATTTTATCGAGTTCGTCAATAAAGACTATTCCCTGTTCGGCCAGTGCCACATTATAATCAGCAGCCTGAAGGAGGCGGGTAAGTATACTTTCCACATCTTCTCCCACGTAACCTGCTTCTGTAAGAACGGTAGCATCCACAATGGCAAAAGGCACATTCAACATCCTTGCAATAGTGTTGGCCAGCAAGGTTTTGCCGGTTCCCGTAGGACCTACAAGCAGGATATTTGATTTCTCCACTTCCACATCGTCTTTCCTGGCTGAACGGATTCTCTTGTAATGATTATAAACGGCTACAGACAGGTATTTCTTTGCCTGCTCCTGTCCAATCACATATTGATCCAGAAAAGCGCATATCTCGGCGGGAGTCAGAAGGATTTCCTTGATGGGAGCCTCTGCCTTTGTTTTTTTCCCGGGACGGCCGTACATCTCGTCCAGAACAGCCATGGCATCCTCGATACAATCCTCACAGATGGAAGCATTCAGTCCGGCAATAAGCAAACCTGCTTTTTCACTGGAACGGCCACAAAATGAACAACGGTTATTGTCGGTTTCTTTTGCCATTATTATTGTCTTTTCCTCAACACTTCATCAATAATGCCATAGGCAACTGCATCATCTGCACGCATCCAGAAATCCCTGTCCGAATCTTTCTGTATCTGTTCCAAAGTTTTGCCGGTATGCTCGGCAAGTATCTGATACAACTGGGACTGTAGGTCCAGGATCTCTTTAACGGCTATGGCCATGTCCGAAGCCTGACCTTCCACTCCTCCCACCGGCTGATGGATCATCACGCGGGCATGCGGAAGGGCCGAACGTTTTTTTGCCTGTCCGGCAGCCAGCAACACGGCAGACATGGAGGCAGCCTGACCCGTGCAGATAGTGGCCACATCTGACTGAATCAACTGCATGGTATCGTATATGCCGAGGCCGGCGGTTACCGATCCGCCGGGAGAGTTGATATACATCTGAATGTCTTTTCCGGGATCTGTGGAATCCAGGAACAGCAACTGAGCCTGCAGGATATTGGCAACCTCGTCAAATACGGGAACACCCAGGAACAGGATCCGGTCCATCATAAGACGGCTGAATACATCCATCTGAGCCACATTGAGTTGTCTTTCCTCAATGATGTAAGGGGTAACAGAATTCTGCAGACCCTGACATAAGGATTGATACCTGTGCAGGTTTAAACTGCTGATTCCCTGATGCTTAATTGCAAATTTTTCGAATTCGGTCATTTGTGTATTTATTCTTGTATATCGTCAATGGTTACGTGCTCACGAATATACGAAATTACTTTGTTATCCTCGGCTCTTTCATACAGGTTGCGGGCTTCCTTCTCGTTGGAAAGCATGCTTTCCGCATACTTGACCAGGTGTTCGTCGGGAACGTCATTCAGACCGTACATGGCAAACTGATAACGGGCCATGGCAACGGCGCTCTGAACCATATCGTCTTTTTCCACCTTGATTTCATAGGTCTTCATAATGTATTCACGAACCAGCTGCCAGCGGAAATCGTCCAGGAATGCAGGGAAATCCTTTTCTATCTGTTCCATGGTGAACTTGCCGTCATTTCCTTCATAAAGCCATCGTTTGAGCAGGGCTTCGGGCAGACGGACATTCATTTTTTCAAGCAGGAGTTTACGGACATCGTTTCCAAAACGGTAGTTGCTTTCGCTGCTGTTGTTCCTTTCTATCTGACCGGTCACTTTTTCGAGGAACTGTTCGTGAGTGGTCACGTTTCCTTCTCCGTAGAGTTTGTCATAGAGAGCCTGGTTCTCTTCGGCTTCCGTAAAGCGTTTGATTTCGTTGATCCTTACAGTGAACACAGTGTTCCCGAATTTCCCCAGTTCATCTTCCTTGACTTTCAGGAGTGCGGCACGGTCCACGTCTTTCGGGAAAAGCACCATGATATCTGCTTCCACTTCTTCGCCAACCGATTTGCCAATTAACGGCTTTTTATCTTTAAGTTTGGCAACCGATTTGAGGTTCAGGTAAGAATCCTTGATTTCGGTTTCGCCCTGGATGAGGTCGACTTTCAGAAAATCTTCCTTTTCCACCTTATCGGCATCGTTCATGGTACCGTTCTGGCTCAGGATTCCCCTGATGTATTCTTCCTTGTCCTTTTCTGTAACTGCCTTCTTGTAGAGCGGCAGATGGAGCGTCTCGTCAATCTTGAGATCCATGACGGGAGCAAGCATCAGATCAAAAGAGAAGGCAAATTCCTGAGCATTTTCCCAGTCGATCTTTTCCTGATCTTCAGAAGCCAGCGGCTCACCAATGATATGGATATCTTCGTCTTCCATGTATTTATTCAAAGACTCCGACATGAGGGTATTGACCTGTTCCAACAAAACTGAACGGCCGTACATCTTCTGTACAATGCCCATGGGTACCATTCCCTTTCTGAATCCCTTGATCTCCAATTTTCTACGTGTGTCGTTCAAGCCTTTTTTCACTTTCTCCTCGTAATCGTTCGGCTGAACGGATACGGTCACTTGTACAGAAAGATCGTCAATTTGTTTTTTTGTGATATTCATATTCTTAAATCTGATTGTTAACTTATAAGGGGCTGCAAAAGTAGGTATTAATCGCCAAATTACCAATCCTTTTCTTACCTTTGCACGGGTTTTCAAAACCGCAAAACAAGTGCCTAACTATAAAAACATCAAAAATATGAGACAAAAAATTGTTGCAGGGAACTGGAAAATGAATACCTCAATCGCACAGGGAAAAGAGTTGGTGTGCGGCATCATGGATCGTATAGCCGAAGTGCCCCAGGGTGTAAAACTAATTGTAGCTCCGCCTTTTACACATCTTTCGACGGCTGCCGTGACGCTGGAAGGAGGTCCGGTGGGACTTGCTGCACAAAATTGTGCCGATCATGAAAGCGGTGCCTATACCGGTGAAGTATCGGCTGCCATGATTGAATCGGTCCCCTGCCAATACGTCATACTCGGCCACTCGGAAAGACGTGAATACTACGGGGAAACTGACGAAACACTTTTAAGCAAAATAAAACTGGCCCTTGCCCATCACCTGATCCCCATTTTCTGTGTTGGTGAAGTACTGGAAGAACGGGAGAGCGACATGCACTTCCAGGTGGTATCTTCTCAGTTGCGTGAAGTATTATTCAGCTTGTCACCGGATGATTATGCAAAGGTTATTATAGCTTACGAACCCGTATGGGCCATTGGTACGGGCAAAACAGCCACCTCTGAACAAGCCCAGGAAATGCATGCTTTTATCCGCTCTTTCCTAGCCGATACATTCGGAGAACTTGCCGAAAATACGCCCATTCTTTACGGCGGAAGCTGTAAACCTTCCAACGCAGCAGAACTGTTCGCACAGCACGATGTGGATGGCGGTCTCATAGGGGGCGCCTCACTCAAGGCAGAAGACTTTATTGCCATTGCCAAAGCTTTTAAATAAGATCCTTCATGGACTACATTGCCGTCAGCATATCCATTCAGCCTTTTGACCAGGATATAGCAGATATTCTGGTGGCCGAACTGGGAGACATCGGGTACGAAAGTTTCCAGACCGAGCCTCCGGTTCTGAACGCATATATTGACGCAACAGCATTTACCGAGCCGCACCTGAAACTTCTCCTGAACCAGTACGGGCGCGGCTCTTCTCTTTCTTATAAAACGGCTTTTATGCCGGAAGAAAACTGGAACAAAGACTGGGAATCGCAACTTGTACCCATTGTGGTGACTCAGGGGAAAGGCTGCAGCGTGAGTGCTCCGGGAAAGCACAGCATGGTTCCTGTCTTGCCAAAAGTCAACTACAGACTGGTGATTGAACCCGACATGACGTTCGGAACCGGGCATCATCCCACAACCCGCATGATGATTGAGTCTTTACTGAAGCTCGATGCCATGGGACTTATCAGGAACCGGCGCGTACTGGACCTCGGATGCGGAACCGGCGTTCTGGCCATACTGGCTGCCAAGATGGGCGCCGCCGTTCCGGTACACGCAGTGGACATCAACCGCCGCGCCTGCACGGCCTGCTCCGAAAATGCACGGAGAAACCGTATTCCCCACAAGGTGCACACCATTCAGGGTGACGCCTCGGCCATCATAAACGGCCGGTATGACATTATTCTGGCCAATATCCACCGGAACATACTGATAGAGGAGATGGATACGTTCGTCCGGGGCTTATCCCCGCAGGGAGGGCATCTGCTGTTAAGCGGATTCTTTACCGGAGATACGGACGACATAGTACAACACGCTCTCAGCAGGGGATTTCACCTGGAAGAAACTGGCAATAACGAAGATTGGGCATCCATTCATTTAATTTTGTCATGATAAGGAAAACATTGCGTTTTTTAAAGTGGTTCATTCTGGGGGCTTTTGCTTTCAGCATTCTTCTTGTTGGCGTCTACCGGTTTGTTCCGGTACCTGTCACACCGCTCATGGTTATCCGGTACGTGCAACAAACAGTGAAAGGAGAAAAAGCCCGGATCCGTCACCGGTGGGTACCTGAAGAAAAAATCTCGGACAACCTGAAAAGAGCCGTGATAGCCTCGGAGGACCAACTCTTTTTTGAGCACAGGGGCTTTGATTTCAACCAGATTAAAAAAGCCACCCAGGAAAACAAGCGTAGGAAAAGGCCCCGGGGAGCCAGCACTATCACTCAGCAGACGGCAAAAAACGTTTTTCTGTGGCCGCAATCCTCCTGGGTACGGAAAGGCCTTGAAGTTTATTTTACTCTTTTGATTGAAGTGCTTTGGGACAAAGACAGAATCCTGGAAGTGTACCTCAACTCCATTGAAATGGGAAAAGGCATTTACGGAGCCGAGGCGGTGGCCCGGGAGCATTTTAAAACCAGTGCGGCCCAGCTTACAAGGGCCCAGTCGGCGCTTATTGCCGCCACCCTTCCCAACCCGGTGCGGTTCAGCTCAAAGAATCCCTCGGCGTACATTCTGCGCCGCCAGGGGGAAATTCTCACACAGATGTATTACATAGCGCTTCCCAAGTAGGAAGAGGCCGGTCTAACCAGCGCGGATGTCAGGTCACTGCCGCTGGGCTGCTGGAAAATTTCGAGATCGAAGAAAACGGCTGCAGCCAGCAGGTGATCAAAAATGTCCGCCTGGATATCTTCGTAAATTATCCATTCCGTTGTGGTGGTAAAACAATAGATCTCAAGGGGAATTCCCCGGTCCTCGATGGGCAGCTGCCTGACCATGAGTGTCATGTCTTTCCTGATATTCTTATTGTTACGCAGATATGACTCGACATAATGACGGAAAACCCCGATGTTGGTCATCCGGCGGCCGTTGATTAATTCCGCGGTATTTATTTTGTTCTTTTTGTTGTATTCATCAATCTCTGCCTGCCGGTTGGCGATATAGACCTTCAGGAGGTCATATCCCATGTACCTTTCACGGGTTGCCGGATCTACGAATTTAACCGTCCGCGCATTTATGAAGATGGAACGCTTGATGCGTCTTCCGCCACTTTCCTGCATGCCCCGCCAGTTTTTAAAGCTATCGGTAATGAAATAGTAGGTAGGTATGGTAGTAATGGTCTTGTCCCAGTTCTGGACTTTTACGGTATTCAGGTTGATGGCCAGGACGTCGCCGTCTGCATTGAATTTGGGCATCTCCACCCAGTCGCCCACTCTCACCATGTCGTTGGCCGAGATCTGCACGCTGGCCACAAGCCCCAGAATGGTATCCTTGAAAATGAGCATGATAATGGCGGTCATGGCACCGAATGCACTCAGGAAATATACGGGCGATTTGCCTAAAAGAACAGACATAACCAGGATGCCGGTAGCAATATAAATTATGATCCGGATCAACTGGAAATAGCTGGCCAGCGGTTTATCTACAAAAAGACGGGACTTTGAAAGCGATACCTCGAAGATTTTCAGAATGGAGTTGATCACCATCATAATGACAATGATCAGGTAGGCGTCTGTTAGTTTGGTAACGAAAGGCACCACTTTTTCAAAATCCTTGAACAGTATGGGTACGATAATCCGGACAATCACGGCAGGAACAATATGGGCCAGGTTACGGAAAACCTTATGATCTATGAGCAAATCATCCCATTTGGCGGGGGTTTTTCTGAAGAAACGAAACAGCACCCCGTTGACTATCTTTTTGGTGATAAAGAAGAAGATCCAGGAGAGCAGCCCCAGCACCAGCAAAAGCAAAAGCAAACGCAAATAGGGAGCCGCCTGGGGAGCCACACCCGCATCGACAATCAGTTTCTCAACCCATCTATCCAGATTTTCCATAACAATCGGGGAAATTACATACGTTCAAATACTTCCAGCGTGTTTCCCATTATGGACACTTCATCTTCTGTGAGCGGTCCTGCAAGGGTCAATATATCGCCCTTGATGGTCACCCGGTAGGAAAACGTATGCCCGATAATGTCTTTGAAACTTGAATCGGTACAGTGTTCGGTCATTATTCCGTTCCTGTATGTAAACGTACTGGTTCCCCAATAAGCATACTCACGATCATCGCCTTTTAGTCTGAATGTATAAAAAAGCGTGCCATGATTGTCGTTAATGATCATTCTGCCTTCCAAAGATTCAATATTTCCTTCGGGATAAGAGTAGGTAACGTCTCCCTCGGTCCAGGTCATGCTTACCGGCTTCCACGTGCCCTCCATCAGGAAAGCCTGGTCCAGAGGGGTGCACCCTGTCCAGCTTAGCAGCGGCAGGAGCAGAAAAAATAACATCTTTTTCATAATCAATACATCTCTTGACAGGTGTCACTATAGGAATCAATCGGTATTATAACCTGATCTTTTTCCATTCTTCTTTCATCCGTTCAAGGTCTGCGATCCAGTCCTCAATGTCGTGTTCGTGTTCCAGTTCTTCATTCAGAATCTGCACGGCCATCTGGTAGGTAGAGTGGTCTTTGCCATTGGTAAAGGCTGCTATCTCCTGATAACGCTCAATGGCACATCTCTCCCCTTTCAGGTTTTGTTCAAGGATCACCTGAATGTAAGGATCGGAAGGTTCATCGTAAGGACAACGTGCCAGTTTGGACCATTGGTTTGGATTGATAACCGGGGTGCCTCCCAGTTGGATAATGCGGTTGACAACCAGCACGGCATGGTTCAATTCCTGATTGGCATGCAACAGCAATTCGGGTTCTACCTCGCTGCGCATAGGGCCTTCCATTAGTCTGGCGCCTATCCAGTATTGATAATAAGCCAGCCATTCTTCAGAAAGAGCCGCGTTTAGCATTCCCAGTAATTTGTCGACATCTACAGATGCGATCTTAATTGCTTCTTTTCCCATAATTTTGCTTTTCATGCAAGATAGTAAAAAGAAGCGCCAGTACAAAAAAAAAGATTAAAACCTCTTGATAGATTGAAACATACCCCGGTAGGCCTCGGCTTTCAATTCAAGCTTCATGGGATAGGCCCTTGAGGTGGAAGGCATCCTCCAGATGCGGAGCGGCCTATCTCCCAGGCTCAGGTCCCCGGACTGCCCGGGCGCCGGCACAGGACTTTCGTTCAGTACCTGGAACAACGTGTCGGCCGCTTTCTGCCCGGTCACCACTATGTTGTCACAGTCCGGAATCTTTGCCAGGAGGCCTTTCAGGTCCAGGGGGCTGACCACCTGAAGCTGGCTGTCCGAGGCATTGTTGCTTTTACGGATAACTGCCTGTGCCGTATCGTATAAAGCGATACCCTGAGCAGTACAAAAGGCACGGATTTCATCCCGGTCAAAACATTTTCCTTTAACAAAATGCAACGGGTCATTAAAAAAGATCAGGCCCATGATCCTCCACATATCGTTCTGGAAGTTGGGATAATAAAAGTCCATGCACCAACGGTTGCGCGGCGGCGGGAAACTGCCCAGGAAAAGGATCCGGGCCCCGGGCGGCAGGAAAGGTTCCAAAGGGTGTTGTTCTATCATTGAAAATGCTTTAGCATGTTACTTTTTTCATCCGAAAATGTTTATACAGTTCAAACCAGATAACAGTACTGATTCCGGCTGCCATGGACAATAAAACTTCCCATATTGATATGGGCGAGAACTGGAAAAGGCCCTGCAGGAACGGAATGATCAGAACCAGAACTATGAATATAAGCGCTCCCCCGGCGACCCATTTGACAGTAGGGTTGGGAGTCCGCAATATGGTAAAGATGGATTCGCTCCATGAACGGTTGGTAAGTATGGTCATTACATTGGCTACAATCAATGTGGTGAATGTCATGGCTCTGGTTTCGCCAATTTCGTAACCCAATTCGAGCGATATGAAATAAACCGCCAGGGTTGCGGCCAGCACCCAAAATCCCTGGAAGCAGCTTATGAGTATCTTTTTCATTCCAAAGAACGGCTGGTCGACGGCTCTGGGAGGACGTGACATGACATTCCGCTCGGCCTTCTCGGCTTCAAAGATGATGGAACAGGAAGGGTCAATGATCAGTTCCATGAAGACCACATGAACCGGCCAAAGTATGAGAGGATATCCAGAAAATAGCACGGGGATGAGCGACAGTCCGGCTATGGGAACGTGGATGGCAAAAATATAACCGAGTGCTTTTTGCAGGTTATCGAAAATCCTTCTCCCCATTTTAACAGCCGCTACTATTGACTCGAAATTATCGTCCATGAGCACTAGTCTGGATGCTTCCCGGGCCACATCTGTGCCCTTCTCTCCCATGGCAATGCCAATATTCGCCGATTTGAGGGCCGGGGCATCGTTAACCCCGTCACCGGTCATTGCCACTATTTCTTTATTACGTTTTAGGGCGTTTACAATCTTAAGCTTCTGCTCGGGCACCACGCGGGCGAAAATATTGACCTTCCCTATCCGTTCGTCCAGCTCCTTATCGCTCATCTCGGATAGTTCCTTGCCGGTAATGCACTGGTCGTAATTACTCAGCCCTATTTCCCTGGCAATATTTTGTGCCGTAACGGGATAGTCTCCGGTAATCATGATCACCCTTATTCCCGCTTTCTTACATTCAGCGACGGCAGCAGGCACCTCCTTGCGGATGGGATCCTGCAACCCTATGAGGCCTATGAATTCAAAATCGAAATCATGCTGGATTTCGGGGAGATCGGATTCGTTGATTACAGATTTGGCAACACCCAGCACACGCAGTCCTTCCGAGGCCATTTTTTGCACGGCTTCTGAGTATTTCGCATTCTCCACGGCATTGAGGTGGCACAGGTCAAAAATGGCTTCGGGAGCGCCTTTGGCAGCGATGACCATTTCGTTGGTGGATGTTTTCCGGAAAACCCGGGACATGGCCAGTAATTCCTTTGACAGGGAATACTCCCGGACCATTTCCCAATCGGCATGAAGGTGCACGGTTCCCTGAAGGAAAGAGTCGCCAATCCGGTTGATGGCTTTTTCCATGGGGTCGAACGGATTAACCTGACTGGATAAAATTCCGTATTCAATGATATCGTGATATTCCTCCGGAAATTCTACAGAATCCTTCGAGATCCAGAAATCTTCCTTGTTATACAGTTTGGCAACACTCATCTTATTCTCGGTAAGCGTGCCTGTCTTATCGGTACACAGGACAGTTGTCGAGCCGAGGGTTTCAATGGCATCGGGCCTGCGGGTCAGTACGTTTTTCTTGGAAATGCGCCAGGCTCCCACGGCCATGAATATGGTAAGAACCACCGGAAACTCCTCGGGCAGCATGGCCATGGCCAGCGTGATGCCGGCCAGGAACCCTTCCAGCAGATTTTCGCGTGTAAGGAAGTATACCACAACTACCACGACACACAGTACAGAACTTACAATCGTAAGATTCTTTACCATTTTGCCTATCTCGCTTTTTAATTTGGTTGGCGTCTCTTCCACGTCTTCCAGGGCCTTCCCTATCTTGCCAATCCGGGTATTCATGCCAATATGCGTGACCTTTGCAATGCCGTGACCCTGAACGACCATCGATCCCGAATAAACAAAAGGCTGATCTTCGCCTCCCGGTTGAATGTCCCCGGCCTCGCCATTCCAGTCCTGTTTGCGGACAGGCACCGATTCTCCGGTAAGCAGCGATTCATCAACGAGAAGGTTCACACCCGACAAAACTACTGCATCGGCCGGAACGCGGTCCCCTTCCTGCAGTACCAGAATATCATCGCATACCACTTCCCGTCCCGCAATTCTCACTTCTTCTCCGTTACGTATCACGATGGCCCGCGGACTTGCCAGATCCTTGAGGGCATCGAGCGCTTTTTCGCTCTTGCGCTCCTGGTAAAATTCTATGCCCATGATAACGAACACAAAACCCAGCAGCATGATGCCTTCTTCCTTATCGCCCAATACCATGTAGAGCGTTCCGCAGGCAACCAGCAGCAGAAACATGGGCTCTTTTATCACGCCCAGAATGATGGCCCAAAAACCTCGCGTTTTCTTTCCCTGCAACTCGTTATACCCGTCCCTTTGCCTCCGGCTGGTCACTTCCTGATCTGACAGGCCTTTATATTGAGAAATGTCAAATGATTTCATAAACCAGTCTAGCTAATGATTTTATTCAACAATTCATTGAGCCGGGCTGACTCCTGATCATCCAGTTTATTTGAGATATAATTCACCAGGTAATCGTGAGCAAGTTCATGTCGCTGATTGATTTGTTTCCCGATTTCTGTCAAATGGAGATGCGAGCTGCGCCTGTCTTCGTCTGAATGCGTTTTGTACACGCATCCTTTTTGGATGAGCCGGTCTATTACAACCGTGACTGACGGTTTTTTTAGCCCCAGCGCATTGGCCAGTTCGGTTATGTTTGGATTTTCAATTTCATGAATCGTTTCCAGATAATTAATCTGCGTAGCGGTCAGGTCCTGAGCTTCACTGTAGCTCTTGGCTTTTTCTTCGGCATTTGAGATGAGCCTCGAAAACTTAGCGATACTATCTTTTAAAAGATGATTCATGATTTGCACGGATTTTACTGTGCAAATATAGTTAGTTAGTTCTAACTAACAATAGATTTTAGCGGTTAGTCAGTTGCAAAGCGGCCTTATCGTACCTTTCACCGATATTCGGATATTTTGCCACAACGGCCTCGATTTCCTGAATATCCTCTTTGGTCAGGTGCACCTCTACGCTCTCGGCATTAAGATCCAGATATCTTCTTCTTTTGGTCCCCGGAATGGGAATGACATCATTACCCTGGGCCAGTAACCAGGCCATGGCAAGTTGAGTGACGTTCACGCCCTTATTATTAGCCAGATGGGTTAATTCCTTAACCAGCATTTTATTATTTTCGAGGTATTCGCCCTGGAACCGGGGCAGTTTCAACCGGGCATCATGGGGCTTCATCTGACTGATATCAAAGTTTTCTGTAAACATGCCGCGTCCCAGGGGTGAGAATGGAATCAGAGACATTTTGTATTTTCTGACTGTGGGCAATATCTCTTTTTCCACGTCCCTGGTAAGCAGCGAATACTCACTTTGCAGCGCGGCAATGGGATGAACGGAATTCGCCTTTTCTATGGAAGCGACAGAAGCCTCGGAAATTCCCAGATACCTTACCTTTCCTTCCTTCACCAAATCTGCCATGGCCCCTACCATCTCCTCAACCGGGACATTAGGGTCTATTCGGTGTGCATAATACAGGTCTATGCATTCAATTCCCAGCCGGCTCAGGCTCAGCTCCACCGCCTGTTTCATGTATTTAGGGGAACAATCCACCTGGCTGTTGAAATAATTGCCGGGTGTGAATTTAAATCCGAATTTGGTGGCAATGAATATTTTTTTCCTGTTAGGCCTCAGCACCCTGGATATCAGTTTTTCATTTTCCCCTCCTGCATAAAAGTCTGCGGTATCCCAAAAATTAATCCCTAAATCCAGCGCCCGGTGCAGTGTAGCAATACTCTCCTCATCGTTTCTCTCTCCGTATGCATGAGACATGCCCATGCAGCCCAGCCCGATGGCCGATACTTTTTCTGATGATTGTCCCAAAACTCTGTATTTCATGATTTCTCAATTAATATGTTTAGGTAAAGTTAGGGAATATTTTCAAGTAACTCTTATTTGATTATAATACTGCCGGGTAGCTCAGCTAGTACGCTGTAACATTTAAAAGTTCAATATGGGATATAGATGTTTAAGTTTTATGCGGGCATCGTCTGTGGTGAATTGCCTGCAGACCCCTTTCTGCTTGGTATTTCGCTCTGTATTCCATGCGTTGAGTTCTTTCTTCAACTTGTCAATATCACCTATACGGCGTTTCGATAAGCATTGGTTTCCGAGTGCGGACAGCTCAATTTCTGCAATATCCAGGCAACTTCCATGCTTTGGAGTATGGTGCATCTCGATTCGTTTGGCAAGCCTGAGAGCCTCTGCGGGTTCGAAAGCTTCATATAAGGAGGCGATATTATGAGTGTTCAGATTGTCACATACAATGACAACTTGTTCTGCATCGGGATACTGCTCGTCAAGAAGCCACTTGATCATCTGCGCCCAGTCAATTCTGGTTCTCCGTTCTCTAACGTCGGCGAAACGCCATCCCTCGAGGGGTTCGGCAAACAGAAAGATGCTACACGTGCCGTTCCGGACATATTCATTGTCCTGGTATCGAATGCCTGAATTTTTGGCTGTTAAGCCATTTCTTGCCTCTTTGAGAAGTTGGACGGGCTTTGCTTCCATACAAACTACCGGGCAGCTTCTCAAAGAGGCTGGAAACAAGCAATGAATAAACCAATAAACCAATATCAAACCGGGGGCTACTTTTGTCCTGATTAATTTGTAAATTTACATGGGTCAAACGGGCCCGACTTTCTATTGACAACCTAATTTCTATTGACAACCTAAAACTTACTGATAACGATGGCAAAAGAACAGGAACGCGATGAGTTGCACCGTACCATATGGCAAATAGCCAATGATCTGAGAGGCAGTGTAGACGGGTGGGACTTCAAGGACAACACCATCGATGCCTTTGGCGATGCCTATGAGTTTCTGATGACCATGTACGCCAGCAGTGCCGGCAAGTCCGGAGGCGAGTTCTTCACCCCGCAGGAAATGAATATCCAGGCGCTCAACGCCCGGATTGCCGGGATTGTCCTGCACCAGAAAGAGCTCCGTGCTTACAATGATGAAATTGTGGCCGATCTGGAAGGAGGTACGCGATGAAAGAAGAACAAAAAGGTGAGTTTTTAATTTACCAGTCGGAAGAAGGCAGTACCAAAATTGAAGTTCGTCTCGAAAACGAAAATATATGGCTTACACAAGCTCAGCTCGTTGCATTGTACCAATCGAGCAAATCAAATATAAGTGAGCATATTAAACACATTTTTGAAGAAGGCGAATTAAGAGAAGAACTGGTTGTTCGGAAATTCCGAACTACCACTAAGCACGGTGCAATAGAAGGAAAAACACAGGAAAACTGGACAAACTTCTATAACCTGGATATGACTATCTCGTTGGGTTACCGTATCAAATCGCATATTGCAACCAAGTTCCGTATCTGGGCTACCGAACGCTTGAAAGAATACATAGTTAAAGGCTTTACGATAGACGACGAACGCCTGAAACAAATGGGCGGTGGCGGTTACTGGTACGAGTTGCTCAACCGGATTCGTGACATTCGTTCGTCCGAAAAGGTTTTATATCGTCAGGTACTCGATTTATATGCCACCAGCGTAGATTATGACCCCAACACACCCGAATCGGCGGAGTTCTTCAAAATGGTACAAAACAAACTGCATTATGCCGCTCACGGGCATACCGCAGCCGAAGTGATTTACCAGCGTGCCGATAGCGACAAGCCGTTTATGGGGCTGACTGTTTTTCCGGGCGAACAACCTTCTTCAAGAGACATTACTGTGGCCAAGAATTATCTGAATGCCGAGGAATTGAAAATTCTCAACAATTTGGTATCGGGATATTTCGATTTTGCCGAGGTACAGGCCATGAAACGCAAGCCCATGTATATGAGCGATTACATAAAACAGTTAGACAACATACTTTCGGCCACCGGCGAAAAAGTATTGTCTGGTGCAGGGAGCGTAAGCCACCAGCAAGCCATTGAAAAAGCCAAAGCCGAATTTAAAAAATACCAGGTCAACACGCTTTCTCCTGTAGAAAAAGACTACCTGAAGAACATTAAATCCTTACAGAAAAAGATTGGCAAGGAAGGAGGCAAAAATGAATTATGAGTAAGATTTCCATTCGTTTCTTTAACGACCGTGAAGTGCGGGCCGTCTGGGACCAGGAAAATGCCCTGTGGTGGTTTTCTGTTCTTGATATTGTAGCTGTACTTACCAATCAGGACGACTACAAAAAGACACGCAACTATTGGAAATACCTGAAAACAAAGCTCAAAAAGCAAAACAGCGAACTGGTTAGCGCCACTAACCAGTTGAAAATTCTTGCGCCCGATGGTAAAATGCGCTTGACAGACATGCTGGACTACAATGGCATCCTTGCCCTGGCCAGGCAGTTCCCCAGTAAACAGGCAAGCCGTTTCATAGATTGGTTCACCTACAGCGATGAAACGATTGACGGCAAAAGCAAGCAAAAGGCATACGCCTTGTTTGAAAGCTCTTTGATTGACAGTATGGAAGTAGGGTCAGTAAAAGGATTGCAGCAGATTCACGCGTATCTGTTTGGCGGGCTGTACGATTTCGCCGGACAGATAAGGCAGAAAAACATCTCTAAAGGCGGATTCAAGTTTGCCATGGTGCAGCATCTGGACAACACCTTACGGCAGATTGAGCAAATGCCCGAGAATACATTCGATGAGATTGTCGAGAAATATGTGGAAATGAACATTGCCCATCCATTCATGGAAGGTAATGGACGAAGCAACCGCATCTGGCTGGATCTGATATTGAAAAAACGGCTGAAAAAATGCGTGGATTGGAGTAAAATAGGCAAAAACGACTACCTGAGCGCCATGGTCAAAAGCACTACCGACAGCACAACAATAAAAAACCTGCTTAGAAATGCGCTGACCAATGAAATAAACAGCCACGAAGTGTTCATGAAAGGAGTCGATTACTCCTATTATTACGAAGAAAATTAATCCTTATAACTGCCTCCCGTTTTCTGGAATAGTTAGGGATACATTGGTCTTATAACGGGCTGAATCTTCAGATTGTCAAAATAGGGAGTGCAAACACGATGCTTTTGCAGCGGAGCCATTAGTCCGGCCATGCCACTGGGGTATCGGGACGAGGTAGCCTTCACCACCTCCCTGCCATCGACAAAACCGGTCAGCTCGTCGCCGAGGAAACGCAGTTTCAACGAATGCCACTGGCAAGCGCCGATGCCTTCAATCCTGGCGCCGGCCAATACGTATTCACCTCCGACTTCTATATCGGTACGGGCAAGGATCGCGGCTTGTTGCTCCGCATCGCCAATGAGCTCTTTCTGGTCGGGCTTCCCCCGGGTGATGACCAGCGAACAATTGCCTTTGTCATCCAGTTTCAGGTAGTAGCCCTTTGCCCAAATGCCATAACCCGATCCGACATCGCATAAACGTCCCATCACGGCTGCCTCGTCCTGCGGATTCAAATAAACATCGGCACTGATTTCATAGTCTGTCCAGGCCGCATCGCCAAGAATGGTATAGTGATGCCATTCAGGTGCCCAGCTAAGCGTGTGCTCACCCACCGTTTGACGGATACACTGCCCCTTGTGGTCGGGACGTTCCGTGAGTTCGAAGCAGCCGATCAGGTCTGCGGTATAATGTGGCAGGTAGCCCCACTGTTCCGGAGGCATATAGCCGTCGAAGTTGTCTTCGTATGGAATAGGGAAAGGCTTTGACTGCGGGATGTTTGCAAACGAACCTTTCTGCTGGCCGGTGGTCGTGGAGATAGAATAGACCGTATTGGGTTCGAGTGTAATGCTATAACTTCCATTTCTGGGCGTTATGTCTTTTTTACGGACGAATTGCTCTTTTTCATTGCTGTACCATACACAGAGCTTGTTGTTTGACAAGCCGTCTGCAATCTTTACCTTCACGGTCTGTGATTTCCCGGCATCCTTTGTCTCGAAGATAATGCTATAGTCGCCCGTCTTTGGATTCCTGAGCGTGGCCATCGTACCGCCATCTTTGAGATTGACACAACCGTCATCGACATATTGCCAGCCCAATTGGGTGAACTGCCCATAGTGAGCATAGCCCCAAAGAGCCTTGCGCACCTGGTAGTGGCCGCTCCAGGGTTCATGTGCCAGCAGCATGGCAGGATCGCAACTATAAGGTTCCAGAGGATAGACTCCTGCAATATCGTACCAATTGATAACCTTCGTGGCGCCGCTGATGATGTAGTTATCGTTGAAAGCCTTCACAATAGAAATCAGGACATCAAAACCTTTGCGGTAGATATGATCCTCTGAATTCCAGATGGGTTTTCCCATCGATTCGGCCAATTCACGCTGTTCCTTCGTCAACTGAATCTCGCTGAAAGTATGAGCACTGACAATATCAAGAGCTTCCTGCAATTCCTTATCGTTCTGCATGTCCTTCAGGAAGTCCATTTTCGATTCGCCCCAGTTATCGAAACCGTGGAGTTTTACATGCCGGAAGCCATTTTCATTCAACCCCTTTTTAAGCATTTTGGCAAATTCATAGCTGGTACCCTTCTCGTTGTGACATCCGATAGCATCAAATTCCAATCCATGCACCTGGCGCAGGCCTGTCAACCAGGAGATATAATAGTCTGCCATATCCTGCGACCAGTAATTCCCGACCCATGCCGGGGCGCTCCAGGCTGTTCCGTCGAGTGACAACTGTGGATTACGTTTCCTGGCTTCTTTCATTATCCACCATGTATAACCTCGCTGGAAATTGAAATCACCACGAAAATGACTATGGCTCGGCATGGAGCCCTGAGTAGAGTTGCCGTCGCCCGGAATCTCCACGAACAATGCACTGACTGAAGCCCCAAACATGGGTTTATAGACCAAATCCATGATTTCGCCTCGTTGCTGCTCAGGATAATCTTTCAGTAAGACCGATGTTGCTCCGCCGCCATTAACTGCTCCTATGCCGTCAAAATGCTTGCCCTGGCTATTGCCACTCAGTTGTATGGTTTGTTGTGCAATGCTTATTGATGAACAGAAAATAATAGCTAATAAAGTGACCAGCAACTTCTTGCTTGTTTTGGTTGTCATACGATGATATTTGATTTTAGTTTTTTGAATCGAATATACATCAATTCTACCAAGTATGGTCAAAAGGCACTGCTTCCCGTCCCGAGGCTCTTCCCTACCGGAGAACGAACCAGGAAACGGGAAACAGTAGTGGAAAAACTCGTGGGCTATAAAATCAAGCGTCCTTTACACAACGAACAGAAAAGCCGTAATCCTTGGTGTCGAGGCTTCTGTAGACGTAGTTGTCATCGTAGAAAAGGTACCGGCGCCAAGCGCTACCTGCATAGTCCTCTGTTGAACTCCACCAGGATCCGTAGCCACCAATGATACCGAATCCGCCACTGCTGACACGGTAGCCACCCGGAAGACCTGTGAAACCTGACTTGTTTCTTTGTGTTGGAAAGTCGGAATTCCCTACTGCTCCAGTTTTAATAGAGGAAGTCCATCCACTATTTGTAGCCATGGATTTGGCAATTTTCCATACTCCGCCTCCTGAAGTTCCATCGTAATTATACCCGTTATTGGCAAGGTAATCTGTAAATTGTGTCCACTCGGCATCACTGGGAAGATGCCACCCGGCTGGGCAAGCACTAGTCGCTGCCGTAAAGTTGTATAACACGCCGTAGATTATGTAGTTTGCAGTGCCTTTGGCTCCGGCTACATCTCCAGGAGTATAATCATAGACATAATACCTTGCTTCAGTAGTAGACCCATTATCTCCAGCGTGAATTTTATCAGGGAGCAGGTACTTCAGGTTCTCGGCCATCCAGGTCTGGTCTCCAATCTTTATCGTTTGATAGATATTACCGTCGCGGGAGTCATACAGCCTCCCGGTGTAGAGTAAATTGTTCCCGTCGCCCGGGTACATGGCATAGAAATGATAGGCCTTGCCCTTGTCCGTTATGGCAGCTCGTGCAGGTTTCGCCGTGGTCGTGGTGTAAGTTCCACCTCCATACGTTATTTTGAGACTTAAGGCCGGCCAGTTATCCCCCTCTGTTTGCGAGGGAATGAACCAGCCCCAGAATTCCATGGAACTGCCCGCCGTTAAGTCCGCCGAGGTGATAGTAAAAGGCAATGAGGTGCCTGATGTGTTTGTGCCTGATAAAGCACTAGCCAGAGGATTGAGAGGATTGTAAGTGGCCGAACCTGCATTCTGATAGGCCTGTATGGCAGCGCTTGCTGTCAGTTCCGCCTTGGTGATTCCTGATATAGTGGTGCCACCCATATTATTAAGCACTATCCTGAAGAGTGAACCCAGGTGCTCGAAAGTAATAGATAACGATGGATCGTTTTTTGGAATATTCTTTTGCTCAAATCGGAGCATTACCGCATTGTTGCCTTGTAATGCTGCCAGGGAAGAACCCACGGATTGGGCAGCTGTGGGGAGCTTTAACAGACCATCATTGAGGAGTTCATTATCGAATCCACCACCACCATGCACTCCGTACAGGTCGAAGTTACCGTCTCCAATTAGAGCTAAACTGACAGGGAACGTTGCCCTTTTTCCGTCTTCTGAAATGGATGTGCCTTCATCTCCCAGGGTGACCGTCTGCTTACTCTTGATTGTGCTTTGCACTAATATTAAATATATTTTATCTCCGTTCTTCCAGGTTAGATTGACATCCAGACGATCTTCATCTTGACCTGCTGCTAAAACAACTCGGGTGCCAGGCATGTCTGTGCCATTGCCCGGGGCGCTGGAGCTTTCATCGGGAAGACCAGCCGTAATGGTGATAGTACCGCTTGTTGGCGGATCGGTGAACCAATCATGGATACATCCGGTAAGTAAAACCGGAAAAATCAATGCAATGAATAAATTATGCTTTTTCATGACTTTTGGATTTTAAAGGTTTTACCATTCTGAGCCTCCAAAATCTCCCACTCCGCTACTGCCGGATTCCAGCAGGTTTTGTACAATAACCAGGTCCTCCACTTGAAAGTCGGGAGGGACATAAGGTATAACTTCTTTTTCTCGTGTCTCTTGCTCTTTAGTTTTCATAACATAATAATTTAATAATGAATTGAAATAACATTCAGTACATAAGAGCGTTTGGAGCATGACAAAGAACGAAATGGGTCAGGGAATTACCGTGTTTAGGTAAATGCAATAATAGTATAAATGTAATCATTTTTTGACACTTTGTACCTATATGTATCTCGCTCTATTACAGCACATTAAAAAAGAGCTTTCAGAGAGAGCTCTTCTTTTTGTTGCAGATAATCGAGGTACCTTACCCAATAGGGATGTGGATGATGACTAGTCCAGGAACTTTCTTCACCAGATTCCGGGACATTGCCGGTGGGGGTGCTGCTGAAAAAAACAGTATAAAATTAAGCGTCCTTTACACAACGGACAGAATAGCCATATTCTTTGTAGGAGGTGGTCCTACCCACGTAACCAGCACTGTAAAAAAGGAACCTGTACCAGGAATCAAAATAATTATCTGAAGCAGTCCACCAGTAACCGAGGTACCTAATGAAGTTGAAGGTGTCATCGCTGTTACGTGAGCCTCCCGGAAGAGCTGTAAAACCGGTTGAATTCGTCACTCCTTCGTAGGAAGAATGCCAATGAGACGTTCCGGTTTCTTTCAATTGATCGCCTTCATTTGTACCGCGATTCCCAGTTATATCCAATTGATCTTCTGGCATTTCCAAATACGTCTCTAATTGCTTCCACTCCTTATCACTGGGCAGGTGCCAACCGTTAGGGCAGATGCCCTGTACACCAATGGGATCATCCTCGCCGCATAATTCTCCTGCTACGGCTGCATACCAGTTGTACAGTACACCATAGGTTTGGTAGTTGAGATTGCCTTTGGCTGTGTTGACATCTGTACCATCGTAGCCGTAAACATAATAGAAGGCTCCTGTTTCATAGCCGGGATCTTCAGAGCCTGTTGCCTTTCCATTCACGCTGGGCAGGTACGCCAGATTTTCTTTCATCCAGGTCTGTTTGCTACCATCGGGGCCAATTGCTACCGTGTTGTAGAGGTTCCCGTCGCGGGTGTCTGCCAGCTTGCCGTCGGCAACTGTCATGGATCCGCTGTTGGCAAATACCAATATTGTGCCATTAAGGATGGCATACAGGTGATACGCCTTGCCGGTGGTAGCCTTTCTGCCCGTTTTGGCTGTTAAGGTAGTTTTGTCAGAGCCATCCACTGTTACCTTAATGTTAAGTGCCGGCCAGTCAGCCCCCTCTCCCTCTCCTTTCACTACCGGGAACCATGCCCACAATGCCAGTATGCCTCCGGAAACTATATTGGACGAAGAAATGGGTGAAAATGAAAGCGAGGTACCCTGAGATCCGGAAAAAGTACCATTAACAAGATCGTATATTGCCGACCCTCCATTGGGATAAGCTGGAATGTTTGTTGTTGCGGTAAGCCTAGCCGAAGTAATATTGTTCCAGGTGACTGACCCTGTGTTTTTGAGCAGAATCCGGAAAAGTGACCCCATATGCTCAAAATCCACTACCAGGTTTGGTGAGGCTTTGCTAATGCCGGTTTTGGCAAATTTGAGCATTATCGCTTTATTCTTATGAAGCACTTCCAGGCTGCTGGAGGTCGAATTGGCTGCCGTGGTCAATTTGGCCTTCGTTGGATCGGCAGCATCCAAACCTTCTCCCCCATAGACCCCGTACAGATCAAAAGTAGTATAATCACCCCCAGGCAGGGTAAGAGAGAAAGTGGCTTTTTTGTTGTTCCCCGGATCTGGCGTAACGGCTACCGTTTGTTTTAGTTTTAGTTTGGCTTCTCCATATACTATGCAAAGATCCAACTGGTCCCCCTCTTCCCAGTTAAGGTCAACATCCAGATTATTCTGTTCTAAAGCCACTCGGGTATCGGGCATATCCGCGTCATTGCCCGAGGAGTTTGCGCTTCCTCCTGGCAGGTCGGCTGTAATGGTGATAGTGGTACCTTCGGTCGGCGGATCTGTAATACAATCATGGATGCAGCCGGTCAATAAAACTGGAAAAATCAAAGCAATGAATAATACTATCTTTTTCATGACTTCTTGTTTTTAATTGTTTACCAATCTTCCCCACCTATATCATAACTACGAACTTGATTCTTGTTCATTAATTTCGATTCGGAGCAAAGGAAGTAAGGAAACATTAGGGGTCAAGCGAGTTAGAAGAACTCAGCAGAAAAAGAGTAATGGACCTTACAATTGATATAAATATAAGTCAATTTTCCTTTGCTTTTGTTTTTTTGTCCCTATTGCCTTTGATTTCGGGCACTTTGAGTTTGATTCCAGTTACTTTTTAAAAGGGTCGCCTTTTTTACTTTGGCTTACCACCCAGCGGAATGCATTGACGAACAAAAGCTTCTGGGTTGCATCGGTGAATTCTGTATCTCCATGGCCCATGTTCAGGTAAATCATGCGATAGGCCTTGTTGGTCCATACAACGGGAAAATCTCCAAATTTCACTACGTCTTTGATGCCAAAGGGGTAATTATCGGGGCTGATTGACAACAGCACTTCTACGTTTGGGTTTTGGCGGGGGCTGGGAGTCCATTGGTACCATTCGCTTTCTGGCACTATGAAAATGGCGGGAAGGTTTTTGGTAACCGGATGGTCGGGGTTGTGAATGACAAGTTTTATTGGCTGCCGAGTAGAAACCTACCCATCCACCTCCGTTTTCCATATATTGCTCAAAGGTAGTGCGTTCAGAAGGCTCGTTGGGGTAACCGTTAAGCATCACAATAACGTCAAACTGTCGCAGATTATCTGCATAAAGAGAAAAATCCGTGGTTGTTTCCAGCGAGAAACCATCTCCGTAGTTTAGCTGCTGAAAGAATTCAACACCCTGTCGGGCAAACTGCACGTGGGCTTCCTCGGCGTTTGTGGAATAGTAAACCAGGGCTTTAAAGCGTTTGCCGATGGCATAATTGGCGGCGTAAACGTCTTTGTTGGTATCCCTGGCCCATAGAATGGCATTCAGGAACATTGAAGGCTCGGCAACTCGGTTATCGACAGAAACAAGCTGCTGGTTAAGATCCTCGATGCCTTTGGCGATACCTATGAGTTCCTGATGACCATGTACGCCAGAGTTAATTGCAAATCATTAATTATTATGGCAAAGATTAATGTCCAATAAACCTCACTTACCGATTTGGCTAATGCTAAAGAAAATGAGAGCCGTGCAGCAGATATTATCAAGAACTGGTTGAGAAACAGATATTCCTTGAATTTTTAGGAACTTGGGAAATAATTCATAATCCCGATTTTAAAGAGGGTGACTAAAAAGTCAAGTTGACAAAAAGTCACCTTCTTTTTTGCCGAAAAGGACAAAAGGAGTGCCCATAAATGCAGGCACTCCTTGAGATAAAAACTTATCTTACTTTTTGATGACGTCGTAGTAAGGGAGTTCTCCGCTGGAGAAGAGCCAATTTCCTCCATCCTCATATCCAGAGTGTTGCGTGAGCATGCCCTCCTGAAGACTGATCTGCCTCAAAGGAATCATCCAGAAACCGTGTGTCTGCGCATATCTCTGTGAGAATGTTCTGCCCGGCATCTCCCTGTATCCGTCAGGAACGACATTTCCCTTGAATTCAACATATCCGCCGTCCTGGTTCTTCTGGATAATCTCACCGGCCGTTTCAGGATACCAGCGTCGAAGGTCATCAAAACGCACCCCCTCGAACGCTAGCTCATAACGGCGCTCTTTCTGGAGTTTTTCGAATGTGTATGAACCGTAAGGCTCCAGTCCGGCACGTGCGCGCAGTCGATTCATACCAGTGACGGTTCCCTTCAGTTCATCCAGCATAAGAAGTACGTCTGCATAGCGGATATAGATGGCATCGTTCATAAGTCCGCTGTTGTTGTCACTGACTGAGCTGTAAATAGCATGGAAAAAGTTATTATACAAGCTTGACTTTGTATCGTCGGTATAGCAAGCCGTTGCAATGTATTTTTTTGGATAGAAGAGAGTTCTCTCAACTTCCTTGTTGTTGTCTCCCTTGAAGTTTGGCAGCTCTACATAACCGTCTGCGTACCAATCATAAACCTCATTGGCATTACGGGTAGCCATAAGCGAGCCATAGAGGCGCTTGTCCGTCGGGCCATAATCAGGATCCTCATACCATGCCTCGACCATAAGGGGGTTGACCGACGCATTGCCGTTGGATTTGGCAGAATATGGATAG